>JAAYXB010000091.1 GCA_012516125.1 Bacillota bacterium | reverse complement strand
TGCCGGGTTGCCGGTGTTGCACTCGGGGACGGCGCCCCAAGCGGGGCGCGCTTCGCCAAAATCCGGCCCGTCCGGCTAGGCAGCCGGATTTTGACACCCCTCGTGCAATCACCGGCAACCCCTCCCAAAAGTCGGGAGCACTTTTGCACCCCCACTTACCATGCGTGACGTTGATGACCTACGTCAACTGCGAGCTCAACCGACGGCAACGGCATGAGATCCGCACGCAACAGAGTAGCACTGGGAAAACGGCTAGAAAAACAGGCCGGAGGCCGCCCCCGCGGCGGCAGCAACGAGCGCCACTATGAGAACGATGCCCACGATGAGGGCAATAGGGACGAGCGCAGCGGCGACGTATGTCCCGATGGCCGCCCCGGTTGGCATCGCGTGCGCTTCCCTAAGAGCAATCACGCTGAGGGCGACAACCCATAGCGCGAGTCCCACCGATGCCACGATGGTGAGGCCCATCACCGCCGGCCCGCCAACCCGTCCGAGCACCATGAGGGGAAAGGACAGTATCATCGGGAACTGCGCGAACCCGATCGCTGAAAAGAGCCCTGCGAAGGTTCCCTTGCCGCCGAAGACAAGTGCCGCCAGGTGCAGGATCCCTGTGCCTATGACGTAACCGATAACCGAGAGGATGACCCCTCCGGAGAGCAACGCGCGTAGGACCGCCTCCAGCCGAACCCGCCCAAGGGCATCGAAGCTCGCCTGTGACAGACCGGCCGTGGACGAAAGCGCCGCTATCCCGATGATCACACCGAGCGCCCACCCTACCGGCTTCCTCTCAGCCACAGCGCGAAGAGCCGCAGACGGGCCGACTATGACCCCGTACAGCCAGTCGAAGACCCCCTCCGACATACCCATCCTCCTCTCGTGCAATCACCGGCAACCCCTCTCAAGGGTTGCGAGCACTCATACACTCCCACTTAGTAACGCAGCTCCGGGGTGGGCTCCTCGCGTAGCCGCAAGAAGAGGCGCTCCTCCGGGCTGAGGGTCAGGCTCTTCACGAAAGCTCGTACCTCGCCGAGGAGGTCCCAGAGGTCAACAAAGAAAATGGGCGACGGCACTTCGTACACGACCGGCGATTCCACGCCCGCAAGCTCCGCGGCGGCGGCCACCGCGTCGTCGAGGTCACCCACGGCATCGACAAGCCCAAGCTCCAGCGCCTGGCTCCCCAGGAACAGCTCCCCGGTGGCAAGCTCCCGCACTCTCTCGACAGTCAAGCCCCGGTGGGCGGCGACGTACGTCACGAACTGCTCGTACGCGGCGTCTGATAACCTCTGAACCAGCTCGCGCTCCTCTGGAGTAAGGGTGCGCTGGTACATGTCCTTGTGCCGGCCGGACTTTATGACCTGATCCTTGATGCCCAGTTTGTCGTAGAGTCCGTGGAGGTCCATAATGCTCATGATGACTCCGATGGAGCCGGTCATAGTGCCCGGCATCGCAAGGATGCGGTCGGCAGGGGCCGATATGTAATAGCCGCCAGAGGCCGCGATGTCGCCCATGGACACGACAACCGGCTTGGAGAACTCCTCGATCATTCCGGCTATGGCCTGGGACGCGGCCACCGAACCGCCGGGGCTGTCTATCCTGAGGACAACCGCTTTCACTGAGGGATCAGCCTCCAGCTTCCCCAGGTACCTGGCCACCAGCCTGGGAGTTATGGTCCCTGCGGTCGACATGGACGGACGCCCCTCGGCGATGGGCCCCTGGAGATAGGCCACCGCGATTCTGTTGCCAGGCGGGCCCAGGCGACCGCGTGCGGCGAACCCCTCGTCGGAAGGCGGCCCCATGTGAAGGAGCACGACCACGGAAACGATGGCCAGCCCGACGACGCCGAGGACTACAACCTTCTTTCTCACCGCGTCTCCACCCCCTGCCGCTTACCCGGCCCCGCGTGCGCCTTCCCTGCGACCACGAGCAGACGGAGGGCCGTGCGCCCCTTCTCACCATATTCGCACGGCCGCACCAGTATGTTTCGATAACATCACTCAGGCTCCTTCCGCAGTCGCGACACTCCAGGGCCAGCAGGGACTCCCGAGCGGGGCCTCCAGGGACTCCCGAGGTCAACCGGCAGCAGGCCAAGTGAGGGTGCAAAAACCCTCCCGGCCTCACTTAGCCCCCGATAGCCGCGCCTGCCTGCGGGAGCTTGGGCCCAGCGGCCCTGACGGCGTCGGGTACGTCATCGAAGCGCGCGAAGTTCTCGACGAACCTTCGGGCGAGAGCCGCGGCCTGCTCGTCGTAGGCGCGCGGGTCAGCCCAGGTGGCGCGGGGCTTCATGATCTCGGACGGCACCCCCGGACATGCCTCGGGGACCATAAAACCGAAAACCGGGTCCCGAAGGGCAGGAATGTCGTTGAGTTTGCCGCTAAGCACGGCGGACACGATCGCTCGCGTGTCGCGGATCCTGATCCGGCTGCCGACACCGTAAGGCCCTCCGATCCAGCCAGTGTTGACAAGATACACAGGCACATCGTGGGCCTCGATCTTCTGCCCCAATAGCCGCGAATACACCACCGGCGGGCGCGGCAGGAACGGGGCGGCGAAGCACGTCGAGAACGTGGCCTGGGGGGTGGTGACGGCACGCTCTGTCCCTGCCAGCTTGCTCGTGTAGCCCGACAGGAAATGGTACATAGCTTGCTCTTTCGTCAGCCTGGCGACCGGGGGCAGCACTCCGAACGCATCGGCCGTAAGGAAGATGATCACGCTGGGATGGCCACCAAGGCCGCATGTCACCGCGCCTGGGATGAAGCTTACGGGAAAGCCCGCCCTGGTGTTCTCGGTTAGCGCGTCGCTGTCGAAGTCCGGCTCTCGGCTATCCGGGTCCACAACCACATTCTCGAGAACCGTCCCAAAGCGGATGGCCTGATAGATGAGTGGCTCGCTCTCCGGCGAAAGCCTGATGCATTTGGCATAGCATCCGCCCTCGATGTTGAAAACGCCCCTCGCGGACCAGCCGTGTTCGTCGTCGCCGATAAGGCGACGGGCCGGATCCGCAGAAAGCGTTGTCTTACCTGTGCCGGAGAGGCCGAAGAAGAGCGCGACATCGCCTGTTGGGCCGATGTTGGCGGAGCAGTGCATTGGAAAGACACCGCGGCTGGGTAGGAGGAAGTTCATCACGCTGAAGACCGACTTCTTTATCTCACCGGCATAGTAGGTCCCGCCGATGAGGATGAGCCTGCGCGCAAAACTTATGAGAATGAACGCTTCAGACCTCGTCCCGTCCCGCTCGGGTGAGGCCTTGAACCCCGGAGCAGAGATCACCGTGAACTCGGGCTCGTGCGTGCGAAGCTCATCTGGGGTCGCATGGAGAAATACCTGCTGTGCGAAAGCGTTTTGCCAGGCAAGCTCTGTGACCACGCGGATTGGCAGCCGGTACTCAGGGTCGGCGCCGGCAAACCCGTCAAACACGAAGATCTCCCTATCCTTCAAGTACCTTGCGACGCGATAGTAGAGCCTGTCGAAGGCAGCCTGTGAAAATGGCCTGTTCACCGGGCCCCACCATATCTCCTCCCGTATGCCGGGCTCGTCCACGATGAATCTGTCGTCCGGGGATCGGCCCGTGTACCTGCCGCCCACCACGTTGAACGCGCCCATGCTCGTGAGCACACCCTCTCCGCGCGCGACGGCAACCTCAATGAGCCTGGGGACGGTTAGGTTGTAGTGGGCCGCGTGCACTCCCGCGAGCGCTACCACATCTCCTGCAAGAAAGTCGCTCGGTGTCCCAGAGTCTGCTCTGCGTCTCTCGTCCTTCTCTGGCTGCCACGCACCATGTGCTACTGCCTCGTATGCCACTTTGTAGCGCCCCTCCTCCTCGGGACTCAACCGATTTTGGCAAAAAAGAAGCACCTTCCCCCCTGTGAGATAGCGCTCCACCGGGCGCTCAAGGGAAAGGCGTCCGGTGACAGTCCTGCACCTCTTAGGTGCAGGCCCAGCCCCGTGCCCCTGGCCGGGCGCGGGACTTCGGCGGCGGCCCCTTTCGGCATCCTTCAGAGATGCCCTTCTCCGAATGCCTACTCATGGCGCGCCGCGCCTCTACCTCACCTCCTGTGGGGAGATGAGGTGACCCCTCCATTCTCTGGCTTGCCGACCATGTGTTTTTTCTCAGTATATTGGATGCTTCCTCGCCTGTCAACCGCGTGTCAACCGCGGATTGCAGCAGATGGCAGCCGAGGAACGTAGACCTCCTTGGGCCGGGAGGTCCTATCGTCGCAGTTCCGCGCACGGCGGTCCGCACGAGGTCGACAGCTGCATTCAACTGCGGCCGCGGGCAGAACACGAGGTGTATGTTAACGCAGAGTGTATGTTCATGCACATGCGCACGCGAACAGAGCCGATCTCGCGCGAGCACGTGAACATAGACGTGCGCCCAGTCGCGGCCGCGGCTGCTGGCACAGCCATGCCTGTGGCCGTGGACGCAGATATGAGTAGCAGATATGAATACAGGCGTAAGCACGGACGCGA
This sequence comes from Bacillota bacterium, assembly GCA_012516125.1. Classification (GTDB taxonomy): domain Bacteria; phylum Bacillota; class SHA-98; order UBA4971; family UBA4971; genus UBA6256. The sequence continues at coordinate 52,172 of JAAYXB010000091.1, read as the reverse complement.
GGGCGAACACGGGCGCGGACATGGCCGGGTATGGCTGCGAGCGCAAAAGTGGGCGTGACCGCGAACGTGGACGTCCAACGCCTCCCACGTTGCCCGAAACACGTGCTCCCAGCAGACGACGCTCAGCCAGGATGCCTTCAGCCCACAAGCCGTCCAACCAGCTCTTTGAGGAACCACTCCACGTCGCTCACGATGCCGACGGCCTGCAAGCTTCCCCTGTCTGCCAGCTTGGTTACGGTGGCAGGATTGATGTCCACGCACACGGTCCTGACCCGGCTCGGAAGCAGATTCCCGGTGGCAATGGAATGGAGCATCGTGGCCAACATGAGTGCAAGCTCGACGTCCTTGATCTTCAGGCGCATCTCGTCCTGGGCCTTCACCGTGTCGGTGATGACGTCAGGGAGAGGGCCGTCGTCGCGGATGGAGCCCGCAAGCACATAGTCCACACCGTGCGTGATGCAAGCATGCATGACGCCCTTCTTGAGCACCCCCGCCTCCACAGCGGCGCGAAGCCCGCCCAGCCTGCGTATGGTGTTGATGGCGCGCAGGTGGTGCGCGTGGCCCTCAGAAGCCGCCGCGCCATTCTCAAGGTAAACGCCCAGAGACGTGCCGTACAGCGCCGACTCGACATCGTGGACCGCCACGGCGTTGCCCGCGAACAACACGTTCACATACCCCGCCTCGATGAGCGCGCAGAGGTGCTTGCCTGCCCCCGTGTGGATGACGGCCGGGCCGGCCACAGCAAGGATCTTCTTGCCGCGCGCCCTGACGTCCCTCATGGTCCGGGCGATCTCCTCGACGACGAGGGCTTTGGGCCTCTCGCTCGACACCGGGCTTCCCATGAAGCTGAACACCTCGCGGTGCCTCGGCCTCTCCAGCGGAACGACCCTGACCCCCGCTCGTCCGGTCACCACCAGGTCGTCTTTTTTGATGCGGTGGATCGGCACGCATCGCGCCGTCGGAGGCGTGCATGACCTGTCAACCACGATGCCGCAGTCCATCTCGATGTCGCGCACAGGGATCCACGACCCTGCCACTCGCACGAATGTGTCCAGGTTCGTAGTGGAGTAGAAACCCTCGGGGAAGACGCCGTCCTGCTCGGCCGCTTCCAGAGTCACTTCCTCCTGGTCGACAACGGTCGCACCGAGGCCCTGTACCTCTTCGACGATGGCTTCCAGCACCTGCGGCGTCGGTGCCTTGATCTCGATCCTCGCGTAGCTCGTGTCCAGCTTGGTTCTACCGACCCTGATCTCCTCGATGTGGAAGTCTCCGCCCAGGTCCATGATGGCGTCCATCACCCTGGGGAGGATCCGGGAGTCAATGATGTGACCTGATAGTTCGATCATTGCGCTGACCATTGCCGCCGCCCCCTGTATGGTTTGCAACCAGCTTACCGTGCGCCGCAGGGGATGTCAATAGTGACGTGCGCGACTATCTGGGCGGTTATATCGAGAAGGCGCTGTGAAGATACGTTCGCAGGGTTGTCAAGGCAGGTCAGCCGCCTTGAACCTGCCGCAGCCCGCCCCAAAGAGCACGACGGCCAGACCAACGGTAACGGCCTAGGTCCCGGAAGCTCCGGGCGCTGAACTCCCCCTTGCAAAAGACAAAGTATCTCGCCCTCGGCGAGACGGAGGTTGACATCGTCGCACGGGCATTGTAGCGTATATTGACCGGGTGCTCAATCGTCGTTGAACCGCGCCTGGCAGCCGACGCGCTGTGAGAAGGGTCGCTGTTGCAGGCACCGCGGACCACGAGACCGGCGGCACCTCAGGAAGGCGGGCCCGTCCGTCGAAAACCGGGCACCCTAAATGAATAATGAGCTGCCGCCATGCGTGCCTCATGGTATAATTGGTTTGAGGTGATGTGGATGTCTACCAAGGACCTGGTCCTGGAGCTGATAAACTCCATGCCTGAGACAGTCACGCTTGAAGATATAATGGCCGAGCTGTACTTCAGGCTAAAGGTCGATTCCGGACTGAAGGACCTCGATGCCGACCGTTTCCTCGAACACGCCGAGGTAAAACGGAGGCTGAGCAGATACCTGTTATAGGAGGTCGTCGGTGGCCACCACAGAAGCGCCAGTCCCCAGGATGTCGCGCACCACCACGTCGCCGGCTTTCACGGGCGGGCTGATGCACTCCTCAGCCAGAAGTTTCGTGGCTTCAAGAAGGAAGCGCTTCGGAATCGGCCGGTCCGTCTTCACAGGGAGGAGCGGATGATCAGGACACGTTGTGCGCACAGTGGACGTCAAGACGCGTCTTGGGTCGTGGCGCTCGAGGAGCGCGTATTCGTGGCCCCGGTCGCACTTGTTGCCCCTTACCTCGTCGGCGCCTGAAACCATGACCTCACACCCTACGGGGCAGGCAATACAGGTCACCGTGAACTCACTGGAGCCCTTGCTCACGTGGAATCACACCTTCCGTTCTGTTATGGATACCGTAACCACGACACCGCTCTCGGACGGAAGCGCAAGCCTATCCACGTTCACCTGCAGCATCTCGCTGGGTCGGACCTTCTCCTTCCTCTGGCGCCGCAGCACCTTCCCGGCAGCCGACACCTCCAAGACCACGTTTTCCGCAGGCTCGCTGGGCCTTAGAGATATGGTGAGTATCCTGCCGCCCCCGCTGCGCTCGCCGCCCTGCACGAAGCGCTGAGGGACCACGTATCGCACGTTCAGCCCCGGGCGAATCTCGCCTAGCGTGCGGCGGGACTCGTCCCCTGCGCCTGCGCCTGCACCTGCAACCGCACCCGTGCCCGCACCTGCACCCGCGCGGCCTGCCGCCCTCGCTGCGGCCGCAGCGCCTGCCACCATGCCGTCCTCGGTAACGTGGTCCACAAGGTCATGAACGTGCACCACGTTACCGCAGGCGAAGATGCCGGGGACGCTCGTCTCCATCTCGTCGGTGACGATGGGGCCCCCGGTGGCAGGATCGAGCTCGATGCCACACGCCGCCGAAAGCTCGTTTTCAGGAATGAGGCCGACCGAGAGGAGCAGCGTATCGCACGGGATGAACCACTCCTTCTCAGTGATAGGCACCCACGCATCATCAACAGGGGCGACGCTCACTCCCTCCAGCCTGTCGCGGCCGTGGATCCTGGAGACGGTGTGCCCGAGGTACAGCGGGATGTCGAAGTCGCGAAGGCACTGCTGTATGTTCCGAGCAAGGCCACCCGGGTAAGTCATGATCTCCACAACCGCCTCGACCTTCACCCCTTCGAGGGTGAGCCTCCGCGCCATGATGAGGCCCACGTCGCCCGACCCCAGGATGACCGCCCGCCGCCCTGGCAAGACGCCCTCGATGTTCACGAGGCGCTGGGCCGTGCCGGCCGTGAAGATCCCCGCCGGCCTCGTGCCGGGGATAGCGAGCGCCCCGCGGGGACGTTCCCGGCACCCCATGGCGAGCACGATGGCGCCACACTCGACCACGACCAGGCCGTCACGGGGCGACACTGCCAGCACTCGGAGGTCGGGTGTAACCTCGAGGACCATGGTTTCGAGCATGAACTCGACGCCTGCGGATTTCGCCTGCTCGACGAACCGCCCGGCGTACTCGGGGCCGGTGAGTTCTTCGCCGAACCACCTCACCCCGAATCCCGTGTGTATGCACTGCGGGAGTATGCCGCCCAGGCGCACATCGCGCTCGATGATGAGCACCCGTCCCGCCCCTGCCTGCTTCGCGGCCACGGCCGCGGCGAGGCCTGCCGGGCCCCCGCCGATCACCACCACGTCAGCGCGCACATGCTTTCCTGCTGATTCCAACGAACCTACCTCCCTGTTGTCGGCGCGGCCTGGAACCCGGTCTCGATTCCATCTGCACGCCGGACTCGGGTTCCGCGTGCGACCTTGCTGTCGGCCCCGGGCCCCGCTCCGCCCGGACTCCCCGTCCCAGCCTTGATGGCGGCCCTGACGCCAATCCCGTTTGCGCTACAAGCCTCAGCTTCAGCTTCAGCTTCAGCCTCAGCCTCAATACCAACCTCAGCCCGGCCCGCGCGTAGCAACGCCTTGGCCGGGTATGGAGCGATCACCGAGCCTGGGCCTCGCTTCGTGACCTGCTTGACGGGGATTCCCAGCTCGCGCGAGAGGATCCTCATGACCCTGGGCATACAGAAACCGCCCTGACACCTCCCCATGCCGGCGCGCGTCCGGAGCTTGACCCCGTCCACCGTCCTCGCGCCCCTGCGGATCGCGTCCACCACCTCGGCCTCCGTAACCGTCTCGCACCTGCATACGATGCGCCCGAACGCCGGTTCGGATGCCACAAGACGTGCCTGTTGCGCCCGGGAGAGGTGCGCGAACCGCACCGGAGCAGGGCGAACAGGGTTGAACGCGCGCCGCGCCCGCATCTCGAGCCCTTCTTCCCGCAAGATCTCCGCGACCATCCGTGCGATGGCAGGTGCCGCAGTGAGGCCGGGCGACTCTATCCCTGCCACGTGGACCAAGCCCCTCGCCACCCGGGACGGCCTTATGATGAAGTCGTCCTCGGAGCACGCAGCGCGCAGGCCGGCGAAAGACGCTATGATATCGCGTGGCGATACCGACGGCACCATGCGCCGCGCAGCGGCGAACACCGCCTCGAACCCCGCCCGCGTTGTCGTAAGGTCCAGGCGATCCCTGGTGTCCTCGGCGGTGGGACCGACCATGATGTTTCCATCCACCGTCGGGATCACGAGGATACCTTTGGACACGGGGGTCGGCACAGGGAATACCGTGGACCGGACCAGGCTCCCGACGCGCTTGTCCAGCAGGTACTCCTCGCCCTTCCTCGGCCGGATCTCGAAGGACTCGTCTCCCGCCATGGCCCCGATCCGGTCCGCGAAGAGCCCCGCGGCATTCACCACCCACGCGGTCTCTATGATTGCTTCCGGCGTCTCGACCGCCATGACCCGGCCGTCCCGGAGGTGAATCGAAGTGACCGGCGAGCCGGCCATGAACGTGACGCCGTTGGCGATGGCGTTCTCGACCAGAGCGAACGTGAGCTGGTACGGGCACACGACCCCGCCCGTCGGGGCATATAGCGCCGCTACAACCTCTGGCGCAAGCCCCGGCTCCAACTTGCGGGCCTCATCCGCGTCGAGAAGGCGAAGCCCGGGCACGCCGTTACGCCGCCCCTGCTCGAAATGCTCGCGGAGCACGCCGACCTCGTCGCGAGACATCGCGACCATGAGGCACCCATTGCGCCTGAAAGGCACGGAGAGCTCCGCCGCGATGTCGTCGAACATGGCATTCCCGTGAACGCATAGCGAGGCTTTCAGGGTTCCGGGGGTAGAGTGGAAGCCGGCGTGCACAACACCGCTATTGGCTTTGCTGGTGCCGAACGCCGCCTCCACCTCGCGCTCGATGAGGACCACTCTCAGGTCATATCGCGCGAGTTCCCTTGCGATGGCGGCGCCCACCACCCCCGCTCCGATGATTGCTACGTCAGCTTTCACGGTCGTTGACTGCGTGGACCGTGTACCCTGCAACCCACATCCCCCCGTGATGCGTGTCTTGCGTGCCGTCGTGTCATAAAGAAAAGTCCAGCCTGCAACAAGCCCCGTTGCAATGAACGTTGAGCAAGAAGGAACGAGCAACGGGCCTGGCAGATAGGACTTTCTCATGATCTCCCGTCCACTCCGCCCGGTTCGCTTTTCCCGTGTAACGGCCTGCTCATCCAGTATGAGTATGCGCTCAGCCCGCACCTGCCCCGCCGGGCCGCCGCAGCCGGCGGCCCGGTGCTTGCCATACCGCACCTGAGCCCGGGAGCAATCCACGCATCCCGCGTCACTCTGCAAGCGTGAGTCTAGGGCTGATGGCCTTCCGGTTTGCGTGACCCACGGAATTATGCCACGCGACAGACTCAGGCACGGCGGAACTTCCACGCGTCACTCGCACATGGCTCCCAAACGTACCAAACATAAAAGGAGAAGCGCCAAAACGGAAAACAACGCTTTCCGTTCGGCCTTCTCCTTATCTCCGCGCCGTAACGTTAGAAGCCAATGCCGCGACTATGATAGATTCTCGCTTCCTATATTTCTCTTCACCAGAAATCCGCAGACTCCTGCAGCCTCACGTGCCTTCTTTGGTGTAGCCCCACAACTCCTTCTTGCTGGTCGAGACGCCCAGCGCGCCCGTGGCGAGCACGGCTTCTAGCTCAGGTACGGTTTCGACGAGCCCACCGGCTATGAAAGGCGATATCTCATCGACCGGCAGCCGGTGGATAATGCTGGGGAGCACGAGCGCAGGGAGAATCTCCACGGCGTCAGGCCGCGACGAGGCGACCACAGAAAGCCCCGTCTTCAGGGACTCCGAGTCCAGCACGAAGAGGCGCTGCACGGCCACGAGGCCTTCGTCCTTTGCAGCCTTTATGAGGGAACTCCTTGTCGTCAGGATCCCTTTGACCCCTATCTCCCTGGCGAGCCACCTCATGCCCACGGGGTCCTTGCCGATTCCATGCAACAGGTCCACATGGCAAAACACCTGCTGCCCTGCGGCTGCAGCCCTCGCGACCACGTCGCGCAGCTCATAGATGGTGCCCGTGAGAAAAAACACCAGGGCTGCGCCGCAGCTTGCAGCCTCGTCCACTTCGCCCGCCTGCCTGAGCGCCGGGATCGCGGGATGCCTTGCAAGATGCGAAACAGGCAGCACCTGCCAGGTGGCAGACCCTCCATGTGGCGCCCTCATGATTGTTCGCCTCCCACCAACCATTCTCGCACCTGTATTCTAGCGGCGTTCCCCATCAAGCCGCACAACGCACTCGACGTGTGCCGTCTGCGGAAACATATCTACAGGCTGGACCTGCGTCACCCGGAAACCCGACTCGGCAAGAAGCGCGAGGTCGCGGGCGAGCGTCTCGGGGTTACAGGAAACATACACGATCCGTGCTGGTCGGAGGCAGGTTATGGCCTGGAGGGCGCGGACGTCGCAACCCGCCCTCGGGGGATCCAGCACGACGATATCCACCTGGTCGGGAAGCTCGCGCCTGTCGTGGTTCCTCGCCCTGCGGCCGTCGCCGCCGGCGCCGGGTGCTCCGTTCCCCGCTTTCCTGCCTCCCGGCGCCCGGCCGGCCTCTCCCGAAAGCACGTCTTCCACCTTCCCCGCGAGGAACGTGCAGTTTACAAGGTGATTCAGCTCGGCGTTCTTCTTCGCATCTTCGACCGCAGCGCTGGCCACTTCGATGCCGTACACGTGTCGGCACTCGCGGGCGAGGAGCAGCGAGATGGTACCGATGCCGCAATACGCGTCGAGAACCACCTCGCCTCCCGACAGGTCAGCAGCGCGCAAGGCCTCACGATACAGGACTTCCATGCCTTCGGAGTTAACCTGAAGGAACGACTTCGCAGACACGATGAACTCGAGACCCAGGATGCGCTCGCGGAGGAGCCCGGCGCCTCTTATAACCCGGCACGGCACCTGCCCTGGCGCCGACCTGCCGCCCGGTCCCAGCGCTCTCCGCCCGGGGCGTAGCATGGGCGCGCCGCCCTCTTCGTCCTCTTCGTCCTCCACCTCTTCGACTACCCCAACAAGCTCGGGTGTTCGGACCATGAGGTCCCGCGCGATGCCGTCGGCTTCCGGAAGAGGCCCCCCAGACGACACAAGCAAGGCCAGCGCCTGTTCGCCACTGCCGGTGCACCGGGCGACAAGGTGCCTGAGAGCACCCTCGCGGGGGGCATTTGAACCGGCAGCGCTGCCACTGGTGCGCGATCCGTCGGGAACGGTGTCGGGGCCCTCGCCACCGCCGTACACCGGGATACGGCGCTCCGCCACGACGGCGTTCAGCGCCTGGAACACCTTGTTGTTGGTATGGTTCTGGATCAGGCATTCGTTGAAGTCTACCACATCGTGGGTGCGGCGGCCATAGAACCCTGACACGAACCCTCTCCGGCCCGCGCCAGCGTCTGGGCAACTGAGGCCATTGCGGCCATCACCGTCATCCCGGTCAACTGGGGCATCCCGTACAGCGCGGACGTTCCGGGCGCCGCCCGCGTCCTGGGCACCGCAAACATCGCCCGCCCCACCCGCAGCGCGCGGGTCAAATACATCCCCAAAACTGTGGTTCGGCGCCCACCGTTGGAAAACCTCCGAAGGCCCTCTCGTCGCTGGCCGGGTGGAATACGAGAATTTCGCCTTATTTCGATAGTGAAACACCCGGGGGGCCGGAAGGCAATCTCCAACAGGCACACCCTCGAGCTTGCCGATGCGCCGCAGCGCCTGCTCCACCCGGCGCTTCTTGTAGGCTAGCTGCGCGTCGTATGAGATGTGCTGGAGCTGGCATCCGCCGCACTGCAGGTACACGGGGCACGGCGGAAACACCCTGTCGGGCGACTCTCTCTCGAGCAAAAGGAGCTCTGCCCTTGCGAACCCCCGCCGCTCCTCCACGATCCTGACTACAGCGATATCGCCGGGCGTCGCGTACGGCACGAACACCACGCGTCCGTCTTTCCTGCCAACCCCTTCGCCCGCGTGGTTCAGGTCCGTGATCTGGATACTGAAGCCCTGGTTCTGCCCCATGTTCTCTTACGCCTTTCGGATTGATCCACATGACTTGAGTGAAGGGGGCGTTAATCCTTGCCTCCTTTTCCACTAGTTGCTTGGCTTCCGGTGTTGCGCTCTTCTCTTTGAGTCACCCGCAACCCCTCCCGTAAGTTGAAAGCACCCCAGCACCTCACGTAGTCCGTACGCTGCCGCCGCCGGCCGCCGGGCCCCACGCGGCGCCCACAAAGCCTCCAATACTTGCCGCGACCGAGCGGACCGGCGGATGCAGATGTGCACTACGCCACTCGCTCCCTACGACACTCGCTCCCTACGGTACTCGCTCATCGCTCTCAACCCGTCCGTCCCGAAGGAGCACTAGCCTCTTCGCATGGGCCGCGACGCCCTCGTCATGCGTCACCATCACGATCGTGACGCCCCGTGCGTTGAGATCGTCGAAGATGCCAAGGATCTCCTTACCCTGCTGCGTCGCGAGGTTGCCTGTGGGCTCATCCGCCAGGATGACGTCGGGGTCGTTGGCAAGCGCCCTCGCGATGGCCACCCGCTGCTGCTCGCCGCCGGAAAGCTGGCTCGGATAGTGCCGCATCCTTGGACCCATGCCAAGCGACTCGAGCAATTCCGCCGCTCGCCTCCTCCGCTCAGTCGCACCGACGCCCGCGTACATCATGGGCACCATCACGTTCTCGAGAGCGTTGAATTCGGGGAAGAGGTTGTAGCTCTGGAATACGAACCCGAAGTGGTGACAACGAATTCTCGCAAGTTCCTTATCGGGCAGTTTAGATATGTCGACCGACTCGAGCAGGTACTTGCCTGAGGTCGGCACGTCGAGCCCTCCCAGTACGTTGAGGAGCGTGGTCTTGCCCGAGCCGGATGGTCCCATCACCGCCACGTACTCTCCGCGCTCCACATCAAGCGTTACCCCGGACAGGGCCGCCACATCCACCTTGCCCATGGCATATACCTTGGCGATGTCGCGAAGCTGGATGAAAGCCCCGTTCTCGCGCTGCTCGCTCACTGCGCTCTCCCTCCCTCAGGCAGTACCCTGATGTCGCGCCTGTCCTTGAATTCCTCGTACGAGGACGTGATCACCTTCTCGCCAACGGAAAGCCCGTCAAGGACCTCGATGGCATTGCCGTACGCCCTGCCGAACCGCACGTCCCGTTGATATGCCCGGTTTCCTTCAATCACGTAAACGAACATCTCCTGCCCACTTGCCAGAAACGCGCCGCGCGGAAGATACGGCACTCCAGAGCGCTCTTTCACCTGGATCTCGGCGTACACCGCGCTATTCGGCGGCACGTCCCTCGGCGGGGAGTCGAGTTCGATGACGACCTCCACGGTGGTGCCCTGCCCGCTCTCCTCGGCCCTGGGCGCCACGGACTGCACTCGCCCGCCGACGCTTGCCCCGCCGAGGCTGACCGTGGCTCGCTGGCCGACGGTGACGTGCTGCACGTCGGACGAGCTGACCTTCGCCTTTACCACGAGACGCCCCAGGTCTGCCACCTGAGCCACTACGGTCCCCTGGCTCACCGTCGCACCCAGCACAACGGGCACGTCGAGGACCGTCCCCTGGATGGGCGATCGCAGCACGAGGCTGGCGATGGCGTCCTCTATAGCTTTCAGGCTCGACCGCGCCGCCTCGAGCTGCCGCGTGCAAGTCTCGATCTGGAGCGCGGCCACCGACTTCGCCGCGGAGAGCTCCTGTTCCCTGGCCTCGACCTGGGACCGCGCGCGGTCCGCCTCGGCCTGGGCATCGTCCACCTGTTTCCTCGGGATCGCGCCCGCCTCGTAGAGCTTCCGCGCATCCGCGAGCTTCGCCTGCGCCGCTGCAAGGGCCCTTGTCGCCTCGGCGAGGTCGCGCTCGAGACGCTCCTCCGACTGGGACGCGTCCAGGCGCGCCTTCGCAAGGCTGTCCTCGGCCGAAAGCACCTGGCGACGAGCGTCCTCGCGCCTCGTCACAAGCTCCGGGGAGTGAAGCTGACAGATGGGAGCGCCCAGGCTTACCTGCTCCCCGGGCGCCACCATGATCTCCTGAACCACGCCGCCGGAACCTGCCCTGACGTCCACGGTGTGAGCTGGCACGACCGTGCCGGGTGCGCCCACCACGTCTTCGAATTCCCCGAGCCTGACCTCAGCATACGTGTAGTTTGCGAGCACGTAAGGCCTCTCACGGGGAATGAGGAAGTATGCGGGCACGGCCACCACCACGCCGAGCACGACCACGACAAACACCACAAGCCCCGCGTCTCTCCGAAGCCGTCCCCCACGCGCCGCGGGCGGCCGCCTCACTATGGGCTCGAACCGCTTCGCACCGGCGTCGGTCCGCTGCTGTTCATGTCCCATGGCTCGCCCTCCCACCTTGATAGCTCGCTCCTCACAGCTCTCTCAGGATCTCCGCCGGCTCGACCCTTGCGGCCTGGAGCGCCGGCACGAACCCGAACACAGCTCCGAACACGGCAGCGAAGCCAAGGCCTGCGAGCGCCGCCACGGGAGACAGGCCCCCGCTCACCCGGGCGCCTGCGAAGAGGCCGATCCTCGTGAATACTGTGGTGTCCAGGAACGGATAAAGCCACAGGGATGCGAGGATGCCCAGGACGCCTCCGACGAGAGACAGGGCTACGGAGTCGAACGTGAACTGCAGGACGATGGACGCGCGCGACGCCCCGAGCGCCCGCCGGAGGCCCACCTCCCTGGACCGCTCGACCACGCCGACCATCATGATGCTGAGTATGCCGATGGCGCTCACTACGAGGGCGATGAAGACCGCGCCGCCGAGAAGCAATGTAAGGTCGAACATGGACCGAGCGTACATCCGCGCCCGATCCGCAGACGTCTCGAAGATGACCGACGCCGCGGAGGCATCGTCGCCGTACTTCCCTCCCGCCGGGGCGACATCGCCATCGCCATCGCCGAGCTGGGCCGCCCCCGCCCACGGCTTCCCCGGCCTGCTGCGGCCGGATACCATGGCCCTCACATACTCTCTGACTGCTGCGCCCCGGCCGGCCTTCGCCTTGATCACCAGGGTCCTGTAAGGGTACGTGTTTCCCCCGGGCGACCTGGCACTGGAGAAGGAAAAGCCCATTGTCATGGACGGGTTCACCGTCGCTGGCCACAGTAGCGGCACAACCTTTCGGAACGGCGAAAACAAGATAGTCTCGGCCCAGTTCGGGTTCTCTCGGAACACGCCGATCACCCGGTAGGCCATCGGAGGCGCAGGGCTCTCGCCCCCCGTCTCACGTGACACCGCGGGTTGCCTCGGCACAACCTCGATGGTCTTTCCCGCGTATGGTGGCTTGCCGAATAGAATCTTCGCAAGACTCTCCGATACGACGACCACATTCGACCGGCTCTCTACATCTGATCGGGTGATGAACGCGCCCTCGACCATCTCGAGCCCGTAGGCCCGGGCATAGTCGGGCCCGACCGATGCCCCGCCGTTCACGAGGTAGCGAGTCCCCGCAGCCTCGACCATCATCATCCACTGCGGCGTGAATGGCGACACGGCTTCAACGTCGGGCGAGGAGGCGACCTCCTCGACGTCCTGGTCGGAGAACACCGCATAGGTCTCGCGGGTCCAGCCTCCGTACTCGTTTCGCGTCTCGGTGCCCCCGGAAACGACGACCACATCCTCGTCCTCGCGCATTATGCGGTCTATCCGCGCCGAGATGTTCATCCTGTAGCTCAAGACCGACACCACGCACGCGATCCCGATGCCGATCTGCAGGATCGTGAGGGCTGCCCGGAACGGGCGGCGCCTGACGTTGTGATATGCGGATGTGAGGATTATCGGGAGCATCGCCCTAATCCCCCCTCAGCGCGTCCGCCGCAACGGTCCTGGCGGCCAGGTGAGCCGGATACAGCCCGAACACCACGCTCGCGACGAGCGACGCTCCGGTCCCCGCAAGGATGCCCCATGCGCCGACAGTGACCGCCAGCCCCTGAGTTACCCTGGAAATGAGGCCCGTTGCAACGTACGCAAGGCCGATCCCTATGACGCCTCCTACGATCCCGAGGACCAGCGACTCGGTAAGGAGTTGCGCGAACACGTCTCCGCGGCTTGCGCCGAGCGCAATGGATATCCCAATGGCCTTCGTGCGCCGAAGGACACGGGCCATCATGAGGTTGAGGATGTTGATGGAGGCGATCACGATCCCGGCTGACGCGATAACCAGGATACCAACTGCGATACCGCGCATCTCGCGCAGGGCTCGTCTCATGTTGTCGATCTCGGACCGGATCGTGAGTCTACCCTGGTACTCCCGTTCGATAAACCGCCTCAGCTCATCAATGGTGGTCGCCACGGCGTCCGCCGATGCCGGCATGACTCGGATCTCGCTTAGCTGCTCATCTTCGCCGCTGTAGCCCGGCGCGGAGGTTACCGGTATGAACCCAAGCCTATCGAGGTGGGTGAGCGGTCCCGGGGGGGCCGAACGTCCGCCTCGCCCCCCGTCGGAGGGAGGCGAAAGGGACTCGAGCACGCCTATCACCGTGTACCGCGGTGCATCCTGCACGCTGCCGCCGCCCGGTGATCCCATTATCAACTCTTGCCCCAACGGGGATGTGTCGCCGGCGAGGCGCCTCGCCAGCTCATCCCCGACGACCATGACTCTGGTCCCGGACGCGACGTCGGAGTCAACGAAGAACGATCCTTCGCGCGGCTTCAGGCCGTATGCCCGGAAGTAATCGGGGACCGTGGCCACGAGTTCTACGAATCCCTGTTCCTCCAGCTGGTTGATGCGGACGGCCTTGGAGTCTTCCCCGTCACTCTTCGGAGCCCCGGTTGTCTCCCCCTGCGCACCCGGCCCGTCGCCTGAAGAGGGGTTCGCAGGCCGCAGCGGCAGGCCGATGTTTTCGCACGTGTAGACGCATTTCGCGGACGTCACACCGTTCCTGAACCGCTCGAGGTCGCGCATGGTGAGGCGGACAGGCCGTGCGCCGGCGGGGCCTACCGCCACAGCAGGCACCTGGCCGCTGTTTCCATCCCAGAGCGCCGAGTAGTCCTCCTCCCGCGGAATCACCGTTATCTCCCACGCCACCGGGCTTTCGGCAAACACGCGGGCCTGCGCGCCCACGCTTCCGACGAGCCCGCCGAATGCCGCTACGACGGCGACGCCCAGGGCTATGCCGAGCACGATGAGGAACGACTCGACAAGCCGCAGACGCGAATTGCGAACCGCCACTGACAGCAGGTCCCGGATTCTCATGGCATCACTCCCCTGGTGGACGCACGAGGCCGGAATGCATGGTCCCGGGTCGTTCCGACTAAGCGCTCGAGTGAGAATGCGTTCAGGCGGTCCCCGCCTGCGCCCTGGCAGCCTTGTAGATCCTGCGCAGGTCGTCCACCACCCCAAGGAGGTTCATGGCAAGGCCCAGGTCTCCAGAGAACGTGATCTGACCCGACATCGCCGCGCCCATGGGGTCCACCTCGCCGCCGAACACGCCATCGAAGGTCTCGCTATCCATCGTGAGCTTGATCTGGGCGGGCGTGATGTCCGCGCCCACCTCTCCGCCTATCTGGCCGTCCTTGAAGGTGAGGAGGAAGGTCTCGTCGAGGTCCGTGATGGCGAATCCCACTGTGAAAGTCGAACCTGTGCTCGCCTTCAGAACCCTCTCGTCAGCTTTCATGAGTTCTACCAGGTGTTGCACCACCCTCTGAAGTTCCTCCGCGGACTCGTAGCCAGCCACCCGCGCCACCGCCTTTCACGTCAATTCTGTAAGACTTCTTTATTCTTTGAGCTTCCCGGACCGGGCGAACGAAAAACCACGACGCTCTCCCGCGAGGGATTGCGCCCGTATCTTCCCATCTGCTGCGCACTGTTGCCTCGGTAACGCACCACGAGAATGCGTTCGCACAGAAGGTCGGCCTGCTCACCTATTCCAGCGACGAGCTGGTCCACTGGGACTGGCTCCCCATAGTACTGCGCGTTTCCCACTACAAGAGCGATCCGCGCCCCTGGCCTGCAAACCCGCGCCAACTCGCGGAGACACAAGAACACGTCACGGAAATAACCGTCAAGCATCGCAAGCACCCTAGGGTCGCTCCGGCCTTGCCTGATCTTGCGCAGCAAGAGCGCAAGTTCCTCTGGAACGCTGTAACCCTTTATGCGAGGCCGAACCGGGTGCGCCTCCGGATGCGAATGGAAGCTCTGGTATCGCAGTTGACGCGTCCCTTCCCAGTCCAGGAACGCGAGCATAAGCTCAACACCGAAGACCCTGGTGTAATCATGGCGATTTGGATAGGGCGGTGAGGTGATAACTGCGGAAAACGTCCCATCTGGATCAGGAAGGCATCGTGCGTCAGCCCTTTCCACGCGGCAGGCTGTATGGTCGGAATCAGGCCGCATCTTCGTGGCCCTTTCCACATCTTCAAGCATGAGTTCCACCCGCTGCTCAAGCGCGTCCGGAATGGTTGAGACACCCTCAGTCTCGTCCACCCATTTGAGCCACCCGCCGGTTGCCCGAGCTCGGCTGTAACGCGGGACCAGGCCAAGCACCGCCAGCCGGAAGAAGTCCTTTTCCTCTTCGCTCGCGGGAAGCAAACAGATGTGGTTCAAGACGGCATCGAAGGCTTCAAGCAAGCCTCCTGGTAACGCCCTTTGGACGAGCTCCGCATACGGCTTCGACAGGTCGCCCCGCCTTTGATAGCGCAGGTACTCAACGATAGTGCCCTTAAGCACCTGCCACGCCTCGCGGAGCGCTTCGACCTGGTAGTCTGTGGTCTTCACTTTGGCTGCCAGCACCGCAAGAGGCGAGAGGTCGTAACCCGTCGCGCTGATTCCCATTTCCTTCGCAGAAAGCACTGTTGTCCCGGCACCGACGAACGGGTCCAGGATGCTATCGCCCTGACCAAGCTCCCACTCCTGAGCCAGGCCCTTCACAAGTTCGCTCGTGAAGCTGTGTGGGAAGACATACCACCGATGCACCGGCTTGGCCTCGAGCGGCCTTGGGGTCACCCACGTACGCCACTCCAGCCGCTCCTCCATGACATACGCAACCGCCATCGCAGCACCACCGTTCGCTTTCTAGGATCGGCCGTGCCCTATAGCCTCGTACGCAGGCCTGGGGAACTCGATCTTCACAGGCTGTCTGTATATCGGATGCGAAAGCAGCAGCTCGCCCTTTTCAAGCCGGGTCAGGTGCGATTTAACGTCCTGGGACACGAACCGATAAGCAGCGTCCGACAGTTCAGAGGAATCGCTTCTCCCTATGACCTTCGTCGCACAGTTGCCCACTACCTGTGGATGAACCTCGCTCATGAACTGCTCGGCCGAGATGAGAACCACTCCCAGAGACCTGCCCCGTGCTGCGATGTCGAGGACATAGTCAAGTACGGATGATTCACCCTCTCCCTTTCTCTGTGGCGCATACTTATTCAGCTCGTCGACAAAGATGATGACCTTTTCGGGCAAGGTTGACCGGTCATCTATGGAGGCTTCCGCGTACATGCTGTACACTTCCTGAATGATGTGTCCGAAAACAAGTGCCCGTTCCTCCTCTTCCAGCTTCGCCACGTCAACCACAACAGTCTGCCCGCCCTGGACTTGCCGGATCTCTTCCCCCAGGTTGACTGCCCGGCGGGCCGCTCGCTGCTCTACGAAAACACCTGATTGTCTGTTGCGGACCACCCGGCGGAGGACCCGCACGAACCGTCCCACAGACGAAGCCCTGACCTCGCCTACCTGTTGCGGCACCCCTTCGTTCATGAGAGGTTTCTTTGTGAGTAGGTCATTCCACGTGCGGATGTCGCGCCACTTCGGTTCATTGTTCAGTATTCCCTGGTGGATCTCCCCAATGAGAGCTCCGAGGGTGTCCCACGGGTCTGGAACACGGATGAGAAGTCCGAGGCCCGGCCCTGGATGAGTCCTGTCTCCGATGACATCCTCAAGAGAGTACGCATACGTCACGAAGTGGTCCGGCGGCTCGCCAAAACAGTTCGGCATCCCCGTCGTAGCAGTCTGTTTCCCCCACGGAAGGAGGTACCGCACGTTCTCGAACGGCCTGGGTTCAAGACCCAGATCGTCCCACATGTCATGCTCTTCAGGTTTCATGCCCTTGCGATCCTTGTCGATAACCAGAAGGTCGTTCTGCTTCACGTTCAGGAGGATCACCGCTATCTTCTCTGCACCAACAGTCTGGAGAATTGACTGTATGAGGAACATCGCATACGACGTTTTGGTCGCAAGACCTGAGATCCCTGATATGTTCACGTGAGCGCCCTCCGGGCCCAGGACATATCTTTTGTCCAGGTAAACGCGGGCTTTCGTCCCGCATGACATCCTGATAAGGCCAGCTGGTATGGCAATTCTCTCCTTGTGTTCCTTCTCATACTCGAACATCTTGTCGATGCCCAGGGCCACGTGAATGCCTGCCTCATCTGCAAAATAGACCGGGGAATCGCTCTGAACAGGCATGTAGATCCCCATTGGGAACCTTTTCGGCTCCGATGGGTCATAGTTGGCAAGCACGCTCACGTCGGCCACGTTGGCCCCCTGCCGAGGTGTCTGGGGAAGCGCCTCAGTGCTGCCGAAGTCATTTGATATGTAGTTCGACAGGTGAGAAGGAGCATCGGTGAGTTGACGAATGTTAGTCACCAGACCGAAAGTCCAGGTGTTCTCCATCTGCTCCGCTTCAACAATGTCGAACGGGTTGACTATACGCCCGGGCGCGAGCCAGAAACAGAACTTCTCTGAGGAATTAGGCTCGCGCTCAGTTGCAGAGGCTTTCCCGATGGGCTCTCGAGAGCCTTGCTGCCCTTTCCCGGCGGTTTCACGCGACTCGTTGTCCAGCATCGACATTTCCCCCTGTTCGTTAGGTGCCTTGCGCTCCAGGCCACTTTATCCCGGCTTTCAATACCTCCACGGAAACGAACCCGTTCTTCACCGCGGTCTCAGCCAGGTAGATAGCGTAGAGATGGGCGTGCCAGCGTACGTCTTTGCCGTGCGGGGTTGCCTGCCGCTCAGCCACCAGGGCTGAGGACAGCTCGTCGATCAGCTCGGAAGAAACGGGCTCCTGGCTCGGGTTGGGGTATTCCACCTTGACCACTCCCATGAGTGGGTAGTCCAGGTGGCGCTGCTCGCGTATACGGACGTACCAGACCACCACCTGACCTGACCTTGCCGAAAAGGCGCACGTTCTCGCGGAAAACGGAAGCCCAGCAAGAAGCCCGTAAAGGTTCACTCGGGCCCCGCCTCGGGCACCCGGCAGCTTGAAGAGCGGTTCCCGGCTGAAGGACTTGGTAACCCCAAGAAACTCTTTCACCGCACGCCATGGGTAGAGGTCCTTGCCCAGACTCCCGTCGAGCACCAGCCACTGGCCGCTCTCACGGGGCAGAGACCGGCCAAGTTCTTCCTCAATCTGTGCCATGATATGATGCGCCTTGTGCGCAGCCCTGGACCGCGGCTCTTTGCCCGGCGACGTTCTCTCCGTTTCGCCATCCTCTTCCATGGTGTCATGGAACATGAACCCCGGCCCAGCTTCCCTCACAAGCTCTTCGACTCTGTCTCCGAATGAGACCGCCTGCTTATCCAGCATCAGGACGATACGGTGCGTAGAGCGTGCGACATGAACCTGGCCACTATCCTTCCTGAAGACGGCTGCCGCGCCCACCTGGGCGACGTGAACCGGGGTCCTCCGTGTTCCCTCGATCACGTCTCCGAGAAAGAAGGTCCGTGCGGACCCATCCAGGAAGTATCGCAACAGATGCTTGTGAGTCCGATAAAGGGGTCTAAGCTCCACATACGGCTCCCGGTTAGGCGACTCCATGATCACGTCAAGCAGCTTGTCCTCACCCATCCGCAGTCCGTCAAGGACTTCCGCGTGGTCCGGACGCATGAGGTCCTCCATCGCCTGCCCTGTGGCGGGCAACACCTGCCCTTCTCGAGCGATGAATTCGAGCGCTGGTCGAAGGGGAGCGAAGGGGTTAGCCATTCTCACGCCTCCTTCAGACACGCCTCGATTTCCTGGAGCTCGTCATCAGTCAGACCCCAGAGCGCAGCCGCCTTCCGGTCGATCTCTTCCTCTACGCGCTGGAGCTCGCCACCCTTTTCGTCGGGGGGCGCTACAAGCCTGTGGGCTTCTTCAGAGAGTTGAGCCAACGCACGATGCACCGGATCTTTCCTGGTAAACTTCGGCAGCCTCACATTGTTGAGCACGTGAGGGTCAGGGTGCAAGACTATGTGGTTCTTGATTGCCAGTCTCGCTGGTGCGGAGTTCAGTGCAGCACAAACGTAATGAGCCTCTTCTTCGCTCGAACAGTCGATCATGATGCAGGTATGATCCGGCACGACCGGCTTCTCGGTCGGTCCCACCGGGGCCATCCCTAGTACGGCCGCGTCGAGTTGATTGGCAACCTCTCGCCAGACGACTTTCCATTGCGCGAGTGTATGGGAGCCAACTCCGAAGATTGACCAGAAGGGCGCGCCCTTCTCAATCAGGCCCCTTGTTCCTCGGTCACGTCTGCTGCGGAGCGCTTCTTCGAACCGCTTCAAGTACGAGTGCGCCCTGGGGTACCGTGTTTCCATGGTCTCCACGTCTATCCCGCGACGCTTCTCCGGGTCTTGGGTCATGATGATGTACGCCGACGGGATAGCAGACCATCGCCTTACATCGCGCCCGCGGAGCAAAGGATACAAAAGGTCCGCCTCCATGGCCGCCTGGACCCGAAGGACCTTCTTCTTGGCGCCTTCGGTCAGGTTGGACACGATCGCAAGCCCGCCTGGACGTATTCCCATGACCTCGACCCAGAACACCGCATTCGCCCCGCCGGTGTACGAACCTGCGCAAGCCGAGTAGTGAGACGGACCGAGTATCTTTGACAACGCTCTCAGCGCCTTTGGCCCTGCTGTAATCCATGCAGATGTCTCGTCGGTACTGTCGATGGGCGCAGCAAACCACTTTCGATAGGTTATCTTCTCCCGCGTTACCTCCTCATAGGGTGTGTCGAAGCCGATAGAGCTGCCCCGTCCGGTGGCACGTTTCTTCCAGTACTGATACGACACAGGGTACCTTACGGCATGTCCTTTCGCAAACACGGCTACCGCCGTGCGGTTTGAGGCCCCTTCGAACGGATCCAACTCAACCATGTCATCCACCACAAGAGGTCCAAATGGCGTTTTATCGGGAAGCAAGAATCGCCTGAAGCCCTGACCGGCCCCAGAAGTCTTGAACAAGCTTTGAGACAGGACGAACCCCAGCTTGCCGCCGCGCCTCAGGTACCGGTCAGCAGCAACGTAAGTCATCAACATGGAGATGTCTTTCTTACCCTTGCCCAGGATGGTGTCCATGCCACGATGAGGGAATAGCCCATAGTGCTCCCAAAGGGGCTTCGTATCCAGCCTGTACTCATCTGGCAGGTTCTCCCAATTGATCCATGGTGGATTCCCAACCACGTAATGGCACGGCTCAAGGAAAAGCGGGGCGAAGGCATTCTTGATGATCCGCGCCCACACGCCGTCAAGACCCTCATCATGCAGCTCGCGGAGCCGTCGGTACAGGGTCTTCAGGTCGTCCTCTGCCGCCTGTAGTTCCTCGGCGTCAAGTCGCGCGACCTCAGCGAGTCTCGACACGAATGAACTCTCGTGGACACCTGCCTCTACGGCCTCGTCCAGCACGTTCGAGAGCACATCCATGCGGTCGCGCCTAGCAAAGACAGCTGGAATCTTAAAGACTCCCACGGAAGTCTTAAGGGGATATACGTTGCCGTCGTAGAGCCCGGTTCCTTGCGAGGGGGCAAGGATCGAGTCCGCCTGGTAGACGGGGATATTGATGTCCGCGGTCTGAGCCTTCAGAAGATCCCCAAGCGCGATTAAGTAATTAGTACGTGCAGCTATCACAGCGAGGGGGTTGAGATCGATGCCGACTACGTTCTCGAGAATAAGCTGTAGCACCCGGCTGGGCTCCATCCTCTTGCGCGCTGCGCGTTCCTTGATATGCTTGATGAGTATCACAAGGAACGTACCCGAGCCACAGGCGGGATCGAGTACCCGTTTCGTGGGGTCGCCCAGGTCCGCCTCGCCCAGCGTCTGGATGACAAGGCGTTCGGCCAGCCAGTCAGGAGTGTAGTACTCGCCCAGGTCATGGCGGATCTCGCGGGGAAGCAAGTTGTGGTAGAGCTTCTTGAGGAGATCTCGCGCATTCTCCGGTGCAAGCTCGAGGGTCCCGGGATCGTAGTCAGCGAGACGCCTTACAAGTGCACTCGTTGCCTCTTCGATGTGGGTGTCCCATGCAGCGAGGTACCATCCGAAGAAGTCAC
The DNA here is from genome assembly GCA_012516125.1 of Bacillota bacterium. Lineage (GTDB taxonomy): Bacteria > Bacillota > SHA-98 > UBA4971 > UBA4971 > UBA6256. The sequence continues at coordinate 31,452 of JAAYXB010000091.1, read as the reverse complement.
CTTCGAGGAAGTTGCGAATGCCGTATTCTCGGAAGACCCCGCCGCGTTCGATCTCCGCGAACTGCTCCCGCAACGCGGCTCCCTCCTTCGATACCAGGGCCGTAAGGAAGCCGTTCTTCCCGCCAGCGAAACGCGCCGCCGCCACAGCGGCCACCAGTTTGATGAGCAGCGCGTAATAGGTGTGGAGCGCAAAGAATACCCTGGCAGGGTCACAGCGGCTCGGGTCGAGTCCCATGCCGTCTACGAATGACCGGAACTCCTTCTTGGACTGTATTCGCCCAGCCCATTCTCTATAGTCGGTAGCCTCACAAAAGAACGTGCGCCATTGGTCGAACAGTCGGCCGACTAGCAGATGCCTATCAACGTCGAGAGCACCGTAAAGAGCTCCCACCGCCCTCCGGGCACGCCAAGTCCCGGGGCCGAAGTCAGCTACAAGGTTCTCAGGAACGAGGGCCGTACCCGCTGAGAGGGCGAATAGCGTGCGAAGGAACCGTTCGACCGAAGCCTCATTGACAGGGAGGACCTCGGGCTCTGCCCAACCCTCCCCGACGCGGCGGACAAAGATGAAGAAGAACCCGTCAGTAGCAACTCCCGCGAGCCGGTGGGTCTCTCTTCGCTCTCGGCGGGCCACGTCCTGGATGTAATCCTTAACCTGTTGGACAGCAGCGCGGTTGGCACTCGCCTGAAGGCGTGGGGCCAGGATGCCCGGACGCTTGTATTCAAGTATGAGCCGATTGTACAACGAGTCCACTCGGCCGCGTGCCACTGAGAATTCGTCTCTGGGCACAATGGTGAGCCCAACCTCTCTTGCTGCCTCCTCAAGAATCTGGGCGGCTTCCCGGCGGAAATCCGCCTCAGTGCCGCCAGCGCGGGCTGCGCTGAGTAGGCTCTTCGCCACGGTCGGCGCAAGCTCCGCGGCAGCCCTGTCCAGATCAACAACCACGACCACACCTCACCTTCGTTGCAGTAGCTGGGCATTACTCGCTGTCATCGATAGTTACTTCGACTCGACAGTAACGTATCCTTCTTCCGATACCAGTGCGTTGCCATTCGTGCATCCGTGCTTTCTATCTACAAGAGCAATGACCGTAGGGAGCAAGCATCGACGTGCCTAGTAGTCTGCTCCAAAACCGCCCGTGCCGCGCCCATGGGATAATCGGTACGCCGCCTAGCTGCGGATTTGCGGGCTGAGCCTGTAGTCGCTAGAGTCGCGCGCGAGTTTCGGAGCACGCTTCTAGCGTCCTATTCGCATGCACGCGAGGGGCCTCATGTGACGGTGCACCTGTGTGAAACCGCTATGGGCTAAGCGCTACAGAGAAAGGGCACATGAGGCAGACAGAAAGGCATCTGTGTGTAACCCGCTGCAACCGGGGCTCTCGCGACGGAGGGGGCCTTTCACCGCGGGATGACCTACCCTACCGCAGGGAGGGTCTCGGGATGCGGACCACGAACTCCGCCTCTTCCTCGCCGAGTTCGGGTTCGCGACCTACTGCATCGCGGACGAGCTGAATCATGCGGAACACCCCGCTGCCGATCCCCGTGACGAGGCCCGCGCGGCTGAGAAGTCCGTGTGCAGGTTCTCTCCTCCGCGAATGCGCTGTGCAAGTTCGCTTGCGTCCATGTTCCCACCGCCTGTGCTGGCTGCCTGCCCGCTCCTGCCCGCTCCGGATGTTACGCCGTGTCGGCGCCCTGGAAGGCAACCCCGTCGGCACCGTGGAAGGCAACCCTTCAGAACATTCCGGGACAATCATACCACGGGTGGGTCGGAATGCTAGCGTGGCGAAAGGGCAGGCGGATTACCAGGCTGGGTCCGCTTGCGGGGCACACGTGCGCCCGCGCACAACGAGCACGCGGAGGGCGCCACCAGATAGCAGGTGCGGGACGGCGGACAGCTACCGCCGCAATGGACCATTGGACGGCACGGACGTTGACACTCGCGCCCCCGCAAACTAAGATGGAATAGAGCGGATAGCCGCCCGAGCTGACGGCAATAGCCCCTCAGCCGCGTCAGGTGTCCATGTGAAGTGCCCCAGGCAAGTACAGGTTCTGCAGCAACCAGGCGCAAGACAAGGAGATGATCGCATGGCAGGCGAGCTCCACCCATCGTCGATGAGAGTGCAGGAAGCGCTCCGGGCGCTCGGGTGCCCGTCGGTTGTGCGCGAGCTTGCGGAGAGCACCGCCACGTCGGCACAGGCAGCCGAGGCCGTCGGCTCGAGCGTCGGCCAGATAGCGAAGAGCCTGGTGTTCATGGCGGACGGGCGGCCGGTCATGGTCATTGCGTCGGGCGCGAATCGCGTGGACGAGCGGAAGCTTGCCGCCCTCGCTGGGGGTCCTGTCAAGAAGGCCGACGCAGAAACGGTCCGCGAGGTCACGGGTTTCGCCATAGGCGGGGTCCCGCCCGTCGGTCTCAAATCGCCCCTGCCGATCTTCATAGACCGGGATCTTCTTCAGCACGACGAAATCTGGGCCGCAGCCGGGACTCCCCGAAGCCTGTTCAGGATCGCGCCGGCGGAGCTCGTGCGTATCACTGGGGGAGCGGTCGCGGATATTGCCAAGGACCGCTCCGAGGGCTGAGAACTTGCCTGCGTCCATTTTTGGAGCGGCCAACGTGGAGCAGCGATGACTACCTTGAAGCGGCGATGACTACCTTAACGAACACAGCGCCGGGGCGTGCCGCTAAAGCACCGAGCACACCGGACCAGTAAGCTCTTGCACAAAGCCGATAGACGGCAGAGCGGGCACAAGCTCGCCACACGCCCCGACCCGAGGTGAACATGTTGATGTTACGTAACCCCGCCCTTATGGCGCCCCTTGTGGCGTGGGCCACAGCCCAGGTGCTCAAGTTCGTTGTGGACTATATCATCCACAAAAGGCCGGACTTCACGCGCCTCGTGAACCCAGGCGGCATGCCAAGCTCCCACTCCAGCTTGGTCTCGAGCATGTCCGTGATGGTCGGCCGCATCTCGGGATGGGGCTCGCCCATTTTCGCCGTGGCGTCGGTGCTCTCGCTCATCGTGCTCTACGACGCAGCGGGCATCAGACGGGCCGCCGGCAGGCAGGCGCGGATCATCAACAGGATAGTTGACGACCTTTACAGGAAGCACCGCATCCCGGAGGAGCGCCTGCGCGAGCTTCTCGGCCACACCCCGCTCGAGGTGCTCGCGGGAGTCGGGCTCGGCGCGGCTGTAGCGTTCGGGTGGCCGCTTGGCTAGATACCACAACATGGAGGATAGGAAAGGAGTCCGACGTTGAACACCATAGGCATCAGGACGAGAGCGCAGGACGAGGTGGTTGACATAACTGCCGAAGTGCGCCGCCTCGTTCGCGAGTCGGGGGTCCAGCGCGGCGCGTGCCTGGTATACGTGCCTCACACCACGGCAGGCGTGACCATCAACGAGAGTGCCGACCCCGACGTGGCGCGCGACATCCTCGAAGCCCTTACGAAGATGGTTCCGAGGCACGGGGCTTACCGTCACGTGGAGGGCAATGCCGCGTCCCACATCAGGGCGTCGCTGGTCGGATCCTCGGTCACCATTCCGGTCGAGAGCGGCGACCTTGCGCTCGGCACCTGGCAGGGTGTGTTCTTCTGCGAGTTCGACGGCCCACGTTCGAGAAAGGTCTATGTCCAGGTGTGGCAGTGTGAATAGCCGGCTCGACACATATCCGGCGTGCGGGCCGGCCGCTGGACCCTGCCCAGGGGCAGCCCTTGGCAACATGCCGGAACCCCTCGTGGCTATGCTCCAAAGTTGCCGTCTCTGCCCACGAGCGTGCGGCAGGAACCGTGTTGCCGGCGAGACGGGGTTCTGCGGGGCAGGTGCGCTCCCCAGGGTTGCCCTGGCGTCGCTTCACCACTGGGAAGAGCCGTGCATAAGCGGCGTCCGTGGCTCTGGCACCGTGTTCTTCTCCCACTGCAACTTACGTTGCGTCTTCTGCCAGAACCATGACCTAAGCCACGGCGGCTTTGGCAAGGACCTTACCGTGCCAGAGCTTGCCCGGGTTTTCCTGAGGCTTGCGCAAAAGGGCGCTCACAACATCAATCTCGTCACCCCAGCGCATTTTCTGCCCCAGGTGGCTTGGGCGATTCGCCTCGCGCGAGACCAGGGTCTCGCAATCCCCGTGGTGTACAACACCAACGCCTATGAGCTCCCCGAATCTCTCGCACACCTTGAGGGTCTCGTGGACGTGTACCTCCCGGACCTCAAGTACCACAGTGAGCGCGCCGCCGACCGCTACTCCTTGGCCCGGGACTACTTCGCCCGTGCCACCCGCGCGATCCTCGAGATGCACAGGCAGGCGGGCCCCGCGAGGTTCTCGCCAGACGGTCTCATGACGCGCGGCGTCCTCGTAAGGCACCTCGTCCTGCCCGGCCACGCCGACGACAGCAAGCGGGTGCTCGACTGGATCCGGGCGAACCTCCCCCGTGACACCTACGTCAGCGTGATGTCGCAGTATGTTCCGGTACACCTCGCGGCGAGGTTCCCCGAGATCAACCGCCGTCTGACCCAAGAAGAGTATGAAGAGGTCCTGGACCACTTCGAAGAGATCGGTCTCGAGAACGGCTTCATGCAGGACCCGTCCTCCCAGGACTCGTCGTTCACTCCGAAGTTCGACCTTGGCGGGCTCGAAGGGCTGGGGCGGCTCGGGGAGTAGTGTGGCGCCGGTTCATGCCGCACCGCATATTGTATCTTGTGCAGCATCACCACCCGTTGGGAGGGGATAATGGTGTCCTGGTTTCGGCGTGTCATCCTGGGGGCTCTCCTCGGGCCGATATTTCCCGCCTTCATGTGGGGGCCTTTCACGCACGTCCACATCAACCGGACGGCCCTGCAAAAGGCAAAGGAGCTTGCACAAGACGATCGCCCCGATGCGCGGGACACGGGGGGCGGTATAGACACACAGCACGGTGCACTTGGTAGGGATGGAGCGCGCCGCATCAACCGCATCAACAAAGAGCTCGTAGCGCTCCTTACGTCTTCCCCGGATGTGGAGAACGCGTACATACTCGCCGCCAACAGCGCCGACGCCATATCGAGCTACCACACGCTCAACAACTTCACTGCATACGACTACACGCACAATTCCATCCCAGACCATGTCCAGGGCATCCCGAACTTTGGGTACACGCTCGTTGACACCTGGCGCCGCCTGCCCGAGACGATGTGGCACAGTAGCGAGGATCGCCTGCGCGACCTCGCCATCGCATGCGGATGGTTGTCGCACCAGCTTGCGGACTGGTACGCACACTACGCCTGTATAGACGACGAGGGCAACGTCTGCGACCCGCCCGACGCCATCGCCGACGAGGTCAACACGTTCTCGGGGTATGCTGACTCCCATCGCGTCCTAGGCCACGACTACCCCATGCCCTTCCTCAGGCGCTACAACCTGGCCGACCACGGCCTCACTGAGTTCCTTGTGGACAGCCTGCTCATCTTCGCGCCGGGCGGCCACAGGTTCGAGAACCTCTCGCTCCCCCGCCTCTCAACCCTCAAGGACGGCAACACGAACATCATCACCCTGGCCTCCGAGGATTTCGACGGCGCCGTGCGCCTCCCGGAGGACCATGTCCCCGTCCTCTGGACGAACATGAACCTCATCCTCCTGGGTATGTACGTTATACAACAGCTCGTCCGAACCCGCCAGCCCTTTATCCGGCAGGAAGCGGCGAAGGTCGTCCACTCCCGCTATGTTGACTTGTCCATCCAGCGCGTTCTGGACGGTCTTTTCCGCAAGAGCTTCGACGAGATAGCGCACCTCGCACGCATGGGTAGGCGCCCCCGACCTGCTGACCAACCTATCGGGCCGTTAGACACCACGAGCGTCAAGTACCCGGGGACCGTCGTGTTCAAGGTAGCCTATTCCCTGGCATCGTCCTTGTCCGCGCCCGACGGCACCATCAGCACGAAGACCACGGCGCGCACCATGGACATCATCGAGAATCCTCTTCGGGCGCTGGATCGAGCGCCAGTCATCGGACCCCTCGTGCGATTGGACTGGGTAGCGAACGTACTCTGGCACAAGGTGGCAAAGCCGTCTGTGGACGCGTTCATCACGAGCAGCTTCGACAGCCTCGGCGCGACCGCCAAAGACGGCCGTGCGCCCGCGCAGGAAGCCATCCTCGCCTTCGCCAACGCCGTCCTGCTGAAGCGGCGGTCGGTGGAGGCGGCGCGCAAGGAATTCGCGACCTCGATGAAGCCTATCATTACCGTAGTGAACCGCGACGGCAGCGACCTGCCCGGGGGGCGCGAGATGCCTACGAGATCGGAGCTTCTCGACATGGCGCTCAGGCAGCGCGAGATCGTTTTCAAGGCGTGGCCCGCCATTCCGCGCGGCCGACGGGAGCTTGCGCACCTAAAGTCCCTGGACATCAACTCGGTGCGGGTGAACGTCAACGGCTACCCCGTCTCCGAGCACCCGGAATTCGCCGAGCTCGCGGTGGGCTTTGAGTCCGACACCACAGCCTCGCCCCTCCTCATACGGCTCAAGTTCGGGCCAGCATTCCGCCCGGGTAGGTACGACATCTTCGTTGACGTAAGCGACGCGTCCGGCGCGAAGGGGGAGTACCTGTATTGGCCCGTGGACCTTCGCACCTCGGCGCGCACCTGAGAGACCCCGAACCTGAGAGGGTTGCAGGTTATTGCGGGTTCCAAAGAAGAGGTGACCGGAAAGAGCGGTGGGCAATCCTGGCAGGAATTCGGTGCCCTGCGCTGAATCTCCAGTACGACAACACGGGGACGACACGAGGCGGCATACACCATGGGGGTGTTTATCATGGCCCAAGGCTTCGTTTGGCGGGGTATCGTGGAGGGGTTCTATGGTAAACCCTGGACCCATGACGAGCGGATGAGCATGGTGTCCTTCATGTCAGAGATCGGGATGAACGCATACATCTATGCGCCGAAGGACGACCCGTACCACAGGCAGAGGTGGCGGGCGCCGTACCCGGAGGACCTGCTCGCCCGCCTCTCGGAGCTTGCGTCGCACGCAAGGAAGCACGGCATCACGTTCATCTTCGCGGTAAGCCCCGGGCTGTCTCTGCGCTACTCGGACAGGCGGGACCAGGATGCACTCATTGCAAAGTTGAAGGCCATGTACGACGCCGGAGTGCGGGCTTTCGCCCTGCTCTACGACGACATCCCGGCCGAATTGCGTCACGAGGAGGACCGGAAGGCTTTCAATGACCTCGCGAGCGCGCAGGTCTCGTTCACGAATGCCGTGTACGCCCGCCTAAAGGGGCTGTCCGCGCAGACCTCGCTCATGATATGCCCCACGCAATATTGCGGGGACCCGTCCACGGAATACGTTCGCAAGATCGGGACAGGCCTGGACCCGGCCATCGACGTCATGTGGACAGGCCCGGTGGTGTGTTCGAAGGAACTAACGCTCGAGCATACCAGGACCGTGGCCGAGTCCCTGAGGAGGTCGGTCACCTACTGGGACAACTACCCCGTGAACGACGGTCCCATGAAGGCCGAACTGCACATCGGGCCGTACACCGGTCGCAGCCCCTATCTCCCCGAGGCCGCGAGGGGAGTCTTCCTCAACCCGATGAACCAGGCCGAAGCCTCGAAGATCCCGCTCGCCGCGGCCGCACGCTACCTCGAGAACCCCGCTCAGTACGACCCCCGGTCGGCCTGGGAGGACGCGGTCGCGCGCATCCTCGGCAGGGACGCCCTCGGGGCCTGCGCTCTCTTTGCCGACGCCTGCGCCATAAGCCCGCTCCACCCGGACGACCCGCCGGGCATCACCGCGGCACTTGACCGGGCACGCAAGCGGGCGGAGGCTGGCAAGCTGGCGGAGGCGGCCGGGATACTGTCCTCGTATATGCTGGAGATGAAGGCCTCCGCCGCGATGCTGCGCGGCAATCCCAACCGCAAGTTCGTCGAGGAGGTAAAGCCCTGGCTCGACGAGTTTTCGTCGTGGGCTGAGATAGGCCTCCAGGCGGCGAAACTCATCCAGATGGCGGAGGCCTACATCGCCGCGTCAGGGGCAGGTTCACGCATCGCCCGGGTCCTGCGTGGCCTACCTATCTTGAGAACCCGGTCGCGCCTTACCCGAATGCTTGCGCGCAGCCTCCGATTCAAGACGCGCGCCTGCGGCAACACCGTTCTTCACCTAGGCCTGGACGTGCTCAGGCGCGTAAGCTGAGGGGTCGAGAGCACAATAGCGCTCATTGAGGGGGGTTCGACTTTGCCTTGCATCACAGATGTACCAGGAGTACTTGTAGGACACGCTCAGGACGACGCTGCACTTACAGGCTGCACGGCGGTGTTGACGATGGGCGGTGCTGTGGCTGGGGTGGACGTGCGGGGGTCAGCGCCTGGGACGCGCGAGACCGACCTTATGCGCCCGTGCAACCTGGTCGAGCGCGTCCACGCCGTGATGCTTGCCGGAGGCAGCGCGTATGGCCTCGACGCCGCGTGCGGCGCGATGCAGTTCCTCGAGGAGCGCGGCGTGGGGTTCGACACGGGGTTCGGTGTCGTGCCCATCGTGGGCGCTGCGGTCATCTTCGACCTTGACATCGGCGATCCGAAGGTGCGGCCGGACAAGGGCATGGGCTATGCGGCGTGCGTTGCCGCCTCGGCCGACCCGCCGGCTGAGGGTAATGCCGGAGCCGGGATCGGCGCCACCGTTGGTAAGACGTGGGGACCGGCGCACGCAATGAAGGGCGGCGTCGGCACGTGGGCGGTGAGGCTGAAGCGCCGGGAGGGGGACCCTGAGCCGGTCACGGTCGGAGCCCTCGTAGTGGTCAACGCCCTCGGCGATGTGGTGGACCCAGGTTCCGGAAAGATCATCGCGGGCGCGTACGACAGGGGTGCCAGGGGGTTCTTGCAGCCCGGCCCCGGCCCCGTTTCGGACCTCTGCCCTGGCATCGGGTCTAGTTTTATCTCCAGTTCCAGTTTCAGTCCGAGTCCCAGTCCCAGTGCAGGTGTCAGTGCCACTTCTAGTGCCGACCCAAAATCAAGTTCTACCTGCGGCTTCGGCGGCATCGCAAGTTCTGGCTCTGGCGCGGGGTCGAGCTGCGCGAGTTCCCGCCCTGAGGCCGACGCACGCACGAGAGGTGCCGGAGCCCAGCCGGGTTCCGCTGGATTCCTGGGGTTCGGCGGCAACACGACGCTTGCTGTGATCGCCACCGACGCCCTCCTCGACAAAGAGGGTGCGAACAAGGTGGCCCAGATGGCCCACGACGGTCTCGCCCGCGTTATCCGGCCCGTGCACACCATGTATGACGGGGACGTGATCTTTGCGCTTTCCACGGGCGACAAGCCGCTCACGGGCAACAAGGCAGCGGACATCACAGTCCTTGGGGCTGCGGCAGCCGACGCGGTAGCCACGGCCGTACTGCGTGCCGTGAGGGCCGCTGTTGCTGCAGCCGGAGTCCCCGCAGCCTGCGATGTCGCGGTCTGACGGCGACCCCCAGCGCGAGCGGCCGCCCAGGACCGCTGCGTAAGGCATAGTAATGTAGTGATACAATAGTAATGTAGCGGTACAGTCGAATCCCGATTGGCAGTGTCTGCAGGAATTTTGCTTCCTCACACGAAACATAAAATGTGAAAGGCCTAAGTGGGGGTGCAAAAATGCTCCCGACTTTTGGGAGGGGTTGCCGGTGATTGCACGAGGGGTGTCAAAATCCGGCTGCCTAGCCAGACGGGCCGGATTTTGACGAAGCGCGCCCCGCTTGGGGCGCCGTCCCCGAGTGCAACACCGGCAACCCGGCAACTACTGGAAGAGGGGCGAGGACTAATGCACCTTCACTTAGGAGTGCCGCCACGGAAGGGAAAGGCAGGTGGTGTGTACCCGCAAGTATGGTCCTGGCTTGGCTCGGCTCGGGTTATCGCGGTCCGAAGCAGCGCAGCACAGTCGTGTTCGGTTTAACGCACCTTAAATCGGCCGGCCCGGCTCAGCCCAGCTCAGGCTGGCTTGGCTCAACGCGGTTCGGTCCCCTGGATGGTCCCCGCTTCGTCGGGACCGCGCACGCACTCGCTCAGGCGCGTGGTGTCGTATAGCTGTCAGCACTGTGGGGGTCCAAGCCAGCCGGCTTCAGAACGCGGGCAAGCCGTTTTCCTCGACGGGCTCGAGACCAGGATCCCGCCGGACCTGGAGCTTGCGCCCGACGTATGAGAAGCCTGTTGGCCGAGCGCCGAGCACACTAAAGTCGTCCGGCACCCGAGAAGGGGCTGGAACGGAGGTGTCACGTGATGAAACTTAACACCAGGCAGGTCGTTGTCTCGGGGCTGCTCGTATCCCTCACCCTCGTCATGGGCATGACGGGAATCGGCTTCATCCCGGTGCCCACCCCCGCCGGAGCCGCCACTCTGATGCACCTTCCGGTTGAGCTTGCAGGAATACTCGAAGGACCTCTAGTGGGATCGTTCGTGGGTCTCATATTCGGCCTCTTCACCCTGCGCTTTCTGGGAGACCCACGCGTCGTCCTCCCGGCGAGGCTGCTCATCGGTGTGGTCTCTTTCTTCGTATACCAGGCGTGCGGCAGAAGGGCCTGGGGCATACCCATCGCTGCCGCCGCCGGTAGCGCCACCAACACCGTGGGCACGCTAGGGCTCGCAGTAGCGTTCGGCTACATCCCGCTCGCTGGCAAGCAGGGAGCGCTCGCCATCGCACTCCTCCAGGGCGTGCCCGAGGCCGTCTTCGCAGCGGTCGTCCTCACGCCCATTGTGCTCGCGGTGGACAAGATCAAGCGCCGCCGGCCCGCGACCGAGCCCGCCGCCCGGCGTCAGGCCGCCCGTCCGGACTCGTAGTGCCTGCCCAGCGCCGCGGGCGGGCGCGACCGGATGACGGCCCCCGCTAGAACCAGAATCGTGAGGATGTACGGAAGCATCTGGATGATGTCCGTCGGAAGTTTGATCGGTGACGTCTGGATCCTCATCTGCAGAGCGTCCGTGAACGCGAACAGGAAGCTCGCGCCGAGCCCGCCGATGGGGTTCCATTGCCCGAAGATGTTGGCCGCAAGGGCCATGTAGCCCCTGCCTGCCGACATGTTCATGCTGAACCAGTTGAGCTGGGCAAGCGACAGATACGCGCCGCCTAGCCCGGCAAGGCAACCGCTGAGGATAACGGAGAAGTACTGCACCGCGTGCACGTTTATTCCGACCGTGTCGGCGGCCTCCGGGTGCTCCCCGGCCATCCTGATACGCAGGCCCAGCGGAGTCTTGAACATGACCACCCAGCCGAGGAAGATGAGGATGAGCATCATGTACACCAGGGGCGAATGCGTCCCCAGGATCGTCCCGAGGACGGGCACGTCGCGAACCACAGGGATGGAGAACATCGGCAGGCCGTTCACCGACACCGAGGTGCCTCTGTTCTTCCAGAGGACCTGCATGAGCCACGACGTGAGGCCGAGCGCAAGAATGTTAAGGCCGACGCCGCTCACCACATGGTCGGCCTTGAGCTTGATGGCGAACACCGCCAGGGTCGCGCCCATGAGGCCGCCACCCACGACCGCGAAGAGCACACCCAGCCACGGGCTGCCCGAGATATACGACCCGAGCACCCCGCAGAAAGCTCCGGTCAGGATCATGCCCTCGAGCCCGATGTTGATGACGCCAGACCGCTCGGAAAAGGCGCCACCCATTGCCGCGAGCGCGATGGGTGTCGCCATCCTGATGGTGGCGGTGACGTTGTTGATGTCGAAGATGACGTCCAGGATCTCCCTCATGGTCGTGCCCTACCCCCTGCCCCCTGTTCTGGCCCCAAACCTGCTGCGTGCAAGGAACATGCTTGCCAGCGCAGGCGCGGCAACGAACAGGATGACAATACCCTGCACAAGGGTCATCAGGTCCGCCGGAATGCGCGCGAAAAGCTGCATGGACATGCCACCCGACTGCAGCATCCCGAATAGAAGCGCCGCCGGCAGCACGCCCCATGGCTTGTTCCTGGCGAGGACCGCCACGGCTATTCCGGTGAACCCATAACCCGGCGAGAAGTTCGTGATGAACCTGTAGAGCGTCCCCATCACTACCGACGACCCCGCAAGCCCTGCAATGGCCCCGCTCATGACCATGGCCAGCACGATCCTGCCGGGCACGTTGACACCGGCGTACTCGGCGGCTGCCGCATTCCGCCCCACCGCCTGGATCTCGTACCCCACCGACGTGCGTCTGAGGATGTAGTCGACGGCCACCACAGCTGCCACACCCAGGACAATACCCCACGACACCCGCGTGCCGGGGATGAGCTCCGGGAGCCTTGCTCCCACCGGCAGGAGAGGCGTCTGGTCCACCGGCCCTGGCTCCTTGAGGTATGTCTTTACGAGGAACGTGGTGAGAAGAATACCCACGTAGTTGAGCATTATCGTGGTGATGACCTCGTGCGCCCCCAGCCTCGCCTTCATGTAACCCGGCCCAGCGGCGAGCACGGCGCCGGCAAGCGCGCCGGCCACCAGCGCGAGCAACACGCGCACCACACCGGGCACCGCCGGCCCGAGCACGAGCACCACGACGGCCGATGCAAGCCCACCGACGTAGAGCTGCCCCTCGGCTCCCACGTTGAAGAGCCCACACTGGAAAGCGACCGCCACCGATAACCCCGTGAAGAGCAATGGCGTGGCCATCATCAGTGTGTTCGCGAGATTGTAGATGCTCCCGAAGGCCCCATCGAAGAGGTTAGCATACGCATCGATGACGCTATAGCCCGAGGCCGCGATGAGGATGGCCCCTATGACGAGGGCAAGCAACACCGCCACCGCTGAGTATGCGATGTCCGACACGCCCGGCCTCGCGAGCCACCCGGCCGCTCGCCGCACGACCCGAGCTGCGGGCCCGCGGCTGAGGTCGCCCTCCCTCGTGCCCATCTGATACTCGCTCCCGCGCCCGTGCCGATACTCGTGCTCCTGTCCGCGCTCATGCTCGTGGTTACATCCGCGTTCGGTTTCTCCATCCTTCATGACGCCACACCGACCCCTTGCCCCGCCATCAGAAGACCCAGATCCCTTTCAGTAAACTCCTCGGCCGGCCTCAGAGCAACGATCTGACCTTCATACATGACAGCGATGCGATCCGAGAGAGCTCTGACCTCGTCCAGCTCGGCGCTTATAAGCAGGATCGCCTTGCCCTGTTCCCTCATTGCCAGAAGCTGCCGGTGTATGTAGTCGGTCGCCCCGATGTCGAGCCCCCTCGTGGGCTGGGCGGCCACGATGAGGTTGGGACCGCGCGAAAGCTCGCGCCCGACCACCAGCTTCTGCTGGTTTCCGCCTGAAAGCGACCCCACCGGCTGATCGAGGGAAGCGGTCCTCACGTCGAACATGTTGACGATCTTCGCGGCGTGCTCGACTATCTTCCGAGGTTGCAGGATGCCGCTTGCAGCAAACGGCGCTGATGTCTGCTCGCCGAGGATGAGGTTCTGGGCGACGCTGAACGAGTCCACTATCCCGCGCCTCAGCCGGTCGGACGGGATGCAGGCGACGCCCATGTCGCGGATACCCCTCGGCCCGAGGCGAGTGATGTCGCGTCCGTTCAGCAGGACCCGGCCTGAGGTCGGTTTCCGCAGCCCGACGATGACCTCCTCCAGCTCAAGCTGGCCGTTCCCCTCCACCCCCGCTATGCCCAGGATCTCGCCGCTTCGCACCTGCAGGCTGACGTTGTTCAGCCTGGCTTTGCCCCCTGCGCCCCCCGTGCGTGCGCCCGCACCCAGGCCGCCCCGCACGGACACATTCTGAAGCTCCAGCACCACCTTGCCATCGGGGCTGTGGCCCTTTCGGGCTGGCGGGACGATCTGCCTTCCGACCATGAGCTCCGCCAGGTCCGCCGGGCTTGCATCGGCGGTGTTCATCGTCGCCACCCGCCTGCCATCGCGCAGCACCGTTACACGGTCGGATATCGCCGCGGTCTCCTTGAGCTTGTGGGTTATGAAGATGATGGTCGTGCCGCCTTCCTTGAGCCTGCGCATGATGTCGAACAGGTCCCCAACCTCCTGCGGCGCGAGAACGGCCGTCGGCTCATCCAGGATCAGCACCTTTGCGCCGCGAAGCAGGGCTTTCAAGATCTCCACCCTTTGCTGCTGGCCCACGGAGATGCTCTCCACATGGGCGTCAGGGTCCACTTTGAGCCCGTAACGCTCCGAGACCTCGCGCACCATCTCCCTGGCCTTCGCGTAGTCGAGCAGCACGCCCCTGCGCGGCTCTGCGCCCGCCACAATGTTCTCGGTGACGGTGAGCCTGCCCGCCAGCATGAAATGCTGGTGCACCATGCCGATCCCGTGCGCGATGGCGTCCCTGGGACCGGAGAACGACACGGGCTTGCCGTCCACGTAGATCTCGCCGGCGTCCTTGCGATAGAGTCCGAACAGGATCCTCATGAGCGTGGTTTTGCCTGCGCCGTTCTCCCCCAGCAAGCAGTGGATCTCCGCCGGCGCGACCTCGAAATCCACGGCATCGTTGGCCACCACCGGACCAAAGCGCTTGGTGATCTTCTCCATCCGCACAGCCCACATGGCGCGACAAACCTCACTCCGATTCCAATTCCGATAGCGGGGCAGGGAAAGCCTCCCTGCCCCGCATCCGCCTTTTCTGCTTTCCCTTTTCTGCTCCCGGTGCTCCCGGCGCCGTCCCTCGAGTGGGTGTCGGTTTTCACGACTACCAGCGCTCTCTTGGCCGCCGTTTTCCCGGCTTCGACGCTTCCACGCTGCGACGCTCGTTCGCGCGCCGCTTCTCCGTTCGCCCACTACTTCTTATGCGCCTTCAGCCACGCCTCCACGTCCTGTATCTTGTCAGGGATGGCCAGCTCACCCGATATCACCTTTTGGGCGAGGGCGTCCACCTTCGCGACGATATCCGCTGGCACCAGGCTTGTGGTGTACCCGAGACCTTTCTCGGCCAGCCCCAGCACGTGGATGCCGCCCTTAAACTTGCCGGAGATGACCTGCTCAATTGCGGTGTAGATCGTATTGTCAACAAACTTCATCCCATTGGTCAACACGTTCTTAGGCGCAAGATAACACTGGTCGGAGTCGGCGCCGATGGCATAGTGGTTCGTTTCCTCTGCCGCCTTGATAACACCCAGGCCCGACCTACCCGCGGCCTGCCACACGATGTCGGCTCCCTGGTTGAACTGCACCAGCGTGAGTTCCTTCCCCTTGGCAGGGTCGGCCCAAGCGCCCACGTACGAATATAGCACCTCGACATCGGGGTTCACGTACTTGGCGCCAGCCATGTACCCGGCGATGTTGGCGTTGATGAGCGGGATATCCATTCCGCCTACTACGCCTATAACCTTCTCTGGGTTGATGCGCGGGTCACCGGTCTTCGTGGTCATGAGGCCAGCGATGACGCCGAGCACGAAACCGCGCTCCTGTTCCTTATACACATATGAAGCGACGTTCGGGGCATCAACCACCGTATCGATGATGGCGAACTTCTGGTTCGGGAACTTCGCAGAAACCACCTTCAAAGCGTCAGCCTGGTCAAAACCGATGGATACAATAAGGTCATACTTCCTCGTCTGTGCGAACTGCGTGAGAAGCGTCTCATACTCGGCTATCTGCTGCGGCTCAGCGTACTGAGACTCGATGCCGAGCTCCTTCTCCGCGCGTTTCAGCCCCGCAAAACCTGAATCGTTGAAGGACTTGTCCCCGAGGCCTCCGGTGGCGAACACTACCGCAACCCTCGCCTTCGGAGCGGCGACGCCTGTTGACACCCCAACCGCCAAGACGAGCACGAACAATAACGCAACGCCCCATACCATTCCCGACTTTCTGAACACAGCCATACCCGTTTACCCTCCCCTTAAGGACTGGCCGCGGCTCGTGGGCACATCGCCCGCTCCCGAAGCCCATCCGCAGCGCACGTATCTGATATTCGCCATCACGGAGAGGTTTCCTTCCACCAGAACGAGACGATCCCTGCTCCCGGCGCAGTCAGGGGGTTTTCGTCAAACTCGCACCTCTCCGGCACCTCCACGCCTCTCAGCACGCCTCAGGTTTTCGCCCTCTCGAGGTCGTATTCCTTTATCTTCTTGCGAAGCGTATTGCGGTGCACACCGAGCACCCACGCAGCCTTGGACTGGTTCCACGAGCACTGCCTCAACACGCGAAGAATGTGCTCGCGCTCCACCGCCTCAAGGGGCGCGTTTGCCGAAGGATCGGCTGGGATGGTGGCAGAAGCAGAAACAGGAGCAGGAGCAGGGGCAGGGGCAGGAGCAGGAGCAAAGACAGAGGCACAGGCGGAGGCGGAAGCGGAGGCGGAGGCGGAGGCGGACGAAGAGCCCGGAGTAACACTGGCACCGGAACCCGAAGCAGGCGGAAGATCAGGGCAGAACCCGGAGCCAGAAGCACGGCTTGCGACTCCAGAACCATCAGGTGCCGCCGACCCAAGCGCCGCTCGCGCCGCTGCCGCGCCGTCCGTCACTTCCTCGGGCAGATGCTCAGGCATGATAAACGGCCCCTCCCCGAGAAGCATAGCGGCCTCGATGGCGTTCTTGAGTTCCCGCACGTTGCCCGGCCAGTCGTAGCGCGCAAGATGGTTCATGGCCTGCGGCGAGACGCCAGCGAACTCCTTCCCGAGGGACACGTTGAATTCCTTGATGAAGTGCTGCACCAGGAGGGGGATGTCCTCCTTGCGCTCCCGAAGCGGCGGCACGTGGATCTGAACGACGTTGAGCCGGTAGTATAGGTCCTCCCGGAAGGTACCCTTCGCCACCTCGGACTTGAGATTCGAGTTCGTCGCTGCGAGTATTCGGACGTCCACCTTGACGGTGCCCTTGCCGCCGACCCGCTCGAACTCCTTCTCTTGCAGGACGCGCAGGAGCTTGACCTGCATCGATGGGCTCATGTTGCCGATCTCGTCCAGGAAGAGCGTGCCGCCGTCGGCGAGCTCGAAGCGGCCTGGCTTTCGCACCTGGGCCCCGGTGAAAGCCCCCTTCTCGTAACCGAACAGCTCGCTTTCAAGCAGCGCGTCAGGCAGTGCGGCGCAATTCAGCTTCAGGAACGGGCCGGCGCGGCGCGGGCTGTTGTAGTGGATCGCCCTCGCCACGAGCTCCTTCCCCGTCCCGCTCTCCCCGACGATGAGAACGGTAACGTCATGGTTCATGACCTTCCTGATGAGCTCGAACACCGCTCGCATCTTGCTGCTCCGGCCGACGATTTCCTGGAACACGAGCTCGTCCTCCAGCATGGTCCGCAGGCGCTCGTTCTCCATCTTGAGGCGCTCGTGGGCCAGGGCCTTCTCTATGGTGATGCGCATCTCATCAAGGTCGAAGGGCTTTGAGACGAAATCGTAGGCCCCCTGCTTCACTGCCTCGACGGCCGTCTTGATCGTCCCGTACGCCGTCATGATGATGATCGGAGCGCGCGGCAGCTCGCTCCGCATGCGTGGCAGGATCTCGAGTCCGCTCATGTCCGGCATTCTGAGATCCAGAAGGACCAGGTGAAACTCGCGCCCGCGCGCAAGCTCTAGCGCCCCGCGGCCCGTGCCCGTCGCGGCCACCTGGTAGCCCTCCTCTGAGAGCACGGCCTCGAGCGTCTCCCGGATGCCCTCATCATCGTCCACCACCAGGATAGAAGTCGCGCTTCTTGTGTCCCTCTCGTCTCTCAAGCCCTTCGCCTCCGAAACCAAGACCAGCCTGAGCCTGCCCTTTCCGGGTCGCCTGCATGCCCTGTCTTGTCCTGCGCAGCCCCGCACAGCCCCAAAGGGTACCGCCTCACGGGCCGCCGAGGCTATCCGCGGTGACAATCCCCACTCCCACGGCAATGTAAGGCTTCACGGGCAGCCCGTTGAAATGGTCGCGGATCGCCTGGATAGCCAGCACTCCTATCTGTCTGGGGTACTGGACCACATCCCCGTATATCTTCGACGCCCGGATGGCCTTCACCGCCTCCGGGGTGCCGTCGTAGCCCACCACCACGATACGCCGCTTCACCCTCGCCGCCTCGATGGCCTGGAGCGCTCCGAGCGCCGAGTCGTCGTTTATGCCAAAGACGCCGTCGATATACGGCATCATCATGAGGACATCCTCCATGATGGCGGTCGCCCGGCTTCTCTGTCCCCATGCCGGGATGTCCGCGACGATCTGGATCCCCGGGTACTGCTCGAGATACTCGCGAAACCCGCTCACCCGGTCCATCACCGAGGTGATGCTGGGATGGTTTATGATGATGACCTTGCCCGTTCCGCCGAGGGCCTTTGCCATGAGCTGCCCGGCAAGCCGGCCCCCCTCGAAGTTGTCCGACGCGATATGCGAGACCACGCTCCCGTATCCGGATCGGTTCGCAATATCGACGGTGAAGACAGGTATCGAGGCCTTATTGGCCTTTACGATACTCTCGCCAATGGCGGTCGAGTCGCATGGGGAGATGATGAGAGCATCGGGCTTTCTGGCGATGAGATCTTCGATCTGGCGGGCCTGCTTCGCCGCGTCGAACTCGGCGTATGTGATGTCCAGCTCGAATCCGTACTTGCGCCCCTCGGCAACAAGGCCGTCCTCGAGTTCCTGGTAGAACCCGTGCTTGCTCGTGAGGAGAGATGCCGCTATCCGGCGCTTCGCAGGAGCAGGCGCTGCCGCGAGCGCGCCCGTGCCTGCAACAAGGACGGCCATGACTGCAAGATCGGTCAGGAGAACCAGAATACGACTCCATCCGTGCCTTCTCCGCACCATGGTATCTCCTCCCCCGTACCGATGCACTCAAAACGCCGGTTCCTGCCGGGCCACCCGGCCCGATTGTGTTCGTGACCCACCATCACGTCATGTCCTCCGGAGCAGCCTCGGTCGCAGCGGGTCCCATGTCGAGGGGCGTCCCCCGGGCAACAGGCAGAAAAATGGAAAACGCCGTCCCGACCCCGGGCTCGCTCTCGACGGTTATCTCCCCGCCGTGCTCCGACACAACCCGCCGCGCGATGGCAAGGCCGAGCCCCGTTCCCCGCTCCCTTGTGGTGAAGAACGGCGTGAAGACCTTGTCAAGCTGGTCCGGGGGTATGCCGACCCCCGTGTCACGGAAGTCGATTCTGACCCTGCTGCCTGCGGCCGACTCTGGCCCACAGCAAGCAGCCGTGGCTACCGCAAGGACTCCGCCCTGGGGCATGGCGTCGATGGCGTTTAGCATGATATTGAGGAATGCCTGCTGGAGCTTCTCGGGATCTGCGAATACCCTGGGCAGGTCGGGCTCGTACCGCCGCACGACCTCCACCCTGGCCTGTTTTGCCTTCAAACCCACGAGCGACACCATCCGGTCGAGCACCTCGTGGATGTCGACGTACTGCATGTCGCTCTCCCTTGGCCGCGCGAACCCGAGAAGCCTCTCCACCAGCTGGTCCAGCCTATCAACCTCCCGCACGAGTATCCTCGTGAACCGCCTGAGGGACTCATCCCCCGGGACGCGGTCCTCCAGGAATTGCGAACACGCCTTTATCGCCCCGAGCGGGTTACGGACCTCGTGCGCGAGGCCTGCCGAAAGCTCACCCACCGCCGCGAGCTTGGCGGCCTCGTGGACCTGCCGCTGCAGCTCCCGCAACTCCGTCACGTCCTCGAAGGTGACGGCAACACCAAGGGGCTGCTGGTTTCTGTCCAGGAGCACGCTGCTGCTGGCCACAAGAGTCGCGGAAGCGCCACTGATGGGCACGGTGGTCTCACAACCGCGCCTGGTGCGCCCGTGCGAGAGCGCATCGTCGATGAGGGCTACGATCGCGGGAGTCGCCCCGAAAGCTTTGCGGTAGTGCGTGCCTATGATGGGAGTGATGTGAGTGATGCCAGGCTCGTAGCCGGCCGGGCCGCCGTCGGAGCCGGGCGCCATTCCCACGGGCTGCGAGGCGCCCGCATCCCCGCCATGCCCGGCGGCAACGGCGGTCCCGATGACCCCTGTAGCCTCGGCGCTCCCGGTAGCTCCGGCGGCTCCCGTACCCCCGGTGCCCCCGGTGCCCCCAGTGGCTCCGGTGGCTCCGGTGGCTCCGGTTGCCCCGGCAGCTCCCGCCAGAAGCCTTCGGGCCGCGCCGTTTGCCACGGTCACCTTGCCGTCGAGGTCCACGGTGATCACGCCCGCGGGAATGTTCGCGAGGATATCCTCTGTGTAGCACATGAGTTTCTGGATGGTCTCCGCGCGGGCCTCGATCTCGGCGTTCGCCCGTCGCAGGTTTCCCATGTACTCTTTGAGACTACGCGCCATGCGATTGAACGAGAAGGCAAGCCTCCCGATCTCGTCCTCGGAGTCGAGCGCCACCTCCTGGTCGAGGTCGCCTCCGGCGATCATGTCTGCCGCGTGCGCGAGCCGGCCTATGGGCCGCGTGAAGACGCGCGCGAAAAACCAGGCATAGAGGGCACCGAACACGAGGCCCACCGCGGCGACGGCGAGCGACTGACGGGCGGACCGCCCCAGGGCCTCAAGCACGCCAGCGGTATCGAGGCCGAGATCGAGCGCCCCAACCACCGAGTCCAGCACGACCAGGGGCACTACTACCCTGAAGACCTGGTCCCCGCCGATGTCGCCCTCGGCGCGGCTCATCCCGGATATCGGCTTGCTCCCCACCTGCACGGCGGTGATGGGGCCCGCGAGGGCTTCCTCGACCCATGGGTCCACGTCGTGCTTTCCGATGGCCGACACGTCGGTGTGAGCGATGACCACACCCCTGTCGTCCACGATCTTGAGATACCGGACCCCGCTCGAGCGCGAAGCCTCTCCCGTGACGCGGCCAAGCCCTGAGCCAAGAATAATGGCGTTCTCGGCGCTCAGGGCGTAGGAACGCGCGAGGGCCACCCCGTCGCGCTGCATCTGCTGGATGATTCCCCGCCTGATCATGCCCATGCCGAGCATTGTCACGGCGGAAATGAGCACCGCGAGGAGCGGGACAAGGTACAGGATGATCCTCGCCTGCAGGCTGATGGCGCCGGGCAGCGCCTTTACGCGGAGCGGCTTCATCACGTCAACCGAAGCCCCCTGCTCCCCATCGATACCAATGTACTGGGTCAGTTCTCAGGCGCAGTTCCCTGGTAACGCAGAGTAGTCCCCGGTGCGGTTCTTCGACGCCGCCGGGGACATTCCTCCAGCATCGTGTGACCCTCTTAGCCGGGTCGATCCGCCGTTCCGTTACTCCGCCGCTTTACCCCTTCCGTGCTTTGCCGCCCTGCCGCTACGCGCCCTTCCTCAGTCTATCGATGAGCACGGCCCCCAGGATGACCGCGCCAAGGATGACGTTCTGGCTGTACGATTCCACTCCCGCCAGGTTCAGGCCGTTATTGAGAACCCCCATTATGAGAGCGCCTATGGCCGTGCCGACCATGGTGCCCTTGCCGCCCGACATGGACGTACCGCCCAGGACCGTGGCGGCGATGGCATAGAGCTCGTACGACTCCCCCGCTCCCGGCTGGCCCGAGGCCAGGCGCGATATGAGGATGATGCCGCCGAGAGCCGCCGTCACGCCGCTCAGGCTATACGCGAACATCTTCACCCGCGCGACGTTTATACCTGACAGCCTCGCCGCTTCCTCGTTGCCTCCCACCGCGTAGACGTAGCGGCCGATCTGGGTGCGGGTGAGGATGACGTGCGCTGTGGCCATGACCACGACCATGATGACCACCGGCATCGGGACCCACGGTCCGAACACCTTGTCGAGGACGTAACCTCGACCGATGAAGTTGAACTGCAGCGGCAGGTTCCAGACCGGGCGCCCGTCGGAGAGGAGAAACGCAACCCCCCGGGCGGCTGTCATCATCGCGAGGGTGGACACGAACGGCGGAACTCGAAACCGCGTTATGGTGAAGCCATTGACCGATCCCATAACCCCACCCATCATGAGCCCGACGAGGCACGACAGGATGATCGCCGGGAGGACCGGCATAAGCCCCGGCAACCTTGTGAGAAGCTTCGCGGTGACAATCCCGACCACCGCGAGGACCGACCCCACGGAGAGGTCCACGCCGCCGGTGATTATCACGAACGTCATGCCTGTGGCGATGCACGCGTTGATCGAGATCTGCCGCAGCACGTTCACGATATTGTCGGGCCTGATGAAAAGCCCCTTCGTCCAGATGGTGAAAAGGACGCATATCCCGGCGAAGACGAGCGCCATCCCGTAATCCTCAAAGAGGCGGCCAAGCCTCGCGCCCAGGCCACTTCTACGCCGTGCCACGGCAGCGCTTGCGCCCGCGCCGCCATCACTACCGGGACCGCCGGCCGCGACCACCCCCGCGGGCGCCACCTGAGCCAGGTTCTTACGCGAGTCCCACATCCGTGTGTCCCCTCCTTACTCCGCGCTCCGCCCACCGCGGCGTGCCTCTTCAGCACGCCTCCTCCCGGACCATCCAGGTCCCCACGTGCTCAGGCGGTGGCCCGGCGCGGCCCGGCAGCAGTTGATGACGCACGGCGACGCACAGCCGCTTCAGCCTCACCCGGCTTGCGGTGGGGCCACCGGGCCGCCCATAGCGTAACTCATGATCTTCTCCTGCGTGGCCTCGTCCCGGGTTAGCTCGGCACGCACTCTGCCCTCATGGATCACAAGGATGCGATCGCTCATCCCGAGGACCTCCGGAAGCTCAGACGAGATCATGATTATCCCGACGCCCTGTTCGGCAAGATCGTTCATAAGCCGGTATATCTCCTGCTTCGCCCCGACATCTATGCCGCGCGTGGGCTCGTCGAATATCACTACCTTCGAGTTGGTGAAAAGCCACTTCGCCAGGACCACCTTTTGCTGGTTGCCGCCGCTCAGGTTCTGCACCTTCTGCTCGAGACCCGCGGTCTTGATGGCAAGCGACTGAACGAGCCGCGACGCCTCGGTGTTCTCGCGCCTTCTGTTCACGAACCCGCGCTTTGCGAGGGTACGCAGGTTTGCGAGGGTTACGTTCTCGCGGACGCTCATTATGAGGACCAGGCCCTGCTCCTTGCGGTCCTCCGTTGCAAGGCTGATCCCAGCGCGGATGGCCGCACGCGGGTCCCTGATGTGAAGCCGCTCGCCAGCGAGGCGTATCTCCCCGGCATCCGCCGGGTCTGCCCCGAAGATCGCGCGGGCGATCTCAGTCCGGCCGGATCCGACAAGACCCGTGATGCCGAGCACCTCGCCCTCACGCAGCGAGAAACTCACATCGTGGACAACTCCGCGCCTCGAAAGATCCCGCACACTGAGGATCTCCTTTCCGGGCGGGTGGGTCCTCCTCGGATAGTCACCGGTAAGCTCGCGCCCGACCATGTGCTTTACGAGTTGCTCCCTCGTGACCTCGCTGACAGGCGCGGTCATGACCCGCCTGCCGTCGCGAAGCACGGTCACGCGGTCCGCTATCTCGAAGAGCTCCTCGAGCCGGTGAGAGATGTAGATGATGGCGACCCCCTGCTTCTTCAGCGTCCGCACAAGGTCGAAAAGGTGCGCCTGCTCCCGAAGGGTGAGCGTAGCGGAGGGTTCGTCCATGACGATAATACGAGCGTCGGTGGACACTGCCTTCGCGATCTCCGTCATCTGCTTCTGGGCAACGCTGAGGTCGTTCACGACGGCCCGGAGGTCCAGGTCTATGCCAAGCCTCCTGAGCGCCTCGCCTGCCTGCGCGTAAAGCGCGGGCCAATCGATGAACGCGCCTTTTCGCGGCTCGCGCCCGAGGAGGATGTTCTCCGCGACCGACAGGAACGGGATGAGGTCAAACTCCTGGTAGATTACGCTTATGCCGAGCTTCTTCGCGTGAAGAGGACCTGTTATGTCCACCCTGCTGCCACCGAGGAATATCTCCCCTGAGGTCATCCGCTCAGCGCCGGCGAGTATCTTGATGAGCGTGGACTTCCCCGCGCCGTTCTCGCCCGCGAGGGCGTGGACCTCCCCGGGAGCCAGCGTGAAGCTGACGTTGTCGAGGGCCCTGACTCCCGGAAAGTCCTTGGTGATGTTGCGCATCTCGAGGAGGTATGCTGCGCGGCCTACTTCGCCTGCGCCCACGGCGTGTGGTGCCTGGTTGGTCCCTGTGGCCGGCCCTCCGGGCTCCATGTCCCCGACCTGCTCTGCATGCCCCGCCGGGTCGGCCGACGCCACCAGACCGTCGTGGCCGTCATGTGCATCACGCGCGTCGTGACCAGTACGCCCGGTATGCCGAGCGTATCCGGCGTGCCCGGCCCGGTCGTGCGCCTCCCCAGGCATATGGAACCCTCCCCTTTTCACTATTGCCCCGGGCGGCTATCGGTCTCGCCCGGGTCCTCCGGTCGACCGGCGGGAACCGCGGGGCCGGCAGGTGCTGCCTGCCGCCCCGCATTCCCCGTGCTTCGTGGCCACCTGCCAGCTGTCGGCAATTACATGCCGACTGGCCGCCCGTGGCATCAGGTCACCGCCTGCAGCAGCGTCCTTACTACGGTGTGCGTGCTGCGGCGCGCGTATTACGTGTGCTGCTTACGCGCGCTACTTGCTGTCCTTCGTCCACACGCCGACCTCGACGTTGATCTTCTCTGGGACCTTCTTGCCGGCGAAGTAGTCCGCTATCGCCTGGATCGCCTTCACTCCTATCAGGGTCGGATACTGGATCGCGTCACCGTAGATCTTTCCGGCCTTGATGGCGTCCTTTGCCTCGGGCGTTGCGTCGTAGCCGACGACCACGATCTTGCCCAGCTTGCCCGCGGCCTCGATGGCCGCGACCGCGCCGAGCGCCGAGTCATCGTTGATGCCGAACACGCCCGCAACGTCTGGCACCCTGAGGAGGATGTCCTCCATCGCGGCCATCGCCCTGTCACGCTGACCCCACGCCGGGACGTCCGCGATTATCTTGATTTCCGGATGCTGAGCGATGATCTCGCGGAAACCTTCAACCCTGTCGAGCACCGATGTCACGCCCGGGTGGTTGATTATGACCACCTTGCCGCCCTTGCCCTTGAGGGCCTGGGCCATGAGCCTGCCCGCCTGACGGCCGCCCTCGACGTTGTCAGACTGCACCGCACACACGACCTTGCCCTGGGGGGACAGGTTCATGATATCGACGGTGAAGACCGGTATGCCTGCCTTGTTCGCCTCTGCGATGGAGCTGCCGACGGCGAGCGAGTCGCACGGTGCGATGATGAGGGCGTCAACCTTCTTGGAGATGAAGTCGTCGATCTGTGCCGCCTGCTTCCCGAAGTCGAATTCACCCGCCACCACCTGTAGCTCGAACCCGTGCTTCGCGGCCTCGCTGCGAAGCCCGGCCTCGAGGTCTCTGTAGAACTGGTGCTCTCTTGTGAGGAGCGTGACCCCGATCAGCTTCGTGGCCGCGAACGCCTCCTGCACGCCCATGAGACCGACAACCATGACCGCCAGCACGATCACCGAAAGCCAGCGTCTCATCTGTGATGGACCTCCTTTTCGCTGTTGGTTGCCTGACTGGCCTCGTTGCCTCTTTGTTTCCCGCTCGACGCCTACGACTCGATGCCTCCCGCTCGGTGCCTTCGACTTGATACCTCCCGCGTCACGCTTGATTCCTGCGGGCCCTCCCTTGTGGCCGTTGCGCAACGGTCTTTTCGCCCTAGGATCGTCGCAAGTCCCGTGCCAGAGCACCGCTCAGGGCAACGAGCGTGCCGCGGGGTCCCCGCAAACTCCAGGCTTCCCCGGCAAACGGCCGTAAGACCGAGGCGGTGCCGCCGCACGCAAGAGACGTTCCCGGGCGCGACCCGCGCGTCGCCTGCACATTTCTTGTGCACCCGTTCGGCTTGCGGATGCACACGATCTGTGCACTGCCTCACAGGTGAGCGGATCTACCGAAATTGGGGCGTGCAGAGAGCGTCCAGAGCAGGAATAAGGCATTGACGCCGCATTGAGGGTCGAGTATGCCGACGGCGAGGCGCCCGTGTCCATCTCCGGGGAGGGCGCAGGCCGCTATCATGGTGAAGGGCGGCGCGTGGTAACGAAGCAGATGCCGCGGCTGACTGCGCATGTACGATGGCCGCGGCTAGGAATTGACGGGTCAGCGGTCCACTCAACGCACCATATAGTAGAGCGACTCCACCTCCTCGTCGCTGGCCTTGTCAAGGCCGTCACGTAGTTCGCGCAGTGACTCGCCGCCGACTTCCATGTCGTAGCGCCCGAGTATGCGCCCGAAGACGGCCCGCGTGGCCTGAGATTCCTTGTGTTTCGCGACGAAGCGCATGATCTCCGCTATCTGATCGTCCCTGGTACCCATGAGCATCAACCCCGCATAAACTCAGTTTGCAGCCCAGTCTACCGGTAGGTTGCCCACCTCGTAACGAAAAATGCCCGCGCAAACAGGTTTCATCGATTCCTCCTCACCATCGCGGCTACTTCCCGAACCACTTGCGGATCTCCGCCTCTGTCGGCATCCGCCCCTCGACCTTCTTCTCCCCGTCCACGAACACGGCCGGAGTCATCATGACCCCGCGCTCGATGATCTCGTCGATGTCCGTCACATGGACGATCTCGGCGTCAACGCCGAGCTTGTGGACGGTCTCTGCGATCATGTCTTCAGTCTTCCGGCACTTCGTGCAACCTGTCCCGAGTATCTCCACCTTCACGCCCGACCCCTCCTTTCGTGACGCGTAGTGTTCCCGGATTCCGTAGGCTATGCGCGCTGCGCACAATTGCGCCAACGATCTATGCTGCGAGCCCGACTACGTTGGGGGCGGGAGAGGAACTCTTGCGGTGTACCGCCCCGCCGCTTTGGCTGGCGATTTGCCCGGCCGGCCGTCAGGCCGTCGGTTCAGCCTTGAATTCCACCGTTCGGCCGCGCGTTCGTTGAGTCGTTGGTTGCGCACTTCGTCGCGCTGTCGTCCGTCGCGTCGTCCACCACGTCACTCGTCATGCCGTGCGCGCTGCCCGCGGCGCCGGCCATCCGCCGGGCGCTGCCGGTGTGGGCGCGGGCTCCGCCGGGCTGCTGTCCGTCGGGGCGTGTCAAGCGACGATGGCCCCGAAGATCATGCCGCTTATGGTCGCCATGACGACCACAAGCGCCACGTATGCGGCGGTCTTCTTGGGTCCGAGGACGCTGTTGATCACGATCATGCTCGGAAGGCTGAGCGCCGGTCCGGCAAGAAGCAGCGCCAGCGCTGGTCCCTGGCCCATCCCGGACCCGAGAAGGCCCTGGAGTATCGGGATCTCGGTCAGCGTCGCGAAGTACATGAACGCCCCGACGACGGACGCGATGAAGTTAGCGAGGAGCGAATTCCCGCCGACGAGCGTCGCCACATAACGTGACGGTATGAGCCCGCTATCGACTCCCGGGCGCCCCATCAGGAGACCTGCGACCATGACGCCTCCGAAGAGAAGCGGAAGCATCCTCTTCGCGAAGTCCCACGTCGAGTCCCTCCAGGCTACAAGCTCGTCCCGCCTGAACCACGCCTTGAGCATGTATCCCAGGAAGACAAGGAGCGCGGCTACCAGATACCACTTTATCTTGAATACGTCGCTCCAGAACCCCACCGGCTCCGCCGGTTTTCCCCACGCGGCGAACACCAGGATGAGCACGAGCGTCGCGAAGTACGCAGCTGTCTGCCCCAGGCTGCGTCCGCTCTCCTCAACCGCCCGAGCCGCCGCGGCGAACCCCTTCTGCCGGTTCGTCTCCTCGCCCCTGAAGAGGACCGCCATGGCGAGTCCTATCACCACGGAGAAGAGCACCGCACCGATGGCCCGGGCAAGCCCGATCTGCCACCCCAGGACCCGCGCGGTCAATATGACTGCAAGCACGTTGATGGCCGGCCCCGAGTAAAGGAACGCCGTGGCTGGACCAAGGCCGGCGCCCCGCTTGTATATCCCCATGAAAAGCGGCAGCACCGTGCAGGAGCACACCGCGAGGATCGCCCCGGACACCGAGGCCACCGCGTATGCGAGCCACTGCTTCGCGTCCCGTCCGAGATATCCCATCACAGACTGCTGCGAAATGAAGTTCTGCATCGCGCCGGCGATAAAGAACGCCGGGACCAGGCAGAACAGCACGTGCTCCCTGACATACTCCTGCAGCATATAGAACGCTTCCAGTATCGCCCCCTGCACGCGCAGGTTGCCAAGAGGAGCAAAGTACGCAAGCAGGAAAACCGCCACTATTGGGAGGAAAGTCCTGAGTTCCTTCGCGTTCACAGCCTGTTCACCTCAATCCGTTCTTCTACACCATGCGTTAGGCCATCCAATACTGCCCGATAAGTCTACGGACGCTGTCACCGCGAGCGGCCGCGGCTAGTCGCCCTGCGCCATGACACGCCTCGCCTGTGGCAGCCGCCGACGGCTTGCGACGGCCTCGCATGGGCACCCGCAGTCTCGTCGCGCTCGCATTACTATGCACCTCCGCGCCCCGGCCTATTTGCATACCAGAAGGCCTCTTACAAACCGCCGCGAGATCGCCACGGGAGATCGCCAGCGGATCACTGAAGGCCGGCCAGGGGACCGCCACGACGCCGTCCCGCACTCCGCGCCGACCCGGACGCTGTCCGGCCGGACGCCGTTTGACCCTTGCCTGTCCCGTTGGACGTGGCGGTCGGAAAGTCTGCCGATGCCCGCAGCTAGAGCTCGGCGCCAGTCGTGCGTTCGGCGGGCGGCCCCGCCGCAATTCCGTTGCAGGCAAGAGCGCACTCTGCGTCTTCAGCCATCTGGTCTATACAGCGAATGAACTGGTAGACGCACGGTGTCCTGAGCCTGTAGACGACGTTGAGCCCTTCCTTACGCGAGGCGACCACCCCCGCCACCCTCAGCACCGCAAGGTGCTTGGAGATGGTGGACTGGTCGAAGCCGAGCCGCTCAACGAGCTCGCCCACGCACTTTTCGCCCTCGCGCGCCAGGATCTCCACCATCCTCACGCGGGTCTCGTGGCCGAGCGCCTTGAATACGGCCACCCGCCGTTCGGTGGCGACAGCGCCGTACGCCACAGAACCATGCTTCTGCGCCATATCCCTCACCTCACATCTATGGCTATATTGCCATGTAGCCAATCATATGTCAAGAGGTGTGTTAACAGGTGTGTCCTGATGGTAACTGAACTCGCCCCATCTACTCGACGCAGATGAAAACAAGGTGCACCAGCCAGTTACGTGTTCGGATTGAATCTGCCGGCGGGGTGGGCGAACGAGACAACAGGACAGGCAGCAAGTGAGGTCATCGCAGCAGGCGTTTCCAGGAGGCGCGTCCCCCCCGGGATCAAAGTTCTGGAGGGGCTATGATCTCGATCGGTTGGTACTCTCTTACCATGTTTACGACGGCTACAAGCCTTCTGGTCTTGACCTTGACCAGATGTTTGAAATTCCAACTCAAGAGATAACCAATGCCGTTGACAGACGCCAAGGCCACGTGCAGGGCATCAGACCGGTACTTCTCAGGGAATATCCCATTAGCGATGTAGTCCCCAGCCAATTGCTCCGCTTCTTCAGTCACCCTCAATACCGAGAATCCTTTAACGGCCTCAAGGTACTTGCTGCGCAAGCCTTCTGGTGCTGCACCGAGCTCGTCCAGAACGATCTCTGATATGTACACCCGGTAATCGCCAAGAGTCTCCCACAAAGCCGCGGTCATGCGCTGCCTATCGACTGCCCTGGAGTCGAATAGCGCGCTGATGACCGAAGTATCCAGGTATACACGGACCTCAGTGCTCATGCTCAGCTGACCGACCCCCTTCGATGGCACGTCGACGCAGTAGCCAATGAAGCGCTCGAACTACATGCAGCTCCGCCATCATTTCGTCATGTGGAAACTCCTTACGTGCATCTTGGACCAATTCGGCCAAAACCGCCGGTTCCACATGGTGTGTTGCGGCAACAAGCTCATAGTCAAAAGCTCTATTGACAGCTCTATTGACGTTGTCCACCACCCTCCACTCCCCTCTGACCCTCTCAGACGTCTCAATCCGATTTTACCATATCGACCCTGAAATGCGAATACCCATCGCCGGTCGTTGGATGTTCTGCCCCTGTGGTGGTCACGTGAAACCTCAGACCGCCAACCACGCATGTAGGAGCGAGGCTGGCCCCCTATGGCCGTCCGCCCTTCCGAGGGTCGAGAGTTGGCGCGAAAGGAAAGTGGGCAGGGTTCGACGTTACCACGGTAAGCCCTCTTCTGACAGCGATCGCCCCGTGAAGGGCGTCAGCGACGGCGATTGTGATCCCCTTGCGGGCACAGTCCCACCGGATCTCCCCGGCGCGGACGGCATCTTCGAAGGTAACCGGCAAGACGTTGAAGGCGGACAAGTATTCTCTGGCTTGATCACGCTTGTCACGCGGTAGACCTGAGAAGTACTCGGCTACTGCCACAACTGACGTAGCGATAGTCTCCGGTTCGTCGGCTCGAGCCATTAGCCAGTCTATCACCGTTTGGCTTCCCCTGGACACGTCGATGAAGACCGTCGTGTCAAGGAGATATACTATACTTCCCACTTTTCCCTGGATGCCCTCCTGTCGGCGTCCCGGTTATCCGATAACCACTTGTCGATGGCCTTTTCATCTCGCCAGTGGGGAACTTCTTCAGCTGTCAGCATGCCCGCCATACCCTTTACGGCGCTGAGGCACCTCTCTTTTTGGATGCTGCCTGCAACAGCCTCCACAACAAACCTGGAGCGCGACATGGGACGAGACGATTTCTTGATCATGTCATCCAGCGCCTTTACAAGCGAAACGGGCATTCTCACGTGGATCATCCTTGTCTCCTCGGGCATGTGTCTCACCTCCGTATCTCACATATGATTATACTCACAATCTCGCCGGAACTCAATACTTCCTTGCCTGTCCTTTTTCCGCTGGGTGCCCGCTCCAGAGGGCTGAGACCCTCGCCCATGCGTCCTTCTCGGCCCCCCACGGCTCTCCGGAGAAGCGGTAGTCGTGCTTCCGCCTTATCTCAGCAAGCTGGGCCTTCAGCTCCTCCAGCTTCGCTATGGACGCCTGCAGAAGCCGCGTGGCAGCCGCCCCGCATCGCGACGCCTTCAATGCCTGAACGAGGTGGGAAAGACACAGCCCATCAGATGACGCAAGCGCCCTCTCGAGGTCGGGGCCCGATTCGAAGGCGGCCGACCCAAGCCGGGCGCTAGACCCGAGGCCGGCGCTGGATCCGACACCGGTGCCCCACCCGAGGTCGGAGCTTGGTCCGACATCGCTCCTCGACCCCAGCTCAGCTACCAGCACCCCGATGTACCTTTGCTCTGCCTCACGCGCCACAAGACACGCCGGGCATCTGCGCCCGGGAAGCAAGTCGTCCGCCAGTGAGGCGACCGTCCCAGTCGCGGGCAACCGCGCACTGCCGCTACCGCAGCTCCGGAGCAGGCCCTCAAGCGACTCAAGCACGTGGTCGACGAGGTCCCCGTAGATGATGGCGTGGCCGAGCGGGTCCCCGTGCTCTCGAAGCAGCCCAGCGTGGTCAGGACAGAAGCCGTTGGACTGCCGTAGATCCGCCCGCATCCCGGGATCGTTGACATTCTCATAGAGGAACGTCTCGAGGTAGCGAGCGACCGTGTCGCTCACAAGCCTGCATATGGGACAGCCCGGCTTTGTCATGGCGTCCCGAAGGTTGTAGTAAGTCATGTGCGGCGATATGGCGTGCGTCCCCCCTTCCCTGATCCGTCCGATGCCCTCCCATATCTTATCGGAGCCCTTCAGATTTCC
>JAAYXB010000090.1 GCA_012516125.1 Bacillota bacterium | reverse complement strand
GATGGTAGCAGCTCCATGGGCCCATCTTGCCATTGCAGTTGGGACAGCGCACCTCGATGTCCGGCCTTGAGTGCGAGTAGTCGGCAATATAGCTATTGACTCCGTCAGCAATTGGCATTACGATGGGCATGAGGGTTGAGGATGTGTCACCTCCTTCTGTGTGAGCGATAAGGGGTTGCATTCAGCAGACGTGCCTTCTCGCTCCCTTTTTGCTATCTCCCCCTCTTCCACGCCACTTGCAGCTATCCTGTTCCCACCCGGGAAAAACAAAACCCCCGGCTGCCACCCTCCCCCTGAGGGCCCCCGGAGGCATGCCACCTTCAACCGGAAATCCCACCTACATCAACGTCAGATCGCACCGGCGCCGACATGAGGGCTGGAAGCCCAGGGTTGAAGGGAGACTCTGACATGTCTGTCTTTCGGCGCTTCCTAGATAGGTTCAGCAAGTCACAGGTTGAGGGAGAGGTGGCTAGCAAGAGGGAGCTTCAGGGTTTGCTGAAGCAGATCTGCGCTGCTATCGCTGTCGCAGGTGCGCTGTACCACCTCTACACGGCGGCGTACGGCACGTCCTCGATAATGACTCTCCGGGTCGTTCACTGGGCCTTCCTATCGGTGCTTGTGTTCATGCTGTACCCGGCGAGCAGAAGATCCCCTCGCAACGCTATAACGGCAGCAGACGCTCTCTTCGCGTTGGCTGCCCTGGCATCCAGCGCGTACATCTACTTCAGGTGGAAGGCCATAGTGGACAACGCAGGCTTCACCAACATGACCGACACGATAATGGGTGCCATCATGGTGGTGGTGGTGCTCGAAGCTTGCCGGCGTGCGGTCGGGATGCCACTCACCGTCATCGCCGGAATCTTCCTGGTTTACGCCTACCTGGGTCCTTGCATGCCCGGGATGCTAGCGCACAAGGGGTACAGCATCTCGCGGATAGTCTCTGTGCTCTACACCACGACCGATGGCATCTACGGCACCCCCATCGGGATCTCAGCCTCGTATATCGTGCTGTTCATACTGTTCGGGGCTTTCCTGCAAGCGTCGGGGGGCGGCAAGTTCTTCACGGATGTCGCATTCGCGCTTGTAGGCCGATCGCCCGGCGGACCCGCGAAAGCTGCCGTCGTGAGCAGCGGGCTCATGGGGACAATGTCCGGAGCGGCCGTGGCGAATGTGGTGACCACCGGGACATTCACGATCCCTCTGATGAAGAAATCCGGATATCAGCCGCATGTTGCCGGCGCCGTGGAAGCGGTGGCTTCCTCTGGAGGGCAGATAATGCCGCCGGTGATGGGGGCGGCAGCTTTCATGATCGCCGAGATCGTCGGCGTGCCCTACGCGAAGGTAGCCCTCGCAGGGGTCATACCGGCGCTTCTGTATTACATCTACCTCTACTATATGGTCCACGTTCAGGCAAGGAAATGGGGTCTAAGCGGCCTGTCGAAGGAGGATACCCCGGACCTGAAGCAAGCCTTTGTTGAACGTGGCCACCTGATAATACCCGTTGTGGTTCTGGTGTACTTCATAATCAAGGGATATTCCCCGGCGATGGGGGTATTCTGGTCGATCCTCTTCAGCGTTGCCCTGGCGATGCTGAGGAAGACGACCAGGATGAACCTGAAGAGCACCCTCGGGGCTCTTGAGAGCGCGATGACTGGGACGATCACGGTTGCGGCGGCGTGTGCGGCGGCGGGGATCATCGGTGGGGTCGTGTCTCTGACAGGCCTCGGCCTCCGGTTCTCCTCCATTCTAACGGCCTGGGCGGGCGACAGCATGCTGCTTGGACTTTTCCTCACTATGGTCGCCTCTCTTGTGCTTGGGTGCGGCCTTCCGACGAGTGCGGCATACATCATACTCGCGGTTCTCAGCGCACCAGCTCTCGAAAAGCTGGGTGTTCCACCTCTCGCGGCGCACCTCTTCATCTTCTATTTCGGGTGCATCTCCACCATCACCCCGCCCGTGGCTCTGTCGGCGTACGCTGGAGCCGCCATAGCCGGGGCCGACCCGATGAGGGTTGGGTGGACTGCATTCAAGTTCGGCCTGATATCCTTCGTTATACCTTACATGATGATCTACAGGCCGAGGCTCATGATGATAGGGACGGCGCTAGAGATCATTCTTGCGGCTCTCTTTACCACCATCGGTGTGCTCGCGTTGGTGGCGGCAGTGCAGGGCTATGCGTGGCGGCCGTGTAAGCTATATGAGAGACTGGCATTCCTTGCTGCAAGCGCCCTTCTGCTTCTCTTCCCCCTCCACGTCGGTGTAACGGGGCTCGGCCTTGCTTTAGTGGCGGTGGCGGCAGTGCCTCAGATGGCGGCCGAGCGGCGGCGGACCCAATGTGCAGCAGCGGGGAATTGAAGGCGAAGCGAAGAACCGTTACCTGATCTATCCTGCCTCTTCCAGATGCACGCCCCGGCCACTGAGGTACCGAGCCAGCGCCTCAGCGGCCGGAAAGTGTTTGTCCGCAATGGTGAGGTGTTCTTCGATCAGGCTGAGGCTGTGGCCTGTGACCTGGACCATGAGTTTCTTGGGAAGTCCGAAGTGTCGCAGCACCAGTAGCCTGTCGAAGGTCTTTGGTCTTTGTTGTCGAGTCGAGTAACTTCGACATGAAGCGCGGGGATTCTTTTATTGTCAGGATACCAAATGATCCCCCCAGCGCTGCATCATCAATACCACATCATACCTTGTCACTCTTCTCCGACTTCGCACATTGTCACGACATCATTTTCGAGAATCCCAGCCCACCTTCCAATTCGTCCCTTACAGCCTCACCGCTGCCTTATCGCTCTGTTACATTCCATGCCTTGCGGAATTCCTGTTCCTTGCCCTGGATAGCCGCGAGATCCGGCAGATCATCCGCGAGAAAGTGTACGCCCGCCTGCGGAAAGCGATTGTCGAGGGATACTTTGCTCCGGGGGAGCGCCTTGTACAGGACAAACTCGCGGAGCAACTGGGGGTGAGCAGAAGCCCGGTCAGGGAGGCCATTCGCCGGCTGGAGTCAGAGGGCCTGGTCGAAGTCACCCCTGTGAGGCGCGTAACGGTGATCAACATGCCCCTTGATGAGGCAGTCGGCCTCTACGACCTCAGGGAGGTGCTCGAGGGCTTGGCTGCCCGCCTGGCGGCCCGGAACATCACTCCCGACCAGCTCTCCGGACTACGTGACTGCGTGAGACGCATGGAGGGGCTCCTTCCTCCAAAGACCACGCCCCACAGGTGGGTGGAGGAGAACTCGAGATTTCATGAGATAATCGTTCAGGCGAGCCGGAACCGGAAACTGACGGAGTTGCTTCCAGTGCTGTGCGAATCCATAGGGGTGCTATGCAGAGCCATCGAGTCAAACCGGGGCGGGTGGCCGAAGCCATGCGCGAGCACGAGGCCGTACTGGCGGCTATAGCGGCTGGCGACGCGGAGGAAGCCGAGAAGCTCGGACGTCTCCACATAGTCCGCTCGAAGAACGCCGTGCTGGCGAGGCTGCAAGGTGAAACCCAAACCCGCCTGGCCCGGTCACCTCAGGCCCCATCACCGGCATGAGGATGCCGCGCTGACACCCGCGAGTCCCAGGGTCGATTGGCAATGACGATGTCTTTGCACACCAAGCTACGGGCCGCACACCGCGCATTTGCATCATGGGAGGGCTGAATCATCGGAAGGCGGCCCAGCTGTCGCCTTTAGCGCCGTACCTGTAGTGCTGCACTTGTCCCTGCGTACATTCCCCCAGACAGTTGTGAGACGAACGTGAAGGAAAACGTGAAGGAAGTAGCCCGCCTGTGCAGAATCAACGGACTGTGGGCCTGGCATTGCAGGCGCGACGGGTCCTTCTATTATGGTGCGACTACGGGTTCTGGCGGTTCCGCGCGAAGAGAGGCTGGACGGAGGTGTGCTTCATGGAGGATTACCCAGGTATCACCACGGAAGGAAGAACGCTCATGGGCCCCGGCCCGAGCAACGTTCACCCCAGGGTGCTCCAGGCGCTCGCCATGCCCACCCTGGGCCACCTTGATCCGGAGTTCCTCGGGATAATGAACCTCACGAAAGAGCTCCTTGCGAAGACGTTCGAGACCGGGAACGAGTTCACTATCCCCATATCGGGGACAGGCAGCGCCGGGATGGAGACAGCGCTCGTGAACCTCATCGAGCCGGGGGATAGGGTTCTGGTGTGCGTGAACGGCCTCTTTGGCCAGAGGATGGCCGACATCGTGACGCGGTGCGGGGGGGACCTCGCCCTCGTCGAGGCGGAGTGGGGGAGGATCATCGAGCCGGAGATGGTCGAGCAGGCGCTCAAGGCGCGCCGCGCGGACATCGTGGCGATCGTGCACGCGGAGACGTCCACGGGGGTATTGCAGCCTATCCAGCCGATAGCCGAGGCGGCGCACAAAAACGACGCACTTCTGGTTGTGGACGCGGTCACATCCCTGGGCGGGGCACCGGTCCGCGTCGACGCGACCGGAATCGATGTTTGCTACAGTGGCACCCAGAAGTGCCTTTCTTGCCCGCCGGGGCTTGCGCCCATCACCATCGGGAGCCGGGCGCAGGCGAAGCTTGAGGCGCGCAAGACCAACGTGCAAAGTTGGTATCTCGACCTCACCATGCTGCATAGCTACTGGGGGAGGGAGCGCTTTTACCACCACACCGCGCCGGTGAACATGGTCTATGCGCTCTATGAGAGCCTTCGTATCATCCACGAAGAGGGACTCGAGGCGCGGTTCGCCCGGCATAGGCTGCACAGCGATGCCCTCAAGGCCGGACTTGCCGCCATGGGCCTGCGCCTCTTCGCCCAAGAGGGCTACAGGGCGCCGATGCTCACGTCTGTCGAGGTGCCCGACGGGGTTGACGACGCGCAGGTTCGGCGGCACCTGCTGGCCCACTATCGCCTGGAGATAGGCGGTGGCCTGGGCCCGCTCAAGGGGCGCATATGGCGCGTCGGCTTGATGGGGCACTCCTGCACCCAGGCCAATGTGATGCTGTTCCTCAGCGCACTGGAGGATGCTTTGACCACCGCTGGCTATCGTGTAGAGCCGGGTGCCGGTAGCCTCGCCGCGGCGCAATACTATGGGGCGCACGGCTCTGGCTCATGAGGGTGCCCCGGTCTGTGTTGCACCGGGCTTAGGATCTGAGTTCGTGTAAAATGTAGTGGGGCAGGAGACCCGGGTCTTGGGGTAGAAATATAGAGACCTCGAACTTCCCTCTTAAGAAGGCGAGGTCTCTATGCCAGCAAGTACCGGTAAAACCAGCCTTGAGGCAATTGTAAGTATATTGGATGGTGCCCGCGATTTCAAGACCCTTAAGCGGAAGTGCTTTGCCCTGGGGATGGCCAGGATACTTGACACCCTTTAGATCGCGGAGGACAATGTATCAGGGGCTTTCCCATGGATTTGAGAGAGTGAGTCGAGGAATGGGGCGCACGGTTGGCTCGCACGCTGTCCATGCTTTGAACGTCGCACTCAACTTATGAGTGCGAGCTTGGTTATCCATAGCACGGTAGCCAGGGGCGGCCATGCGCGGGAGGGGTCATTGAATGCTACCAACAGCCACGCTTGGCGATACCGGTATAGAAGTCACAAGGCTAGGTTTCGGCGCGCTGCCGATAGGGCCAGTGCAGGCGGACGTGCCCGTCGCGGAGGCGGCGCAGGTCATACGGCGCGCCCTGGAGCGAGGCATCACCTTCATTGACACTGCCCACACCTACAAAACATACGAGCATATCCGCCGGGCTAAGGAAGGGTGGGCGGGGCCGCTCGTCATCGCCACGAAGACCCCGGCGTCCTCATACGAGGAGGCCGAAGAGCACATTCGCTTCGCCCTTGATGAGCTGGGCGTTAAGAGGCTGGACATCGTTCTGCTGCATGCGCACCGCTTCGACGAGAGAGTGTTCGAGGAGCGGGCGGGCGCTCATGCGTGCCTCCGCGAATACAAGGCCAGGGGCTTGGTACGGGCCGTCGGCATCTCGACGCACAGGGTGAGCGTGGCAAGGGCCGCGGCGGAGAGGGACGACATCGACGTCATCCACCCGCTCATGAACATGGCGGGCCTGGGGCTTCTCGGAGGCACCGTCGACGAGATGGCGGAGGCGATCCGCGTCGCCGCCGGACGAGGCAAAGGCATCTACGTCATGAAGGCCCTGGCTGGCGGGCACCTCATCTCCAGGCGCGAGAAGGCGTTCCGGTATGTGCTCGGGCTTCCCGGGGTGCACGCCGTGGCGGTCGGGATGGTGTCCGAAGCCGAGGTGGACATGAACTGCCGCATCTTCTCAGGGGAGACGATCCCCGCAAGCGAACAGGAGGCCACATTCAAGAGGAAGCGGCTCAAGATAATCCCCCAGTACTGCAAGGGATGCGGCTCCTGCGTCGAGGCCTGCCCGAGCGGAGCGCTCTCGCTTGTGGACGGGAAGTCGAGCGTAGACGGGAGCGTCTGCATCTTGTGCGGCTACTGCAGCCCTGCGTGCCCGGAGTTCGCTATAAGAGTGATATAGGACACTATAGATGGTCAACCTCAAGCTTGAGCGAGTGTGCAGCCGGACAAGTACGTAATCAGACGCGCCGTGCCATGCACCCGTCCGAGGGTTGAGGGTTTGCGTTAGGTTCGATGCTGCGTGTCTATCGGCTACCGAAGTCGGGTTGATGATGGCGTCCGCGAGTTGCGTCTAAGCTTGATGTTGCCGTATCCATGGGCGGGCACAGGCCCGGCGGCAGCCGGGTGCGGGTGACCTCTCTGCGGGCGATCTCTGTGTGGGTGATCTCTCTGCGCGTGATCCCTCTGCGCGTGCTGCGGGTGATCCCCCTGGGACCAGGTTGAAGGTCAGACTTGGTCCTCTGCGGACCAGCCCGGCGCAGAATCTGGTCCTCTGGTAACCACCCCTGGCGCGCTCTCTCGGCGAAACCAGCCAAGGTGGAGCACCAGGGACCAGATCCCGCGCGAAGGTGGTTCCTTGGGGACCAGCTTGGCACCACGTCCTGGTCCTCTCATGACCAGGAGGCCTCGGCCGCCGTCGGGGGTGGTGCACCAGGGACCGGGTTGCCCGCGAGGTTGATCCCCTGGGGACCATCCGCACGCAAATCCTGGTCCCCTGAGGATCAGCCGTTCTTGGACATCTCGCAAGGTGGTTACATGGGGACCAGGTGTCGGACGAAGTTGGTTCCCGGGGGACCATCTCAGCGCGGAGGCTGGTTACCAGAGGACCAGATCCAGCATCCTCGTGGGCCGAGCGCCAGCAGGGTGGGTCTCTGGTAACCAGATTTCACACGGGGTTGGTCCCCCAGGGACCACCCACGCGCAAATCGTGGTCCCCTGAGGACCACCTACCTGTGGCCGTCTGGTGGCCGTCTGGGAAAGTGGATATGGGGTGGATACGTGGGGACCAGGTGGCGCGCGAAGTTGATTCCCTGGGGACCATCTCCGCACGGATCCTGGCTACCAGAGGACCAGCGCCGGCTTTCCGCCGGATGAAGCGCCAGGAGGGTGGATCTCCAGTAGCCACATTTCACGCGGGGTTGCTTCCCTAAGGACCACCCGCACGACAGACAACAGATCCTGGGATCCCGGGGAGCACCCAGGGACAACCCAGGGACAACCCAGGGACGAACATAGCCATGCGTCGATCAGTCGATCAACTGATCGGGCTTGACGCAGAAAGGGCCGCCGCGTCCTCAACACCGAGGCAGTCCCGAGCCTTAGTACATGAACGTGACTCATGGCCAAGCTGAGAGTCGAACCATGTGCGGGCCATGCGCGGTCCGGTCAGCCGCAAACCAGACGGTGGCATGACGGCATGTCCCCCAACTCTTGAGTGGGCTACCTGAAAAGGCGGGGTCATCTCTAAGAACCTACACCGAGTGCTGGGCGAGGATAGGAGGCAGGGGCTGGAAGTGGCTGCGCTTGTTAAGCTGGTCCTGGTCTGCATATTCATCGTGGTCGCACTCCGCAGGAAGGTCAACCTGGGCATCGCCATGTTCGTGGCGGCGGTGGGCCTTGGGCTCATGTTCGGGATGGGTCCGGCTGAACTCGCGCGCGGCATCGTCGCATCGGTGTTCGCGCTGGATTCCTTGAGGCTCGTGGTCGCGCTGCTGCTCGTAATGGTGCTCGAGAGCGTGATGCGTCACGCGGGCTTTCTTGGCGGGATGACGGGGGCGCTCGGCAGGATAGTCCGGGACCGGCGAGTGGTTGCGGCGCTGCTTCCCCTTTTGGTCGGTTTCCTGCCATCAGCAGGTGGCGCGCTCTTCTCCGCGCCCATGGTCGGCGAGGCCACCCGCGAGATGCCCGTGTCGCCGGAGCGGCGGAGCTTCATCAACTACTGGTTCCGGCACCCCATGGAGTTTGTGGTTCCCGTGTACCCGGGGGTCATCATCGCCTCGAAGTTGCTGAGGCTGCCGATCTCGACTTACGTCACGCTGACCGCCCCTTTCTTTGCAATTGCCATAGGGACCGGTGCCCTGGTCGGTTTCCACGGGCTTCCGCGCGCCGCGTGGGCCGCTCGTGACGCCGCCCATGCCACCCGTGCGGACTGGGTGGCGCTTGCAAACGGCCTTGTGCCCATTCTGTCCGTTATCGTGGGTGCCGTGGCCTTCAAGTTGGACATCACTCTCGTCCTCGGCGTGGTCGCCTTACTGACTGCCGTATACGCCCGCGTTTCGGCGCGGGACGTGGCCGCGTTTGCGAGGGAAGCCGTGGCGAGTAGCATTATCTTTCTCATCGCCGGAGTCATGGCGTTCAAGGGCGTCCTCGAGCTTTCGGGCGCGCTGAAAGAATTGCCAGCTTTCTTTGAATCGGCGGGCGTGCCCATGGCCCTTGTCGCATTCGCCATGCCGTTCCTCGTGGGGTTCCTCACGGGTTATGCCCCGGCGTACGCCGGCCTTGCGCTGCCTGTGGTGGCGGGTCTCGGGGCGTCGGCGGCGGGTGCAGCCGCGGCCGCAGGCGCTGTTGGTGTCCAGCCATCTGTCGGCCTCGCTGTCCTCGGCGTGGTGAGCGGCCAGGCTGGGGTCATGCTGTCCCCGGCACACCTATGCTTCTCCCTCACTGTCGCTCACTTCAAGGCAGATTTCGCAGGGGTCTACAAGTTGGTCGCGGTGCCCGAGGTTGTCCTCGTGGCCGCTGCCGCTGCGTGGGCTATCCTGAGGTAGCGGCCACGCTTTCGTACACTATCATGCTTTGCCGGGTCTCACATGGTGATGGGCTGACACCGCAGGAGCGGTCTGCGAAAGGCCCGCAGTGTATATGCCAGCATGCGACGTAGGTACTTGTGCGCTCTGCCACTCACGTCCCCTGGCTTGGCAGCGGGTCGAATAACGAAGGTGCCTGGGTAGACACCCAACCAGAGACGGTTGTCTGAGCGTGTCTGATGAGTTTCACAAACTTCGCGGCGGGCACCCGTCCCAACTCAGCGGGCTCCATCTTGTGCAGTCCACCACCGTACACTCGTCCCTCGGATTTCAGGTCGGCTGGACTTATCTCATTGAGCAGTTCAAAGACAGCCGGGTAGAGGGACGGGTCTATCTTCAGCGCCTCGGCCATTTCGCCAATGGGATAGAGTGCCAGATAGACGTTGGTAACGACCGCCTGGGACTTGTTCCAAATAAACCTGAACGGTGCTCCGCCTTCTCTCCCGCGACCCATGTAAGTGCAGAGAAACGGTGCTGGCTCTCGATTTTCCTGCCTGTACCATGGATCCCGCCTGCGAGCGAGGTAGCCTTCAGCAATTCCTGCAGCTTTACCTTCTGCCAGATACGCCCAGAGTGCAGGATAGCGCTCTTTGACGACTGACTCGGGGAGCGGGCAATCGATGACCACGAGCTGTTGCGGCAAGGCCGGGTAGCCGTCAGGCTCCGCTTGAATGATGGTTTCTTTCAGGTGTCGGGGACTCGGTAACACGGGACGCAGGCACTCCTCTGGGATGCCTCGTTTTATCGCAGCGCTTCGCGTCATAATGAAGAAACTGTTTGAACCCGTGGCGATTCCCCGTTTGATCCTGAACAAAGTGGACAGGGTCACCTCACGGTCGCTCTCGCTATCTTCTGCGGAAAGCAGGCTCAACCATTTGCTGGACCTGCGGAGTCTCGTAAGAGGAACTTGCCTGACTTCCGCTGGTTTCAGGAGGGTGCCGCCCGTAGAGAGAGTGACTGTGTGCCCGGGTCCTGGGGGTACCTTTTCGAAGACGACGACGGCCGATGAGACTAGCGCGTCGCCGAACTGAACATCGCGGGCGTCGAACGCGTGTATGAGCAGCAAGGAAACACGCTCGGTCAGATACCTCCTGACAGCGGCCCCGTAGTTCACTGTCAGAAACTCGGTCGGGATGAGCCACGCACTTAAGCCGTTCCTGGCAAGCCAACTGTCGGCAAGGAGAAGGAAGTAACAGTACAGACCAGCCAGGCCGCTTATCTGTACCCCGAGTCGCGAAGCCACAGCCTGTCTGAGACGGGTCTTTGTGCTTGCGTCAAGGTGATGATGGCGGACGTATGGAGGATTGGTCACGATAAGGTTGGCCCGTTCCTCATCGCTTCGGGGCGGTTCCAGGCGGGTGAAGTCGGCATGGATGACCTCGAGCCCGAACGGCGTCCAGATGTCCCGTGCCACCTTCACGAAACGGGGGTCGACCTCGACTCCTCGTGCCCATGCCCACATGTCCACCGGGAAAACGTGCATCAAGGCTGAGAAGAAGCTTCCGGTGCCGAGGGCTGGCTCGAGAAAGCGCACCCGCTGGTCTCTATTGCCCCACA
Organism: Bacillota bacterium; assembly: GCA_012516125.1. Lineage (GTDB taxonomy): Bacteria > Bacillota > SHA-98 > UBA4971 > UBA4971 > UBA6256. The sequence continues at coordinate 144,108 of JAAYXB010000090.1, read as the reverse complement.
TGCCTGCAACATATGCGGCTATGTCGGCCGCCAAAGCAGTTGGCGTCGCAAACTGGCCCGTTCCGTTCCGTTCTGACTGCGTTCTCTCGGCATCAAGCCGGGTCTGACACTTCAGCCTGGCCTCCTCGGCCAAAGCTAGAGCCCGAGCTGGTCCATGTCCTCCATTCTGTGTTCCCATACCCAATCAAGTCCTTCCGCTGCTTCGTATCCTAGATAGCCAGCATCGAAGTACCCGCACAGGAACAGGATCATCTGAATACCTTCACCGTACGTCTCCCTAAGCTGCCGGATCTTCTGAGCCTCTTCCTTTCGACGCTTGTTCACGTTGGTGAAGTCTCCTGCCGACTTCGCCTCGACCAAGATGGGCATCCTGTCGATCCTTGGTTGTTTCGGCTGAATCGCCACATCAACCGGGACGTTGACCAATTTCGCTCCCTGGCGAGCCCGCACATTGAGGTGGAACGTGAAAGTTCCCGGGTCCATGGTTCTTGGGTCGTCGCCGTCTGGGGCTTCACGCTTGTATCCGCGCCGCGTCAGGAACTCCTCGATCTTGGAGAGCTGACGCTGTTCCTGAGCATTTCGAATGATCGGGTCAGTTGTAGTCCCGCACAAGCGGTCAGCAACGATGGCGGCTGCTCGTTCCCTTGCCTCAGCACTTGGTCGTTCCTCTTTCTCAAGCCAGGGGAATATGTCGCGGTCCAGCAGACGAAGCAGGACCCGACACATCTGCCCGAGGTGCTGCATCATCTCTGCCTGCGGTAGGTGAGGCCGGTACCTTCCCTTCTCCAGGGCATATATCAAGCCCTTCGGGGCGCCGGCCAGGCCTGCAAGTCGGTCCCGGGCAATCGGCGGAGCGGTACTCATGCGCAAAGCTGGCAACATGCGAGGACGGGCCAGGAGCGTTTCCGGGCTGATCACGTAAAGGTCGTCGGTGAGGCGGAACGTCTCACTGACCTCTGCTGCAGTTTGTCTTCTGGTCTCCCTAAATGCCGGAGGGGCGAACTCCAGGAACCAGGCGTTGTACGTATCAACTGACCGCTCCACGTCTGCCTTCCAAAGGTACGGCTTATCCGCGTTGATCACCTCTGACCCTCCTGGAAACAGGGTTGTGTCGGGCGGCAGCTTCGCACCTCCGCAGTGATCTGGCTGGCTGGAACGTGTGTAGTCCCACCACCGAGAATAGGATAACACAACACGCAAAGATCTGGAAGAGTTTATCAGGGAAGCATCCAACACTGTTCGATCGTCCAGGCAGCCGAAGGGCTCCCGGCGCCTGTCTCCTTGCCTCCACCTGGACACACAGGTTGCCGATTGCCTACCGGTTGCCCGCTATTGCCAACCTCGCCTTTTACCGGGTATAATAACCGTAGATCGCGTGACGAGTCTCGAAATGGGATTATCTCACAATGACCTGCGGCACCGGGCGTTGCCCGGGCCGAGATGGACCTGCCGCCGGCGCAGCGCGGAGGCAGACAGGTGGGCACCGGTGGCCGCATGCGGCGCACGAAGCGCGCATTGAGCGAAGGGGAGTAGCTGGTTCAGGTAAAGTCAACAACCGGCCCCTGGGCCTGGCGGCCCCTGGGCCTGGCTTTACCAGCCTCCTGCAGGCTTGGCAAGACCTTCGCACCATTTTGATGGTGTGGAGGTCTTTTTTTCCGATACGATCCTGTGATGAAGTGCGCCGACATCGATATACGGAGCGGTTCATGGCCACAACCCAGCACGGGCAGGACAAGCTACTATGGGGGGACAATCAAACTCGAAGGGACCTGCTACGCGTTCCGGGACTACCACCCCTCCGGGGTCGGCGGTGTTGTGCACTCAGGAAAACACGGCTCGTAAGCACCGTCAACCGGGCGGCCACCGAAAACCCGACCCGAACCTGTCGATTGGCGCAGGACCCGGGCACAGAGAGGGCCAAGCGGCGAGGACGTCCGGTGTGTCCACTTACACCAGGTCGAAAGGAAATGAGCGATGGCAAGAGAAACGCCTGTGAAACATGTTGAGGATACCAGCCCCAGCGCTGTCAGGGACCCTGCAGAAGGTGTGGTCGCCTACCACTCCATGACTGTGGCGGACGTCGCTGCTGTCCTGGGAACGGACCTCGCGAAAGGCCTTTCCTCTGGCGACGCCAAAGCACGCCTTGAGCGCTTCGGGCCGAATGAGCTTCGCGAGAAGCCCGGGCCGAGCGTCCTGGATATGTTCCTCGCTCAGTTCAAGGAGCCGCTGGTGCTGGTGCTCATCGTCGCTGCCGCCATATCCGCGGCGCTCCGCGAGGTCACCGAGGGCATCGTCATCATGGCGATAGTCGTGCTCAACGCCGTCCTCGGGGTGACGCAAGAGAGCCGCGCTGAAAAAGCCCTCGCGGCCCTTAAGAAGCTTGCCGCGCCGAGCGCCCGGGTGCGCCGCGACGGAGCCACCGTCACGGTGCCGGCGCGCGAGCTCGTGCCTGGCGATGTGGTCCTCATCGAGGCGGGGGATCACATCCCTGCCGACATGCGCGTCGTCGAGGCGGTCACGCTCAAGGTGGAAGAGGCGGCGCTCACGGGCGAGTCGGTGCCTGTGGAGAAGGCTGCCCATATCGCCCTCCCGGAGGAGGCCCCAATCGGCGACCGGACAAACATGCTCCATATGGCCACGATCTGCGTGTACGGTCGCGGCCGCGCTGTGGTCGTCGCAACCGGCATGAACACGCAGGTGGGACGGATCGCAGGCCTCATGGAGACGTCCGCCGAAAAGCGGACGCCGCTCCAGGAGCGCCTCGAGGAGCTCGGCAAGTGGCTCGGCGGGGCGGCGCTTGGGCTGTGCGCCCTCATGTTCGTCGCGGGGCTTCTACGGGGCATCCCGGTCTTCGAGATGTTTCTGACCGCGGTCAGCCTGGCGGTTGCTGCGATCCCCGAGGGGCTTCCGGCCATCGTCACCGTGGTGCTCGCCATCGGCGTGCAGCGGATGGCCAGGCACCGCGCCATCGTTCGTAAGCTGCCCGCCGTGGAGACCCTGGGAAGCGCCACGGCCATATGCTCCGACAAGACGGGCACCCTTACGGAAAACCAAATGACGGTGGTAAGGGCATACGTGGACGGGCGGCTGCTGGAGGTCACGGGCCAGGGCTATTCACCTGAAGGCGAGTTTAAGCTCGCGGGCGCTCTGGCCGACGGCGAGTTGGCCGCTTGCGCCCCTACTGCAACTGCTGACTCTACACGCGCTGTGCTTGCTCCGGACACAGGCGCTATGACTCATGCTATCATGAACGCTGTTGCGGACATGGGGCTAGGCCAGGGTGGCGACTTGATTCGGAGGGCAGCCTCACGCACAGGCGTAGGCCCGGAGATGCCGGCCGGTGGCGAAGGAACGACATCCAGCGGGGTTGCCGTCGACGAGGCCAACGGGATCGCCGTTGACCTGGCGGACCCGCACCTCTGCATGCTGGCACGCATCGCCTCGCTGTGCAACAATTCCGAGCTTCGTCAGAATCCTGACACGGGAGAATGGTACATCACGGGCGACCCGACAGAGGGCGCGCTTGTCGTGGCAGCCAGGAAAGCCGGATTTGGTCCTGAGGAGGTGGAGAAGGCGCCCAGGGTGGGGGAGATCCCGTTCGACTCTGTTCGGAAGCGAATGACCACCGTGAACCGGTTCCCGTGGCCGGTTCCCGCTCCATACCCGCACGCGCCCGAAGGGTCCAAAGGGATGAAGACGCATGCGGGCGGAGCCGGTGCGGACGGTCCCGGCCCTGGCGGCGCGGCGCCCGGCCTGGCGGCGGCCGAAGGCTCCCCATGTGGCGCTGACGGCACTTGCGTGGCTCTGGTGAAGGGCGCCCCGGACTCCGTGCTGGGGCGATGCGCGTACGTCTTCGAGCGGGGAGAGGTCCGTCCCCTGGACGACGAGGCGAAAGCTCGCATCATGAGCACGAACAGTCGTATGGCCGCCGACGCTCTGCGTGTGCTTGCGTTTGCGTTCCGGGTCCTGCCGTCGCTGCCGCCGCGCCTCGACCCGGGCGACATCGAGCGCGACCTGGTCTTCGTGGGCCTCATGGGCATGATGGACCCACCCAGGGCAGAGGTGCCGGCTGCGGTCAGAACGTGCCTGGAAGCGGGCATTGTGCCGATCATGATAACCGGGGACCACAAGGACACCGCTATAGCCGTGGCGAAAGCCATCGGCCTCGGCTCAGGTACAGGTACAGGTGCAGGTAGAGGTGTAGCTGCAGGTGCAAGCGCAGGTGCAGGTAGAGGTGCAGGCTCAGGTGTGGGCTCAGGCGCAGCCGCAGCCGCAGCCGCAGGCGCAGGCGCAGGCGCGGACGCGGGAGCCGGCGTGGGCGTAGGTACAGGCACAAGTCCGCATGCGTGCACGGTCATGGGTTGTTCAAGTGCAGGCGCAAGTGACGGCGCACGTCCGGGCGCTGCCGTTGCGTCGCTCGTCGGTCCCTACACAGCGGGTAGAGAACCGACCGCCGACGCGGGCGGCGCCGCCGGAATTGGGTTCCCGGAGGCGCTCTCAGGAAGCGAGCTTGACGCCATGAGCGACGAGGAGCTTGACGCGGCCGTCCGGCGCGTGTCCATTTACGCGCGGGTTTCCCCGGAGCACAAAGTCCGCATCGTGGAGGCTCTCCAGCGCCAGGGACACGTGGCCGCCATGACCGGCGACGGCGTCAACGACGCCCCGGCGCTCAAACGCGCGGACATCGGATGTGCCATGGGAATAACCGGCACCGACGTGGCCAAGGAAGCCGCGGACATGGTGCTCGCGGACGACAACTTCGCCACGATCGTTGAGGCCGTCCGCCAGGGGAGGACCATCTTCGACAACATCCGGCGGTCCATTGCCTACCTCATCTCATGCAACATCGGGGAGATCGTGGCGATTTTCACGGCGATAGTGTCCGGCAGTTTCAGGCCGCTCACGCCCATCCAGATACTCTGGGTAAACCTCGTAACCGACAGCCTCCCGGCGCTTGCCCTAGGCGTCGAACCGCCGGATCCCGGCGTGATGAGGCGTCCGCCCCGGAAGCGCTCGGAGTCGGTGTTCGGCGCAGGCGGCGTCGTCCGCATAGGGCTCTATGGGGCGTTCATCGGCGGCATCACGCTTCTGGCCTTTTGGCTAGGAGTGCGGGAGGACATCGGCACAGGTCGGGACCCGGTCCTTGCGGCGCGCACCATGGCCTTCGCCACCATGTCGCTCAGCCAGCTGTTCCACGCGTTCAACCTTCGCTCGACGCTGCAGTCTCTCTTCCGCCTGGGTCCTCTGACCAACAGATACCTGGTGGGAGCGTGGATGGCGTCAGCTGCCCTGCAGCTTGCGGTGCTAATGGTGCCCGCGATGCGTCCCGTTTTCGACACAGTTGCGCTCACCGCATCGGAATGGGCTACTGTCTGGGGGCTTTCAGCGTCGACCATCGTGTTTGGAGAGATCGTGAAGGCGGCCACGCGGTCGCGGGCGAAGGCGCATGTGCGAAGTGGACCGGGAACGTGAAGGTGGGGCGCAAGGCGAGGGAGAGACGGGCAGGGCGCAGCGGTGTTGGCTGACACGAGGATGGACGGGGCCTTCGAGGACCTCACCGACTTCGACTACCGGGCGGCGCTTTGACCGCCCGCCGCCCGTAGTGCAGAACCGGGGACATCGCTGATTGGTTTTGCCCGCCTGACCCTGGCGGGTTTGATCTTCTCCATTTCGCCATACTCCCCGAAAGTCCTCCCGCGCAGCCGATTTAGTTTTCTGGAAATGCATCCCATCTTCGCTGCGGGCGGTACCCCCCGGGGATGCGGAGAGGAAATTGCAAATTTACTTGCATTTATGTGTGCGGGCGGATAGAATGGATTCGAGCCCAACTTGTTCAGGTCCTTCCTGTATACTCAAGGCCAGCCGCGGGCCAGGGGCGCAATTAGACGAGAGAAGTGCGCCGGGGTACAACGGGTTATCTGAGCAGGGGTGTCATTACCACAAAGCGAGGGGATTTATCCAGCATGGAGTTCAAGGACAAGGTGTTAACGTGTCGCGACTGTGGTGCGGAGTTCATCTTCACCGCAGGTGAGCAGGAGTTTTACGCAGAGAAGGGGTTCGAGCACGAACCCGTGCGCTGCAAGGACTGCCGTGCGGCCCGCAAGCGCCAGCGTAACGACGGCCCGAGGGAGACATACACGGTCATCTGCTCGTCCTGCGGCAAGGAAGCTCAGGTCCCGTTCAAGCCCCGCGAGGACCGGCCGGTATACTGCCGGGAGTGCTTCGAGGCCCACAGGGCTTACCGGGGCGCTTGATCCACTGGCAGGTTGACAACAGGTTGATAACGGGTTGACAAGACCGGTGAGTCGGACGGCGTCGTCCGCGGCATTCAAGCGATGCCATCCGAAAGAGGCGCGGCCGCAAGGCCGCGCTTTTCTTTGTGTCGTGCGCTTTGTCGTTGTCGGACGCCTTGTCATGGGGGCGCGCCTTGTTATGCGGGCACCCCGGGCCGCTGCGGCACTCAGCGAGTGATGGGGGCGATGGTACAGACGTATTCCGGCTCAGATTCCACTCGCGCTCTGCCGACCAGGCGGGATTCACGTAAGCGGGTGGAAACCTGTACTTGCTACAGATTGTCCCGTGCAATATAATCGGACTAGAAACCTGGAACTTTAAGGAGGGTGTAGAGCAGAGATGAAGAAGTCCGGCCTCTTACTTATCATTGGCATCGCCATCATCCTCGTGCTGGCCGTGGCCCTTGCTCTGAAGAAGGCACCGGAGCAAGCAGCTGCGCCTGGGCCCGAGACCCAAGAGGAAGTCCCAGTCCTCAAGGTAGGTTGTGACGTGGCATTTCCGCCTTTCGAGTGGCAGGATGAGCAGACTGGGGAGTTCAAAGGCTTCGACATAGAGCTCATTCAAGCGATCGCAGAGCAGATGGGCATGAAGGCTGAGATCATCAACACAGCGTGGGACGGCATACTGCCGGGTCTTCTCAACGGCAACTACGATGTCATCGTGTCGGCCATGACCATCACTGACGAGCGCGCCCAAAGCGTCAATTTCTCAGATCCGTACTTCACCGCCGGCCAGGTTATCGTGGTGCGCAAGGACACCGAGGGCATAACCCAGCCTTCCGACCTCAAGGGCAAGAAGGTCTCCGTGCAGATCAATACAACCGGCGATTTCGCGGCTTCCAAGATCGAAGGCATCGGCGAAGTCAAGAGGTTCAACCTGGCGCCCGACGCGTTCCTGGAGCTTAAGAACGGCGCAGTGGATGCGTGCATAATGGACATCGCGGTCGCCGCGGATGCTGTCAAGAACGACGACTCGCTCAAGATAGTGGGGGCTCCATTTACCGTGGAGTACTACGGGATTGCGATGCGCAAAGACAGGGAAGATCTCCTCAAGAACATCAACAAGGCTCTTGCCACGCTGAAGAGCACAGGGAAATACGACGAGATCTACGCAAAGTACTTCGGTGAATAATCCGGCAGGAACTAGCCGGCGCCGCGATCGCCGCAGGGTGGCATGACGCAGGTCCGATGTGGGACCGAAACGCAGAAAGCGCAAGAGGCGTAATCGAAAAACGCAGGATAACCAGGGGTCGAGCGTAACACAGCCGAGCGGCACCGTCCCGGTGGCGCCGCGGTGGTGTTACGCCTCCTTGTTATAGTGGGCCATAATGTGGGCTACAATGGGCGGAAAACCCGGCTAGAGCAGGCTGAGAACTTGAGATCCGCCGGGGCACGCGGGCCAGGGGGGCCCGGGGGCGCCGTCGGGGCCTTGAGGACTCCGGGTGAACGAGGCAGCCCGAGATAGAACAAGAAAGTGGGAGTGGAGAGAGTTGAACGCTGCCTTCTCATTTCTTTCCGACTTACTGCCCGGATTCAGGTGGGACGTGATCGAGAGGTCGCTTCCCTTCCTCCTGCTGGGGGCCTGGATGACGTTGCGTCTGACGACTATCTCCATCGCGTTCGGAATCATTATCGGGACCTTCGTTGGAATCGCCAGGATATCCAGGGCGAAGCTGGTCTCATACCTCGCCGCCGCGTACGTGGACTTCCTTCGCGGCACTCCCCTCCTCGTGCAGATATTCATCATCTACATGGGGCTTCCGCAGGTGCTGGGGTTCCCGGTGCCTCCATACGTCGCTGCGATCTCTGCCATGAGCATAAACAGCGGCGCGTACGTGGCCGAGATAGTCCGTGCCGGGATACAGTCCATCCACAGGGGGCAGATGGAGGCTGCGAGGGCACTCGGGATGACCTACGTGCAGGCCATGAGGTATGTGATCCTGCCACAGGCATTCAGGCGCATAGTGCCTCCCCTCGGGAACGAGTTCATCGCCCTGCTCAAGGACTCGTCCCTGGTGTCGGTGATAGCCATGGAGGAACTGGTGAGGAAGGGCCAGATAGTGATCGGCCGCACGTTCCGGCCCTTCGAGATATGGATGATGGTGGCCCTCATGTACCTTATCATGACTCTGACCATCTCGCGGCTCGTGACGGTTACCGAAAGAAAGCTCCACGTGCCCGGGTGATTCACCGGCCGCTGCGGCAACTGGCCCGGCCTGTCTGCCGGAACCGGGCCGAGTCCGGCTGGGTCCCGCCGGACTGGGTCCGCCGAGCTGGGCCCGGCCAAGCTGGGACCCGCCGAGCGCAGCCGAACCAGTGTGACTCAAGGCCGGTTCGGGTTGGGCCAGACCCGGTCGGAAACGGTCGGGCCGCGCCGTGACAGGCGACAGAGCAGGATTTCCCCCGGCGAGGGGGAATATAATACGTGGAAGCCTTACTCTCACGATCCGGAAAGGAGCTGATCGGGATGGAGATTACCATCAAAGGCAAGAACATAGAAGTGACGAAAGCTCTCCGGGATTACGCCGAGAAGAAAGTCAGCAAGATCCAGCGGTTCTTCGAAGGCGACATGATCGACGCCCAGGTGACCATGGGCATCGAGAAGGGGCTTCACATCGTGGAGGTCACAATGCAGATAAACGGCCTGCTCCTGCGCGGCGAGGAGAAAACAGGCGACATGTACGCATCGGTGGACGGGGCCGTTGACAAAATCGAGAGGCAAATACGCAAGTACAAGACGCGGATCAACCGGCGCCTGCGCCAGATTGGGACGCATCTTGTAGAGGCGGCGTTCACCCCTGAGGGGCCGGAGGCTGCCGAGGAAGTTGAGGAGGAGGCTCGCATCGTCAGGACGAAGCGGTTCGCCATGAAGCCGATGTCGGTTCAGGAAGCCGTGATGCAGATGGAGCTTCTCGGCCATGACTTCTACGTGTTCTCCAACGCCGAAACCGAGGAAGTCAACGTGGTCTACCGGCGCAAGGATGGGAACTACGGCCTCATCGAGCCGGAGTTCTAAGGTCCGATGCTAATGCCGGTTGTGCTGGTTGAGTTTCGCATGGGCTCGCCGGGGTCTGCCCGGCCTTGCCGAGACTTGAGGGCTGTGCTGGGTATCGGAGAGTGATGCGGTGAGCAAGGTGACGCTGGTCGTGTTCGAGGGCGGCAGGCCCCAGAGTGAGGTTGAGGAGCTTGTGGTGGCCGTGAGGAAGGCCGTGGTCCTCGACAACCTCGCGAAATTCGCGGGCCTCCAAGAACTCGACCAGATCCTGCTCTATACAACCTATGAAGATCTTGCTTCCAGGGCCGCGCGCGCAGGGGCCAAGATCGAGATCGAGCTGGTGCCGGCGCGCGGCCGGTTTCATTTCGGCGAGCAGCTTGCCGAGGTTGTCAGGCGGCACAGCCTGAAGGCCGTGCTCTACATGGGCGGCGCCTCGGGGTCGCTCCTCGGGGCAGACGAGGTTTCGAGGGTGGCGCGGGCCCTTGCCGGCGCAGACGCGCTCGTTGTTGCCAACAACGTTTTCTCCAGTGACATCGTGGGGTTCACACCTGCGGACGCGATCCTGCACCTTGCGGCGGACCTGCCGCCGTCCGACAACGCGCTCGCCATGGCCCTGTCGTCCGTGCTGCCGGTGACGCGGATGGACGAGACAGTGGGGGCGACGTTCGACGTGGACACGCCCGCAGACGTGATGGTGCTCGGCCTTCACCCAGCCGCGGGGCCCCACGCGCGGGCGGTTATCGGCAGCCTTGACCTGGAGCCTGCGCGCGGGCGCCTTCTCATGGCGCGAGACGCGCTGGCGACTCATCTCGCGGAGATTGCTATCATCGGCCGGGTCAGCCCGGGCGCAGTGATGTACGTGAATCAGCACCTCAAGTGCAGAACAAGGGTATTCTCCGAGGAACGGGGCATGAAGGCCCTTGGAAGGCAGCACCGCAGACAGGTTGTGTCCCTGATCGGATGCCTAATCGAGCAAGTGGGCTTCGCAGCTTTCGTGAAGGCGCTCGAAAGAGTGACAGACGCGACCTTCGTGGACTCAAGAGTACTCTTCCACCACCTCGGCCTGAGCCTCCCTGCGAGGGACAGGTTCAGCTCCGACCTGCTGCGTCCCGGAGATGTCAGGAACCACGTAGCGCGCGAGTTCACGGGCTGTGTTCTTGATGCTGAGATCCCCGTGGTCCTGGGAGGGCATTGCCTGGTGTCGGGCGGGTTGCGAGCGCTAGTTGATTCTGCTGTCCTCCGACAAAAAAGCGGGCACGACCCGGGGCTTCGGCAGGATTCCCCACTACGAGGTAGAATAGGTTAACTGTTCGCATAAAGTTGAAAGCAAGGGAGCCAATTCTATGGCACCCCGAAAAGGGACGCGTCAGGAACGTGGCGCCGGACGCATTCCGGAGCAGGCGGCTGCGCTCGAGGCGGCCATAAGACAGATATCGGGGGTCGTGTCTGTCAGCGTCAATTGCGGTCCTGACGGCCAGGTGACCGCCATCGACATACTGGTGGAGAAGGGAGTTCAATCCCGACGAATCGTTCGAGACGTCGAGTCGGCGTGTACAGCGCACCTCGGCCACAGGCTGCCCTCGGAGGCGATCAGCGTAACGAGGGAGCGCGGTGGCGCAGCGAGAGCTTCAAAACAGAAGAAGACCCTGACAGAGCGGCCTGACGGGATGGCCGTGGTGGAGACAGTCGTAGCTGCTTCTGGGCAAACTCCGGAGCACGCTGGTGGCACGCGCGAGGGCCCGTCGTCTACGTCCGGGAGCGACGGCGGCGGGATGCAGGACGACGCAACTCCGGCAAGTCCCGGTATTGGGGCACCCGTGGTGAAGAGATACAGGGTGGTATCCGGGAAAAGCACGGCACCTGGGGACGCGGAGAAGCCGCGAAGGGGAGGGCCGTCGCGTGAGGGTGGCGAAGAAGAGCTGCGGCCCGAGCCTCGGATAGGGATGAATCGCCTTGGGGTTAACGTGTATCCCGACCGGATACACGCCATGGTTGAGCTGTCGTACGGCCCGAGAACCTTCGTAGGCGAGGACGACGATCTTCCGAACGACGACAACAGATTCAAAGTGCCGGCGGCTGCAGCACTTAAAGCCCTCGACAAGGCGTTCGGAGGGCTGGTCGGCCTCTCCGTTGACGACATACAGTTGTGCCGGCTGTCCGGCAGGGAAACCGCAGTGGTGCTTGCTACTATCGGGTCGCCGTGGGGCGATGTGCCCTCCACCGGCGCGTCATACGTGACAAGAAGCGAAGAGGAGGCGGTGATAAGAGCTCTTCTTCACGCCGTGAACAGGTGTGTGACCCTCACATACGGAGGGGAGGAGTTCTACGAGGAGGACATCGGGTAGCTCCCGAGAAGTCGCTTCTCAGGACAGCGCGCCCACGGCGAGAACTGAACATCGTTGTCGGTCTTGGAACCCCCCGCCGGAGAACCGCCAACAGGCCGCTATCGTGGGTTACCGTGTAACTCCCGGAGCGGCAAAGCGGCCTGAAACAACGCCTTGAGCGGAGAGCAGGTCCCGATCTGAGTTCTCCGGGCCAGTCTAGCCCGGCATTTCACAAATGCGAATGGAGGCTGGAAGGCAAATGAAGAACATCGTGAAGGCGATCCTTGCACTCGTGGCGTTGGTTTTGGCGGGAGGCGGAACCTATTTCTGGTAGGCGATGCTGGCTAGTCTTCACTGCCTAGTTTACCAGTAAGCCATCGAAGCGCCTCTTCCGGGCGGGGGTTCCTATGTCTACTGGTGGGGTGAGATCCGGAGTGAGCGCGCCCGTGAACCAGAGTAGCCCCGAACGGGCCCAGCAGAAGCTGGTACTTATGTACGTTAGCGCGACCGTAGTCGCCGCTGTGGTTGTGCTTCTGAGTATAAGCGCTTTCCTAAGAAGCGCATCGTTGAGCACGCTTGCCTTTTTCGCTATGCTGACACTGTTCGCTGAGGCTGTCCCGGTGCCGTTGCCGCGGGGAGGGGCAGTGTCCGTTAGCTTCGCGACCAACTTCGCTGCTGTGCTTGTGTGCGGACCTGCCGCAGCGTGGATCGGTGCAATAGACGGTGCGGCGAATGCAATTCGCAGACGTGCCGGTATTCTAAAGCTTGTGTTTAACCTCTCGCAGACAGTAGTAACGGTGGGTTTGTCAGGGCTCCTGTACGTCTGGGCGGGCGGACACACGGGTTTTCCCCATCTTCCTGAAGATGCGCTGCCGGTGTTCGCAGCGGCTGTGGCTTACTTCTTGGTCAATGCGTCCCTAGTCACGGGGGTCATGGCGCTCTCGCAAGGGCTGCTCTTTCGCGTCTTATGGTCCGCCAATATACAGACGACGGCGCGTAATTATCTTGCTCTCGCTCCCCTTGGTTTCCTGATCGGCGCCGCGTACCCTTACATAGGGATGCTGGGCACCACTCTCTTCTTCATCCCCCTCCTTCTCGCCCGCTATTCTTTCCAAGAATACATGAAAATGCGGGAGCTATATGCGGGCACGGTTCGCGGACTAGCGGCCGCGCTGGAGGCGAAGGATAAGTACACGCGGGGGCATTCGGACCGGGTGGCGGTTTACTCCGCAGCGATCGCGCGTCAGCTGCGCATGCCCGAGAGCGAGGTCGAGAAGGTCGAGTACACGGGGCTACTCCATGACATCGGCAAGATCGGCGTCCCTGATGAGCTCCTTTGCAAGTCCGGCCAGCTCAGGACGGACGAGTTCCAGAGAATCCAGCAGCATCCGGTCACGGGCGCGAGGATCCTGTCCGAGATCAGCTTCTTGAGGGATGTCGCGGCAACGATACGATGTCACCACGAGCGTCTTGACGGACATGGTTACCCGAATGGCCTTACCGAGCAGGACATCCCTTTCCACGCGCGAATCCTGACGGTGGCCGACGCCTACGATGCCATGACTTCAGACAGGCCATACCGACGCGGGTATCCTCCCGAGGAGGCCGTGAGGCGACTGCTTGCGGGGTCCGGCAAGCAGTTTGACCCGGAGGTCGTCAGAGCGTTCGTCGAGCACCTCAAGAAGCAGAAGGTGATAGCTGATGCTAGTTGACACGGCCGTCGCCTCGATGGTCGTTGGCAAGCTTCGGGGCGGTACGTTTTCGAGCCTCGGGGAGGTGCCGCTCAGGAGAGTCGAGTGCATACTGGCGTCGTTCGCCATCGAAGTTGCGGTCGTCGCCCTCGGGTTCCGCGGTGCCGCGCTCATTCGGTCCATCGCGCCCTATGCTTTCTTCCTCAGCTATGTCCTGCTTCTTTACGCAATCTGGGCGAACCGTCACATCCGCTGGATGCCGCTCATCGGGATCGGCGTGGTTCTAAACTTTGTGGTCATCCTTGCCAACGGTATGAGAATGCCGGTTTCCGCCGACATGCTGACAGCGGTGGGGATGGCGCAGCAGGTTGCCGCGATCGAGTCAGGGAGGGTCCTCACTTATAAGCTCATCGACACGACCACCCGCCTGTGGCCGCTCGGAGACGTCGTTCCCATTGGCTCGCCATACCCGATTCACCGGGTCATCAGCGTCGGCGACATTGCGATGGCCTTAGGCGTGTTCCTCCTCATTCAACACGAGATGCTCGCCCGGAAAAGCCCGCGAGTTAGGCTTAGCCGCAGGGTCGGCACCCTCAAGCGCCGCTAAGTGAGGGTGTGTTAGTTCTCGCCCCTCTTCCAGTAGTTGCCGGGTTGCCGATGTTGCACTCGGGGACGGCGCCCCAAGCGGGGCGCGCTTCGCCAAAATCCGGCCCGTTTAGCCAGTGGCCGGATTTTGACACCCCTCGTGCAGTCACCGGCAACCCCTCCAAAAGTCGGAAGTATTTCTGCACCCTCACTTAGCGCCGCGCCGGAACAGCCTCAACAGGTGGTAACGGGCGTCACCAGGTAGCCGAATCCTAACGATGCGGCCTTGCGCCCGCTCTCACGCACCCACCGCCGGCCTCGCGCGAGGTTGCTGCACCGGCGTGCGAATGGTATAATTATCTCGCGCTCAGGGGACCTTGCCGCGCAAGCGGCGGAGCCTCTGGCGTTAGCTTGTGCGGGCGCGTATAACTCCGGCAGGGGTCTGCCGGGAGCCCGGCAGATGTCCAGGGACCTGGCATGAGTTCGGAGATGCCTGCCGCCGCCGCCCTGACAAGCACTGCCAGCTCAGGCAGTGGTGCGGGCTCGAGATGGCCTACTCAAGATGGCCGACGTGGAGCGCAGGGTTCCGCTCAGGGCGCCTTCCGGGGGTCGGCGTGACGGACTGAGTGTTACGTTAGCACCATGCGTGGTGCTCGTGACCTCCGCGGGAACGAGCGCCCACGTCCGCCGCAGCCCGCGGCGGTGTGTCCGCTGAGGTATGTCCTCTGCGGTGTGTGCGGTGTGTCCGGAGGGACGAGACCTGAGAAGACGGCGCCAGGCCTCATCGCCAGGCCTTCTACGCTCGACGCGTGCAGCGCCTGCACGGGCTCACGGGCTTGGATTGAAAGAAGGGAAGACACGGTGCTCGGCTTCCTTAGGAAAGCATTTGATTTCAATGAGCGAGAGCTCCGCAGGTTGCGGGACATGGCAGCGGCCGTGACGGCCCTCGAGCCGGAGATGTCGAAGCTGTCAGACGATGAGCTGGCCGCGAAGACAATCGAGTTTCGGTCGCGGCTCGCAAACGGCGAGCCCCTCGACGACATCCTCCTCGAGGCTTTCGCCGTCGTGCGGGAGGCGTCGGTCAGGGTGCTCGGGCAGCGGCACTTCGATGAGCAGGTCATGGGTGGGATCGTGCTCCACGAGGGCAGGATCGCGGAGATGAAGACGGGCGAGGGCAAGACGCTCGCAGCTACACTGCCGGCATACCTGAACGCCCTTCCCGGGAAGGGCGTCCACGTCGTGACAGTCAACGACTACCTGGCACGGCGTGACGCCGAGTGGATGGGGACGATCTACAAGTTCCTCGGGCTCACGGTGGGCATCATCGTCCACGGGCTGGATTACGCTCAGAGAAAGGCCGCTTACGCGGCTGACATAACGTACGGGACGAACAACGAGTTCGGGTTCGACTACCTCCGCGACAACATGGTCACGTCCGAGGACGAGATGGTCCAGCGTGAGCTGAACTACGCCATCGTCGACGAGGTGGACAGCATCCTCATAGACGAGGCGAGGACTCCGCTCATCATTTCCGGCCAGGCGGAGGAGTCCACGGACCTGTATTACCAGTTCGCAAGGCTCGTCCCGAGGCTGAAGCCCGATGTGGACTACACGGTGGACGAGAAGGCCCGTACCGTGGCGCTCACCGAGGAAGGCGTGGCCAGGGTCGAGAAGATCCTCGGCATCGATAACCTGTACGACGACACCAACATGGAGCTGGCGCACCATCTCAACCAGGCTCTGCGCGCTCACGCGCTGATGCGCCGCGACAGGGACTACGTCGTCAAGGACGGCCAGGTCATCATCGTCGATGAGTTTACCGGACGCCTCATGTTTGGGAGGCGTTACAGTGAAGGCCTCCACCAGGCTATCGAGGCTAAGGAAGGCGTGAAGGTCGAGCGGGAGAGCCAGACACTCGCGACCATCACCTTCCAGAACTACTTCCGCATGTACAAGAAGCTTGCGGGCATGACGGGCACCGCGGCCACCGAGGAAGAGGAGTTCCGGAAGATCTACGGGCTTGACGTGGTGGTGATCCCGACGCATCTCCCGATGATCCGGGTCGACCACCCCGACGTCGTGTACAAGACAGAGCGGGCGAAGTTCAACGCCGTTGTCGAGGAGATCGAGAGGCTCCACAAGAAGGGGCAGCCGGTGCTGGTGGGCACCATTTCCATCGAGAAGTCGGAGAGGCTCAGCGAGATGCTGCGGCGTCGCGGCATCCCCCACCAGGTGTTGAACGCGAAGCATCACGAGCATGAGGCCGAGATCGTCGCGCAGGCCGGCCGCCTGGGCACGGTCACCATAGCCACCAACATGGCCGGCCGTGGAACCGACATCGTGCTGGGCGGCAACCCGGAGTATATCGCCAAGCAGAAGCTGCGCGCCCAGGGCTACCCGAGCGAGGTGGTGGCCGAGGCCGCGGAGAGGTTCCCCACGAAGGACCCGGAGGTCCTCAAGGCCAGGGAAGAGTTCCGCGTTTACCTCGAGGAGGCCAGGGCCGCGTGCGCGGGAGAGCACGAGAAGGTTGTTGGGCTCGGCGGGCTTTTCATCATCGGCACGGAGCGCCACGAGAGCAGGCGCATCGACAACCAGCTTCGCGGACGGTCCGGGCGCCAGGGCGATCCCGGGGCGTCACGGTTCTACGTGTCGCTCGAGGACGACCTCATGCGCCTTTTCGGCGGCGAATTCATCACGAACATCATGAGCCGGCTCGGGTGGGATGAGAATATGCCCATCGAGCACCCGCGGCTCTCCCGGGCCATCGAGACTGCGCAGAAGCGGGTCGAGGCGCGCAACTTCGACATCCGCAAGCAGGTCCTCGAGTACGACGACGTCATGAACAAGCAGCGCGAGGTCATCTACCGCGACAGGCGCATGGTACTGCGGGGCGAGAACCTCAAGGACCGGATCATGGAGATGATAGCCCAGGTCGCACGGGGCATCCTGGACATCTACGCCAACGAGAAGGTCTTCCAGGAGGAGTGGGACCTCGACGGGCTTGTGGACCGGGTGAACAGGACCTTCGCGCTGGCGTCGCCGGTCACCGTCACGCGCGAAAGCCTGGCCGGCCTGCGTCGCCCTGAGCTCGAGAAGCATATCGTGGAAGTCGCGCGAAAAGCCTATGAGGAACGGGAGGCTCTCATCGGTCCGGAGCGCATGAGGGCCCTCGAAAAGCTCGTCATGCTCCGGATCATAGACTCGAAGTGGATGGATCACCTGCAGGCCATGGACGACCTGCGCGAGGGCATCGGGCTTCGGGCCTATGGCCAGCGCAACCCGCTGCAGGAGTATCAGATCGAGGGCTGGCAGATGTTCGAAGCCCTCAAGGCGAGCATCCAGGAGGACATCGTGACATGGATGTTCCGCGTGGGCATCGATAGCGGCGAGAGGCAGCCGAAGGCGCGTCGCTATCGCATCACCATGAGCGGCAGCGGTCAGGACGAGGAGCGCCCCCGTGTGGAGCAGCGGCGCGTCAAAAAGGTCGGGAGAAACGACCCGTGTCCGTGTGGAAGCGGGAAGAAGTATAAGAAGTGCTGTGGAAGGAGCGCGTAGAGGGATGCTGAGTGAGCTAAAACCCACTCTGGACGATCTTGTCTCTAGAGTGGAAGAGATGAGGGTGTATCTTTGACATCGAAGCAAAGAAGGCAAAGATTGCCGAGCTTGAGCGGCAGGTGAGCGAGCCGGGTTTTTGGGATGACCGGGAGGCCGCACAGAAGGTCCTTCAGCGGGTGAGCCAGATCAAGGCTGACGTTGAGCGCTGGGAGAAAGCCCGTGCGGAGGCCGAGGACCTCGCCGTCCTCCTTGAGCTGGGCCTCGAGGAAGGCGATGAGTCCGTGGAGAAAGAGGTTCGCCAGGGCATGAAGTCCCTCACCAAGGCCGTGACCGGCCTTGAGCTTGCGCACCTGCTCGGCGGCGAGTACGACCGTGCCAACGCCATCCTCTCGATACACCCGGGCGCGGGCGGCACCGAGTCCCAGGATTGGGCCGAGATGCTCCTGCGCATGTACCTCAGGTGGGCAGAGCGGCGCGGATACAAAGCGGAGATCACTGATTTCCTGCCAGGCGAGGAGGCGGGTCTGAAGAGCGTTACCGTCCTCATAAGCGGCGAGAACGCATATGGCTACCTCAAGGCCGAGAGGGGCATCCACCGTCTGGTCAGGATCTCGCCGTTCGACGCCAATGCGAGGCGTCACACCTCGTTCGCATCGGTGGACGTCATCCCTGAGGTGCCGGAGGATGTGGACATAGAGATAAGGCCGGAGGACCTTAAGATCGACACATACCGCTCAGGCGGGGCTGGCGGCCAGTACGTCAACAAGACGGAGTCCGCCGTGAGGATAACGCACATTCCCACGGGGATCGTCGTGGCCTGCCAGAACGAGCGGTCCCAGTATCAGAACCGCGAGGTCGCCATGAGGATCCTCAAGGCGCGCCTGTTCGAGCACTACAAGGCAGAGCAGGAAAAGAAGATAGGTGAGCTACGGGGCGAGCAGAAGGACATCGCCTGGGGCAACCAGATCAGGTCATATGTGTTCCAGCCCTACACGATGGTGAAGGACCACCGGACCGGGCTCGAGACCGGGAACGTCCAGGCCGTCATGGACGGCGAGATCGACGAGTTCATCGAGGCCTACCTGAGGGCCACCGCCAGGGCGTCGGCTTAGCCTTGCCCGCCCGCCCGGTTGGGGCGCGTGTGGTGCGTGTATCGAGGGATGCCATGAAGTATCCGATAGCGCTCGCGGCCCTTGCGATCGCCTGCGTCTTCGTGGTCGGGGAGGCGGCGATCCCGGGGGCCGTGAGCACACGGCTGGAGAAGGCGATAGTCGCAAGCGTAGACCAGGCCGAGTCGGTCCGTGTGTACGTGAGGACCTTTCCGGCTCTTGCGGTTGCGCTCGGCAGGATCGACTTCCTGCGGGTTGACGCGCGCAACATCATCGTGGACGGGCTGCGTGTGCAGCGCCTGTTTCTCGACGCGCGCCGCGCCGATGTCGACATGCGCTCCGTGCTGCGCGAAGGCAAGCTCGACGTAAAACGTATCGGCAGGGGCGACGTCACAGTGATACTTGCAGAGGACGACCTCAACGCCTACTTTCACTCGCGCGACGGAATCCTGAGGCTCCTCACGGTGAAGCTTCGACGTGATGTCGCCACGGTCTCCGGCAGCGCAAGCGTCCTTGGTGTAAAGGTGGACCTGGCTCTTGACGGCAGGTTCGTGGTGCAGGGCGACACGCGCCTTGCATATGTAGTGGACCGCTTCAGGGTCGGAGACGCCGTAGTCCCGGAGGTCATCAAGAACGGGCTCTTGAAGAGCGTGGATCTGTCGGTGGACGTCTCGGGGCTGCCCATTCCCCTCGTGCTGCGCGACGTGAGCGTTCAGGACGGGGTTGTCTACATCTTCGGGAGTACGCCCTCGGGTAAGTAAGCAACGGCCTTGGGTTCGGGGCCCGGGCCCTCTGGTCTCAAGGCGAGGCGTCCGGTCCGGAGGCCAAAGCCTTCGGCCGGGAGGCGGGGGGATCCGGCCTGGGGGCAGGCCGCAAGAGAGCGCCCGCCGTTCAGGCGGGAATGTGGGGTGGAGATGCCATGGCAGGGCCCTGGCGGGCGAGGAAGCTGTGGGTGTGGACGCTGATAGCGGCGGTGCTGGCATCGGCGTATATTGCAATCGGGCGTATCACCGTGGAACGGTCCAACCGCCAGGTTGAGCTGGTAATGGACTACGATGCCGCGGTCGAGGTGTGCCGCGCGGCCGGGTATCCCCTGGATACATTCATGCGCAGGGCGAAGATGGCAGGGCTCACTTCCGTTGCCCTGAATGAGCGTACCATCGGCGACATGATAGAGAAGGGCAAGGTACGTGCTTTCACCGGCAGGCAGATACTCGACTACGACAAGCTGGTGCCCACAACTGATCCAGTCCTCAGGCAGATGATAGACGAAGGGCGCCTGTTCGGGAGCAACACGTACCTCTTCCCACGCGATGCGTCCACATACAACGAGATCGCTCCGCTGCTCAACATGAGGCTCGCGGGTGAGCGGGTGTCGACATTCAACTCCCGACGCCTCGGACCGTTCATCGAGATGGCGAAAGGCATAAAGCAGGTCGAGGAGGTTAACATCGGGCTTGACCCTGCGGAGGTGCGCGAGGCCCAAAGCGCCGGGCTTGGCGTGGTGGCAAGGTTCAGGAACTATCCCGGCGTCACGCCAGAGAAAATAGCGTTCTTCGTAGACCGGCTCGCGGAGATCGACGGGGTTCGGCTGGTCATTTTCGAGGGTGAGGATGTACTCGGCTACCCGGACTACGTCCGTGAGGCAGCGGACGCCCTTACCTCGCATGGACTTGCGTTCGGGCATGTTGAGTTCGCCGTCCAGCAGGGGGACAGGGCCTTCGCCGAGCTCATGAGCCCTGCGGTCGTGAGGGTCCATAGCATAACCGCGCGCGAGATGGACAAGATCGAGGTCCAGACGGCTGTGGACAGGTTTGTCAGGGCCGCTCGCGAACGGAACATCAGAGTTATGTACATCCGCCCATTCCCCGCCAAGAGTGGGGAAGAGCTTGCTGTAGTGAACCACAACCTCGACTACATCGAGGCGATAGCGCGCGGGATGACTGCCTCAGGGTTCACCCTCGACGAGGCCCGGCCTTTCACGCAGTATAGTCCTGCCAGGGTTCCGCTTGTGGTGGTGGCCGCCGGCATCCTGGCCGGGGCATTCATGCTTCTCGACATGGTGGCCTCCGCGCCGCCTATTGCCGAGCTTGGCCTGTTTACGCTTGGGCTTTTCGCATATGCCGGCCTCATCACGACCCGGTTTGCGACGCTCTTCCGGCAGCTTGCGGCTCTGGGCGCGGCGGTCGTGTTTCCCGCGCTTGCGGTCGGCCTCATCCTGGTAAGGTTGCGGCGCGCCCGAAGCGCGTCCTGGAGCCACGGCGCCGGGCTTCACGACGCGTGCCTCCTCTGGCTCCAGGCGTCTTGTGTGTCCGTCCTTGGCGGCCTGCTCCTCGCGGCCACGCTGTCAAGCACCAGCTTCATGTTGCACCTCGACCAGTTCGTCGGCGTGAAGGTCGCGCACGTCTTGCCGCTCATCATCGTTGCGGTGCTATACTGGAGGTACCAGGTGGAGCAGCGCAGGGAGGGCGGGAACCTCGTGGCGGCCGCGGGAGAGATACTCTCGGAGCCAATCCGCGTCTGGCACGCACTGGTCTTGGCCGTGGTGGGGGCGATGGGGCTCGTGTACATCATGCGGACGGGGAACATCTACTTCGGGCTTCCCATCCCATCCTTTGACGAGGGCATGAGGGTGTTCCTCGAGAAGGTGCTGGTCTTTCGCCCCAGGACAAAGGAGTTCCTCATAGGCCATCCGGCGCTCATATTCGCAGCCCTGACCCTGCTGCGGGGCAACAGGCGGCTTGCTCTACCGCTCGCACTCCTCGGGTGCATCGGTCAGATCTCGATGGTGAACACGTTTTCCCACCTGCACACCCCGCTCTTGGCGACGGTGCTGCGGACAGCGTACGGGCTTGTCATCGGCGCAGCCATAGGTGCCGTCGCGTACGCTCTTTACGCTGCTTACGCGCACTTTACGGCGGGCCGCGCCACCGGGCGGGCGGCCAGTACCGGGGCAGGGGACGGGGAGAGAGTCGAAGGATGAAGTTCGTGCTCTCGGGCTACTTCGGGTTCGGAAACACCGGGGATGAAGCCATGCTGGCCGCAATGATCCAGCACCTGAGGGCGGTCGTCCCCGACGCTGCTGTAGTGGCCCTGTCGGATGAGCCCGAACTGACGCGGCGGATGCACGGCATCGGCGCGGTGAAGAGGACCAGCCTGCTGCAGGTCATCCGCGAGTTCGCCGGGGCGGACCTCTTCATCAGCGGAAGCGGCAGCCTCCTTCAGGATGTTACCAGTTTTCGATCGCTAGCATATTACCTCGGGCTTGTCGCCATGGCGAGGCTCATGGGGAAGCCCGTGTTCTTTTATTCCCATGGCGTGGGCCCGCTCAAGCGCACCTGGAGCCGCTGGCTCGTAAGGCTCGTCGCGAACAGGGTGAGCGCTATCACGGTGCGGGACGAGCAGTCGCGCCAGCTCCTCGAGGCGGTGGGCGTGAGGCGCCCGCCTATCCGGGTCACGGCCGACCCGGTCTTCGGCCTTGAGTTGGACGCATCCGTGCGGGACAGCGCCGATATCCTCGCGTCCGAGGGCGTCCCGGTGGGTGCGGGGGCACCGGTCGTGGTGGTTTCCGTGCGACCCTGGGGTACCGAATCGGGATACCTCGAGGCGGTGGCCCGCGCCGCGGACGAGGCGGAACGCTCTCTCGGCGCGGCTATCATCTACGTGCCGTTCCATAAGCCCGGTGACGTGGTTGCGAGCCGGGCGGCGGCCGAACTCATGCGCGGGAGGTCGCACGTTCTTGAGGGAGACTACTCTCCTCGGGAGGTAATGTCGCTTATCAGCCGCGCTGACCTCGTGATCGGCATGAGGTACCATGCACTCGTGTTTGCGGCGGCATGTGCGACGCCGTTTGTGGCGGTGTCGTACGATCCGAAGATAGACGGCCTCCTCAGGGTGGTGGGCGAGGAGCCCGGCGTCTCGGTGGCATCAGCTAGCCGCCGGCAAGTGGACAGCGAGGCGCTCGCCCAAAAGGTCAGGGACGTGTGGGCGAGGCGCGACAGCATGAGGGCCGCCCTTACCGCTGCAAAGCCGGCCCTGGCGGAGGCTGCGAGGAGTGCGGCGTATCTTGCAGCTGAGACGGCCCGTCGCGGCAGGACTCTTCTGGGGTGATACCGTGGGCGAAACCGGGTTCGTGGAGATTCTGGGCCTCCGGGTGCATAAAGTTGACATGGCCGAAGCGGTGCGACGGGTACGCGATATGCTGGTTGCGGACGACCGCGCGCACCAGGTGGTGACCCTGAACTCCGAGATGGCCATGATGGCCCAACGCGACAGCGATCTCGTTTCCATCATCAATAGTGCCGACCTCGTGGTGCCCGACGGCGCGGGCGTGGTCTGGGCGTCGCGCGTGCTCGGGACTCCGCTTCCTGAGAGGGTAGCAGGGTTCGACCTCATGCAAGAGCTTATCGCGTGCGCGGGCGCGGAGGGGTGGCCGGTCTTCTTGCTCGGGGCGGCGCCCGGCGTGGCGGACGAGGCTGCCGCGCGGCTTACGGCGCGCGTGCCAGGCCTGCGGATCGCCGGGACCCATCATGGGTTCCTCGGGGATCGGGACGAGCAGGGTATAGTGGAGAAGATAAACGCGAGCGGCGCAAGCCTCGTGTTCGTGGCCATGGGCGCGCCTCGTCAGGACAGGTGGATCGCTCGCAACAGGGCCCGGCTTCGTCCGTCGGTATGCATTGGGGTCGGCGGCAGCCTCGACGTGCTGGCGGGCCGGGTCTCGCGCGCTCCGAAGTGGATGGGGGAGATGGGCTTCGAGTGGCTGTACCGCCTGGTCCGGGAGCCCAGGAGGTTCGTCAGGATACTGGCCCTGCCGAAGTTCATGCTTAGAGTCTTCGCAGAGAAATTCTCGCGGAGGAACCTGTGAAGCAGCAAGGTAAGGAGTGACGAACATGCTTGGTTGTGACGTGCACTGTTGCCAGGTGCCTGCCCTCGCGGAGGACGAGGTCCGCATGTTGAAAGAGAGGGCGAGGCGGGTGAGGGTTCACGTGCTCAGGGCGACCGCGGAAGCGGGGTCGGGCCATCCCGGTGGGTCCCTGTCGTCCGCGGAGATCCTGGCCACGCTCTACTTCAAGGTGATGAGGATCAACCCGAAGGACCCCGGCTGGCCCGACAGGGACAGGTTCGTGCTGTCCAAGGGGCACGCCGCACCGGCGCTCTATGCGGTGCTGGCCGAGGCAGGGTTCTTCCCTGTGGAGGAGCTTCTCACCCTGCGTAAATTCGGGAGCAGGCTTCAGGGGCACCCGAGCATGAAGCACACGCCGGGCGTGGAGATGTCCACAGGCTCTCTGGGGCAGGGCCTCTCCACGGCCAATGGCATGGCCCTGGCGGCAAGGCTCGACGGGCGCCCGACGCGGGTGTACGTCCTCCTCGGCGACGGCGAGCTCGAGGAGGGCCAGGTGTGGGAGGCCGCGATGACGTCAGTCCACCGGAAGCTGGATAACCTCACGGCGTTCGTGGACTACAACGGCCTTCAGATCGACGGCCCGGTGACGGATGTCAAGTCCCTCGACAACATTGCCGCAAGATGGCGGGCTTTCGGGTGGCATGTGCTGGAGATAGACGGCCACGACGTCCGGGCCATCTTCGCTGCATGCGAGGAAGCGAAGGCCACGAAGGGAAAGCCCACAGTGGTCGTGGCGCACACGGTGAAGGGTAGGGGAGTTCCGTTCATGGAGAACGTCGTAGACTGGCATGGGAAAGCGCCATCGCGCGATCAGGCGGAGGAGGCCGTCCGCCGCATCGAGCAGGAAGCGGAGTGAGCGCTGCCGGCGGGCCGCACAGCATGGGATTGACGGGATCGATCTGGAAGGGAACGGAGGCTGAAGGTGTGATGGCAGATGCACCGAAGAAGATAGCGACGCGCGCGGCATATGGTAAAGCCCTTGTGAGGCTGGGCGAGATAAACCCCGATGTCGTGGTCCTCGATGCGGACCTTGCGAAATCCACGAAAACCGACGAATTTGCTGCGAGGTTCCCGGACAGGTTCTTCGAGATGGGAATCGCGGAGGCCGACATGATGGGGACGGCGGCCGGCCTTGCCGCATCGGGCAAGATCCCCTTCGCCAGCACGTTCGCGGTGTTCGCCGCGGGTCGCGCCTTTGACCAGGTGCGGCAGGTCATCGGGTATCCGGGGCTTAACGTTAAGATAGGCGCGAGCCACGGGGGGATCACTGTCGGCGAGGACGGAGCTTCCCACCAGTCCGTCGAGGATATCGCCCTCATGAGGGCGATCCCGGGGATGACGGTCATCG
Organism: Bacillota bacterium; assembly: GCA_012516125.1. Classification (GTDB taxonomy): domain Bacteria; phylum Bacillota; class SHA-98; order UBA4971; family UBA4971; genus UBA6256. The sequence goes on along the minus strand of JAAYXB010000090.1, from coordinate 119,305 downwards.
TCCCGGCTGATGCCATGGAGACGGAGAAGGCGGTGTTCGCAGCCGCACAGCACAAGGGGCCGGTATATATACGGCTCGGGAGAAGCGGAGTGCCGGTGATCTTCGACGACAACTACAACTTCGAGATCGGGCGGGCGGCGCTTCTTCGGGAAGGCGGCGACGTCACGATCATAGCATGCGGTGTTCTGGTATCCTTCGCGCTCGAAGCCGCGTCGCGTCTTTCCGAAGAGAACGGGGTGTCGGCGAGGGTACTGAACATGGCCACCATCAAGCCTGCCGATGACGAAGCGGTGATCGCGGCTGCGCGCGAAACGGGCGCCATCGTGACAGCTGAGGAGCATAGCGTTATAGGGGGACTCGGGAGCGCGGTGTGCGAGATAACGGCGGAGCGCTTCCCAGTGCCTGTGGAGCGGGTTGGCATCCGGGACGCGTTCGGCCAATCAGGGACGCCGGAGGAGCTTCTTCGGGCGTACGGCCTTCTTCCTGAAGACATTGTGAAGGCGGCTCTCAGGGCAGTCGAGAGAAAACGCGGCACGACCAGGTGAAGCGTGGCACGACCAGGTAGCCTCCGGACCGGGAACCCCCGGGCATCGCCTGGATGTCACGTGCGACCGGTCGGGCCGGAGCGCGTCGGAGCAAGGCGAAGGAGCAAGGCGAAGTGTGGTCGCGGCCGGGGCAGAGGCGGGCTGGATTAGGGGAGGTGACAGCGGTGGGCAGGATGTCGCGGATAACGGCGACGGCCGGCCGGCGGGCCTGCGTTATTGCGGCGGCCTGCATGGTGCTGGTGCTTTCTGCAGCAGGATGCGGGAGGCCCAGGAGCGCCGAGGTGACGTTGAGGCTTTCGATGTGGGGAGACCCCGAGGAGCAGCAGAGGGTCGAGGAGGCCGCAAAAGCCTTCGAGGCTGCGAACCCCGGCGTCGAGGTCGAAGTCGAGGCTGCGCCGGCTATGCAGATCGCCGGCGGAATCACGGCCTACGAGCAAAAGCTCATCGTGCTCATCGCCGCCCAGGACGCACCTGACATCATGTATCTGCCGCGAGAGAGGTACGGGTTCTACGCGGAGAAGGGGGCGCTCCTGAACCTCGAGCCGTTCATCAAGGAGAGCGGCGGCGAGGAGAAGCTTGCCCCCGGCTTGCTCGACGGGATGCGCGTCCACGGTGGGATATACGGCCTTGTCAAGGACGGCGGCACTGTTTACACCATCAGCGTCCAGACGAAACACCCAAAAGAGGCCTGGGCACTCCTGTTGCACATCGCGACAGGTGCCCGATAGCGCCCAGACGAGGCATCGCAAACACCTAAGTCCTGTCGAGACACCACGCTTGGGGTGCCGCCTCGCGAGCACAACACCGGCACCCCGCCGGGGGGAAAGGGCCCCGCCGGGGGGGAAGGGGCAGCGATCTCTGGGTTCGCACCTGGATGCCAGATGATGGGTCCCTGGAGACGGCGTCCCGACTGTGTCTCGAAGCCGCCTGGAAGATACTTCTTGGAGAAGTGAGGAGGTTTTTGCCGAGGGCTATCGAAGTATACCAAGTAAACTCGATTTTCCAGGAACTCCGGGAAGTGATGATGTTGATTCGCCTCTACAGCGTGTCGAAAGTGTACCCGAACGGGGCCGTCGGGCTCCTCAACGTCGACACGTATATCAGGCAGGGCGAGTTTGTGTTTCTGGTGGGGCCCAGCGGGGCGGGGAAGACCACGTTTATGAACCTCCTTACAAGGCAGGTGCTCCCCACGCAAGGCCAGGTCATCGTCGATGGCCGCAACGTCGTCCGCATGAGGCCCTCGGAGGTCCCGTACCTTCGCCGTGCTGTAAGGATGATTTTTCAGGACTACAAGCTCCTCCCCAACAAAACGGCGTATGAAAACGTGGCGTTCGCGCTCCGCGTAACCGAGGCGAACCCGCGGCAGGTTCGCACGCGCGTGATGGAGTCTCTCGAGCTTGTCGGCCTTGCGTGCAAAGCGCGCGCATATCCCGGCGAGCTCTCCGGCGGAGAGCAGCAGCGCGTGTCCATTGCCCGGGCCATCGTGGGCGACCCGACCATTCTCTTGGCCGACGAGCCCACGGGCAACCTGGACCTCGACACGTCGTGGGGCATCATGGAGTTGCTCCTGCGGATCAATAAGAGAGGCACCACGGTGATCATGGCGACGCACAATAGGTCGATAGTCAACGGCATGATGCGCAGGGTCATTGAGCTGGACGGCGGCAAGATCGTAAGGGACGACGAGAGGGGAGCATACAGGCGTGAGGCTGGCCACGGTATGGTACTTCCTGGCTGAGGGCTGGCGCTCAGCCAGGCGCAACGTCAGCCTCATATCCCTTGGGACCATCGCTGCTTCCCTGTTCGTGTTGGGAGCGCTTGCGCTCATCCTGATGAACCTCAACCACGTTTCCCAGTTGCTGCAAGCCAGGATCGAGATCAGGGCGTTCCTGGAGGACGGTTTGTTACCCGAGGGCGTCGCGGCCATAAGGGCGCAGATTCAGGCGACCGACGGCGTGGCGCAGGTGACGTTCGTGAGCAAGGATGAGGGATTGCGGAGACTCCGGGGCCAGCTCGGCGAGCATGCCGGCATCCTGGACGTTGTCGGGGAGAACCCGCTCCCTGATGCCTTCGACGTGAGGGTGGAGGATGCCGATCGTACCGCGCAGGTGGCAGCGAGGATATCACGGATCCCCGGAGTGCTTGGCGTCAACTACGGGCAGGGGTTCACGGAGAAGCTTCTTGCCACGATGCGGCTGGTGGGGGTGGCAGGGGCGGTGGTCGCCGCCTTGTTCGTCGCGGCCGTCGTCTTCATTGTTGGGAACACCATCAGGCTCACGGTCATCTCACGCGCCCGCGAGATAGAGGTCATGAAGCTGGTGGGCGCCACGGACTGGTTCATAAGGTGGCCGTTCCTCGTGGAAGGGATGGTCTTGGGACTCGTGGGCGCGGCTATATCTGGGCTCCTTCTGTTTGCGGGCTATAACCTCGCCGTGCGGTATATCACCGGGCTGGCGCCGTTCATCCCCGTCATCACCGCGCCCGAACCGGTGGCCGCCCTGTGCGTCGCGCTTCTCCTCATGGGAGTTCTCATGGGGGCCGTGGCCGGCGGTGTCTTCGTAAAGAGATACCTGCGGGTCTAGGTCAGGGTGCAGGAATGCTCCCCACTTGTGGGAGGAGTTGCCGGTGCTTGCGCGAGGGGTGTCAAAATCCGGCCACTTGCCCGACGGGCCGGATTTTGGCGAAGCGCGCCACGCTTGGGGCGCCGTCCCCGAGTGCAACACCGGCAACCCGCCAACTACTCGCAAAGGGACAAGGACTAACGCACCCTCACTTAGTCGGAGGTGCAGCGGTGAGAACCCGGGTAAGGCTGGCACATCTCTTGATATCCGCCCTGCTGACAGCCCTCTTCGCACTGTGTCCTCTCGTGTCCGGAGAGCCTTCCTCCGAGCTGTCCCGCAAACGCAACCAGCTCGGCGACATAAACGCCCAGATGCAGGAAGCCAGGCGGCAGCTTCTCACCGTCAAGCAGAAAGAGAAGGGCGTTCTCGCAGAGATCGAGAAAGCCGAGATGGAGCTGGAAAGGACCAGGACGCACCTGGCCTCGCTCGAGCGCCAGGCGAAGCGTCTTGCCCAGGCTGTCGCCCAAGCGGAGCGGGACCTTGCAGCGGCCGAGGACGACCTTGCCGGGGCGAGAAAGCGCCTGGACCGGACGCTTTCCCTGCTGAGGGCAAGGCTCAGGGCCATGTACATGTCGGGCCCCGCCGACTACCTCGAGGTCCTGTTCTCGTCCACTGACTTCGCTGACTTCGTGAGCAGGTTCGAGTACGTCGAGATCCTTGCGAAGCACGACGTCCAGTGCCTCGATGAGGCCAGGGCAGAGGTTGCGGTGATCGAGGCCAAGATGGCCGAGGTCGCCAAGAGAAAAGCGAAGTTGCAGAAGGAGCGCGACGACCTGGCGCGCGTACAGGCCCAGGTTAAGGTCCAGGAAGCTGAGCTTGCGGCCAGGGTGCGGGAGAGGGAGGCCATTCTGGCCAGGATCCAGAAGGAGCGAGCCCGATATGAGCAGGCCCTCGATGAGCTCGAGGAAATGAGCCGCGAGCTTGAACGGGCCATCCGCGAGCTGCAGGCGCGCGAGGCGAAAGCCGGGAGGGCTCTGCCCAGGTGGAGCGGGAAATTCATCATGCCGGTGAAGGGGCGGGTATCGTCGGATTTCGGGATGCGGTTCCATCCAATACTCGGGAAGGCCAGGTTCCACTCGGGCATAGACATAGCCGTGCCGTCGGGTACCCTGGTGCTTGCAGCGGCTGACGGTGTTGTGATATATAGCGGGTGGATCAGCGGTTACGGGTACACGGTGATCATCGACCACGGCGGAGGGCTATCCACTCTCTACGGCCACAACTCATCGCTCCTCGTAAAGAGCGGCCAGTCAGTGCTTCAGGGGGACAGGATAGCAAGAGCAGGCAGCACTGGGCTCTCTACGGGCCCGCACGTTCACTTCGAGGTTCGGGACAACGGCACCCCGGTGAACCCCTGGCAATGGCTGAAGTAACAAGGACGAGTTCCAAATCACGGCGCGCCCTCAATGGCTTCGCGGAAGGCGGTCGGTTTCGTCAGCGGAACGGGCTGAACGGGAGCGGTCAGCGTTTCGGCTGACGCGAGGTTGCTCGAAGGCGCGTGGAGACTGGTGAGGTATTATGAGGAGATATGCGCGGGCAATATGCGGCTTGCTGGCTGTGCTCGCGGTCATCGCTGCGCTTGGTCTTTGCGGGTGGCTTCACGCGCCGGCGGGCTGCGCCGGCCCCCTGGTAGACATTCCGGCAGGGAATTTCGCCCAAACCCAAACCCAAACGCAAACGCAAACGCAAACCCAAACCCAAGCCCAAGCCCAGACCCTAACGCAGACACAGACGCGGCCTGCGAGCCCGGCGGAAAGTTCCGCGGGGCCGGCCGAAGGGGACGACCTTGTTGCTCTCGAGGTGATCAACCTTCTCAAGAACATGTACGTCTCGGAGGTTGACGTGGGTGCTCTGCTCGAGGCTTATGGTGAGAAGCACAGCATAGCCGACATGCTTGCCGTTCTGAATGATCCTTATACGCGCTATATGGATCCGGCCCAGTATCAGACGATGCAAGACGACATGAGGGGCACGTTCGACGGAATAGGCATCACTGTGGGCATCCGCGACGGGCAGCTTACGATCGTGGCGCCGCTCAAGGGGACGCCCGGGGACCGGGCAGGCCTGCGGTCCATGGACAGGATAAAGTTCATCGACGGCAAGTCCACGAGAGATATGGCCCTTGAGTACGCTGTATCCCTCATGAAGGGGAAGAAGGGCACGGAGGTTATGCTCGGCATCGAGCGCGACGAAGACGGCAAGACACGCTTCTTCGAGGTGAAAATCATCAGGGATACCATAAGGGTCCCTCACGTGGTCTCGGAGATGCTGGAGGACGGCATAGGTTACGTGCAGATTTCGTCCTTCTTTGGCGACGATACGATGGATGCCCTGAACCGCGAGCTGGACGTTCTTGCCAGGCAACAAATGCGGGGGCTTATCCTTGACCTGCGATATAACCCCGGCGGCTCGTTTCCACTTGCGATCCAGGTGGCAAGCAGGTTCCTTCCGGCCGGTGCGCCGGTGGTGCACGTGGTCGGCAGGGACGGTCGCAGGGTCACCTATTACTCGGGCCGTGGACCCAAGGTCACCGTCCCGGTGGTGGTGCTCGTGAATGAAGCGAGCGCGAGCGCATCCGAGATCGTGGCCGGGGCGCTTCAGGATATGAGGGTCGCCACTATCGTCGGGGTGACGACGTTCGGCAAAGGGCTCGTCCAGACCATATACCCGCTATCCGACGGGGCCGCGGTCTCCATCACGACTTCCAGGTATCTCACGGCAGGCGGCCACTCCATCGACAAGAAGGGCATAGTGCCTGATGTTGTCGTGGGTCTGACCAAGCCCGGGGATGCCCAGAAGGAGTCGCCGCAGGAGGCTCCGCGCGATGTGCAGCTTGACAGGGCTATCGAGATCCTCAAGGCCAAGATCCAGGGGCGCAAGGCGGCATAGGGCGATACAGGGCAATAGGACTTGCAGGCTGGCGTATAATGGTCTTGAAGCGTCCGATTTGCGCGCAGGCAAGGAGTGGCCTGGATGTTTCCTTTCGGCAAGGTGATCGTGACAATTCTCATGTTGATCCCGCAGGTGCTTCTGCATCCCGCCTTCTGGATGGTGGTCGTGCTGGTGGCGATGCAGTACGCGCGCATAGCCAGGATAGAACAGCGCGTGTTCGGTCAGGCTATCGAGTCTCCTGCTTCCCTCGTTCTCACATCGCTTCTCCTCGGGGCTGCCGCGGGGTTCGTCGCAAGCCTCATCTTCGTGTTCGTGGGCGTCACGGTGACAGGGGCGGGGGTCGCGTTCCTGCTGCCCGTCGCCCTGGTGTTGATGCTCATCGACCCCAGGTTCCTGTGCTTTTCGTATGCCGGGGGGCTCCTCGCTCTCTCGAACCTCGTCTTCGGCGTTCCGAAGGTGGGCATACCTGAGATCATGATCCTCGTGGCCGTGCTGCACCTTTTAGAGAGCCTTCTCATCTGGACCACGGGGGACCAGGGAGCGCTGCCGTTGTACATGAAAACGCGCGACGGAAGCGTCGTCGGTGGCTTTCTTCTGCAGAAGTTTTGGCCGATACCGCTCGTGGGCATGATGCTGCTTACGCCACACTTGAGCGAGATCGAGAGCATAGCCCGCGGACTCATAAACATGCCCGACTGGTGGCCCCTAATCAAGCCCAACATAGCGGTGCCCGAGGGGCGCGAGCTGCTTTTCGCCATGTTTGCTCTGCCCGCAGCGCTTGGGTACGGCGATTTCGCCGTCGCCAGGGCGCCGAAAGAGAGGAGCGCCCGGACGGCGCGCAGCCTGATGGCGTTCAGCGTGGTGCTGCTGGCGCTGGCGCTTGGCGCGTCGGTCTACCCCTGGATGCGCTGGCTTGCCGCCCTTTTCTCGCCGTTGGGGCACGAGATGGTGATAGCGGCGGGCAGGCGCGCCGAAACGAAGTCGAAGGCGATCTATGTGCCCGACCCGCGCGGCCTGAAAGTGCTCGATGTGGTGCCGCGCTCCCCGGCGGCGCGGATGGGCCTTCGTAGCGGGGACATCCTCATCGCCGTAAACGGCCAGCCAGTTAAGAGCACGGCGGATCTTCTGGACGCCATGAGCGGGTCTCCTCCATGGTTCTACATAGAGGCTGAGCGAGACGCCGGTGCGGCCGACGGCGGACACGGCGGCGGGCCTGGCGACGGCAGGCCGGTGCGCTTCACGAAGTCCATTTCGGGCGAGGTGGATAGGCTCGGCATCATCCCGGTGCCGGGTCCGGGTGACGAGGCCCACGTCAGCATCCCCGTGGCCGCGGTGGGAGGGCCTCTCGCAAGGTGGCTCAGAAGGAAATGAGCAAAGCCCTTGCTCCGACCTGCAGATGAGAGCAAGGGCTTGTTAGCTCGTTCGAAATGCATCGTGTGGAGCTTAAGTGGTGCCCTGTGGACTTTGGTATACCTGCTCTCCCTCCTCTTGTCCCCCACACGATTACGGACACCTTTCGCCCCGCACTGGCCTGGCTCATGCTCATACCTTGGTGAAACGCTTTTCGACCCGTTTGAGAACCTCAGGCATGGTCGTGTACTCCATCTCGCCGAGCGGCAGCCTGTGCGGCTCGAAAGGCCCCAGCGAGCGCATTGTGTCCGCAAGCTCGAGGGCCGTGCGGCGGGCAGGGTCGAAAGCCGGGTCGGCGAAGAGATCCCTTGGGCCGATCAGCTTTCCGGAGGCGATCTGGAACCCGAGGGCGACGACCCTGGGCGGCCCGTCAAATCTGCTGGGAGTCGCGTCGTCAACGGACACGGGGATGAGCGGACCGTAGTGGGACCCGCGCATCCAGCCGGTGACGAGCATCGGGCGGGCGAAAGGTTCGAGGACCTCGCCAACCGCCGGGAGGCCGCTCTGGCAGCGTACGATCATGACCGGGTCGTCCTTCCCCACATAGCGTCCGGCGATGAGGCTAAGCCTTTGGGTGGACGTGGCGCACGCCGGCTCTTCGCTTCCCCGTGGAAGCACGCGGCGTATGACATACCTGGACGGCGCGCCGATGAAAAGAAGCGCGTCATACATGTCCTCTGGGCACGAGAACCTGGCGACCCGGTTCTCCATGAGATCCAGCACTTCGAACACGAATCCACCGTGCATCTTGGGGTCTATGACGAGCCCCGGCGTGGTGAACGGGTCGGCGAACATGCGGTAGATCGGCAGGTTCCACGCTCCGGGGCTGGTCTTGTCGGCGAGGAAGACGATAACAGGCTCGCTTGCCCTCTCTTCGAAGGACATTTCTGCGCAGCCTGGTCCGAGCCCCTTTACGGTTCCAGAGAAGGAGTCCACGAGGATGTCCTGCCCTGCTCCGTAGAGGTTGAGCTCCTTCGCCACGGCGGTCGTGCCCTGGAAGACGTCCCAGGCCAGGCGGTGGACGTCCTTGCTTTCGAGCTCGCGGGTGTGGGTCATTATGAGCGCGATGTCGTCACCAACATGTGCCACCCGATAGTCGATGAGGAGCGACCCCTTCTGTGGCGCGAGGATCTCCTCGGCCCGACTGAGCATGTCCGGGTGAACTGAGGTGTGCCCCACAAACCCTCCCGTATCGGCCTTGATGACGGAAATGGTTACCACACCACTCACCCTCCCACAGGATTATGCACAGAATGTATACACCAGGGGAGGGCACGTTCCTCTTATAGGTTTAGTCTAAGTATGAGGTCATTAGTTTCCTCTCGTCTTCCGAGGTCTTGGGTTGCCGGTGACTCAAAGAGAGAGTGCAACACCGGCAACCCTGCACGGCGCGTGCGCTCTCTGGAACCGGCGATTACTTATGGCGATCTACTTAGGCCCGCTCTCGGTTCATTCGTCTGGGTTTGCGTGAGGCGGGGTCAGAGCACCCAGGGCTTCTTTCACGCGCTCGGCGGCTTTGCGGGTCATGCCGGGGACTTTCGCCAGGTCCTCGACGCTCGCCTCGCGCATGGCTCGCACCGAGCGGAACGCCGTTATGAGGGCCTTGAGACGCTTTTCGCCGATGCCGGGAATCTCCTCCAGCATGGAGAGGGTCGCCCGCTTCGTGCGAAGCTGCCGGTGGTACGACACGGCGAACCTGTGGGCCTCATCGCGCACGCGCTGAAGCAAGAAGAGTGCTTTCGAGTCTCTGGGCAGGGCGATGGGGTCGGGCCTGCCCTCGAGGAACACGAGCTCATGCTCCTTGGCAAGGCCCGCAGCCGGGATCTCTTCGGCCAGCCCGCACTCGCGCAGCGCCTCTAGGGCCGCGTTGAGCTGGCCCTTTCCGCCGTCGATGAGCATTAGATCAGGCAGTACGCCCGGTGCTCGTGCGGCTTTGGCGTCCCCCGAGACCTTCGCACCTCTCGCGTCCTCGGCTCGTCTCCTATCGGGCAGGTCGGGGGCGCCCTTTCCCACTGCTTCGGCCGGGCCTCCGCCTTCGGGGAGGGGATGGGCCGCACCAGTGTCACCGGGCGCGGCAGCAGTCGCGGGGCGCCGTTGTTGCCGTTCGTGCTCCTCTCGAATCTGATGCGCCTCCTGCCCCTCGCGCCGCTCCTGCCCTTCGTGCAGCGCTCTCCGGCATCGCCTTGCGACCACCTCGCGCATCATGGCGAAGTCGTCCTGTCCCTCCACGGTCTTGATCTTGAACCGCTTGTATGCGGATTTGAGCGGGCGCCCGCCTTCGAAGACCACCATCGACCCGACCGCATCGGTGCCCTGGATGGTGGATATGTCGAACGCCTCTATCCTGCGCGGCAGCCTCGGAAGCCCGAGCGCCTCCTGAAGTTCCACGAGGGCGCCCTCTTCCATCTCGGTGGCGCGCATGGCGCGCGCCCGGGCCTCCTCCAGGCCGAGCCTGGCGTTATCGTGCACCATGTCCACGAGACGCTTCTTCTCGCCGCGGTGCGGCACGGTGATGCGCACCTTCGAGCCGCGAAGGGTGCCAAGCCACGAGGCGACGGAGCCGGCGTCGTCGCCGAGGCCTGACTGCACGACGATCTCGCCGGGCACGAACGCGGCTGCCGCATAGTACTGTTTGACGAAGGCCGCGAGCATCTCCGCGTCAGGCGTGTCATCGGAGTTCGCCATGAAGAATCGCTTGTGCCCCACGAGCTTGCCGCCGCGCACAAAGAAGATTTGCACGCACGCTTCAGCGCCGTCTTCGTTTCGTGCGAAGCCGATGACATCGAGGTCCTGGGGTGACTTCAGCACCACCTTCTGCCTTTCCATGACGCGCTCCATTGCCCGTATTCGGTCGCGCAGGGCCGCCGCGGTCTCGAAATCCAGCAGGTCCGACGCCGCGTGCATCCGCCGCTTCATCTCCCGGACAAGCTGGTCCTGCCGCCCTTCCAGGAACAGGACGATTTGCCTCACAAGCTCAGCATAGGCCTCGCGCGTTACGGCTCCTGCGCATGGAGCAAGGCATTTGCCGATATGGTGGTTTAGGCATGGCCGCTCGCGCGAGTCTTCGGTGATCTTCTTCGAGCACCCGCGGACGGGGAAGAGGCGCCTGAGGAAGGCGAGGGTGTCGCGCATCCCACTGACGTCTGGGTATGGCCCAAAGTAGCGCGACCCGTCCTCCTCGACCCTGCGCGTGACGACCGCTCTCGGGAATGGCTCCGCCAGTGTGACCTTGATGAACGGGTAAGTCTTGTCGTCTCTGAGGCGAACGTTGTACCGCGGGCGATGTCGCTTGATGAGGTTGTTCTCGAGGATCAGGGCCTCAACTTCGGAGTCGGTGACCACGTACTCCAAGTCGGCGATGTGCTCGATGAGCGCTCGCGTGCGCCTGGCAAGCCCCTCCGGCGACTGAAAATACGAGCGCACTCTATTCCTGAGGGAGGACGCCTTGCCGACGTAGATGACGCGCCCCGTCGCGTCTTTCATGATATAGACCCCCGGCCTATCGGGCAGGTCCTTGACCCTGTCGTGAAGGCCCTTCCTCGCTGTAGCCTTGTCGCTGTCCCTGTCGCTGTCCGTGTTCATGTTCACGTTCGTATCCATGTCCATGTCCATGTCCGAGTTCTTGTCAGTGTGGCCCGCCGTGGGCCGACCTTCGGTCGCAGCCGTAAGCTCAGCGTTGGGCACTTCACTCATATCCCCAACACCTTTCTGAGGAACTGTCCGGTGTAGGACCACTCGCATCTTGCGACCTCCTCCGGGGTGCCGCACGCCACGACCGTGCCGCCGCGCTCCCCGCCTTCCGGACCAAGATCTATGATATAGTCCGCCGTCTTGATGACGTCAAGGTTGTGCTCGATGACGATCACGGTGTCTCCCGCGTCCACGAGGCGGCCCAACACGTCCAGAAGTTTTTCGATGTCGGCGAAGTGAAGGCCGGTGGTAGGCTCGTCAAGGATATAAAGGGTCCGTCCGTTGCTCCGCCTGCTAAGCTCGGTCGCGAGCTTGACCCTCTGGGCCTCGCCACCGGAGAGCGTGGTGGCTGGCTGGCCCAGCTTGATGTAGCCGAGGCCCACGTCGTTAAGGGTCTCCAGCTTGCGACGGATCCTCGGAAGGTTCTTGAAGAACTCCAGTGCCTCGTCGACCCGCATGTCGAGCACGTCGGCGATGCTCTTGCCCCTGTATTTGATCTCAAGAGTTTCGCGATTGTAGCGCTTCCCCCTGCACACCTCGCACGGCACGTACACGTCTGGCAGGAAGTGCATCTCTATCTTAATGATGCCGTCCCCTTTGCACGCCTCACAGCGCCCGCCCTTCACGTTGAAGCTGAACCTGCCCGGGCTGTACCCCCGCACCTTCGCCTCGGGGGTGAGGGCGAAGGTCTCGCGTATCAGGTCGAATGTCCCCGTGTAGGTCGCAGGGTTCGAGCGCGGCGTGCGCCCGATGGGCGACTGGTCCACGTCGATGACGCGGTCGAGGTGCTCGATCCCGAGGATGGCGTCGTGGGCGCCCGGCTTCACCGCAGCCCGGTTCAGCTCGTGGGCCAGCTTCCGATGAAGGATCTCGTTTATGAGCGTGCTCTTGCCGGATCCTGAGACTCCCGTGACGCAGACGAACACCCCCAGCGGGATCTCTACGTCGATGTTTTTCAGGTTGTGCTCGCGCGCGCCCTTTATCAGGAGGGACTTCCCGTTGGGCGAGCGGCGGCGCGGCGGCACGAGAATCCGCCGCTTACCTGCGAGGTACTGACCGGTGATGGACTTCTCGCAGGCGATGATTTCATCGATGGTGCCCGACGCGACCACATAACCGCCCTCCGCACCGGCACCCGGACCGATGTCTATAATGTGGTCCGCGGCGCGGATGGTCTCCTCGTCGTGCTCCACGACAAGCACGGTGTTCCCCAGGTCGCGCAGGCGTTTGAGGGTATCGATGAGGCGCTTGTTGTCGCGCTGGTGTAGCCCGATGCTCGGCTCGTCCAGGATGTAAAGGACGCCGACCAGGCTCGACCCGATCTGCGTCGCAAGCCGGATTCGCTGTGCCTCGCCACCCGCAAGTGTGCCCGCGGCCCTGTCGAGGGTGAGGTAGTCGAGGCCGACGTTCACCAGGAACCCCAGCCTCTCCCGTATTTCCTTGAGGATCTGCTTCGCTATCGTGGCCTCGCGCTCAGTCAGTGAGAGTTTCTCAAAAAACTCCCTTGCGTCGGAGCACGACATGGCGGTCACTTCCATAATGGACTTGCCGCCAACCTTCACGGCGAGACTCTCGGGCTTAAGGCGCGCGCCGCGGCATGCGGGGCAGGGCCTTGCCGTGATGAACTGCTCTATCTCTTCGCGCGCCGCCTCTGAGTGGGCCTCCCTGTAGCGGCGCTCAAGGTACGGCACGACGCCTTCGTAGTAGCTCTCGTGCCAGACGAGCTCGCCCGCGAAGTTGTGATACTGGTATCGGAACCGCTCTCTGCCCGCGCCGTAGAGGAGGATTCGCTGTTGTTCCTCGGGGAGGCGGCCGATGGGCACGGACGGGTCTATTCCGAACCGCTTGCACACCGCCATGACCCGATTGGCGAAGTAATCGCTGCGCGTTCCCTGCCAGGACCTCTCCCACGGTACGATGCCGCCCTCGACTATGCTCCTATCCAGGTCGAGGACGAGTTCGGGGTCGATCTCCTCCTTGGTGCCGAGGCCAGCGCACTCGGGGCATGCGCCATAGGGACTGTTGAACGAGAACATCCTCGGCGCAAGCTCTTCAAAGCTCACCCCGCAGTCTGGGCATGCGAACTTCTCGCTGAAAACAAGATCCTGACCGTTTTCGCCGCTCACCACATTGACGATGGCTATCCCTTCGCCGCGTCTCATGGCAAGCTCCAGTGAGTCGGCGAGGCGCATCTCGACACCGGGCCGGATGACGAGGCGGTCCACGACGATCTCGATGGTGTGGATCTTGTAGCGCTCGAGGGATATGTCTTCATCAACGCCGTGCACTTCCCCGTTGACCCGGACGCGGACGAACCCTTCCTTCCGTATGTCCTCGATCACCTTCTTGTGCTCGCCCTTCTTGCCCCGGATGACCGGGGCGAGGACCTGCACTCTCGTGCCCTCGCCGAGCGCCATGACCTGGTCGACGATCTGCTGCACCGTTTGCTGAGTGATGGGCTTCCCGCACTTCGGGCAGTGGGGCTTCCCGATCCTGGCAAAGAGGAGTCGCAGGTAGTCGTATATCTCGGTGACCGTGCCCACGGTGGACCTGGGGTTCCGGCTCCCGCTCTTCTGGTCTATGGCGATGGCTGGAGACAAGCCTTCGATGTAGTCCACGTCCGGCTTGTCCATCTGGCCGAGGAACTGCCTGGCGTACGCCGAGAGCGACTCCACGTAGCGGCGCTGGCCTTCGGCGTAAATGGTATCGAAGGCCAGGGAAGACTTGCCCGAACCGGAAAGGCCGGTGATGACCACCAGCCTGTCTCTGGGGATCTCAAGGTCTATGTTCTTCAGGTTGTGTTGGCGCGCACCCCTGACGATTATCTGTTGCTTGCCCACTCTTCGTTGCCTCCGAAAACACACTTGGTGGGCTGCCGGTGTTGCGCCCTCTCTTTGGGTCACCGGCAACCCCTCCCAAAAGTCGGGAGGATTTCTGCACCCCCACTCAGGACGCGAACCGGCGCCTGAGGGCGCGAATCCTGTCGCGCAGCTCTGCAGCGCGCTCGAACTCGAGCGCCTGCGCCGCCCTGCGCATCTCGTCCTCGAGGGTGCGGATGAACGCCGCAAGCTCTTTGTCGGACATCCTCTCCACCGCTTCGGCCTCGGCCCTGGAAGCGCCAGCTTCTGACGTGGACCGAGCTCCGGACTCGGCCGCGGCGTGGGCCGTAGCCCCGTATGCGGGCCTCTCCTCGGCGGCCCTCGCGAACTCCGCGATGTCGTGGACGGCCTTCTTGATGGACTCGGGGGTTATGCCGTGGAGCTCGTTGTACTCCATCTGTATCCTGCGCCGCCTGTTGGTCTCGTCGATGGCGCGCCGCATGGACTGGGTGATGGTGTCGGCATACATGATCACCTTGCCGTGGACGTTGCGCGCGGCCCGCCCGATGGTTTGGATGAGCGACGTTTCGCAGCGCAGATAGCCTTCTTTGTCGGCGTCGAGGATCGCTACGAGGGACACCTCGGGCAAGTCCAGACCCTCGCGCAGCAGGTTTATGCCGACGAGGACATCGAAGTCCCCGAGGCGCAGGTCCCGCAGGATTTCCACGCGCTCCAGGGTGTCGATCTCGGAGTGGAGGTACCGAGCCTTTACACCGACGTCCACAAGGTAGTCGGTGAGGTCCTCGGCCATTTTCTTCGTGAGGGTTGTGACCAGGACGCGCTCGCCGGCGTCCACCCGCGCACGGATCTCGGCGAGGAGGTCGTCTATTTGGTTCCTCACGGGGCGCACCTCGACCTCCGGGTCGACGAGCCCGGTCGGACGTATGATCTGCTCCACGACCTGGCTGCTCACGCGAAGCTCGTAGGGCCCGGGTGTTGCCGACGCGAAGATGACCTGGTTTACGCGCTGCTCGAACTCCTCGAACGTGAGCGGGCGGTTGTCGAAAGCCGACGGCAGCCTGAACCCGTACTCAACGAGGTTCTCTTTGCGTGACCGGTCGCCCGCGTACATCGCGTGCAACTGGGGCAGCGTCACGTGCGACTCGTCAATGATCACCAGAAAGTCTTCGGGGAAGTAGTCGAGCAGCGTAGCCGGCGGCTCGCCTGATTGCCTTCCGGTGAGATGGCGAGAGTAGTTTTCGATACCCTGGCAGTAGCCTACCTCGGCCAGCATCTCCAAATCGTAGCGGGTCCGTTGCTCGAGCCTCTGGGCCTCAAGCAGCTTCCCGGCAGCGCGAAGCTCGGCGAGCCGCTCCTCCAGCTCCTGCTCGATGCTGACAAGCGCGCGCTTCAGCTTTTCATCGCTCGTGATGAAGTGCGTCGCGGGGAAAATGGTCACCGACTCCCTGTCTCGGACCACTTCGCCGGTGACCACGTCCACCTCGAGGATGCGATCGATCTCGTCTCCGAAGAACTCTATCCTGATGGCGTTCTCGCCGTAAGCCGGGATTATCTCCACGACATCGCCCCGGACCCTGAAGGTGCCCCGCGTGAACCCGATGTCGTTCCGGGCGTACTGAATGCTTACGAGCTTCCTCAAGACCGCGTCTCTGTCGGCGTTGCCGCCCCGACGCAGCATGACTGTCAGGCCCTTATAGTCTTCGGGCGACCCAAGACCGTATATGCACGAGACACTCGCCACGATTATGACGTCGCGCCGCTCGAGCAGGGCGCTAGTCGCGGCGTGCCGCAGCCGGTCGATCTCGTCGTTGATGGACGAGTCTTTCTCGATGTAAGTGTCGGTCTGTGGGATGTACGCCTCCGGCTGGTAGTAGTCATAGTAGCTCACGAAGTATTCGACAGCGTTTTCCGGGAACAGGGCCCGAAACTCGCTACATAGCTGCGCTGCGAGCGTCTTGTTGTGGGCGATCACCAGTGTGGGCCTTTGCACCTCCTGGATCACGAGGGCGTCCGTGAACGTCTTCCCGGTGCCCGTGGCCCCAAGGAGCGTCTGATACCTGTAGCCGGCCCTTATGCCCTCCGCGAGATCCCTCGCGGCCCTGGGCTGGTCACCCTTGGGTTTCAAATCGGTTCTGAGCTTGAACTCGTTCACTTCCAGCGTACTGCCCCCTCACGGTGGCTCGCGCTCCGAACCGGCCGTCGACGGTGCCCCCGCACTCAGCCGCCACTCGCGTGCGGCCGTCAAGCACCTATCGTGCGAATGCCGCCCACGCCAACTTCCGTCATCCCACCTGTACAATTCTAAGACACCTGTGCCGCATGCGCAACGTCATCGGCCATGCCTCACTTGAGCGTGCCCAGCATATAGCAGTATTGCCTTTTGCTGCGCGAACATACATTCGATACATGCCCCGAATTTCCTGCCGAACACGTCGTGACATTTTCGTATGGTGTGTCGTTGATTCAGCAATGTGCGGCCTGCCTCAAGGGACGCCCAGGGGGATTACGAGAAAAAAGATCAGGGGACTTATTGACAGGTGAACCAGGTGGATTTATGATGTTAACACACAGCTCAATATGATTAAGGGTCCTATTGACGATATTGAAGGGAGTGGGATCATGAGACGAAGGGCGCTGGGCAGATGCCCTGTATGCGGGGAAGCCCTCGACGTGACGAGGCTGTCATGTCCAAGGTGCGAGACCTCTATAGAAGGCCGGTTCGAGACATGCAAGTTCTGTCAGCTTTCCAACGAGCAGAAGGACTTCGTGGAGATCTTCATCAAGTCCCGCGGCAACATCAAGGAAGTGGAGAGGGAACTCGGTGTGTCGTATCCTACAGTCCGGGGCCGGCTTGACGCGATCATCCAGGCCCTCGGCTACCCCGTGGAGCGCGAGAAGGAGGACGAGGCGCAGACCGCCGCAAGGCGTAAGGGAATCCTGGACTCGCTCGCAAAGGGCGAGATCCATGCGGAAGAAGCGATCAAGCTTCTCAAGCAGCGATGACGTTCTGCCAATCGGCAACCCAGAAGGAGGGAGCATCGTGCGGGAAGAGCACATGATGATCCTGAAGATGCTTGAAGAGGGCAAGATCACGAGCGAGGAGGCCGCGGCTCTTATCGATGCCCTGGACGAGGCGGTGGAGGTTGAGGAGGGTGTCCCTTGCGAAGGCGGGGAGGGCAGCCCTGGGCTTCGGGAGCCTGGCAGGGAAGCCGGGCAGACCAGCGAAGAGCGAAAAGACGCTGCTGGCGCCTTCGCACGCGCTGGCGCAGGTGCACACGCACGTGCAGGTGCGGGCGCAGGTGCAGGCGCTGGCGCAGACGCAGGCGCTGCTGGGGATGCCGCCAGAACGGAAGGCGGCGAGACTGGCGAGGGTGGCAGGGAGTGGGAGAGCGTCGGGCATGGGCCGGACTTCGCCAAGATCCGCGCCCTCGCGCACAAACTGGCGCATCTCGCTGAAGCTTCCTACGGCCCGGCCCTCGAGAGCCTCGCGGAACGCATCGAGAAGACTGTGGAGAGGGCGATGGAGGAGAGGGGGCGCGCTATAGAGCGCGCCATGCGCGCGAAGGAACGCGCTGCGGAGAAGCTCGGTGAGGATATCTCCGAGCCCCATCGGCGCTTTAGATGGGGTGAGCCATCGGCCTGGGCGGAGGCCTTCACCGAGCCGTTCCTGGGCGCTTTTGCCCCGGGGGTTAGGGTGAAGAAGACCTTTGAGGGCAGTTTCGACGCTAAGCTCAACAGGGTGACCATAGAAGCTACCACGTCCAACGGCGGCATCACCATCGAGCCGTGGGACGGCCCGGGGTTCCGCGTGGAGATCCGGGCACGAGTGAGAGGTGCGGCGAGCGACCCCGGCGCTGCCCAGGCCCGGCTGGAGGAGGCCATCGAGTACGAGGCTGGTCCAGGCCGGCTCAGGATCGACTGCAGCGGCGAGAAGGTGGTGAGCGGGGCAGCGCTCACGATTCAGCTTCCGCGAGGCTTTCAGTACGACTTGAAGCTTGAGACGTCCAATGGGAAGGTTGAGGTCGGCGCGCTGGAGTGCGGGACCATCGACGTGGAGACGTCCAACGGTCGAATCGATCTTGACGGTGCCAGCGCGGCCATCGCTGAGCTCGAGACGTCCAACGGTCGCATCCGGTGCAGGGGAGCCGCGAAAAAGCTCGTCGCAGAGACCTCGAACGGGAGTATATTCGTGGCTCCGGCCAGTCCCGCGGGCGACGCCGTTTATGAGCTTGAGACGTCCAACGGGTCCATAGAGGTTCAGCTTGCCGCATCTGGCGATGTCGGCTATTCTATAGAAGCTGAGACATCACACGGAGGTATTCACGTCGATCTGCCGAACCTCGTATACCAGGTGAACACAAGGTCCATGGGGCACAAGGAGATCGTGGCCTCGACCGCCAGATACGAGGCGAAGGCC
The DNA here is from genome assembly GCA_012516125.1 of Bacillota bacterium. Classification (GTDB taxonomy): domain Bacteria; phylum Bacillota; class SHA-98; order UBA4971; family UBA4971; genus UBA6256. The sequence goes on along the minus strand of JAAYXB010000090.1, from coordinate 100,890 downwards.
AACAGGTTGCGGATCAAGGCAGAGACGTCAAACGGCTCCATAAGCGTAGTCAAAGCAGGCACCGACGCCGATGGCGCGGGGCAGGCCGCACCTCCGGATACGCCTGACGCGCCGGGTGCGCCCGACGCGCCCGGTACGCCGGGTCTGCCCGAGTCGGAGTCGCAAGGCTGATCGTCGGATGGTAGCCGGAGCCATTCTAGAGGTTGAGGAGGACGATCACGGTGATCGATGAGAAGAGACAGATACTGACGATGGTTCGAGAAGGGAAGATCTCCGTGGACGAGGGGCTCAAGCTCCTCGAGGCCCTGGAAAGCTCGACGTCCGGGCAGGCCGGCGGGGTGGGCGCGGGCAGGCCCGCGAAGATGCTGCGGGTGCGCGTGTTTGATGCCGGGGACAACACCAAGGTGAACGTCAACATCCCGCTCGCCCTTGCGAAGGTGGCGATGAAGTTCATACCAAAGAATGTGGCCGATGAGATCAAGGAACAGGATATCGACCTGGATGAGATCCTCGCTAGTATCACCGATGCCACGATGGGCAAGATCGTGGACATCGATAGCGACGAGACGAAGGTAGAGGTCTATGTCGAGTAACTCTGAACCACACGTGAAGGATGGCGGGGCAACCCGCGTTTATGAGGTCACCCCGCAGGAGGGCCGAGCGGGGTTGCGCAGGGTGGGGCTGAGCGCCGCCGGGTGCCGCCTCCCGTCGTTTTTCCTGCTGGTGACCCTGCGGTTCCCCGGGTGGCGTGGGACCATCCCTATCGTCTTCCCGCTCTTCGTGCTCGAGGACCTGCTGGAGTCGGCGGGCTACCTTATGTCGGTGCTCTTCTTCCTGTGCCCTGCCCTCTCCCAGAAAGCACGGGTGGACTTGGGGAAGGGCGGGCGCTCCCTGCGCGGTGCCGCAGCCGAGGGCGGCCATTGGTCGTACGGCCAGGACTTGTGCGCTGATACGTCAGGCCCGACTCTGGAACATGGCCAAAAGAGGGAACGGTTTTCCATCGAATTCGGTCCCTCATGGCTCTTCGCCCTCGCCAGGATTGTTAGGACCTTGAGGTACCAGGGGAGGTTCACACTGGTCGAGGTGTCTGAGGGGTCCAGCGGAACTGAAATAGCGGTTCGGCTCGTCTAGGTGTGAGTTGCGAGATCAGTGCGGAATGCAGTGTCGGCGGTACGAGACGGAATGCGGACCCTGTTTGCGGTTCCGCTTTCGGGCAACCCGCTTGTGGTGCACGCCGGAAGGAGGATGAGAGCCATGCCCGCGAAGGGCTTTCTTGTGAGATGCCTCATAAACGCAGTCATACTGCTGCTGATTCCATACGTCATGGGGCCGGCCGTCCAGGTGAGTGGCGTTCTGCCGGCGCTCGTCGCCGCGTTCGTGCTCGGGATTGTAAACGCCCTGATACGGCCGGTCCTCATCATCCTGTCGCTGCCGATCCAGGTGCTCACGCTCGGGCTTTTCACATTCGTCATCAACGGGCTCATGCTGTGGCTCGTTGCGAGCCTGGTGGGGGGCTTTTACATAGCCGGCTTCTGGCCCGCAGTCCTGGCCTCGATCTTGCTTTCCATCGGTAGCAGCGTCCTGAGCTTCCTGGTGCGCGACCGATCTGAGGAATAGAAGACGCACAGAAGACGAATCAGGTAATGGACCAGGGGCGGGGCCGCAACCTGGCCGCTCGCCCCAGGCGGGGTGGTCGAAATCGGAATAAGGCTTGTCGCGATCGACGTTGATTTCACCCTCATAGGAAGCGACCTTAAGATCGGGGACCGTACCAGGGCTGCCATACGGGCGGCCGCCGAGGCAGGCTGCATAGTCACCCTTGCAAGCGGGCGGATGTTCCGGGCCACGGCTCCCTTCGCGGAGGAACTCGGGATCGATGCGCCTCTCATTACGTACGATGGCGCGCTCATCAAGACGGCAAAGACGCACGAAGTCATAAGCCACAGGCCCGTGTCCCTGGAGCAGGCAAGGGAGGTCGTGGCCTACGCACAGCAGGAGGGCCTTCACCTCAACGTGTATATGGATGATACCCTGTACGTCGAGCGTTACGACGAAGAGGCGCTCTCGTACATGGCTCATGCGAAGGTCGAGGCCGTGGCCGTCGGCGACCTCGACGCCTTCGTGAATCGCGCCCCCACGAAGCTCCTCATAATCGCGTCGAAGGAGGACGTGGACCGACGCCTGCCCGAGTTCAAAGCGCGTTTCGGCGATCGCCTTCATGTGGTCCGCTCGATGCCGCGCTACGTCGAGTTCACCGCTGCCGAGGTGTCCAAGGGGTCGGCTCTCGCCATCCTCGCCCGGCACCTCGGCGTTTCTCGGAACGAGGTAATGGCCTTGGGCGACAGCGAGAACGACATATCGATGCTCGAGTACGCCTGGATTGGGGTCGCGGTCAGGAACGCCGCCGATGAGGTCAAAAAGGCTGCGGACTACGTTGCGGAAGGCGAGAGCGGCGACGGCGTGGCGGAGGCCATCTCCCGATTCGTGCTGGGTTAGGCGCTTCAGCGCGGCGCTCGTCTGACGGGCATTCGCCCAGTGCGGACGGGTGGCTGGCGTTGTGCGTGGTGCGGCACCGGACGCCGAAAACCCCAAGTGAGGGTGCAGAAATGCTCTCGACGTTGGGAGAAGGTGCCGGTGCTTTCACAAGGAGTGTGAGAGCCCGGCCACTTGCACTGCGGGCCTGGCTCAGGCGAAGAGCGCCCCGCGTGGAGCGCTGTCCAGGAGCGCGACGCCGGCAGCCGAGCGGCTGCTGAAAAACCGGCAGGAGCTAACGAACCGTCCTCCGGGAGCAAAGGCAACGTGGGTCCCGGCGAGTGTTGGGACGGGCACGCCGGCGTACTGCCTGCGCAGGTGCGTCCGGACCTTGTGTGTGGCAAGCCAGGGCGATCTGATGGGTCTGTTCTGGCCTGTTGGCAGGCTCCAGGTTGCCGCTGATCGCGCGGTACATACACCCTGTTGGCCTCTGCATGGCGGCACGCTCACGGGCCCTGGAGATGCCCGCCCGCAACCGGCGCGGCGCCGTGCCACGGGCAGGTCTCAGTGGGCACGGCCTCCGCCTTGAATATCTCCCACCGCGTGTTGGGGCACGCCGGCGTGGCAAGGCACCCGGTTTCATGACAGATCTCCCGTGACACTATCCCCGGTGGCCGCCGAAACGTGGCGGGAGGCCTGTCAGCCAGCGCCTCCCTCATGAAATCGGCCCAGATGGGTGCGGCGGCGGCCCCGCCCGACCTCCCGAGAGGGGTGGCGGGGTCGTCGTACCCTACGTACGCGGAGCACACCAGGTCGGGGGTGTATCCTACGAACCATGCGTCGGTGTAGTTCTGAGTGGACCCCGTCTTGCCCGCAGCTGGTCGGGTAACCTCGTCCGCGATGCTCGCAGCTGTCCCCCACTTGCTTATAACCTGCTTGAGGATGTCGGTTACGATGAAGGCGGTCCTCGGGTCCAGCACCTGCCTTACGCGGGGTCGGTTTTGGAGAAGCTCGCGGCCGCGCCTGTCCTTGACCGACACGATGAACATGGGCTCGACGCGCTTGCCTCCGTTGGCGAACGGTGCGAACGCCGCGGCCATCTCGAGCGGCGTGACTTCGGACGTCCCGAGGACGAGCGAGAGGTGGGGCCGAAGAGGGCTCTCGATGCCGAGTCGCCTCGCGTACTCGGCGCCCTTCTCAGGGCCGATGATGCTCGCGAGGTGGACCGAGACCACGTTGCACGAGACCACGAGGGCCTCCCGTAGCGTGAGCATACGAAAGTGATACTCGAACCGGCCGTAATCCGTGGGTGCATAGGGCATCCCCGCCGACCAGAAGGTCAAGGGCTCGCAGGCGAGCGTGGTTGCCGCTGTGAAGCCGCTGTCCAGCGCTGCCGCGTAGAAGAAGGGCTTGAATGCTGAGCCGGGCTGTCTCCTTGCCTGGGTCGCCCGGTTGAACTGGGTCTCATGAAAGCTTCTCCCCCCGATGAGTGCGCGCACGTGGCCGTTCGCCGGGTCGATAGCGACAAACGCTCCCTGAGGCTGAACGACCGGTCCGACGGGCGTTTCCGGGGTGAGCGCGTCGAGCCCTGCTCCGAACGCCTTCTCTGCAGCCCTCTGCATGGACATATCGAGGGTGGTGTACACCTTCAGGCCGCCCGAGTACAGGAGGTTCCCGCCATCGCCAAGGCGACGGAGGACCTCCTCCATGACGTAGTCCACGAAGTAGGGTGCGGCCCTGATCTCGCGGGTGCCGAGCCCCGCGAGCCTCAGCGGCTCTCGCGCCGCCGCCCGAGCCTCGGCCCACGTGATGTACCCGGCCGAGACCATTCTGTCCAGCACGACCCTGCGTCTATCTACAGCGGCCTGCATGTCCCGGTAGGGCGAGTAATAGAACGGCCCCCTGGTGAGGCCCGCGAGCATCGCGGCCTCCCCGAGCGAGACGTCTCGAGCGCTTTTGCCGAAGTACAGCCGCGCCCCGGCTTCGACCCCGTACGCTCCGTGTCCGAGGTATATGAGGTTGAGGTAGCGCTCAAGGATCTCGTCCTTGGAGAATTTCAGCTCGAGATAAAACGTCAGGAAAAGTTCCGCCACCTTCCGCCCGATGGTCCGCTCCGGCGGCAGGAACATGTTCTTGGCAAGCTGCTGGGTTATGGTGCTGCCGCCTTCCACGATGCGTCCCGCCCGGATGTTCCGCACGAGCGCCCGCGCGATGCCGATGGGGTCGATGCCAGGGTGCCTGTAGAAGCGTTCGTCCTCCACGGCGATGACCGCCTGGCGCAGTCGAGGTGCGATGGCCGAGAGCGGCACCTCGATGCGGTTGCCTGCAACGGTCGACGTGATGGCCTCACCCCGAATGTCGTAGAACACGCTGCCGACTTGCTTCCCTGGCACCGGGAACACGCGGACGAGCGCGAAGGCCACCAGGATGGTGGCAACAGCCGCGAACACGATGGACCGCCACCAGGCGCCTGGACGCCGCCCGCCCGTCCTGCCGGGTCCATCTTGCGGACAGTGTCTAACGCGCTGAGCGTGCTGCCCACGTTGATTGTGCTGGCCGTGCCCTTCGCGCAAACTCCGCGCCTCGCCCCCGCCGGGTAAACTGGCGCGCCGGGAGCGACCGGCCCCGGCGCTACCCCGGCCTTCGGTGCAAAGCTAAGTGGAGGTGCAGAAATGTCCCCGATTCTTGGGAGGGGTTGCCGGTGACTCAAAGAGAGAGTGCAACACCGACACAACTCGGCAACTACTGGAAAAGGGACAAAGACCAACGCACCCTTACTTAGTATGTCCCTGCACTCTGAGGAGGAAAAGCGCGACGCGTATAGAATCACGCGTAGATTGGCACGTAGTTGTTAGACCCCTGCGGAAGGAGAGATCGTGAGATGGTACACATCGAAGTCATCAAGAGTCTGGCGCAGAAGACTGATTCCAAGATCGTCATGGCGATAGTGGACGGCCTCGGCGGCCTTCCCCATCCCGATACCGGGCGAACCGCCCTGGAGTCGGCACGCACGCCGAACCTCGATGCCCTCGCGGCGAAGTCCAGTTGCGGCCTGGTGGAGCCGGTGGGAATCGGGATCACGCCCGGCAGCGGCCCGTCCCACCTTGCCCTGTTCGGGTACGATCCTCTAAAATACGAGATAGGCAGGGGCGTGCTTGAGGCCCTCGGGGTGGGGGTGGAGCTCGAGCGGACCGACGTGGCCGCCCGTGGCAACTTTTGCACCGTGGATGAGTCCGGTGTCATCACCGACAGGCGCGCAGGGAGGATTCCCACTGAGAAGAACCGCGAGCTTGTCGAGATGCTCCGCGAGATCCGGGTTGAGGGCGCCGAGGTCATCCTCGAGCCCGGCAAGCTGCACCGGTTCGTGGCGGTGTTCCGGGGAGAGGGGCTATCCGGGGACATAGAGGACACCGACCCACAGCATGTGGGCGAAAGACCAAAGCCCGCAGTGCCCCGCGCTCCCGAGGCGGAGCGCACCGCGGCGGTCATCAACGAGTGGCTCGACAGAGCGCGCGTTGCGCTGCGCGACCAGCACCCTGCGAACATGGTCTTGCTCCGGGGCTTCGCGAAACACCCTGACATACCGACCATGTCGGAGACCTTCAAGCTTACCCCGGCAGCCATCGCAACCTACCCGATGTATCGCGGCGTGGCGAGGCTGGTGGGGATGGAGGTCCTCGAGACGGGGGCGACCGTCGAGGACGAGGTAAAGACTCTCCGCGAGAACTTCGGAAAGTTCGACTTCTTCTACCTGCACGTCAAAGACACCGATAGCGCTGGGGAGGACGGCAACTTCGCTCGCAAGGTCGAGGTGCTCGAGGAGTTTGACCGGCAGATCCCCGCTATTCTGGAGCTTGCGCCCGACGTCCTGGTGGTGACAGGGGACCACTCCACGCCGGCCACCCTCAAAGCCCATAGCTGGCATCCGGTGCCCTTCCTTATTTCGTCGAAGTGGGTGAGGCCCGACCGGGTCTCGGAGTTCGGCGAGACAGCGTGCGCGGGCGGCTCGCTCGGCAGGTTCCCGTCCCTCGGCGCGTTGCCCCTTGCCATGGCGCACGCCCTCAAGCTGGCCAAGTTCGGGGCGTAGCGCAGGGCTCCTGGGCTCCTGTGCCCCCGCACCCCTGTGCCCCTGCGCCCCCGCCGCGTCGCCCGACCCCGACCCCGAGCGGCGACGCGGCGGGGCTCCTCCTCGCCGGTACCATGCAATACCAGCCGCCGAGCCTTGCGCGAGTGCGTACAAACGTATAGTATATAGTTGTGGCGGAGGCTGCAAGCAGGACCGGAGCCGAGGGGGAGGCCCATGCCGTTCGACATCAGCCTGGCAAGGTTCGTTGAGGACCTTGCCAAGATAAACGCCAGGCAGGCTGTCAGCGCGGTCGCTGATATCCTCATCGTAGCGTACGTCATTTATAAGATACTTGTGATCATCCGGGGAACAAGGGCGGTGTCTCTGCTGAAGGGCATCGCCATTCTGTTTGTCGCCACCATGCTCAGTAACCTCCTCGGCTTGCGGACCGTATATTGGTTGTTGCAGAAGACCATCACCATGCTGTTTGTGGCCCTGCCCATCGTCTTCATGCCGGAGATGCGGAGGGCGCTCGAGCAGATCGGGCGCGGTGGCCTTTTCGCGGGCCCTCTCGGGTTTCTCGGGAAGGAGGATGCAGCGAAGCTGATCTCCGACGTGGCGCGGGCTGCGGCGATGATGGCCCGTGAAAAAGTCGGGGCGCTCATCGTGATCGAACGCGAGACCGGCGTCGCAGAGCTCATGGAGACCGGGACGAAGATCGACGCCGTGGTCTCCGCGGAGCTACTCGTCAACATATTCACACCGAATACTCCTCTCCACGACGGCGCAGCCATCATCAAAGGGAACAGGATAGTGGCGGCAGGCTGTTACCTGCCGCTCACAGAAAACCCGGCCGTAAGCAAAAGGCTTGGGACGAGGCACAGGGCTGCACTGGGCCTCACGGAACAGTCCGACGCAGCAGTCGTGGTCGTTTCGGAGGAGACTGGGGTCATCTCCCTGGCGTTCAACGGCAAGCTCACACGCTACCTTGATGAAGGCGCCCTGAGAGATAAGCTTGGGGAATTGCTGGAGCCTGGCCGTACTCGGCAGGGCATCCCGGGGTGGCTGAGGGGGCATGCGACATGAGGCTGCCGGTAACGCGTGACCTGCACCTCCGAATAGCAGCGCTGCTCCTCGCTATTGTTATATGGTTTGTGGCGGGGGCCGACATCAGGCGAACCCAGGGGGACACGGTGGAGAAGATCGTCACCGTGGGCCTCGAGGTCCGCGGGGTAGCCTCAAACCTCATAGTTACGGCGAAGCCCAAAGACGTGGAACTCCGTGTCCGCGGGCCCAGGCAGGTGGTGGAACCCCTGGATGGATCCAAGGTGAGGGCTTTCGTTTCTGTGGCGGGGCGTGGAGAAGGCGAGCACGGAGTGAGGGTGCAGGCATCTGCGCCCGAAGGTGTGAACGTCATCGAGGTAATGCCCGCGAGCACCAGCGTGACTGTGGAGGCGGTCATCGGACAGGACATGCCTGTGGCCGTGGCGCTTGTGGGCTTTCCCAGCGACGGCTACGTTCCCCTTCAGCCCAGCTCCACGCCGAAGTCCGTGACGATAGCAGGGCCGAGGAGCAGGGTGGAGGCGGTGAGGAACGCGCTCGCGCAGATAGATATTTCCGGGATTGCGGCAGGGGTTTCGCGGGATGTCGCAGTGATCCCCGTTGATGGCAGCGGGAGCCCGGTAGAAGGCGTGAGCGTGTATCCCGCGTCGGTTCGTGTCACTGTTCCGGTTCAGGTGAAAGCCCAGCCCGCGCCCGCAACACCCGGGAGCGGGGGCGCCGGCCCTGGCCCATCGTCCGGCCAGGGCGCCAGCGGTCCTCCTGGGCGGGGTGCTGGTGCGGGCGCAGGCGCTGGTGCTGCTCGTGCCCCTGAACCTGCGTCCGGCGAGGTGCGAACACGGCCTAATCTCAAAAACATCGAGAGTTTCCATTAACGAGTAACGAGAGACCGGGAGGACATGGCGGATGGGAAAACTTTTCGGCACGGACGGGGTGCGGGAGGTAGCCAACGGTGCGCTTTCTCCTGAGCTGGCCTTCAGGCTCGGGCGGGCGGGCGCAGCGGTCGTCGCCGCAAAGCGGGGCGCGAAAAACGGCGCGCCTGCGATCGTTATCGGGCGGGATACCAGGCTTTCCGGGGACATGCTTGAGGCGGCCCTGGCGGCGGGCATGATGTCCGCCGGGGCACGTGTTCTCCGCGTGGGGGTGGTGCCCACGCCGGGCGTGGCTTATCTTGTGCGTGACCTCGGCGCCGATGCAGGGGCTGTCATCTCCGCTTCCCACAACCCCGTCGAATACAATGGCATCAAGTTCTTCTCTCGTGACGGCTTCAAGCTGTCCGACGAGGAAGAGGAGGAGATCGAAAGGCACGTCCTCGACGGCGCGGGCAACATGCGGCTCGAGGTGGAGGATGGTCTGCCGAGGCCCATGGGGTGCAGCGTGGGGAGGGCTGTGGACGTTACGGACGCACAGGATAGATACGTCGAGTTCGTGAAGGGAACCTGCGACGTTACTCTGGAGGGCCTGCGGATCGTGGTGGATTGCGCGAACGGCGCGGCATTTGCCTGCACCCCGAGGTTGCTGAGGGAACTCGGGGCCGACGTTGTTGCCATAAGCGACGCGCCTGACGGCACGAACATAAACGTGGGTTGCGGTTCCACTCACCCTGAGGCCGTGTGCCGGGCCGTGCTGGAGGCGAGGGCCGATATCGGCCTTGCGCACGACGGCGACGCCGACAGGCTTATCGCCGTCGACGAGAGGGGCCAGGTGGTGGACGGCGACCACATCATGGCCATATGCGGACTGCATCTCCTGCGCCAGGGAAAGCTGCCGCACAGGTCCATCGTGGCTACAGTGTACAGCAACCTCGGACTTGTGAAGGCCTTCGAGCGTGAGGGCGGGTCTGTGGTCCTCACAAAGGCGGGCGACCGCTACGTCCTCGAGGAGATGCGTAAGAAAGGCATCATGCTGGGCGGAGAGCAGTCCGGCCACATCATCTTCCTCGACCGCAGCACAACGGGGGACGGGGCCATTACGGCGCTCGCACTCCTCTCGGTGGTCCGCAAGACCGGGCAACGTCTTTCTGAGCTGGCCTCCTGGATGCAAACCTTCCCGCAGGTCCTTGTGAACGTAAGGATTCGCAACAAGAACGGCTTGGCAGGCAACCGGATCATCGATGATGCCATTGCCCGCGCTGCCGAGCGCCTGGGTCCTGACGGGAGGATATTCGTTCGCCCGTCCGGCACAGAACCGCTCGTCAGGGTGCTCGGAGAGGGACCAGATCGTGCGCGTGTGGAAGAGGTCGTCGAGGATGTTGCCAGGGCGATAAGTGAGGCTCTCGGCTGAGTTTCGAGAGGCTGCCCGTTTCGTGCGGCAGGTCATCTGAAAGGAGCAGGACCATGTGTGGAATAGTCGGCTACATCGGGCCGCGCCAGGCGACCCCTATCCTCCTTGACAATTTGAAGAAGCTGGAGTATCGGGGATACGATTCGGCCGGGATCGCGGTCCTGGGAAACGGGTCAATCGAGGTCAGGAAGACCGAAGGCAGGTTGGCGAAGCTGGAGGCCCAGCTCAACGGCGAGGCCCCTGCCGGGTGCGTTGGGATCGGACACACGCGCTGGGCAACCCACGGCAGGCCGTCCGACGTGAACGCCCACCCGCACAGCGACTGCAAGGGGCAGCTTGCCGTGGTCCACAACGGTATCATCGAGAACTACCTTGCCCTGCGGGACTGGCTCGAGGCGAGGGGCCACGTGTTCAAGTCGGAGACCGATACCGAGGTGCTTCCGCACCTCATCGAAGAGTACTACAACGGAGACCTGGCTGGCGCAGTGCGGCAGGCTCTGTCCCGGGCACGCGGGTCGTTTGCCATAGCCGTGATATCTCGGCGCGATCCTGACAGGATCGTTGCGGCCCGCAAGGACAGCCCACTCATCATCGGCCTTGGGAAAGGCGAGAATTTCCTCGCATCCGATATCCCTGCGGTCATGGCGGCGACGAGGGAGATCTTCGTCATGGAGGACGGGGAGGTAGCGATCCTCACCCGGGATAGCGTGACGGTGCAGGACCTCGAGGGGCGGGCGGTGCAAAAAGAGTTGGTCCACGTCAGGTGGGACCCTGTGATGGCCGAGAAGGGCGGATACGATCACTTCATGCTCAAGGAGATCCACGAGCAACCGAGGGCCATCCGGGACACGCTCACCGGGCGGATCGACAGAGACGCCAAAACGGTCACCCTGCACGAGGTGCCCATCACCGCCGCCGACCTCGACAACATCGACAAGATCTTCATAGTTGCGTGCGGCACCGCCTACCATGCTGGCCTTGTGGGCAAGAAGCTCATCGAGCGCTTGGTACGGATACCCGTGGAGGTTGACGTTGCGAGCGAGTTCCGCTACAGGGATCCGATGGTTTCCCCGAAGACGCTTACGATAGTGGTGAGCCAGTCGGGGGAAACAGCCGACACTCTGGCAGCGCTCAGGGAGGCGAAGAAGCGGGATTCGCGCGTAGTCGCCATAACGAACGTCGTGGGAAGCTCAGTGGCGCGGGAGGCCGACGACGTGCTCTACACCTGGGCGGGACCGGAGATCGCCGTGGCGTCCACGAAAGCATACATCACGCAGCTCGTGGCGCTCGCCCTTATTGCGGTGGGGCTGGGAAGACGCTGCGGCACGATTGATCTCGAAGAGGAGCAGGAGATCGTGCGCGAGATGGAGAAGCTTCCCATGTATGCCGAGGAGGTCCTGCTTGGCCAGGACAGTGTCGTGCGGGACCTTGCCCAGGAATTGCACCGGGCGGAGCAGATGTTCTTCATCGGCAGGGGGTTGGACTACGCGGTCTCCATGGAGGGGAGCCTCAAGCTCAAGGAGATCTCATACATCAACGCCCAGGCATATCCGGCAGGGGAACTGAAGCATGGCACACTTGCCCTGGTGGTGAAGGGCGTGCCGGTCATCGCCCTGGCGACCCAGGGCGACGTGTATGAGAAGATGCTGAGCAACATCAAAGAAGTAAAGGCGCGCGACGCCACCGTCGTCGCCCTGGCCCTCGACGGCGATGAGGAGATCCGCAAGTCTGTGGACCACGTGATCTATATCCCGCGGACTAGCCCCTACCTGGCGCCGGTGCTGGCCGTGATCCCGCTGCAGTTGTTTGCCTACTACGCAGCGGTGGCCCGGGGTTGTGATGTGGATAAACCCAGGAATCTCGCGAAGAGCGTTACTGTTGAGTGAGGTGGGTCCAACGGGCGTGGTGGGTGTGGGCGTGGACATCGTTGAGGTGGCCCGCATCCGCGAGCTCATGGAGCGCAAGGGCGACAGGCTCGACGGGCGGGTGTTCACGTCCGAGGAGATCAAGTCCTCCGCAGGAGGCCGCTATGACAGGCTTGCCGGGCGGTTTGCGGCCAAGGAGGCCGTGGCGAAGGCCCTGGGCACCGGGATACGCGGCTTCGGGTGGAGCGAGATCGAGATCGCGGAGGGGCCTTGCGGGAAGCCGTACGCGCGCCTGACCGGGCGGGCGGCCGACGTGGCCGCGCAGCGCGGTGTTGTCCGGGTTGAGGTCAGCATCGCGCACACTCGCGACATCGCCATAGCTTTTGCCGTCGCCATCGGAGGTGGAGATGTTGAAGGTCGTGACGTCTGACGAGATGCGCGAGATCGATAGAAAGGCCATCGATGAGGCGGGCATCCCCGGCGTGGTTCTCATGGAGAACGCCGGGAGGGCCGTGGCCGATACCGTGAAGCGGCTTCTCGAGGGCATGGCCGGGCGCCGTGTGTGCATCTTCGCCGGCAAGGGGAACAACGGCGGAGACGGGTTCGTCGCGGCGCGCCATCTCGTGAACTCTCAGGTCAGGGTCAAGACCTTTCTCATCGGCAAAACCGACGAGGTGCGCGGCGACGCCAGAGTTAACCTCGATATTCTGATGCGTATGGGCGTGGATGTGGAGGAAATCGGCCCGGAGGACATCCACAGGGCAAGGGTCGCCGTATCCGTGTCGGATGTGGTTGTGGACGCGATCTTCGGGACCGGGTTCAAGGGCGAGGTCGGCGGATATGCCGCCCAGATAATAGACGCGATTAATGAGTCCGGGCGGCCGGTGGTGGCGGTGGACGTGCCGTCCGGCGTCGATGCAAGTACAGGTAAGATCTCCGCCAGCTGCGTCAGGGCAAGGTATACTGTGACCTTCGGTCTTCCCAAAGTCGGGCTCCTTCTCTATCCTGGCGCAGCTTGCGCCGGAGAGCTGGTTGTTGCTGACATCGGCATCCCCCGGGCGCATCTCACGGATGAGCGGCTCAAGCTCAACCTTTCTATAGCCGAGGAGATCAGGCGCCACCTTCCCGCGCGTGACCCTGATTCTCACAAGGGGACGTTCGGCAGGGTGCTCGTGGTAGCCGGCTCGCAGGGCATGGCGGGAGCGGCGGCCCTTGCCAGCCTGGCAGCCCTCCGGTCGGGTGCCGGCCTTGTGACGCTGGCGGTGCCGAAGAGCCTCCAGGACATCATGCACTCGAGGCTTACTGAGGTTATCACCCGGGCGCTGCCCGAGACCGAATCCGGGAGCGTGTCTCTGCAGGCTCAGGCGCTCCTCGACGGCATCCTGCGAGGGGCGGAAGCGCTCGCCATAGGCCCAGGCCTCTCCATGCACAGCGAGACCGCGCAGCTCGTGCGGAACATAGTGATGACGACCTCGGTGCCGGCGGTCATCGACGCCGACGGGCTCAACGCGATAGCGCAGGACCCGGGAACATTGAGGACGTCCAAAGCCCCCATCGTGCTCACGCCGCATCCGGGCGAGATGGCCAGGCTTACGGGGCTCTCTGTGCACGAGGTCAAGCGGGATCGCCTGTCGGTTGCGATGAAGGCCGCGGCCCAGTGGGGCAAGGTCGTCGTGCTGAAGGGCGCGCGGACCATAATCGCCGACCCTTCGGGAGAGGCGTACATAAACCCGACCGGGAATTCCGGTATGGCTACGGCAGGAAGCGGAGACGTGCTCACGGGTCTTATCGCGGGTCTTCTCGCGCAAGGGGTCAGCGCCTTGGAGGCGGCCGTACTGGGGACATACGTGCACGGGCTTGCGGGCGACATCGCCGCGGCAAGGCGCGGCGAGATGGGCATGATCGCCGGAGACATCCTGGAATGCGTGCCCGAGGCGCTGGTCAGACTGGCAGGCCTCAAGGGCCTGGCAGGCGAGAGGGGGGAGACGGATGTGGGAGGGCCAGCAAGACAGGCCCACCGTAGCTGAAGTAGACCTGGCGAGCATAGGCCGCAACATAGCGGCGATCCGACGGAGGGTCGGGCCGGGGCCGGAGATCATGGCGGTGGTGAAAGCCGACGCCTACGGCCATGGGGCCGTCCAGGTGGCGACCACCGCTCTCACGAGCGGCGCCACGTGGCTCGGGGTCGCCCTTGTGGAGGAGGGAGTCGTGCTACGAAAAAGCGGCATCATCGCCCCGATTCTCGTTTTCGGGCAGCTCTTCCCGAGCCAGGCACGGCGCGCTCTACGCTACAGCCTGTCCTGCACCGTGAGTACATACGAGTTTGCTGAGGCGTTGTCCGTGGCTGCAACACAGGAGGGCAAGAAGGGCAAGTGCCACATCAAGGTGGACACAGGGATGGGGCGCATCGGTGTCTCGCCGCGACAGGCGGCAAGCTTCGTGCGCCGTGTCGCCATGCTCCCAAACGTCGAGATTGAGGGCATATACACCCACTTCGCCACCGCCGACGCAGACGACAAGTCGTTCGCCCGCGAGCAGCTATCCAGGTTCATGGAAGTGATCGAGGCTCTGCGCACTATGGGAGTGCAGATCCAGTTTCGCCACGCGGCAAACAGCGCGGCTTGCGTGGACATGCCCGAGGCCCGACTGGACCTTGTCAGGCCGGGGATCCTGATGTACGGCCTGTCGCCGTTCAACACTGAGAGGTTCCAAAAGGTGAAGAGGGAGATGGACATACGCCCCGCCCTATCGCTGAAGACGCGGGTGAGCTTCGTGAAGAGGGTACCTGCGGGCACTCCGGTGAGTTACGGATCTACGTACGTAACCAGGGAGGATACAGTGATCGCCACACTTCCCGTGGGATACGCTGATGGCCTTTCGCGGGGCCTATCCAACGGGGGCGAGGTGCTGATAAGAGGGAGGAGGCTCCCCATCGTCGGACGGATCTGCATGGACCAGTGCATGGTGGACGCCGGGAACCTTGAGGTCGAGGTGGGTGATGAGGCGGTCCTCATAGGTAGACAGGGGGACCAGGAGATCTCTGCTGAAGAGGTCGCCGACAAACTGGGAACGATAAGCTACGAAGTGGTGTGCGCCATAAGCAAGCGCGTGCCGCGGGTATACTCGTCGCAGCCGTAGGGCACAGGCGCAGCGGGGAAAATCGGTGTCGAGGAAGAGGTGTTACGGGTTGATGGAATTCGATGTGGCAGTGGTAGGAGGAGGGCCGGGCGGGTATGTCGCAGCCATCAGGGCAGCGCAGCTCGGGCGCTCGGTGTGCCTTATTGAAAAGGACCAGCTTGGCGGGACGTGCCTGAACAGGGGCTGCATCCCCACAAAGGCGTTTGTCGCGAGCACACAGGCCTTCGAGATGGCGAGACGCCTTGCCGAGTTCGGCGTGGAGGTCGGCGGCGATGGCGAGGTCCGGGCGCGCTTCGACAAGATGGTGGCGCGGAAAAACCAGGTGGTAGCGAGGCTCCGGGCTGGAATAGGCTTTCTCCTGAAGAAGAACAAGGTCACCGTGATAGCGGGCGTCGGCAGGATAGCCGGCCCCGGACGGGTCGAGGTCGAGGCGAAGCACGGGCCGGCCGAGGTGAAGGCACGCGACATAATCATCGCAACGGGTTCGAAGCCTGTGCTCTTCCCGTCGTTTGGGTACGACGGCCGAACCGTCATCACCAGCGATGAGGCCCTCGACTTTCAGGATGTGCCCGAGAGCCTGCTCATTGTGGGTGGCGGCGTCATCGGGTGCGAGTTTGCGTTCATTTTCTCGAGCCTGGGCAGTCGGGTGACGGTGGTTGACATAATGCCAACGATACTGCCGATGGAGGACCCCGATTCAGCCGCGGCCGTGGCGGCCTCCTTGAAGAAGCGGGGGGTCGTAGTGCGGACCGGCGCCAAGATCGAGCGCATCGCAGTTGAAGGAGACGGAGCTGTGGCCTCCCTCGACAGCGGCGAGCGCCTCGCGGCGTCGCGAGTGCTCCTGTCGGTCGGGCGAAAGGCCAACTCCGAGGGCATCGGGCTCGAGGATGCGGGAGTTGAGATCGGCAAGCGGGGCGAGGTCGTCGTGAACGACCAGATGGCGACGAATGTCCCCGGCATCTACGCCATCGGAGACGTCGTGGGCAAGGTAATGCTCGCACACGTAGCGTCGGCGCAAGGGATCGTCGCCGCCCACAACGTAGCAGGCGCCGACAGGCGCATGTCGTACGCGGCCGTGCCGAGCGCCATCTTCACGTCGCCCGAGGTGGCGAGCGTCGGGCTGAACGAACGGCAGGCCAAGGAGGAGGGCTTCGACGTAAGGGTGGGGAAGTTCCCCTTCACGGCGAGCGGCAAGGCTCTTGCCATGGGAGAGGCCGAGGGGTTTGTCAAGATCATCGCCGACGCGAGCACTGACAGGATTCTTGGGATCCATATCGTCGGCCCGCATGCCACGGAGCTCATTCCCGAACCCACGGTGGCGGTGAGGATGAGGATGACCGTGGGCGAGTTCGCCAAGACCGTACACGCGCATCCCACGCTTGCGGAGGCCCTGGGCGAGGCCGCCGAGGCCGTCCATCACATGGCGATCCATGTATAATCTGCGGAACCCCATATCGATGTGACGGAGGTCAACCAGGAAGACTGCCATGAGGAACAGGTAGACTCCCCAACCAGCGGAATACGACTTGCAGACTTCGTCAATACATGGCGAATGTCAGGGAGCCTGCGGGGCAGGTCTTTCGGGGGTTGCCTTTTTCCTTCCATACGCACACATACGTCTCCGGTGTTTGCGGGCAGGAAACCGCTCGCCTTTCCCCGTGAGGCGCCGGTTGCGGCGCCCGACGACCTCGTATCCGGGGCGCGCCTCAGCACGTGATGCCCTATTCCCTGGATCTACCTTATCACATTCTGTCGCGCTATGGCGGGCCGGGCATCCCATGCTGTATCGCCCAGCCATGGCCGCGCTGCCACGCGGTGTCGCGGGCATGCATGGCCGGCGGCCGGCGCGCTTGACTCCTGCCCTCCGACTCACCCGGCGTTCGCTCCAGAGGAGGGTTGGGCATGCTTCTATTTGCCGTTGAACACGTGGGAAAGTCATATGGGCCCAGGGATGTCCTGAAGGACGTATCCTTCAGCGTGGTTGAGCGCGAGAAGGTCGCGGTTGTGGGCGCAAACGGCGCCGGAAAGACCACCCTCTTGAAGATCATCGCAGGCTCTCTCGAGCCTGACTGGGGCAGGGTCGTCTTCTTTCGCGAAGGCGTGCGGGTGGGGTACCTTCCCCAGGACATGAGCTTCGCCCCCGGAGCGACTGTTGGCTCCGAGCTGGCCCAGGGTCTGGGCTATCGCTACCCTGATGCCGGGCAGACTGACCAGGCTGACCATGCCGATCGCATTGACGGGGCCGTCCAGGCCTTGTCTGGCGCCCCCATTGTCGGTGGAAGGGGCGGCACCGCCCACTCTCGGAAAGAGGTCTTCGAAGCAGAAGGCAGGGTCATGGAGGCGCTGTCGCGGTTCGAGCTTGCGGAAAATGGCCTGGAACAGCCGGTGAGCACCCTGAGCGGCGGGGAGAAGACGCGGCTTGCCCTTGCCAGGCTGTGGCTCGAGGATGCGGATTGTCTGCTCCTGGACGAGCCCACAAACCACCTGGACGAGGGGGGTCTGAGATGGCTCGAGAGGTACGTTCAGGGGTTTCCGGGCACTGTCGTCGTGGTTTCGCACGACCGGTACTTCCTGGACCAGACCGTGTCCAGGGTCATCGCGCTCGGTCCGGGCGGCGCCGAATCGTTCCAGGGCAACTACAGAGCGTATAGAAAGGCCGTGGAGGAGCGGTTCGAGCGCCAAATGCGCGTATACCTGGAACAAGCGAAGCAATCCCGGAGACTCAGGGAGATGATAGCGAGGCAGATGGAGTGGTTCCGCCGCGCTCACCGCGACGCGGGGAAGAACACCGAGATCAGGGCCTCCGACGTGTTCTACCGCCACAGGGCCGAGAAGCTTGCCAGACGCGCTAAGGCGACCATCAGGAGGCTCGAGCGCCTGGAGGCGGAGCGGGTCGATCGCCCGCAAGCCGACCCGGCCATCCGGCTTCAGTTGAGGTCGGACGGGAAGTCGGGCCGGCGCATGGTGACCGCGAGCGACGTCAGCAAGTTCTTCGACGGGCGCTGCGTCTTCTCGGCAGTGTCCTTCGCGGTGATGCGGGGCGACAGGGTGGGCCTCGTGGGGCCAAACGGTGCCGGCAAGACGACGCTCCTGAGGATCATCGCCGGCCATGAAGGCGTCTCCGGGGGCGAGATGTGGGTCTCGCCCTTGGTGAGGGTCGCATACTTCGACCAGGAGCTGGCCAGCCTGGCTGACGAGAGGACGGTCCTGGAGGAGGCTCTCTCAGCGGGAGGCGAACGGGAACAGCTTCGCGTGCTGCTCGGATGCTTCCTGTTCCCAGGCGACTCCGTCCATAAGCGCGTTGGGTCACTGAGCGCGGGGGAGAAGGCGAGGCTCGCTCTCTTGAAGATGCTCCTTTCCAAGGCGAACCTTCTCCTTCTTGACGAGCCCACGAACTATTTAGACATTCCATCGCGGGAGCGGGTGGAAGAGGCCCTCGAGAACTACGACGGCACGTTCGTCCTGGTGTCGCACGACAGGTACCTCCTCGGTCGGGTGTGCAACAGGATCCTCGCCATCGAGAACGGGACGGTGAGGGTTTACCTCGGGGGCTATGAGGATTATCTCAGGGCTCGGAGTGAACGGGACGCGGCGTCTGCTGGGGCGGGCAGAGGTGACAAGGGCGAAGCGAGAGCCGGTGAGCTGAGCGACGACGAGCGGTTGTTGCTGGAGAACCGCTTGAGCGTCCTCGCGTCAAGGCTCGCCGAGGTCAGCCAGGACGACCCCGAGTACCAGAAGCTCACGGACGAGTTCATCTCGGTTGCCAAGAGGGTGTCGTCGAGGATCACCGGGCCATAGAGCGCCCCATGTAACCATTGTCTCTGCACAGCAGCCAAACGCGGACAGCGAGGACGACCCAGATCACGAGCAACTTGCGGGGCGGTTCGCGCTGCCTCTTGACCTGGGCCATGCGTCGTCGCGGCCCGCGTCACCGGCACCATCTGGCGCTCGCTTATTCAGCCCCGGGGCGGCGTGAACGCGCTTTCTTCCCAGGTGGCTCGTCCTGCCGCGTTCGAGCCCGCCATTCCTCGTGGTAGCCATCTGGCAGTTCACGCAGGTCTGGAACGAGTTCCTCTTCGCCGTGACCCTGGCGCGGCCGACCTCTCAGCCCATAACCGTGGCCCTCGCGAACCTGGCGGGCGGGCAGGCCGTGTCTTGGAACCTGCCCATGGCGGGGTCTGTGCTGGCGGCCCTGCCCACCGTCGCGGTTTACGTGCTGTTGGGGCGCTACTTTATCCGGGGGCTTCTCGCCGGCGCGCTCAAGGGATGACATCCTGGCACCCTTGCCTTCACCGGGGGCGGCGAGGTCGCGCCGTGCGGTGCCTGCAGGGTGTGAAGAGAGCGCCTGGCCGCTGGTCAGTGAAGGTGAAGGAGCATGGAGGCACCGATCCTCATGAGGAAAGCTCAAGGAGGAAGCTCGCCAGGAGTATAGAACAACTCTTATGCCAGGCCATATGCTGGAAGGAGAGGGGAGGAGAGGGATGGAAGTGAGGGGTATCGCGCGTCGTTCGGTTGCTTGCGTGGTGGTGCTGATAGCTCTCACGGCCGGCAGCATCTCAGTGGTCGGCGGCGGCGCCCTTGCCGCAACTATCCAGGATTACGTTGCACAGGCTGACGAGCTGCACCGCGGGCGGGCCGATGCGAGCAAGGCGGAGGCGCAGGTCAGGGTGCTCGAGGAGGGGCTTGCGGCCTTCCCCGAGAGCTACGACATCTTGTGGCGGCTCGCGCGTGCGTACGAGTTCCTGGGAGGGGTAGCAGCCAAGGAGAAGAAGCTCCCGCTGTTCGAGAAGGCAAAGGGCTACGCTGAGCGGGCCACGAAGGCAAACCCCGACGGCCTTGACGGCTGGTACTGGTACGGTCTTACCATCGGCCGCTGGGGCGAGACTCGCGGCATTCTGCAGAGCCTGTCCATGGCGGGACCGATGCGTGACGCGCTCGAGAAGGCGACCAGGATCGATCCGGGCCACGCCCCATCCTACCATGTGCTTGGGGTCCTTTATCGCGAGCTTCCGGGGGTCATCAGCTTCGGCAACATCAACAAAGCGATCGAGTACTTCGAGAAAGCCGTCTCGCTAAACCCGGACGATATCGGGCTGCGTCTCGATACGGCAAAGGCATTCATCAAGAAGAAGAACTACGCGAAAGCGCGCGAGCACCTGGCCTACCTGTTGACGCTGCCAAACGACCCCGAATATCCCGCCTCCGACGAGGCGTCGAAAGAGGAGGCGCGAAAGCTTCTCGCCAGCATAGAGGGGAAGTAAGGAGGACGAGCATGCCACGCGACGGTTAGCTGGGCGGCTCCGGGTTCTACGCCAGGAATTGGCCGCAATGGAGGAAGGGCAGCGACCTCCACATCGCCCGCCTGGCATCGGGGGAGGAGCAGTATGAGCTGAAGCGCAGCAACGAGTTCACCTCGGTCGTCATCGAGGCACACCAGTCAAACAGGCCGGCGGTCATCCACGCAAGCGTCCTCAACCGCGGCCTCATGGAGAACTCGCCGGGCGATGGCGTCGTTGAGGTGCGGGTGCTCGCCCACCGGACGGGCCATCATCCCTGCCGCTTCGGCGAGCCGCCGGCGCAACTTGCTGCGCTCTGGCAGTCGAACGTGGCCGTCTACGAACTGGGGGTCAAAGCGGCCCTGGACCGCGACCGGGAGGCGGCCATCCATGCCATGACGCTCGACGCCTTGAGCGCGGCCGTCTGTTCCCTGGCACAAGTCCGGGCGATGGCGGAAGAGCTGTTCGAGGCCGAGAAAGAACATCTGCTGTTTTAGCGGGGTTTCCGAACCGGAAGACGTCGGCACGGACGCTTGCGAACCTCAGCGCGCCAAGCGCAAGCCAAGCGGCAGGAAGCAAGAGCGCCAAAGCGCGGCGCAAGCGCGGTCTTGACGCTTGCGCGTTTATGTGGTATTCTGTCAGTGTCCCGGAGCCGGAACACGGGATCAGGCTTTGGGGTGCGCACCAACTATCGAACTGCTATAGGGTGCGCGGAAAACTGCAGATGTGTCGTGGTGGATGTAGCTCAATGGTGAGAGCGCTGGACTGTGGCTCCAGAGGCTGTGGGTTCGAATCCCATCATCCACCCCATTCTTTTTTTGGGGGGGATCGTGGGCACCTGAGTGTGACCGCGAACCCCTGTTCTATCAGTAAGGCCCGGGCTC
Organism: Bacillota bacterium; assembly: GCA_012516125.1. GTDB lineage: Bacteria > Bacillota > SHA-98 > UBA4971 > UBA4971 > UBA6256. Next base: position 79,847 of record JAAYXB010000090.1, on the reverse strand, counting down.
GTCGGCGGGCATGCCGAACGAAAACCTGCCCCCGTGCCGAACGAACAAGTGGGGAACCAGCGGTAAGGATGACGCGGATTTCTACAGCCGGAACTGTCGGACACCGCGGGATGGAGCCAGCTCCCGTCGTCAACCATACCTGGCCTGGGCTTTGCCACCTCGACCAGGCTACGTACACGGCAAGAGTAGCCCCGGTGTGGGACCCGAAAACTCTGTGCGGCCTCAAGGTATTGTCGAAGGGTCGAGGAGGGTACAGTGCAGCGACGGGTGGCTATCCGATAAAGCGCACGACTACTGCTACGATGACGACCGTTGCGAGAATGCCGAAGAGGCCCACGAGCCAGGAATCGATGCGACCCGGGTTGACTATGAGCCGCCTGCGCCACCACCGCTTCGCTCTTCGCAGGAAAGATCGCACCGCCCACCTGCCTCGCCGATGCCACCACGAAGCCCCGGGCGGGCGGTACGTCTACCGGCAGGGTTTTGCCCCGATGTGATGAAAGTAGAAGGCGATCTGGTGTTGCGAGGTGACCCGGTCGGTGGATTTCGCAAGCACTTTCATAAGCTCCTTTCTTGTTGGGCTGTCGGGCGCCATGATGCCTGGTAGCCTGCTCATCGTGAACGTCAACGAGACGTCCCGGCGCGGTCTCGCAGGAGGGGTGCTCTGCGTGACCGGGCACGCGGCGCTGGAACTTGTGGTCGTGGCTGGTTTCGTCTTCGGCCTGGGGGACGTGCTGGCGCGGAAACACGTGGCTGGGGCCATCGGGCTTGCAGGCAGCGCCATGCTTCTGTGGATGGCGTGCGGTATTATCCGGGACGCCTGGCGCGGAGGAGTATCGTTGCGCGCACACGAGGCGTCGCTCGACAGACGAAGCGCGGGCGGGCAGGGCTCGCTTGGGCCTGTGGTCGCGGGTGGCCTTGCCACGGTATCAAACCCTTATTGGACTTTGTGGTGGGCAACGGTGGGGGCTACTTATGTGGCGCTGGCCTTGCGAGGCGGCCCCGGGCTCGTGGGAGCGTTTTACCTGGGGCACATCGGCTCCGACTTCTCCTGGTACCTCCTGGTGTCCCTGGCAGTAGTGGCCGGGAGGCAGTTCATGAGCGATCGGGTGTACCGCGGCTTGCTGCTCGTGTGCGGCTTCTTCCTGGTGGTCCTCGCGGGCTATTTCCTGTGGACGGGGTTCTCCATGGTTGTGAGGTAGAGTCTGTTCCTGAGCACCGGCTGCTTGCTCGCTGAACCTCCCCGGCCCACTATGCCGTACGCTGTGCCCGGGAAGCGGAGTGCAGGCCGTGTAGGTCTCGCCATTATGGCGGTTCGGAGGACGGCTGCCGTCTGACCCTTTGCACCATGACGCCTCCTGCGAGTGCGCCCATGGCGAACACCCAAGGGACGCTGCGCCCAGTGGTACCGCGCCGACGGCGATGTCGCCGACGGTGATGTCGCCGACGGCGATGATTCCTCTCGCGACACTCCTTAATAGGCAGATTCCTCCTGCCATGGAAGGATAGCTCCAGAATCCGTCGAAGTTATCCACGAAAGCCAATTCCCGCTGATGGGATGCGCCCCGGCTTCAAGCACGGCCGGGGCATTGCCGGAGGTGGCACTGACAGGTGGCGGGTCGAGGGGCTCCTGGGAGGGGTCTGGCGAAGTATGCGGCGGCCGCGCCAGCAGGGCGCAGCGGGCCGGGGGACATCGAGCTCGACGATGAGCAGCGCAGGTTCGTTGAGTTTCAGGAGGGCTGCGCGGTGCTCCACGCGCCGGTCGGGACGGGCAAGACCCTCGCGCTGGCGGAGCGGGCGGCCGAGGCGATCCGGCGCGGCGTGGGGCCGTCGCGCATCCTGTGCCTGACGTTCACGAACCGCGCCGCGGAGGAGCTACGGCAGCGCATTGCTGTCCATTGCGGCGACCTGGCGAGGAAGGTCGTGGTCCGCACCTTTCATGGGCTGTGCGCGTGGATGCTCCGGGTTGAAGCGAAGCAGATCGGGCTTCCTTCGGATTTCACCATCTTCGATGACGAGGACTCCGCTGAGATCCTCAGGTCCATCCAGAGACGGGGCGAGGACGTCGCGGCCGGGAGGCTGGGTCCCGCCCAGGCTGCGCTCGCATGGCGCGGCCACTCCGACGGTGCGTCCGATCTCTATAGCATCATCGAGCGGGCCAAGGCCGAGGCGCCGGACACGGCGCTTTCGATGAGAAGGGTACGCGATAAGGTTTTCGAGCACCTCCCCTCTACCAGCCGCAGGCTCGCCATCGCATACCAGCGAGAGCTTGCGTCGCATCACGCCCTTGACTTCGGCGATCTCATCTACTTCACCCGGGCAATGCTGGCGCTCGCGCCGGATATCCGTCGCCGCTGGGAGGAGCGCTTTTCCATGGTCCAGGTGGACGAGATGCAGGACACGCACCTCTCCGAGTACGAGATCGTGCGGACGCTGGCCCGGCGCTGCAAGAACCTCGTCCTCGCGGGCGATTTCGACCAGACCATCTACGAGTGGAGGGGGTCCACACCTGCGAAGGTCCTCGGCAAGTTCCACGCCGATTTCCAGGGAGTCCGGGCCTTCTCCTTCGTCGAGAACCACCGCGCCACGCGCACGCTGGTTGCCGTGGCGGGGTGTGTAGCGACTTCGTATAGCAGGCGCACTCCACCGCGCCCTGCGCGGACGGCGGAGGCCGGCGACCCCGCGACCGTCCACTTCGCACGCGACGGCGAGGCCGAAGCCCGGTGGATCGCTCGGAAAGTCCGCGAGATTGCGCGCGGCGTGGTGGGCGGGGCCGGGGGCTGCGTCCCGTACGGCCGCATAGGCGTGCTCACCCGTACCAACGCCCGCGGAGTCACCATCTCGGAGGTGTTTAAGGAGGAAGGTATCCCTCACCTCACTGTGGAGACCTATGAGTTCTTCCGCCGGCAGGAGGTCAAGGACGCCATCGCATACCTGCGGTTTCTGTGCAGCCCGGCGGACGGGCGGAGTTTCCGCCGCATTCTTCAGAGGCCGCCGCGCGGGATAGGCGACCGGACCATCGCCCGAATTCTGGAGGCCGAGGCGGCGGGGCTGCGGCTCGTGGACATGGTCGCGCCGTCTACGCTCAGGACAGGGGACCCCTTTGGCGCGTTCCTGCAGGCTCTCAAGGACGGCGCCGTTACGGTCTTCGACACGGAGACCACCGGCCTCAACCCGGGGATGGACGAAATCGTGGAGCTCGCGGCGGTCCGGCTGGAGCGGGGGAGGCCCGTCGGGCGTCTCCATCGTTATCTGCGGAACACGGTCAGCGTGGGAGAGTCCGAGAAGATCCACGGGATAAGCGACTCGTTCCTCGAAACGAACGGCGAGGAGCCACGACGGGTGCTGGAGGACTTCGTCCGGTTTGCGTCCGGCAGCCTGCTCGCCGGCCACAACGTGAGCTTCGACGTGCGGATGATGACTGCCTACGGGCGGCGGCTCGGGGTTCAGGTGGCGGTCCCCGAGTGCGTGGACACCCTTGAGATCGCCCGGCGGTTCCTGGACGGCGACGACTTCTCCCTCGAAGCGCTGGCGCGGAGGTTCAACCTGGCGGCACGGCCCACGCATCGGGCGATGGACGATGTCGAGGCAACTTGCGGCCTCCTGTCTCACCTCGCTCCGCGTGTGAGCGCGACGGCTGCCGAAAGGACGCGCGTAGTGGGGGACGCGGCGGCCGCGTTCGTCCCCCTGGCCGAGGAGGTGCGCGTGCTGCGCGAAGACCTGGGACGGCTCCGGCCGCCCGACCTGCTGGAGCGGGTCCTCGATAAGTCGGCCCTGCGAGGCTACTACAGCAAAGATGCACAGCGCATGGAGAATCTGGAGGAGGTCCTCCGGGTCTTCAAGGACTGCGATGATCCCCAGATTGACGCCCTGTCCTCCCTTGAGTCCATTCTCGGTTTCGTGGCCCTGGCGAGGAACGTGGACCGCCTTGATCCGGATGACGAGCGGGTGCGGGTGCTCACGGTGCACCAAGCAAAAGGACTGGAGTTCGATGTGGTGTTCGTGGCGGGGCTGTCGGAGAACGAGTTCCCCCTGTACCCTGCGATGCGGGAGGGCAGGGAGGCTGAGGAGCGCCGGGTCTTCTACGTGGCGGTGACGCGGGCGAGGAGGGCGCTTTTCCTGACGGGACACGCGTGCCACAACGGTAAAAGCAGGTGCCCCAGCCGCTATTTCAAGCTGATCGGCGACTCCTGGCGCGAAGAGGACTCGAGAGAGATCGCCAGGTGGGTCCGCACCCCGTCGCATTACCGTAGATGACGTGTTTGCGCCGGTAGGGCGCCCGTAGCAGCCGATACACGGCAGCGGGCCGCGTCGCACCATGGCCTGGCGCGCGGGCAGCGGCGTGACGAAGGGCGCCTCAGGCGGCTTTACAACGTCTTGCGTGCATGTTAGAATACGATGGGCCGAAGGGTTTGAACGACGCTGCCTCGGCAGTCGCTGGATCGGCGCCTACCGAGGTATTGTTTTTGTGCGTTGTGTCGAGCCGTGATCGCGGTGGAATAGTCATGCAAGTGCAAGGGCTCTTGCTGAAGAAGAAGCCCGACGGGGTCCCGGCCGGTGAGGCGGGCGGCCTGCGTAAGGCTGCTGCGGCCGGCATTCGAATAACATCGTTCTGCGGACGAAAAGCAGGAGGAGGGAGGCTGCCATTTGCCCGGGTCGATGAGACCCCGTGGCGTCGCGGCGGCGAATATGGTGAAGGCTGCGGTGGAGAGAATAGAGGGGAACTTCGCTCATCTGGATATTGAAGTGGACGAGGCCCAGGTGAGCCGGGCTCTCGACGAGAGTTATCGCAGGCTCGCTCAGCGTGTCACGGTGCCCGGTTTCCGAAAGGGCAAGGTCCCGCGCCAGGTCCTTGAGATGAGGCTCGGCAAGGGAGCGCTCTACGAGGACGCGCTGAAGCGCCTCGTACCTCAGGGATACATCGAGGCCGTGAAAGAGACGGGCATCGACCCGATGGACGAGCCCAACTTTGATATAGAGCAGATCGAAGAGGGAAAGCCGCTCAGGTTCAAGGCGAAGGTGCTCGTAAGGCCCGAAGTCAAGCTCCCGGATTACCGCGCGATCAGGGTGGAGAAGACGACCTCCGAGATCGGCGACGACGACGTGGACCGCTACATCGAGAGCCTGAGACGGAACCGGGCCACGGCTGAGCTTGCCGATCACGACACCGTGCAGGCGGGGGACCTGGTCACAGTGGACCTTGAGCTCACCTCAGGTGGCAAGCCCCTTGAGGTCAGGGGCGGCGGCAAGGGTCTCGTCATAGAGGCCGCTGCGAAGCAGGATCTTCCCGGCTTGGGCGAGGGCCTCATCGGGCTGAAGGCGGGCGAAGAGAAGGTCATCGAAACCATCGTGCCGGAGACCTATCCCGAGAAGAATCTTGCGGGAAAACCCGCCCGGGCGCGCGTAGTGGTCAAGGAGATCCGCGTAAGGAGGCTGCCCGAGGTGAATGACGAGTTTGCGAAGGCGGTCGGTGGCTACGATAGCCTCGATGCGATGAGGCGGGACATCCGCGAGCGTCTGCAGAAATCGGCGGAAAGCCGGGCCGAGGCGGAATATAGGAAAGCCGTCGTGGACAGAATCACGCAGGAGTCTGAGGTGGACGTCCCCGAGCCTCTCGTAGATCGACAGGTGGACTTCATGATCCGCGACCTCGCGGAGAGCCTCGCGCAGCAGGGGATGACGCTGGAAGGGTACCTCGAGGCGTGCGGCCTGGACGAGGAGGCGCTCAAGAAGAGTTATCGCGATGAGGCGCAGACACTGGTCAAGTCCGACCTGGTGCTCGATGCCATAAGCAAGGCGGAAGGATTTACCGCCACCGACGACGAAGTAAGTTCCCGAATCGCCCAGATCGCCTCAAGGCAGGGCAAGACCGCCGACGAGGTCCGGGAACTCTTGGCAAAGACAGGGCGTATTCACAGTATAGAAGACGCAATAGTGAGGGAGAAAACCATAGACCGCCTGGTTCAGCTCGCAAAGGGCGAGTGAGTTCTGCTAGGTCAGCATATGATCATGATGATCAAGGGAGGAGGAGTGGATCGTGAATCTTGTCCCGATCGTTGTGGAGCAGACAAACCGTGGGGAGCGGGCTTACGACATATACTCGAGGCTGCTGAAGGACAGGATCATCTTCATCGGCGGCCCGATAGACGATGACGTCGCGAACCTCGTCATTGCTCAGATGCTGTTTCTTCAGGGGGAGGACCCCGACAAGGACATCAACCTCTACATCAACAGCCCCGGCGGCGTAGTGACGTCAGGGCTTGCCATATACGACACGATGCAGTATATCAAGCCTGATGTTGCCACCACATGTATCGGAATGGCCGCCAGCATGGGCGCGCTCCTCCTGGCGGCGGGCGCGAAGGGCAAGAGATACGCTCTTCCTTACTCGAGGGTTATGATCCACCAACCTCTCGGCGGCGCCCAGGGGCAGGCTACCGACATCGAGATACAGGCAAGAGAGATCGTAAAGCTGCGTGAGATAACCCAACAGATCCTGGCGAAGCACACAGGGCAGCCGATAGAGAAGATAGCAGCGGACACGGACAGGAATTTCTTCATGTCGGCTGAGGAGGCGAAGGCTTACGGGATCGTAGACGAGATCTTCACGACCAAGAAGAAGTAGGGGGTGGTAGGGTGTTCAAATTCGGCGATGAAAAAGGCCAGCTCAAGTGCTCGTTCTGCGGCAAGGCTCAGGACCAGGTCAAGAAGCTGATAGCCGGGCCGGGCGTCTACATTTGCGACGAGTGCATCGAGCTCTGCAATGAGATCATCGAGGAAGAGCTGGGCGAAGAAGCAGATGTCGAATTGGGTAACATCCCGAAGCCCAAGGAAATCAAGGAGATCCTGGATCAGTACGTCATCGGCCAGGAAGACGCGAAAAAGACCCTTGCCGTGGCGGTGTACAACCACTACAAGCGTATCGGTGCGAACGTCCGCGTGGACGACGTGGAGCTGCAGAAGAGCAACATACTGCTCCTTGGTCCCACCGGCGTCGGGAAAACTCTGCTTGCGCAGACCTTGGCCAAGATCCTGAACGTTCCCTTCGCCATCTCCGATGCGACTTCGCTCACGGAGGCCGGGTATGTTGGCGAGGATGTCGAGAACATCCTGCTGCGGCTGATCCAGGCGGCGGACTACGACATCGAGAAAGCTGAGAAGGGCATCGTCTATATCGATGAGGTCGACAAGATCGCGCGCAAGTCCGAGAACCCGTCGATCACGCGTGACGTGTCCGGTGAAGGCGTGCAGCAGGCTCTTCTGAAAATCCTTGAAGGGACGATTGCGAGCGTTCCTCCGCAGGGTGGGCGGAAGCACCCGCACCAGGAGTTCATCCAGATAGACACGACGAACATCCTCTTCATATGCGGAGGCGCCTTCGATGGGCTCGAGAAGATCATACAGAACCGCATAGGGAAGAAGATGCTTGGCTTCGGAGCTGAGCTGCGGCCGAAGATCGACGCGAACATCGGGGACATACTCAGGCAGGTCATGCCCGAGGATCTTCTCAAGTTCGGGCTCATCCCTGAGTTCATCGGGAGGCTGCCGGTTGTGGTTCCGCTCGACGCCCTCGATGAGCAGGCTCTCGTGAGGATACTGACGGAACCCAGGAATGCCCTGGCCAAGCAGTACAAGAGGATGTTCGAGCTGGACGGCGTGGAGCTTGAGATCACCGAGGATGCCCTCGTGGCTGTGGCGAAGAAGGCCATAGCGCGGAACACCGGGGCGAGAGGTCTGCGGTCCATCATGGAGAAGATCATGCTTGACATCATGTACGAGATCCCTTCGCGCAGCGATGTCAAGAAGGTTGTCGTGACGAAGGAAGTGGTGGAGGGCCTCGCAAAGCCTACCATGGTGTTGCAGGAGCGCAAGGGCGCGAAGAAGCGAGAGGAGACGGCGTAGCGCGGCAGTGCGGCGCGTCGCGCCGAGCGGGATGCGGGGTGCCCGCCGGCTGGTGCGAAGCGTTGTCTCTGGATTTCAACGGGAGGCCTGACGAGGGCCTCCCGTCCTGTTACGCACGCCTAAGTATGAGGTCATTAGTTTTCTCTCGTTTTCCGCGGTCTTGGGTTGCCGGTGCTTGCACGAGGGGTGTCAAGATCCGGCCACTTGCCCGACGGGCCGGATTCTGGCAAAGCGCACCCCGCTTGGGGCGCCGTCCCCGAGTGCAACACCGGCAACCCGCCAACTACTGGGAAAGGGAGAGGGACTACGCACCCGCACTTAATCGGTGCTCACAGCGCTGCGCCGCCGCCTATGGGGATGGCATTTCATGTTGCGTTCCCGGTGTTGATGTGTGAACTCTCACTTAAGCCCCGGCATCATGGACATAATAGACTTGAGAAACACTCATCCCACCGGGCAGAGGCGGCTTTCCCATGGACTTTGCAAGCAACATCTTCGGGCTCATAAACCTGTTCTTCGGGATCGTCATAGGGCTGTACTTCTGGAACCTCCTCAGAACGCAGCAGGGGAACAGGGTCGCCGTTGACCGCGAGTCTCGCAAGGAGATGGAGAAGCTCCAGAAGCTGCGCAGCATATCCCTGACGGAACCGCTCTCGGAGAAGACCCGGCCTACCACGCTCAGGGAGATCATAGGGCAGGAGGAGGGCCTTCGCGCGCTGCGCGCTGCGCTGTGTGGGCCGAACCCGCAGCACGTGATAATGTATGGTCCTCCGGGTGTGGGCAAGACCGCTGCGGCAAGGGTCGTGTTGGAGGAAGCCAAGAAGAACCCTCGCTCGCCTTTCAAGCAATGGGCCAAATTCGTCGAGGTAGACGGGGCGACTTCCAGGTTCGACGATCGCGGGATAGCGGATCCCCTGATAGGCTCGGTCCACGATCCGATATACCAGGGCGCGGGTCCCCTGGGGATAGCCGGCATTCCGCAGCCCAAACCGGGTGCCGTGACCAAGGCCCATGGCGGCATCCTGTTCATCGACGAGATCGGAGAGCTTCACCCGGTCCAGATAAACAAGCTGCTCAAGGTGCTCGAGGACAGGAAGGTCTTCCTTGAAAGCGCCTACTATAGCTCAGAGGACCCCAACATCCCGCAGCACATCCACGACATATTCCAGAATGGTCTGCCGGCCGATTTCCGGCTGGTTGGGGCCACCACCAGGTCCCCGGAGGAGATCCCGCCGGCCATCCGGTCGAGGTGCATCGAGGTCTTCTTCAGGGCTCTGACCCCCGACGAGGTTGGGATCATCGCGGCGAATGCCGCTCAGAAGGCAGGTTTCGTCCTCGAGGACGGAGCCCTTGAGGTCATCAAGAAGTACGCAGCCAACGGCCGCGACGCTGTGAACATCCTTCAGATAGCGGGCGGGGCCGCGCTCACGCTGGGCCGCCAGACTGTGACCAGGGCTGACGTGGAGTGGGTGGTGAATTCCGGCCAGTACTCCCCCCGCCCTTTCAAGAAGGTGCCCCGCACGCCCCAGGTAGGGTATGCGAACGGGCTTGCCGTGTACGGAGCGATGAATGGGATGCTCGTGGAGATCGAAGCCACTGCCGTGCCTGTGGAAAGGGGTACGGGAAGAGTCATAACGACCGGTCTTATCGACGAGGAGGAGATGGGTGAGACGGGGAGGATAATGAGGCGCAAGAGCATGGCGAGAGGCTCGGTGGAGAACGTCATCACGGTGCTGCGGAGGTTCCTCTCGGTCAGGCCCGAAGACTACGACATCCACGTGAACTTCCCGGGCGGCATTCCGCTTGACGGGCCGTCAGCCGGGGTGGCTATCGTCACCGCCATCTACTCTGCGATTACTCAGATTCCTGTGGACAACAAGCTTGCCATGACGGGCGAAGTGTCCATACGCGGCTACGTGAAACCCGTAGGTGGGATCGTGGCGAAGGTCGAGGCTGCGGCTCTGGCGGAAGCGAGCAGGGTGATAATCCCGCGTGAGAACTGGCAGGAGAGCTTCGGCGAGAGGAAGGACATCCTGGTTGTGCCCGTAGAGCGGATCGAGGAGGTGGTGCAGGCTGCCATGGCCGCCACGGGCCCGCTGCCCGGGTCCCTTGGCACAAATACCCATCCGCAGATAGCCGCTGCAAGCCTCTCTGCTGGTTGCTAAGTGGAGCGTCAGAAGTCGCTGCCACTTTTCCAGAGTCCGGGCTACTCGCGGTTGTGGGTACCCGCGTTCCGGGGACGGTCCCGGATGGTGCCCCAAGCGGGGCCCCTTGAGAAGACCCCATACGCAGGCAGATGGCGAGAATTCGACACCCCGTCCCGCAAACACCGGCAACCTGAACCCCCCTGGAAAACTCGTGCTGACTTCTGAATCCATACTCGGCGCCTCCTCCTCGCGACAGAAATTGACAGCCAGAGCACGTTGACATAATACTGACCGGTGTGATAGCCTTGCGTGTGAGGCGGGGCTTTCCTTGTTCCCTGACCGTTACGTTCTGCCTGCCACTGCATGCCGCAGATTCACCGTGTCCGCGCTAACAGGCGTGGTGGGTCGTGAACCGACGGGACCCGAAGGCGAGGGCGGCGTACGGGGGTCGCCCGCGTCCCTTGAGTCGAGGGCAGGAATCGGACAGGCCGGGCCGAATACACTGATTAGTGACAGCGGCGCGGGTGGCCGTGACCTGCCGCGGATCCAGGTGCAGCGCACGGCGTGGTTCGCAGTGTGGAGCGGGGACGAGTCCGCTGGAGTAGCCGAGGAGGTACGAATGCAGCATGCCGAAGGAAGAAGCCAAAGCAGCAAGAGCAACAGACCTGATACCTCTCCTCCCGTTGCGTGGCGTGATCGTGTTCCCTTACATGACGGTTCCTCTGGACGTGGGCAGAGACAGGTCCGTCGCCGCGCTCGAAGACGCAATGATGAACGACAGGCTCATTCTGCTTGCCGCACAGAAGCAGGCAAAAGTGAACGAGCCGACGCCGAAGGAGATTCACGAGGTCGGCACGATCTCCGAGGTGAAGCAGCTTGCGAGGTATCCTGATGGCACCATCAGGGTGCTCGTGGAGGGCATCCAGCGGGCGAGGATCGCCGAGTACGTCCAGGTCGATCCCTTCTACAAGGTCAGGGTCGAGCCCATGGAGGTCTCGGAGCGCATGACGAAGGAGACCGAGGCGCTCATGCGCAGCGTCCTTGGATACTTCGAGTCGTACGTCAGGGTCGGGAAGAAGATCCCCACTGAGGTCCTCGCATCCGTTCAGGCCATAGAAGACCCCGGGAGGCTTGCGGACGACATCGCCGCCCATCTGCCCCTCCGTACCGAGGATAAGCAGAAGGTGCTGGAGGCCGCATCGCCCAGACTCAGGCTCGAGAGGCTGTGCGCCATTCTCCTCAAGGAAATGGAGATCCTCGAGCTTGAGAAGAAGATCAACTCGCGCGTGCGAAAGCAGATGGAAAGGACTCAGAAGGAGTACTACCTGCGCGAGCAGATGAAGGCCATACAGAAGGAACTTGGCGAGAGGGACGATAGGTCCCAGGAGGGCGAGGAGTACCGAGAGAAGATCGCTGCAGCCAAGCTTCCGAAGGAGGTCGAAGAGCGGGCGCTTCGTGAGGTGGAGCGGCTCGAAAAGATGCCCCCCATGGCGGCGGAGGCGGTTGTGGTCAGGACATACCTTGACTGGCTTCTAGCCCTGCCATGGACGTACAAGACCCAGGACCGGCTTGACATCGAGGCTGCTGCCAGGGTTCTCGACGAGGACCACTACGGCCTTGAGAAGGTCAAGGAACGCATCCTTGAGTTTCTGGCCGTGCGTCAGCTTACGAGCAAGCTCAAGGGCCCGATCTTGTGTTTCGTCGGTCCCCCGGGCGTGGGCAAGACCTCGCTCGGCAAGTCCATAGCGCGGGCGCTCGACAGGAAGTTCGTCAGGTTCTCACTGGGCGGCGTGAGGGATGAGGCCGAGATCCGGGGGCATCGCCGCACATACGTGGGCGCGCTTCCGGGCAAGATCATCCAGGCCATGCGACAGGCCGGCTCGAAGAACCCGGTGATCCTCCTCGACGAGGTAGATAAGATGAGCTATGACTTCCGGGGAGACCCGTCGTCGGCGCTTCTCGAGGTGCTTGACCCGGAGCAGAACGCTGCGTTCGGCGACCATTACATCGAGATCCCGTTCGACCTGTCGGACGTTATGTTCATCACAACTGCAAACGTGTTGCATGCGATCCCCAAGCCTCTTGCAGATCGCATGGAGATCATCGCAATACCGGGCTACACCGAGGAAGAGAAGGTTCAGATCGGCCTCCACTTCCTCGTGCCGAAACAGATAAAGGAAAACGGCCTCGAACGGTATGACATCGAGTTCACAGAGGGTGCCATAAGGACCATCATCAGGCAGTATACCCGCGAGGCAGGGGTGCGTGGCCTCGAGCGCGAGATCTCCTCGATACTGCGGAAGATCGCAAAGAAGGTGGTGAGCGAGTCGGCCGGCGCCGACGCATCTCGCGTGGTCGTGGACGCCGCGGACATCGAAGGATACCTCGGGATACCGCATTACCGCTACGGTGTCGCGGAGTCCGAGGACAGGGTCGGTGTCGCGACCGGGCTCGCCGTCACTGAGGTGGGCGGGGACATCCTGGCCATCGAGGTCTCGGTGATGAGGGGTACTGGGAAGCTCACGCTCACCGGAAAGCTGGGCGATGTGATGAAGGAATCCGCGCAGGCCGGGTTCACGTACATCAGGTCCCGCGCGGACGAGCTCGGGATCGACCCCAACTTCTACCAAGACCGGGACGTGCACATCCACGTGCCTGAGGGTGCCATACCCAAGGACGGGCCGTCTGCAGGGATCGCCATGGCGACCGCCCTCGCGTCCGCCCTCTCGGGGAGGCCGGTGAGGTGCGACATTGCTATGACTGGCGAGATCACCCTGCGCGGGAGGATCCTGCCCGTGGGCGGGGTCAAGGAGAAAATCGTCGCGGCGCACCGGGCAGGCGTTTTCACCGTGGTGCTCCCCGGCGAGAACCGGAAGGACATCGAAGAGGTGCCGAAGAGCGTCCTCGATAGCATGAAGCTGGTGTTCGTGGACCACATGGACGAGGTCCTCGGGGTCGCTCTGCAGCGCAGGGAGGAGCTGTGCGGAGGTGAGCGGAGCGCAGATGACGAAGACGAGCGGGCGCTTCCGGCCATCGTCCACGACGGGCCGCCCGCTCCGGTGCCGAACCAGATTTATTACGGGTCCTGCCAGTAGGGGAGCGCCCGATCAAACCGCAAGTGTAGGAGAAGTCTGGTCTCGCTTAGATGAATGAACCACCCGTGCATGGGTGGTCCATTCATGTACGCAGACACGTACCGGTATTCCCGGTATTCCGCGCAGTCTCGACGCTCCTTCCGCCGGTGAGGCAGGAATCCCGCTTCGTCAATAGAATACTTTAGAAGGAACTACAGAACCTAACTCCGACGGGCTGCCAAACATCGAAGTGGGGGAGGCGGCACATTTTTCGCCCAGCTGTATGCATGCAGTGCATAAGTATGCACCACTGCATATATCCTATCCCAGGCCACGTGGTTCTAATGAGGAGATTTGGCGTGCGTTCGCCTGCACAGCCTGGTGGACTATGCGGTCAACAAATCTCGACGGCTAGCACGGTGCTGTATAGCTCGGCGGCAACTATGGAGGGGGAGTGATGGCAGTGGACGAGATCACAGTGGTATGTTGGGGGCTTGGTGCGATGGGCTCCGGCATGGCGAAGGTGCTCCTGGAGCGGAAAGGGGTCAGGATCGTTGGGGCGATTGCCACGAGGCCTGAGAAAGCCGGACGCGACCTCGGGGAGGTCCTCGGCGTGGGGCGCGAGATCGGCGTGCGGGTCACAAGCGACCCCGAGGAGGCGCTGGAGGCAGGGGCTGACGTGGTGCTTCACGCCACCTCGTCGTTTGCAAGAGAGATCTACCCGCAGCTTGACGCCGCCATGGCTGCGGGGTCCAACGTCATCACGGTGGCGGAGGAGATGGCCTACCTCCGGCAGAGCGACCCCAAGCTCGCCGCGGAGATCGACCAGCTTGCCCGCAAGTATGGGGTGAGCGTCCTCGGCACCGGCATCAACCCCGGATTTGTCCTGGATACCCTTATCATCGCGCTCACAGGCATTTGCACGGACGTCAAGAGGGTGAGGGCGAGGCGGGTCAACGACCTCTCTCCTTTCGGCCCGACTGTCATGAGGACTCAAGGCGTCGGCACCACCGTTGAGGAGTTCAGAGACGGTATCGCGAAAGGCACGATCGTTGGCCACATAGGGTTTGTCCAGTCGTGTGGCATGATCGCAGACGCCCTCGGGTGGAAGCTCGACGAGATCACCCAGACCCGGGAGCCGATTATCTCCAGCACCAGGCGCCAGACGCCGCACGTTGACGTCAAGCCGGGGATGGTTGCGGGCTGCAACCACACAGCCCATGCCTTCATGAACGGCGAGGAGGTAATCACCCTCGAGCATCCGCAGCAGGTGCTGCCCGGCTTCGAGGGGGTCGAGACCGGGGACTACATATGGATCGAGGGCACCCCACCGGTGAACCTCGCCATAAAACCCGAGATTCCCGGCGGCATCGGCACCATCGCCATTGCGGTGAACATGATACCACACGTGGTGGCGGCGGAGCCGGGCCTCGTGACCATGAAGGACCTGCCTGTGCCTGCGTGCATGATGGGGGACATGACGAGGCTTGCACAGGCAGCGAGAGGGGATGGCGAAGGTGCTTGACGTGGCGAGGCCCGAAGGTGCGGAGCGCGTCCGGGCCGGGGAGTACGTGCAGATACATTCGGTCATCCTGAAGCCGGGCGAACGGGCTCCGCAGGTGCCCGAGGATACCCAGAAAGTCCCCCTGGAGCTGCGGATCAAGGGCTACCTCGATCACGACGCATTCCTCGGCGACGAAGTGACCATTACGACGGTGCTGGGCAGAAAGGTGAAAGGGCGGCTCGTCGCGGTGAATCCTCCATACCCGCACTCCTTCGCAAGGCCCGTGCCTGAGCTTCTCCACATAGGCGAAGAACTGTGGCGCCTTCTGGGCGTAAGAGAGGTAAGAGAGGCCAGAGAGGGTGACGAGCCATGATACCCGGCACAAGCTACGCGGAGGTCATGGCCAGGCGCCACGACATCATGAAGTCAGCCGTGGATATCGACTACGAGAAGTTCGAGACCGGCGCCATCGCCTTTGACTACGAGGGGATGATGGACGAGGTCGGTTACACGCTCGAGGAGATCCACGCCATTCAGGAAGAGACCAGCGTCGGGCGCACGCCCCTCGTCGAACTCCGCAACATCACGGAGGTGGTGCGCCGGATATCCGATCCCGGTAAAGGCGCGCGCATCCTCGTGAAGGACGAGTCGGCGAACCCCTCGGGCAGCTTCAAGGACAGGCGCGCGTCCGTGTCGGTATACTGCGCGAAGAACAAGGGCTATCCCGGGGTCATCGCCGCCACGAGCGGCAATTACGGGGCGGCGGTGGCTTCGCAGGCGGCCAAGCGCGGCGTCAAGTGCATCATCGTGCAGGAAACCTACGACTCGAAGGGCCGCGGCCAGCCAGAGATCATCGAGAAGGGACGGGCGTGCGAGGCGTACGGCGCCGAGGTACACCAGCTCACGGTGGGGCCCGAGCTCTTTTACGTGTTCCTGAGGCTCCTCGAGGAGACGGGTTTCTTCAACGCGTCCCTTTACACCCCGTTCAGCATCGCCGGCATCGAGACGCTCGGGTACGAAGTGGGCACGGAGACGCTGCGAGCGACGGGACGGTACCCGGATGCAGTCATAGTGACCCATGCGGGCGGCGGGAATGTCACCGGGACGGCGCGCGGCCTCCGCAAGGCGGGATGCCGCCACACCCAGGTCATCGCCGCGAGCGTGGACCTTGCCGGCCTTCACATGGCGAGCGACACCGACTTCAACAGGAAATCGTTCACCACCGGGCACACGGGCTTCGGCATTCCGTTCGCGACGTGGCCCGATAGGGCGGACGTGCCTCGCAACGCTGCGAGACCCCTTCGCTACATGGACAGGTACGTCACCGTGACGCAGGGGGAGGTCTTCTACGTTACCGAGATGCTGGCGAAGCTGGAAGGCATGGAGCGAGGCCCCGCCGGAAACACGTCTCTTGCGGCCGCCATCGCCATCGCGCGCGAGATGGACCGCGACCAGGTGGTGGTGGTCCAGGAGACCGAGTACACAGGCGCCGGCAAGCACCCGTACGCGCAGCTCTCGTTCGCGCGAGAGATGGGAGTCGAGGTGAGGCGCGGCGATCCCCGTGAGAACGTGCCCGGGAAACGGATAGTCATACCGGAGCACCCCTCGCAGATCCATGTGAAGGAGGTGCCCCTTGTTGACATCCGGAGGTCCTACATACGAAACGCCCTGTCCCACGCGAAAGGCCGGCAGATATCAACGGAGGATATCAGGTTCCTTGCCGAGGACACAAACTCCACCGTGGCATTTGTCGAGGAGACTATGCGCGAGCTTGGGGGAGGGGAGGGCCGAGCGTGATGATGCGGCCAGATGATTTCGAGGAGAGGCGCCGGCATCTTGCCGGCATGAGCGATGAGGAGCTTGCAAGGTACTTTTGGGAGCTTGCCGACAGGGTGGTGCAGCCCCTGGTGGATCTCGCGCGCACCCACACGTCCCCTTCCATTGAGAGGTCTGTGCTCCTCCGGATGGGGTTTTCGAGCCTGGAGGCGAAGGCCATCGTGGATAAGTGCGTTGAGAAGGGCCTTCTCGGCAAGGGTGCGGGCCATGTGGTCTGGAAGCTTGCCAGCGCCCGCGGGATGAGCGTGCGCGAGGCCGGGGTTGCCCTTGCCGAGGGCAGGATGTGGGATGAGGTGGCGGGCCTCTTTGGGGCCGGGAGGTGAGGCGGGGTGGGCGGGAGGAAGCTTTGCCCCGACGAGAAGCTGGATGTGCGGGAAATCCTGCGGGACCTCGAGCATTACAGGCCGAGGCGACGCGGCTGGGTTTGGCGCGAGAAGCTGCCGCCGGGAACGAGCCTCGGGCCGTTTGAGTACCAGCAGATATCGCGCCCCCTGGAACGGTCCGTGCCGCTTCCTGCGGCCAAGCACTTCCGCGGCATAGACCCGCAGCCGGAGATGGTGGTAACCACGGAGATCGCGTCCGGTCGCTTCGAGGACGACATAAGGCGGATGAGGATGGCCGCCTGGCACGGGGCGGACCACATAATGGTCATCCGCACCACCGGCCAGAGTCACTTCGACGGGCTCATCGAGGGCACGCCCGAAGGGGTCGGTGGGGTCCCCATCACGCGCAAGCAGGTGCGCGCGACGCGCAAGGCCCTCGACCTCATCGAGGACGAGGTGGGGCGGCCAATCAATTTCCACTCCTACGTGAGCGGGGTCGCAGGCCCGGAGATCGCCGTCCTCTTCGCCGAGGAAGGCGTGAACGGTGCCCACCAGGACCCGCAGTACAACGTCCTTTACAGGAACGTCAACATGTACAGGTCTTTCGTAGACGCCGCGGTGGCCAAGACCCTGATGCAATGGGCGGGGATGGCGCAGATCGACGGGGCGCACAACGCCAACGCCACCGCGCGCGAGGCGTGGAAGGTCATGCCCGAGCTGATGGTCCAGCACGCCATCAACTGCGTGTACTCGGTGAAGGTGGGCATGGCGAAGGAAAACATATGTCTGTCCACCGTTCCCCCGACGGCGCCGCCCGCCCCGGAGATGCGCCTCGACCTTCCCTACGCCGTGGCCCTTCGCAGGCTGTTCGCAGGGTACAGGTTCCGGGCGCAGATGAACACCAAGTACATCGAGTCCTCCACGCGCGAGGCAACGGTCACCCATGCTCTGAACCTCATGTTGTCGAGGCTCACGAGCGCGGACATCCAGAGCACCATCACCCCTGACGAAGGGCGGAACGTCCCCTGGCACTATAACAACATCGCGGCGCTGGACACTGCAAAGCAGTTGCTGGTCGGGCTCGACGGCCTGCGGAGCATGGTGAGGCTCGACGACAGCCCCGATGGTGAGCTCGAGAGAAAAGCGCGGGAGATCACGGAGCGCGCCGTCCTGTTCCTCGAGGAGATCCTCGATGTCGGCGGGTACTTCGAGGCCGTGCGGCGCGGGTTCTTCGTTGACTCGGGGATGTACCCCGAGCGCAACGGCGACGGTATAGCGCGGGACCCGGAGGGGGGCGTGGCGGCGGGGACCATAGTGCCACGCGATCCGGACTACATGGCCCCTGTCTGCGCTCACTTCGGTGAAAACCACCTTCCTGAAGGAACCAGGGCTGACCAGCCCTGCGATCTCATCGGTGGGTGCACCCTGTGTAACCCGGAGAAGATCGTGTACATCGACGAGCTTGACCCGACCGACAACGTCGAGTCCAGGCTGGCTGCGCTCGAGGCTGGCCCCCCGGGCGTGGTTTACCCCGAGGTCGAGTGGGCCCAAGACCGGGTCGTGACCATGACCATGTTCTGGCCTCTTGACGAGGCCCGGGCAGAGGCTGCGGCGCTCGAGACCGCGCGCAGGCTCGGCCTCGAGGAGCCGAAGGCTATCCACAAGGAGGTCATGCATCCTGCGGAGGGCACCCTGGTCGAGGTGAAGGGCAAGGTGCCCTTCGGGATCGAGCTTGCGAGCCTGAGGATCCCTGAGGAGCATAAGACCCTTTCGCCCGACGAGATCAGGGGGTTCGTCAAGGAACGGGGCGTCAAAGTGGTTGCGGCGACCGTGGGCCAGGACGAGCACTCCGTGGGCCTCCGGGAGATACTAGACATAAAGCACGGCGGCATCGAGGGGTTCGGCATCGAATGCCACTACCTCGGCACGTCCTGTCCTGTTGAGAAGCTGGTGAACGCGGCAATCGAGGTGGGCGCCGACGCCATCCTGATCAGCACGATAATCACCCACGCTGACGTCCACAGGATGAACATGAAGAAACTTGCCGACCTGTGCGTCGAGAAGGGCATCCGTGACAAGGTGCTCCTGGTCGCCGGAGGCACCCAGGTGACGTGGGACATCGCGGCGGAGTCGGGGATGGACGGCGGGTTCGGAAGGGGGACCCGGGGCATAGATGTGGCGAGTTTCCTCGTGCGAAAGCTTCGCGAGAAGGAGGCCGGAGCGGGAAATAGAACCGGACCCGGAGCAGGAGCAGGCGCAGGTGCGGGCGAAGGCGAAGGAGCAAGGGCAAGGGCAAGGGCGAGGGCAGGGGAAGGCGCGGCCACAGGGGCGGACGCAGGTGCAGAACCAGGCGCGGGGGCTGCCGGGTGATGGACGTGCTGGTTGCCGAGATCGGCAGCACTACAACCCTGGTGAACGCCTTCGATGGGGTGGACGGCCCGAACCCGATGTTTCTGGGGCAGGGCAAGGCGCTCACGACTGTGCAGGAAGGCGACGTCGGGCTGGGTCTCGAGAGGGCCATTGAGGACCTCGGACACGCTCTTGGAACGGCGCGCGTTGAATATGGGGCGCTCCTCGCGACGTCGAGCGCGGCAGGCGGGCTTCGGATGACCGTCCACGGGCTGGTGTACGACATGACGGTCAAGGCCGCGAAGGAGGCGGCGCTCGGGGCTGGGGCCGTCCTGAAGATGGTGACCGCCGGGCGCCTGTCCGAGGCTGACCTCGCGAGGCTCCGGGCCATACGTCCCAACATCATCCTTCTCGCGGGTGGCGTGGACTTCGGCGAGAGAGAGACGGTCCTTGAAAACGCGAGGCTCATCGCGGGCGCACGTGTGGAGGCCCCTGTGATATACGCTGGCAACAGGGCTGTTCAGGATGAGGTGAAGGCCATTCTCGAGGGCGCCGGGACCGCGGTCACGGTCGTTGAGAACGTGTACCCCCGGGTGGACGTCCTCAACATCGAGCCTGCGAGGCGTGCGATCCAGAGAGTCTTCGAAGAGCACATCGTGACCGCTCCGGGAATGGACCGCGTGCGCGAGATGGCGCACGGTGGAATCATGCCGACGCCCGGTGCCGTGATGGCCGCGGCGAAGCTGCTCTACGATGCGATAGGGGACCTCGTGGTCATCGACGTGGGGGGCGCCACCACCGACGTCCACTCGGTGACCGAGGGGTCGGAGGAGATCGCGAAGATCCTCACGAGCCCGGAGCCTGTCGCAAAGCGCACCGTCGAGGGCGACCTCGGTGTATTCGTGAATGCCGGTAACATCGTGGACCTCGTGGGCCGGGAGAGGGTTGCGCAAAACCTCGGCTTCGACCCGGCCGAGGCGCTGGCCGAGCTCGAGCCGGTCCCTTCAACCGAAAGGGGGCTGCGCCTTGCGCGGGCCCTCGCGGTAGAGGCGGCGCGGATTGCCGTCATGCGCCACGCGGGGGATGTTCGGCACCTCTATGGCCCGCTTGGCAGGATCACGGTGGCGGAGGGAAAGGACCTGACAAGGGTCAGGTGGATCATCGGCACAGGCGGTGCCGCGACTAGGCTACCTGAAGGCGGGCGCATACTGGAAGCCGTGAAGGGACGACGTGGGGACATGCGGCTTCTTCCGCCGCCGGACGCGATGTGCGCGATAGATCGGGACTATGTGATGGCGTCATGCGGCGTGCTCGCGAGATCGCATCCGGAGGCGGCCACTGCCATAATGCTACGGAGCCTCGGGCTTGCCGGGTGACGCAAGGCAACATCATTCATGAGAGGACGGGAGTGAGGTCTCAAGTGGCGAGGAAGACGAAGGTAGTGATCATGGGCGCTGCGGGACGCGATTTCCACAACTTCAACACGTTCTTCCGCGACAACGACGGGTACGAGGTGGTGGCGTTCACGGCGACGCAGATCCCCAATATCGAAGGGAGGCGCTACCCGCCCGAGCTTGCGGGCAAGGGCTACCCCGACGGCATTCCCATCCTTGCCGAGGAGGAGCTCCCCGCCATCATAGAAAAGCATGGCGTGGATCAGGTGGTGTTCGCATACAGCGACGTCTCCCATCTCGACGTGATGCACAGGGCGTCCGTCGCTCTGGCGAAGGGGCCGGATTTCCGCCTTATGGGTCCAGGCACCACGATGCTGAAATCGAAGGTGCCGGTCATCGCTGTCACGGCCGTCAGGACCGGTGTCGGCAAGAGCCAGACGACGCGCAGGGTGACGGATATCATGAAGAAGCACGGCAAGAAAGCCGTGGTCGTCCGCCATCCCATGCCGTACGGGGACCTCATAAAGCAGAAGGTTCAGAGATTCGCGACGTTCGAGGACCTGGATAGGTACGACACTACGATAGAGGAGCGCGAGGAGTACGAGCCGCACATCTCGAGGGGATTTGTGGTCTATGCGGGGGTCGATTACGGCGCGATCCTCATGGAGGCCGAGAAAGAGGCGGAGGTCGTCCTCTGGGACGGCGGTAACAACGACATGCCGTTCTATCAGCCTGATCTCCACATCACCCTTGCAGACCCGCACAGGCCGGGCCACGAAACCTCGTTCCACCCCGGCGAGACCAATCTCCGGATGGCGGATGTGGTCATCCTGAACAAGGTGGACACTGCGAAACCTGAGGACGTGGACAGGGTCGAGAGCGCGGTGAAGAGGATCAATCCAGGCGCGATCGTCATCCGGGCAGCTTCCCCGGTTGTGCTCG
This sequence comes from Bacillota bacterium, assembly GCA_012516125.1. Lineage (GTDB taxonomy): Bacteria > Bacillota > SHA-98 > UBA4971 > UBA4971 > UBA6256. The sequence continues at coordinate 58,376 of JAAYXB010000090.1, read as the reverse complement.
AGCAGGGCGATATGATAAGGGGCAAGAGAGCCCTTGTGGTTGAGGACGGCCCGACGCTGACCCACGGCGGCATGACCTACGGAGCCGGGGTGATCGCAGCGAGGCGTCACGGAGCGGCAGAGCTCGTGGACCCAGAGCCTTACGCCGTGGGCTCCATCAAGGCGACCTTGAAGAAATACCCCGACCTCGAGCCACTCCTGCCCGCTATGGGGTACGGCAGAGAGCAGATACGGGAGCTCGAGGAAACGATAAACAGGACTCCTGCTGAAGTTGTCATCATCGGCACGCCTATCGACCTGCGCCGCGTGATAAACATCACCAAGCCGGCGCTGCGCGTCCGCTATGAGCTTGAGGAGATCGGCCATCCGACCCTGGAAGAGATCATCGTGGAGAGGTTCAAAGGGAGGCTCTTTTGACCGGGAGTCTAAACTGGGAGACCGAGCCAGCGAAGTTGACTCGTCCGGGACCGTGTGGTACACTCTGGACGTCAGGGGAATAGCTGGAGCAACTGCCATGAAGGAGTGGTGCCGCGTGGCCGAGGTCGAGCTTCCGGAGGGCGTATCCGTTGCGAGCCTGAGAAGCTGCCGCCAGCTCAGGGGATGCCCTGCGAGCCTTTACCTTATTTGCCCGGTATATGCAAGGCATGACAATTGCTGGGACTCGGAGGAAGGCTGTCTGGACTGCTGGAGGGATTGCGAGAACTGTAAGGATTACGCGAAAGCTGTCTCCCTGGGGCTTGTCAAGAAGCGGAAGTAGATATCGCCCTGGAGCGGCCTCGACGTCGTGGAACAACCTGCCCGCGGGCGAGGCTTCGCCGGGTCCGCCGGCCTATGAGGGCGGAATGGGGCGTTTTATCAGACCAGGATCCGGTGGGATTCGCGAGGAGCCCGCCGGCTCGGTCAGGTATCAAGCCCGGGCGGCAAACCGGCGTATTGAGACGCCCTCTGGCATGCACGTGAGTGTCGTGCCAGGGGGCTTTCTTGTTTTGACGCTGGCCGGAGGGAGGATCACCCGAAAGTGGGATTGTCCGCCATGGCAGGACATGGTATCATGGAGATGCCTGTGTGCTGGCGTGAGGATTGGCACCGGCTCCGCGCCGGGCAGACTTGCACGCTTTCGGGGAGGAAATGCGCGTATGGGGGGCAGGAGGACGGCTTTCGGCAGGCTGGTCGGGGTGTTCGTGTATGTGCTCGCAGTATCGTGGGTCTTCCTTCCAGAAGGGCTCACGGCTGCCAGTGGAGACGCCGAGCGCGGCGGGGGCACGGCGGCAGCGCGCCTGAGCGGCAAGCTTACGCTGGAATTCTCGTCATCTTACGCGGATTCCGGGGGTGATGGGATGAGGCTCGGCATGGCGTTCGACGGTAAGCTGCACCTGCCGGCCGGGGGAGGGATATCGTGTGATATCACGGCAGGCGCGAGACCTCACCCTGCCGGGTGCGGTGCCCTGGGGTACGCTGCGATAGGACTTGCAGCAAAGGCGGGAGGAGGGCTCAGGCTCGACCTGGACGCCAGAAGGAGCAGGACGTTTGAGTCCGAGGACGCCGGCGAGCTGGCAACGGAACGCGTCTCGTCTATCCTCAGGGCTGCGGTGTCATGGAGATCGCCTTCCGGGCGAATGTCTACGAAAGTTGCCTGGGAGAAAGAAGGGGCGACCTATCCATATCGGCCCGCGAGCGACCATGACTGCCGGGAGGTCTCGGGCGAGGTCAGGGTGGTTCCCGGGCCGCGAACGTCCGCTCTGGTAGGCCTCAACCTCATCGACAGGGAGTACCGCATCGCGCCGTACAAAAGCTCGACCACAAGTGTGTCTTGGTTTGAACTGGGCGTCAAGCAAACCGAGAAGCTGGGAGGAAAGGTCAGGCTCGAGCGAAAGCATGCGGCTTACCCCGGGTCCCGCAACAAAACGTATGACCAGCACACCCGTGAGATTACGCTGTCATGGGATCCCAGACCACGTCTCTCTGTGGGCCTGATACTCTCTCACGTAGACAAGGAGTTTCCGTTCGCCCGCGAAAAGGACCTTCGCGACCGGGAACTTGCTGCGTCGCTGTCGATGGGAGGGACCGTCGTGGGCACACTGACCCTTGAGGGGACGGTGTTCGAGCGGAAGGTGCCCGCGTCCACGAAGAAGGAGTACAGAGCCCAGAGCATCGGCGCAGAGGCAGAGTTTTCGGCGGGTGACAGGCTTGCGCTTTGCGCGGGGTGCGTGCTGTCCCGCAGGGCTTACGCGGACCCGGAGGAGAGGGATGAAGATTACAGCGAGACAGAGGTCGCATGGAAGCTTACCTATGACCTCTCTCAGGACATCGACATCACTTATGAGGCCGAGATCAAGCGCCGAGAGTACCCGCTCAGGGAGACGAAGAACACTCACAGGTTCAAGTCCGGGGTCACCCTGGTCTACAGGTTCTGAACCCTGGAGCATGCGGCAGCCGCGGTGCGTCAACCGGTATCCACGGGTCAGTGAAGTTCCTGTTGCGACGGGGGCGGGGGCGCTCCGGTGACGGTGTATGGGATGAGGAGCCTCGACCCGGGCGCAAGGCCCGTTTCAGCCGACAGCTGGTTCGCGCCGACGATATCTCGTATCGGCACGCCGTAGCGCCTTGCGATATGAAGGAGGCTGTCGCCGGGGGCGACGGTGTGCACGACTTCATGATCGGCTTTCCTGTCTATGGATATGGTGTCGTCTATGTCGAGTTGCACTGAGGCGGATATGGCGTCGAAATCACCAACGATGAATGCGTGCATGAACGGGGGCTCGGGCCTTCCGTGCGCCGGGTTCACTTGGAGGAGGTAATCGCGGACGACCGCCGGAAGGTCGTCCCGACGGCAGAAGAGAATCGGCGTGTGCTTGCCCGTGTGCGCAAGGAGCGCAGCGGATATCGCGTCCTGCCATCTCCCAGGGTTGACAAAGGTGAACGCGTGGCCCCGCTTCTCGGTCTTGCTAAACCCGAACCTTCCGTCCGCGGAGCGGTACTTTGCGAATTTCACGGAGAGCTCGAAGGGGTCCTCCGCGGAGATCCTCCCGACCGTGCCTGAGGTGAGGTCGCGGACCGCCTCTTCCACCTCGTCCGAGATGAGGCTGCGGCTGCCCACGATGAACACGTTCACAGACTTTCCGGAGGCGCGGATCGCTCCGGCTGTCTCCTGGGGAAGGGTATCCTTCAGGGTGAAGAGCACGGGTATTCCGGCGTGCACGGCCATGGCTCCCGCGCAGAGGCCTGAGAGAGGATGCTCACCCGATAGCAGCATGATGTCTCTGGGGTAACCGAGGAACCTTGCGATCTCCGCCGCGGTGTGGTAGGCGTTCATTCCGGTTAGCCTCATCACCGAGAACCCCAGCGAGGCCACCTGCTGCTCAACGGCATTGCCGAGCGCTCCAACGATGATGACCTGCGCAAGACCCTCTGCGCCCATCGGCGCCAGCCTGCGAACCTCGTCCAGGACAACTGGGTCGAGACCGCCCGGCGGACTGAGGAGCACCGGCCCGTCGATGGGCTGGTGCACGAGTGAGAGGGCGGCGATGGTGTCCAAGGGGTGCTCGGAGCTTGCAAGGATGACTGCATTCGACCGGCGCCCGAAGACGAGCTGTGTTACGGCAGCGTTGGTTTGATACGGTCCCCTGCCGAAGACCCTGGTGGTGTTGGGCGAGTCATAAGTAAGGAGCGGCATGGATCCTGACCTCCCAGATCCAGATACACAACCCACACTTAGTCTTCGTATTCCCCGTGCAGCTTGCCATTATGCAGAGAGGGAGCTTGCGTTGCGCAAGCTCCCTCGTGCTGTCGTGCGACGATCCAGCCGAACGTGTTCCGTGTGGTCCGTCAGGCCTGCTGCTCCTTCTCCTTCTTTGCCTTCTCGATTATCTGCTGGCTGATCTGGGCAGGGACCTCCTCGTAGTGGGAGAACTCCATCGAGTACGATCCGCGCCCGCCTGTGATGGAGCGGAGATCTATGGCGTACTTGAACATCTCCGCCATGGGTACCTGCGCCTTGATGACCTGGTATTTGCCGTGAGGCTCCATGCCCATGATCCTTCCGCGCCTCTTGTTCAGGTCGCCCATGACGTCTCCCATTTGGTTCTCCGGCACTACAACCTGTACGTTCATTATGGGCTCGAGCAGCACTGGGTGCGCTTCCATGGCTCCCTTCTTGAACGCCATCGATGCGGCGATCTTGAACGCCATTTCGGATGAGTCCACAGGGTGGTATGAGCCGTCGTAGAGGGTGACCTTGACATCAACCACCGGATAGCCTGCAAGCACCCCCTCCTGAAGGGCCTCTCTCACGCCTTTCTCTACCGCCGGGATGTACTGCCGCGGCACAGCGCCGCCGAATATCTTGTCGACGAATTCGAAGCCGCCCCCAGGCGCGAGTGGCTCAAGCTCAAGGAACACGTGGCCATACTGGCCGCGCCCGCCGGTCTGCTTCTTGTGCTTCCCTTCAACCTTTGTGGTTCCGCGAATGGTCTCGCGGTATGGCACCTTCGGGGTCTCGAGGACCACGTCGGTTCCGAACTTGCGCTTCAGCTTGTCTGCAATGACCTCGATGTGGACCTCTCCCATACCCTCGACTATGGTCTCAGATGTCTCCACATCTCGTCTCACGACGACGGTGGGGTCTTCCTCCGAGAGCCTCGCAAGGCCGCTGCTGATCTTCTCCTCGTCGCCCTTGCTCTTCGGCTTCATGGCCATCGCCAAGGTAGGCCTGGGGAACTCTATGCCAGGCAGCACTACGGGGTTGGCTTTGTCTGTGAACGTGTCGCCCGTCGCCGTCACCGAAAGCTTCGCCACGGCGGCGATGTCCCCGGCGCCTACCTCACCGGCAGGTTCCTGCTGCTTCCCCTTCATGAAGAAAACCTGGCCGATGCGCTCCTGGGCATCGCGGGTGATGTTGTATACCTGCGAGTCGGACCTGAGCGTGCCGGAGTATACCCGGAACATGCTGATCTTGCCGACGAAGGGGTCTGCCGTGGTTTTGAACACGAGCGCTGCGAGCGGTGCGCCGTCCTCGGGAGCCCTCTCGGTCTTCTCTTCAGACCCGGGAACCGTGCCTTCCACGGCACCTGCGTCCACCGGCGAAGGCAGAAGCGATACGATGGCGTCAATGAGGGGCTGCACACCGATGTTCCGGAGCGCAGAAGCGCACAGGATCGGGTACGCCTTTCCCTGGATGATCCCGGCCCGGAGGCCCTTTACGATCTCTTCTTGCGTCAACTCATTACCTTCGAGGTATTTTTCGATGAGTTCGTCGTCGCTTTCCGCGGCGATCTCCACGAGTGCGTCGCGTAGCTCCTGTGCTCGCCCAACGAGATCTCCGGGAACGTCCGCCTCCTTAAACTTCGCGCCGGCTCCGTCCTCGTACACGATGGCTTTCATCCTGATGAGGTCCACCACGCCACGAAAGCCGTCCTGCGAGCCAATGGGGATCTGCACGGGGACGCAGCGGTTTCCGAAAGTGCTGCGCACGGCATCAACCGTCTTGAAGAAGTCGGCGTTCTCGCGATCCAGCTTCGTGACGACGATGGCCCTGGGAAGCTCGCGCTCGTCTGCGAACTTCCACACGTTCTCCGTTCCCACTTCGACACCGGAAACCGCGCAAACCACGACGAGCGCGGAATCCGCCACGCGTAGCCCGCTTTTCACCTCGCCGACGAAGTCCGCGTATCCGGGGGTATCAATGAGGTTGACCTTTACACCCTTCCACTCGAACGGGGCGACCGAGGTGGAAATAGAGATCTTGCGCTTGATTTCATCGGCGTCATAGTCCATTGTGCTGGTTCCCTCGTCCACCCTGCCGAGCCTATCGATCGCGCCGGCATCATACAAAATCGCCTCGGCAAGGCTGGTCTTTCCTGCCCCGCCATGGGCGATGAGGGCCACGTTCCGGAGATCCTCCGTCCGGTATCTCTTCAAAAACATCTCCTCCTTGTTATCAAACGCTGTTATCAAACGCTCGTCCAGTCTTGTGTTGCCTTCCTTATTCTACACTTGCACCCGCCCGATTTCAAGAGAATGACACGCCCGCGCGCCTCGCCACCTCACACCTACCTCGTGCCTGCCACGGTCAGCATCGTGCCGCAGAGGATAATGAAGAGCTTCACCCAGGACACGCGGCCCACGATGCCCGAGAACCCTAACGCACACACCAGCACGAGGACGGCGGGACCGAGGATCCCGAGGGCCGCGTTGATCTTCAGTGCTGCGGAGATGCGGCTGCACCTGAGCATCAGAAGCGCACCGAAAACCTCGACCATCGCGCCGGCCGCCCTGAGGCAGGCCATCGCTGCCACCACTCTCTCTTCCCCTGTCATTTCAGGAAGCCTCCCGTCGTTTGTCAAAACGATTGTATGCCCTGGAGGGGCGTCTCCATGTTTCCGTTTATCGTTTTCTGTTATTGCACGGCGGTGTCTGGTATGTTATACTGTCAGCGTAGAGCCTTCGAGTCGGCAACGCTGCGCCAACTGTGGAGAGTGGGGAAACCCACTCTCTCATGTTGTGACGCGGTTTGGCTTTATCCTGTGCGGGTCGGCGGAGCCGGGTTACGGCCCAGCCCAGAGGGTTGCATTGTGCGCTTAAGTAGAGGAGGAGATTACGTGAAGCCTCAGGACATCGAGAACCTGGTCACGAAGATCCTGCGACCGATGATGGATGGAAGAGGGATCGATCTTGTGGACGTGGAATATGTCCGGGAGGGTGGCCAGTGGTACCTCAGGGTGTATATCGATCGCCCTGAGGGAGTCTCCATGGACGACTGCGAGTGGGTCAACAACGAACTCGGCCGCAAGCTGGATGAGCTCGATCCGATTCCCCAGAGCTACGTGCTGGAGGTGTCATCCTCGGGGGAGAAACCCTTGAGGCGCGATGCCGACTACGAGCGGTTCCGCGGACGCACGGTGCTTGTAACTACGTATGCTCCGGTTGACGGCAGGAAGTCGTTTGAGGGCAGGCTTCTCGGCATGGCCGACGGAAAGGTCAGGCTCGACCTGGACGGGCGCACCGTTGAGGTGCCCCGCGAGAAGATAAGCCATGCGAGGCTTGTCGTGGAGATCTAGGGTCGGCGGGCTGCCCGAGGGTCTCCTGGTTTTCGGCAGGCGGGCGAAATGCCCGCATTTTGCAGCCCATGATACGGGATAACGGGATAATTCGCCGGGTGGCGAGGAGGGTTACGATGAATTCCGAGGTCATTCAGGCGCTTACACAACTTGAAAAGGAGCGGGGGATCCCGCGCGCTGCGCTGCTTGAGGCCATAGAGACGGCGCTGGTCTCTGCTTTCAAGCGGAACTACGGCTCTTCCCAGAACGTCAGGGTGAAGATAGACCCTGAGACCGGTGATATCAACGTCTATGCGCACAAGAACGTCGTGGAGGTGCCGCGGGACCCCAGGCAGGAGATATCGCTGGATGAGGCTCGAGCGGTGGACCCCACGCACCAGATCGGCGATGTCTTCGAGGTGGAGGTGACGCCCCGTGAGTTCGGGCGGATAGCCGCGCAGACTGCCAAGCAGGTGGTGGTCCAAAAGATCCGCGAGGCCGAGCGGGGCGTAATATACGAAGAATACAGCAACAGGGAAGGCGACGTCGTGACGGGAATCGTGCAGCGGCGCGAGATGCGCAACGTCATCGTCGACCTCGGCCGGGTGGAGGCCATCATGCCTCCGTCCGAGCAGGTGCAGCGGGAGAGCTACTCATTCGGCGACAGGATAAAGGTCTACATCGTAGAGGCACGCAAGACGCCGAAAGGGCCGCAGGTGGTCGTCTCCCGGAGCCATCCCGGTCTCCTCAAGAGGCTTCTGGAGCTTGAAGTTCCGGAGGTATATGATGGGACCGTCGAGATAAAGGGCATCGCCAGGGAGGCCGGTAGCAGGTCCAAGGTGGCAGTGCTTTCCTACGACCCGAACGTGGATGCAGTCGGCGCCTGCGTAGGTCCTCGTGGAATGCGGGTACAGAAGATCGTTGCTGAGCTCCGGGGCGAGAAGATAGACATCATCCAGTGGCATGACGACCCCGGCATATACGTGTCCAACGCGCTCAGTCCTGCGCGGGTCATTCTGACGCGTGTGGACGAGGCGAACCACGTGGCGAGGGCGATAGTACCGGACAACCAGCTGTCGCTGGCCATCGGGAAGGAAGGCCAGAACGTGCGGCTTGCGGCCAAGCTCACAGGCTGGAAGATCGACATCAAGAGCGACTCGCAGGCGCGGGCGCTGGAGGAGGAAGAGGAGCGGCTGGCCGCGGGGAGAGCCGCGCAGGAACAAGAGGCCCGCACGGTTGAGGCTGGGGAGGAGCCAGAGGACGAGATCGAGATCGAGATCGAGACCGAGACCGAAACCGCATCTCCGGCAGCCCCCGCGGTGGATGAACCTATCGCAGTGGACGAACCAATCGTGAATGAGTGGGCCGAGACCGGGGAGGACGCGGGCCGCGCCCTGGTCTACGAAGTGGCACAGGCGGATCGCGAGGCCGCTCAGCCGATGGGTGGCGACAGGGGCATGCCAGAAGAGGTCGAAACCCAGGCCCTCGTCCCCGCTGGAGCGGATGAGGTGGAGGCTTTCGGTGACGCGGTCCCGGCGGAAAAGGCAGGGCTTGCTGCCAGGGCGGGCAAGGAGAAGCCTGAAGGACTTGTCGAAACGGACAGGGAAGCTCCGGGCGAGGCTGTGGGCCGGCGCAAGAAGAAGGACAAGGCGAAGAAGGGCGAAGATCTGGACGAAGGGCTTCCGAGAAAAGGACGAGTTCCGAAGAAGTCGAGGCGTGAGTTAGATTTCGACGACGATCTCGACGTGGACATCGATCTGTAGCGACCTATAGCAAGGGATTGCGCCTGGAAAAGGTGAAAGCGGGTGGCTTTCAGGAATGGCGAGAGGCAAGGCCCGTCAGAAAGTGAAGAAAGTCCCACAGCGCACATGCGTGGGGTGCAGGCAGGTCCGGCCCAAGAAGGAACTTGTCAGGATCGTGCGCACGCCGGAGGGTCTCGTTGAAGTGGACCCGACCGGGAAGCGCTCAGGGCGGGGGGCTTACGTTTGCCCTGATCCCAGGTGCCTGGAACTGGCATTGAAGGGAAAGAGGCTGGACGCGGCCCTTGAGGCGGCCGTGCCCGAAGAAGTGGTGGATGGTCTCATGCGTCAAATCTCCTCATGCGCGGGTGCAAAGCCTCCCGCCTGAGACCGCGAAGCTTTGAAGGTGGTGGGTATATGGGGAAGAAGACCAGGGTATACGAGCTCGCACGCGAGCTTGGCAAGAACAGCAAGGAGATCCTTGACCTCCTGGCCGAGTCCGGCGTGCGCGACAAGAACCACATGAGCGCCCTGGAGGATAACGTAGTCAGGTTTATAAAGAACAGGTTTGCCGAGAAGGAAGGGCGCAAGGAGCCCGAGAGCACTGCTATCGGGCGCGCCCAGCCTGCTGTGGAACAGGAGAAACCCGCGGCGAAGGAGACACCGCCGCCCCGCGAGAAGCCGAAGCCAAAGCCGAAGCCCGTTCCGCTGCCGAGGCCGACCCAATCGCGGGGGACGGTCCCGGGGCATGGTGCGGGAAGACCCCGTCCCGCTGCCGGCGATGTCAGGGCGTCGCGTCCCGGCACTCCGCCTGGATCCGGGCAGAGGCTCGCCCAGGGCCCGAAACCTGTGGTCGACGGCAGGCCGGCTGCTGCTTACCCGCAGTCCCGGGAGCGTCAGGAGCGAAGGTGGGCCCCGGCAGGCACATCCCCCGCTGGACAGCGCTCCGTGGCGAAGAAGCACTGGCCGACGCAGATCGCTCCGACCATACCGCCTGCGCGAACGAGGGCCCAAGCCCGGCCCGCTCGTTCTGGTCCAGGGGGAGCGGGTGTTGCGGCCAGGACCCCTGGAGCGGCAGGGGCTACGGAAGGTAGGCCTCGGGTCCTTGAGAGGCCCAGGCAGATCCGTCCAGCGGTGCTTCCGGCTCCGCCGGAACGGGTTGCACCAGAGGCGGAGCGGACGCCTTCTGCGCCACCTGAGGCCATTTCCGTTGTGCGCCAGCCACAGAAGCCTACTCCCCAGGCTGCGGGTGCAGGAGTGGTAGCGCCTGATGAGGCAGCGGAGGTTGCTGCAAAGGTGCCGGAGAAAGCTCCGGAGGCCACACCGGAGGCTGCAGCTGCGAAGGCTGTGGGTGCAGGAACGGGTGCCGCGGGTGCGCAGGCACGGTCCGTGGAAGCAGCGCCGGCCGAAGTCTCGCTGCGACCGGATGAAGAGGCTGCCCCGACCGCCCCATCCGTGGCCAGGGTTGCACATCCTGGGGAGGCTCGGGCCCACGAGGCGGGCGCCGTCCGGCGAGCCGAGGAGGCGGAGAAGGCACCAGCCGTCGCTCTGGACCCCGCAAGGCAACCCGCTGCGGCGCGGCCCGCTGTGAGGCACCCTGGCGCTGGTCACCCGGCGCCGGGTGCTGCAACCGGCGCGCGACCGCGACCGGTTCATGCTCCGGTTCCAGAGGCGAAGAAGCCTTCTGCCGATCGTCCCCAGAAGGCTGAGGCCAGGAGGGAACGCAAGGAAGAGCGCAGGGAGCAGAAGGAGCGCCGTCCGGAGGGCAGGCTGGAGTTGATAAAGAGCGGCAAAGGCGCCGAGAAACTGCGGGAAGCGCGGGCCGAAGCCATCATCAGGGCGAGGATGCCCAGGCGCGCGGCTGCAACGCAGCCGGCCGCCGTTACTACCAGGAAGCGGGAGCATCCGAAGAAACAAACGAAGATCGCGCTGCCTCCTAGCATCACCGTAGGGGAACTCGCGGAGAAGCTGGGCGTTGGCTCTGCCGAGGTCATTAAGTCTCTGATGTCCATGGGGGTTCTAGCCACCATCAACCAGGAGATCGACTTCGATGCCGCGAGCCTCGTTGCCGACGAGCATGGCTTTGACGTGGAGCCTTTCGAGCAGAAGGAGGCGCGCGAGTTTGGAATCGAGGACGTTCGGGACGCGCCGGAGGCTCTCAAGCCGAGGCCGCCCGTGGTCACGGTGCTCGGGCACGTCGACCACGGAAAGACGTCGCTTCTCGACGCCATACGCCAGACCAACGTCACCGCGCAGGAGGCCGGAGGCATTACTCAGCACATCGGGGCCTACCAGGTGGAGCTTGGTGGCAGGAAGATCACCTTCATAGATACGCCGGGCCACGAAGCGTTCACGGCGATGCGGGCCCGCGGTGCCCAAGTGACAGACATCGCGGTTCTCGTGGTTGCCGCAGACGACGGCGTGATGCCGCAGACCATAGAGGCTATCAATCACGCCCGGGCCGCGAAGGTGCCGATCGTCGTCGCGATAAACAAGATAGACAAGGCAAACGCCCAGCCTGACAGGGTCAAGCAGGAGCTCGCCCAACAAGGTCTCGTGCCTGAGGAGTGGGGCGGGGACACGGTCACAGTCGAGATATCCGCCCTTCGCAAGCAGGGCATCCAGGAACTCCTGGAGATGCTCCTGCTCGTCGCCGATATGAGGGAGCTCAGAGCCAATCCTGACCGGCCGGCGAAGGGCACTGTAATAGAGGCGAGGCTCGACAGGGGGAGGGGACCGATTGCCACGGTCCTGGTCGAAAAGGGTACGCTCCGGGTGGGCGATGCCATCGTTGCCGGCGAGGTGTTCGGCAAGGTCCGTGCCATGACCGACGACCAGGGCAGACCCGTTGAAGCCGCAGGGCCGTCCATGCCTGTGGAGGTGCTCGGGTTCTCCGAGGTGCCGCAGGCTGGCGACGTGCTCCACGTTGTGCCCGAAGACAAGCTCGCGAAGCAGCTTGCCGCAAGGCGCTCTGAGAGAAAGCGGGCCGAGGAAATCCAGGGGGCACGCGCGGTCAGCCTGGAGGCCCTCTTTGGCAAGATCAAAGAGGGTGAGGTCAAGGAACTCAATCTGATCATCAAAGCTGACGTCCAGGGGTCCGTGGAGGCGCTCAGGCAGTCGCTTGAGAACCTCTCCACCGACGAGGTCAAGGTGAACGTGATCCATGCAGGCGTAGGTGCCATCACCGAGAGCGACGTCATGCTGGCGTCCGCGTCGGGGGCCATCATCATCGGGTTCCAGGTGCGGCCGGACGTCAACGCGAAGAAGATGGCCGAGCGGGACCGGGTGGACATCCGCCTTTACAGGATCATCTACGACGCCACGGCCGACGTGAAGGGCGCAATGGAAGGCTTGCTGGAGCCGGAGAAGCGCGAGGTAACCATCGGGCGAGCCGACGTGATGGCCACCTTCCACGTTCCGAAGGTTGGAGTTGTGGCCGGGTGCAAGGTGAGCGAGGGCAAGGTCACGCGAGACGCGCTGGTGCGTGTCCTCCGCGACAACGTGGTCGTCCACGAAGGCAGGATCGAGTCGCTGAAGAGGTTCAAGGATGACGTCTCCGAGGTTGCGGCGGGGTACGAATGCGGGATTGGCCTCGCGAACTTCCAGGACATCAAGGAAGGCGACGTCATCGAGGCCTTCAAGGTCGAGGAAACCCGCCGCGAATTATAGAGATGTGTGGAGAAGGCACAGAGCGATGGTAGTCGGTGTTCTGAAGGTCGAGGTCTTCATAGGCGGGGCCACGTCTCTCAAGGACAAGCGGCGCGTCGTCAAGAGAGTCTGCGACAGAGTAAGGGCCAGGTACAACGTGGCCATCGCCGAGGTTGCCGACTGTGACCTGTGGCAGCGCTCCACGCTCGGAGTCGCGTGTGTCTCCAACGAGATGAGGCTCGTGGAGAGCGTGCTTTCACGCGTGCTGCGCGATATCGAGACGGAGGCGGATCTCGAGGTGACCAGTTGCGAGAGGACCATCGTTTGAGGACCATCGTTTAGCGTCGGAAGGTGATGGGATATGGCTCGACTCAGGGTTGAGAGGGTTGCGGAGGCGATCCGTTCCGAGGTGGCAGAGATCCTGGCTCGCGAGATCAAGGACCCGCGGCTGGGGTTTGCCACCGTTACCGACGTGGAGGTGTCAGACGATCTGCGACACGTGAAGGTCTTCGTAAGCGTCATGGGTGATAAGGCCCAGGTGGATGAGACCATGGCTGCTCTTGAGAGCGCCACCGGGTTCGTTCGCAGCGAGATAGGCCGGCGCATCAGGCTGCGTCATACCCCGGAGATCATCTTCCGCTACGATACGTCGATAAAGCGTGGAGCGCGGGTATTCGAGCTCCTGAAGGAGATCCAGGGCGAGAAAGAGATGGCGAACGAAAAGGGAGGCCGGGAGTAGTGGAGAGCCATGAGGACATCGCGCGCATCCTCCTGCGGTACCGTGCGTTTCTCATAGCAACTCACGTGTTGCCCGATGGAGATGCTATCGGATCCACTCTCGGCCTTGGCTTCGGACTCCAAAAGACCGGAAGGCGTGTGGTTCTTGCCTGTCCCGGGGGCGTGCCTGACAGCCTGAGCTTCCTGCCGGGCTCAAACAGGATAGTCACGCCTGACCACATCTCTGGGGAGTTCGACGCGGCCGTGATCCTCGACTCGAGCGACCTCGACCGCATCGAGGGGATCGCCGGCAGGATCCCCTCGGGGGTGCCTGTGATCAACGTGGACCATCACGTTACCAACAAGATGTTCGGCACGTACAATTACGTTGACCCGGGCGCGGCCGCCGTGGGTGAGCAGGTCTATAGGATCCTGACAGCCATGCGAGTGCCAGTGGACAGGGACATGGCGACCTGCCTCTTTACGGCTGTGGGGACTGACTCGGGGTTCTTTCGATTCTCCAACACGAGCCCGACCACGCTCCGCATCGCCGCCAGGCTCGTGGAAAAGGGTGCTGAGCCGTTCAGGATCTCCGAGCAGGTCTACGAGACCAAGACCCTGGGCAGCCTGAAACTCCTCGGCCGCGTGCTCGATACTTTGCAGACTGATGAGGCCGGAAAGGTTGCGTGGGTCGAGGTAAGGCGCGAGTGGCTGTCGGAATTTGGGGTCGATGAAGGGCAGACCGAGGGTTTTGTGAATTACCCTCGCATGGTGAAGGGCGTCGAGGTGGCCCTGCTGTTCAGAGAGAGCGCCGAAGGCAAGATCCGCGTGGGCATGAGGTCCAGAGGAGATTTCGATGTAAGCGCGCTCGCCGAAGTATTCAACGGCGGCGGCCACTCGAGGGCCGCGGGTTGTAGCGTGGAGGCCACCTCACTGGAGGACGCGAGGCAGGCCGTGCTTCGCAAGGTATACGAGATGATGGCAGCGGCGAGGTAGGTCCGTGGGCCATGGACGGCATCCTGGTGGTGGCGAAACCTGGCGGGATGACATCCCATGACGTGGTTGCGCGCATCAGGCGAACTACGGGGGAAAAGAAGGTCGGGCACGCAGGGACGCTTGATCCCGATGCCACCGGCGTTCTCGTGGTCCTCCTCGGTAGGGCCACAGCTGCCATGCAGTTCATGCTGGGGCTGCCGAAGGCCTACAGGGCGGAGATAGTTCTCGGGATAGTCACCGATACGCACGACGCGTCGGGCACGGTGGTCCGCATGGCGGACGAGGTCGGGGTGTCGAGGGGCCTGTTCCGCGAGGTGCTCGCGAGGTATACAGGAGAGATCCTTCAGGTGCCCCCGATGGTCTCCGCGGTCCACCACGAAGGGCGCCGCCTCTACGAGCTTGCTCGCAAGGGAATCGAGGTCGAGCGTGCGCCCAGGCGTGTGACGATATATGAGATCAACGTCGAGTCGTGGCCCGATGAACCGTTTGTTGTGGGGAGCAGGATAGCGGTGAACGTCGTCTGCTCCTCAGGGACGTATGTACGGCAGCTTGCGGCGGACATCGGCGAGTCGCTGGGGTGCGGAGCGCATCTTGGGTCGCTGGTGCGAACTCGTGTGGGGCCCTTCCGGCTGTCAGATGCGCACACTCTGGATGAAATCGAGGCGTCTGCGAGGGAGAACCGCCTGGAGGCTCTGGTGCTGCCCATCGCCGCGGGGCTATCCCATCTACCGGCCGTGGTGGTGAGCGGCGAGGACGCAAGGAGGGTATCCAGCGGGGCGCCGGCTGATTTTCCTGTCAACGAGTGTGATCCCGGCAGCCTGTCGGAGGCGGGTGCGGTTCCCGGGGACGAGCGTTGCGCCGGGCTTGTAAGGGTACACCGGGACACCGGCGAGCTTCTCGGTGTTGCGCGCGTCGAGAGATCCGGGAAGCGGGCGCGTCTTCGCCCCGTCAGGATGTTTGTGGGTTGAGGCCGTTATATGACCCTGGAATTAGGAGGTCTCTCGTGAAGGTCATAAGCGATCTTGCAAAGGTTGACGCTGTGGATATACCCAGATCCGTGGTCGCTCTCGGGACGTTTGACGGAGTGCACCTCGGGCACCAGGAGATTCTCAGAAGATGTGCGGCCTACGCAAAGGGCGCCGGGGCACGCGCCGTGGCGTTCACTTTCGATAGACACCCGCTCCAGGTCATCCGGCCGCAGTTCGCTCCTCCGCAGCTCACAGACGTCGAGGACAAGCTTGCGCTCATTGAGGCGACGGGGATCGAGGTTGCGGTCGTGGCGCACTTCGATGAGGCGTTCGCCCGTGCGACGCCTGAGGAATTCGTGCGCGAGGTGCTGCTCGACGGCCTGCGGGCGGCGAAGGCCGTCGTCGGCTTCAATTACACCTTTGGATGGAGGGCCCGTGGCACCGCGGCAATCCTGGTGGAGTTGGGCAAGAAGCACGGTTTCGACGTGGAGGTTGCGGAGCCGGTCGTCGTCGGGGGAGTGCCGGTCGGCAGCACGGAGATTCGGGCGCGCCTCGCGCGGGGTGATGTGGCGGGAGCGTGCGCTATGCTTGGCAGGCCCTTCTCCATAAAAGGCACGGTCGTCCCAGGGGAAGGACGCGGGAGGACCATTGGATATCCTACGGCGAACATCAAGGTGAGCCGGGATATGGCCGTGCCGGCGAGGGGAGTGTATGCGGCGATCGCCCAGGTCCGACGCCTGCAACTTCATGCCGTGGCAAACGTGGGGGTGCGGCCGACATTCGAGGGCAGGGTCCCTGGCATCGAGGTGTTTGTCATGGATTTCACAGGCGACATCTACGGGGAGACGGTGAGGGTGTCCTTCATCGAGAGACTGCGCGACGAAATGAGGTTCGGTTCTGCGGCGGCCCTGGCGTCCCAGATCGCGGACGACGTCAGGAAGGCTCAAAAGGTGCTCGCCTCCTGCCACGCAGGGCATACTAAGTGTGGTTTGCACGCGACCGTTGGGCGCACGGGCACGGCGGCGTTGCGCTGACCCGCAAAGCTGTCAAGGGTGGGGCCGGGGCGCCCGCCGTCGTTTACAATGGATCGGTTGTGTGATAGAATTGGTGCGTGACGGCAATCCCGATACCGCCGCGAAGCAAAGATGAACCCAGCGCTAGGATTCCTCGCTCCTCCGACGGGTTTCTTGGCGATGGGGGGATAGCGCTCAAGGAGGTGGAACGGCGTGGCTCTACCCGCCGGCGAGAAACAAGCGATTATCGAGAAGTACAGGCTTCACGAGAATGACACAGGCTCTCCAGAGGTGCAGATCGCGATCCTCACCGAGAGGATCAACAGTCTGACCGAGCACCTCAAGGAGCACAGGAAGGATCATCACTCGCGACGAGGGCTGCTGAAAATGGTCGGTCAGAGGCGCAATCTCCTTAACTACCTCAAGGAGAAGGATATCGAAAGGTATCGCGCTATCATCGATAGGCTCGGCCTCAGGAAGTAGCAGCGATAGCTTGAGGAGGAACGATTTGGCATGGAACACCACTGCCTGGATATGATTCTGGGCGGGAGGAGACTTTCGCTTGAGGTCGGGAAGGTTGCAAAGCAGGCTAACGGGTCGGTCCTGGTTCGGTACGGCGACACGGTGGTGCTGGTCACAGCGTGCATGTCTAAAGAGCCGCGGGAAGGGATCGACTTCTTCCCGCTTCTCGTGGACTACGAGGAAAGGCTTTACGCTGTGGGCAAGATCCCCGGCGGGTGGATAAAGAGAGAAGGAAGGCCTTCCGAGGCCGCCACCCTTTCGGCTCGCATGATCGACAGACCCATAAGGCCGCTCTTTCCCGAAGGGTTCAGACACGACGTGCAGGTGGTCTGCACCGTGATGTCAGTCGAGCAGGATTGCGAACCCGACGTGACGGCAATGATCGGCGCGTCCGCCGCCCTCAGCATATCTGACATACCGTTCCGGGGACCCATCGGCGGAGTGCGAGTCGGCAGGGTCGATGGCCAGCTTGTCATTAACCCAACCCTCGAACAATCCCTCAAGAGCGATCTCTCGCTTGTGGTTGCAGGCACAAAAGATGCCATCCTCATGGTCGAGGCGGGCGCGAGCGAGGTGCCCGAGGACGTCATCCTGGAGGCGATATCTTTTGGCCACGAGGCCATTCGGGGGATCGTGGAGTTCATCGAAGGACTTGTGGCCGTGTGCGGCAAGCCCAAGCGGGAGGTAACGCTGTACAGGCCCAACCCGGATATCGAGGCCAAGGTGAGGGAGCGTGCGACGGCCGACCTCCGGGAGGCGCTCAAGAGCGAGGATAAGCTCACGCGTGAGGAGCGCACCGACGCTGTCAAGATGACGGTTGTCGAGGAGATGAGGACGAGCCTCGGCGACGATTTCGCGCTCTATGAGAAGGATATCACCATCGTCCTTGACAAGATCGTCAAGGAAGAGGTAAGGAAGATGATCCTTGAGGAGGGCTATCGACCCGACGGGCGGAAGTTCAACGAGATCCGGCCCATATCCTGCGAGGTGAGCGTGCTTCCGAGGGTGCACGGGTCCGGCCTCTTCACCCGTGGCCAGACGCAGGTGCTCACCAGCGTGACGCTTGGAGCTATTGGGGAGGAACAGCTCCTCGACGGGCTGGGCGAGGAGGAGTCCAAGCGATACATGCACCACTACAATTTCCCGCCGTACAGCGTGGGCGAGGTGCGGCCCATAAGGGGTCCGGGCCGGCGCGAGATAGGGCATGGAGCGCTTGCTGAAAGGGCGCTTGCGGCGATGATCCCCGACGAGGAGACGTTTCCGTATACCATCCGGCTTGTGTCGGAGGTGCTGGAGTCAAACGGCTCCACGTCGCAGGCGAGTGTGTGCGGGTCCACGCTGGCGCTCATGGACGCCGGTGTTCCCATCAAGCGTCCGGTGGCAGGCATCGCCATGGGCCTCGTGAAAGAGGGCGACAGGGTCGCCATCCTCTCAGACATCCAGGGCATCGAGGACGCCCTTGGCGACATGGATTTCAAGGTTGCCGGCACCGAGCGCGGGGTCACGGCTATCCAGATGGATATCAAAATCCCCGGCATAACGAGGGACATTCTCGAGAAGGCCCTCGCCCAGGCCAGAGAAGGGCGGCTTTTCATCCTTGGCAAGATGCTTGAGGTCATACCGGAGCCGCGCAAGGAGCTTTCGCGTTACGCTCCGAGGATCATACGGATGACCATCGATCCCGATAAGATTCGCGATGTCATCGGCCCTGGCGGCAAGGTCATAAGGCACATCATCGACGAGACCGGCGCGAAGATCGATATCGAGGATGACGGGCGGGTCTTCATCGCAGCGGTTGACGAAAGCGCCGGCACGAAGGCGAAGAAGATGATCGAAAACCTCACGGCCGAGGTCGAGGTCGGCAAGGTTTACACGGGCACAGTTACTCGCATAATGAACTTCGGAGCGTTTGTGGAGATCCTGCCGGGCAAGGAGGGCCTCGTGCACATCTCTGAGCTTGCCCACACGCGGGTGCCCAGGGTGGAGGACGTCGTCAAGGTGGGCGACACCATCGAGGTCAAGGTCACGGAGATAGACAGGCAGGGCAGGATAAACCTGTCACGCAAGGACGTGCTCCCGAGGGATCACGCACTGGAGGTCGGGCGACGCCAGGGCGCGCCCAGGCGACCAGACGAGTACGGCGGGTACAGGCGCCGAAGGTAGGGTGGGAGGTAGGGACGCAGGCGCCGAGATCTGGTACTCGCGCGCCCGCCTTGCCCGGACGCTGGTGTCTTGACAAGGGGCGCGCAGCGGTGCCGGCATTACTTCCCGAAGCTCGCTTGTATTGCCAATTTCCCTGACACCTTCGAGGTTTGTGGCGGCCTTGTCCGCCCTGCGAGCGACAGCGCAGCAATCCCCGAGTCGAGACTCACGAGATCCCATAGCGCTTGATCTTGTAGTAGAGGCTGCGCAGGCCTACTCCAAGCAGCTTCGCTGCTGCGGTCTTGTTGCCTCCGGCCGCCTCGAGGGCGCGCAGGATGGCCCGCCTCTCTGCGCGCTCGACGGCTTCGCGTAGCCTGGGGATACCTTGTGCGGATCGCTTTTCGCCAGTCAGGATCTCGGTTTGAGCGTTCACCTGTGTTGCCTGCGGCCCCTGTTGGAACCTGCCCAGGGCAGGCAAATGGCCTGGTAGGATCTCCACCTCGCTGTAGTGCATGTTGATGATGGCCCGGCTCAGGACGTTCTCCAATTCCCTGACGTTGCCGGGCCAGTCATACTCGGTGAGGATGTCGAGAGCCTCCTCGGAGATGCGGCTGACGTTCCGCCCGTAAGCCTGGTTGAACCGGCGTATCAGGCTGTGGCACAGGAGCGGTATGTCCTCGATGCGCTCCCGCAGCGGCGGGATGAAGATGGGCACCACATTGAGGCGGTAGTAGAGGTCTTCCCGCATGCGCCCCTCGCGGACGGCTTTCTCAAGGTCGGTGTTGGTGGCGGCTATCACGCGCACGTCCACGGGTATCGGCCGTGTGTCGCCAACCCGCACGACTTCCTTCTCTTGAAGGACGCGCAGCAGCTTGGCTTGAAGCGCGAGGTTCGTCGCCCCTACCTCATCCAGGAAAATGGTCCCGCCGTTTGCCTCCTCGAAGAGGCCGCGCTTCCCGCCTCGCCTTGCACCGGTGAACGCGCCCTCTTCATAGCCGAAAAGCTCCGATTCAAGGAGCGTATCCACGATGGCGGTGCAGTTCACCCTGATGAACTGGCCACGCGCCCGATCGCTTGCGTTGTGGATGGCGTGCGCGAAAAGCTCCTTTCCGGTCCCACTCTCCCCCCTGAGGAGGACGGTCACCGGCGTCGCCGCCACGCGCCTGGCCTGTTCGATTGCGCGCGCCATTTTGGGACTTACCCCGACTATGTCATCGAAGGTGTACTTGGCCTCGAGCCGCCTGATGAGCCTCTTCGCCCTATCAAGCTCCTCGGTGAGCCGCCGGATCTCCGAAGTGTCGTGGATCACAGCGACGCTGCCCTTGAGCTCATCATCAACGATGATCGGCGCGGCATGGACTATGACCTCTTTCTTTCGAGGGCCCACCTTCATGCGGGCGCCCCGCACGGGAAGCCGCGTGCGAAGCACCTTCATGTGCATGCTCTCACCCTCGGCGATGTCGGTGGTGGCGGGCTTGCCGATGACGTCCTCCTCAGTGAGGCCGGTCAGCCTGGTGTAGGCGGGGTTGATGAGAAGCCCCATGCCGTTCTCGTCCACGACCGAGATGGCGTCCTGTGTTGAGTTGATGATGGCTTCCAGGAGGCTCTGGATCTGGCGGAGGTTGGTGATCTCCTCTGCGAGCGAGATGACTTCGCTGATGTCCCTGAAGACCGCGACGGCGCCGATGACGTTGCCGTCGGCGTCCCGGACCGGCACACGGTTGGTGATGATCTTTACGCCACCCAGGACCTGCTGCTGGTTGAGTTCGGCCTGTCCAGTTTCGAGCACGACATGGAGCCTGGTGTTGGGGATCACGTCCTGTGCTCGCTTGCCTATCATGTCCTCCGGGTCGAGCCCCGTGATACGGGCTGCGGCGGCGTTGAAGATCGTGATGAACCCGTCGCGGTCGCAAGCGATCATGCCGTCGTGCGTGGAGTTCAGGATTACTTCGAGTTCCCTGTTGGATAGATGAAGCCTCTCAGGTCGCGCCATCGAATCCCTTCCTTGACTGTAGAGGTGGCAGTGGTCCTCGAACCTATACTCCACTCTCTCTTTGAGTCACCGGCAACCCCTCCCGAAAGCCGGGAGCATTTCTGAGCCATCACTTACTCAGTACGTATAGAACCCCTTTCCGACCTTCTTGCCCAGGTAACCGGCGTCCACCATCCGGCGGAGCAGGGGGCATGGCCTGTACTTGGAGTCCTTGAAGCCCTCATAGAGCACCTCCATGATGTAGAGGCAGGTATCGAGCCCGATGAGGTCAGCGAGGGCCAGCGGGCCCATCGGGTGGTTCATGCCCAGCCTCATCACGGTGTCGATGTCTTCGCGTGAGGCAACACCCTCCATGAGGCAATAGGCTGCCTCGTTGATCATGGGCATGAGCAGTCTGTTTGAGACAAACCCTGGGTAGTCGGAGACCGCCACCGGGGTCTTGCTCATCCTTTCGGCAAGCGCCCAGGTGACCTCGCGCGTCTCGTCGGAGGTGGCCTGGCCGGATATGATCTCCACCAGCTTCATGGCAGGGACGGGGTTCATGAAATGCATGCCGATGACCTTCTCAGGCCGCCCGGTGGCTGCTGCGAGCCGCGTGATGGATATGGAGGACGTGTTAGAGGCGATGATAGCGTCGGGGGCGAGGAGAGCGTCAAGCTTTCGGAATACGTCCTTCTTGACATCAACGTTCTCAACCACGGCCTCTATCACCATATCTGCGTCGGACGCCAGGGAAAGATCCGCCCCGATGCGGATCCTCGCGAGCACTGCATCCTTCTCCACGGGGTCCAGCTTGCCTTTCTCGATGGCGCGGGAAAGCCCCTTCTCCACGGCGGCGAGGCCTTTTCTCGCAAGGTCCTCCGACACATCCAGAAGCGTCACGGAAAGCCCGGCCGTAGCCGCCACCTGCGCTATCCCGGATCCCATCTGCCCTGCGCCGATAACTGCCAGCCTGGAGACGTCCATAGACGAGCCTCCTTTCCCAATCTGCTTCACAGTGGGCGTCAGCCTTCACACAGCTCCACGATGGTTGCCTCACCCTGGGCCGCGCCGCTGCATATCGTCGCAAGCCCGAATTTGACGCCTCGTCTTCGCATCTCGAAGACCAGCGTCATGAGTATCCTCGCGCCGCTTGCCCCGATGGGGTGGCCGAGGGCGACGGCTCCGCCGTTCACGTTGACTTTCTCTTCGTCCCAGCCACCCAGCTTCATGCTGATGAGTGCCACCGCTGCGAACGCCTCGTTTACCTCGATGAGCCCGATGTCGTTTATGGAGAGACCCGCTTTATCGAGGGCGACTTTCGCAGCGAGCGCTGGCACCTCCGGCATGTCCGCGGGCTCTACTGATGCCACTCCGTGGGACACGATCCGGGCGAGCCGCTTAATGCCGAGGGCGCGGGCCTTCGCCTCCTCCATGACCACGAGCGCTCCGGCACCGTCGTTGAGGCCCGGGGCGTTACCCGCGGTGATGGTGCCGTCCGGTGTGAAAGCCGGGCGAAGCCGCGCGAGCTTCTCAAGGGACGTATCGGGTCGCGGCGCCTCGTCGGTGTCGAAGATGAGAGGTGGGCCGTCCTTTTTGGGGATCTCCACCGGGACGATCTCCTCGCGCAGGCGGCCTTCGCGGATCGCGGCTAGTGCACGCTGGTGGCTGCGCAGCGCCCACCTGTCCTGCTCCTCGCGGGAGACCCCGTGCTTCTTCGCGGCGGCATCGCCAAGTGCTCCCATGTGCACGTCGCCGAACGGGCACCAGAGCCCGTCCTTGATGACGCCGTCGATGAGTGTGCCGTGACCGAGGCGCAAGCCCCCCCATCTGGCCCTGTCCATGAGGTAGGGGGCCTGGCTCATGCTTTCCATACCGCCGGCAACGACCACCTGTGCCTCACCCGCGCGGATCATCATGTCAGCGATGTTCACGGCCCGGAGGCCCGAGGCGCACACCTTGTTGATGGTATCCGACGGGACTGTCACCGGGAGGCCTGCCGCAATCCCCGCCTGCCTAGACGGGATCTGCCCCGCGCCTGCCTGCACCACCATGCCCATGAGGAGATAGTCCACATCACCAGGCTTGATGCCGGCCCGCTCTACCGCTGCGCGGATCGCAATCGCGCCAAGCTGGGTCGCCTTCATGTCACGCAGGGTTCGGCCGAAGCCGCCGAAGGGAGTCCTCGCGGCGCTTACCAGCACCGACGAACGCAGGGTGTTTTTCCCACCGATCACAATCGCTCACCTCTCCTTGCTTTCCTTGCTTTCCTTGAGAAGGGCGGACGCGATGAGGAGCCTCATGATCTCGCTGGTACCCTCGTATATCTCGGTGATCTTGGCGTCGCGCATGTACCGCTCAACGTTGTACTCCCGCATGTACCCGTACCCGCCGTGGATCTGCACGGCCTTGATGGTGGTTCTCATCGCAACCTCGGACGCGAAGAGTTTTGCCATGGCCACTTCCTTTGTGCAACGCACGCCCTTGCCGCGCAGGTAGGCTGCTCTGTATACCAGGAGGCGGGCAGCCTCGATCTCGGTGGCCATATCCGCGAGCATCCACTGGACGGCCTGGAAGCCCGAGATGGCCTGGCCGAACTGGACCCTCTCCTGCGAGTATCTCAGCGCAGCATCGAAGGCCGCCCGCGCTATTCCGACGGCCTGAGCGCCGATGCCGATGCGTCCGCCGTCGAGGAGCGTAAGCGCGATCTTGTACCCCTCGCCCTCGGACCCGACGAGGTTCTCCGCGGGGACGCGGCAGTCGCTGAAGATGAGTTCGCCGGTGTGAGACGCCCTGATCCCCATCTTGTCCTCGGGAGGGCCGAACGAAAGACCCGGCATCCCCTTCTCCACGATGAAGGCGGAGATCCCCTTCGTACCCTTCGACGGATCGGTCATGGCGAACAGAAGGTACACGTGGGCCTGGCCGGCGCCGGTTATGAAGTGCTTGGTGCCGTTTATGACGAAATCATTGCCGTCCCGCACCGCCACGGTCCTGATACCCGAGGCGTCGGACCCGGCTCCAGGCTCGGTGAGCGCGAATGCGCCGACCTTTTCGCCCCGCGCAAGGGCCGGGAGGTAGCGAGCCTTTTGCTCGTCGGTTCCGAAACGGTAGATCCCGTCACATGTGAGGCTGTTGTGGATCTCCATGATGACGCCTGTTGCGGCGCACGCCCGGGAGACTTCCTCAACGCAGAGCGTGTGCGAGAGAACGTCAGCTCCCGAGCCGCCGAACTCCGCCGGAAGCATCATTCCGAGGTAACCGTACCGCGCCAGTTTGCGGAGGTTATCCCACGGGTACTCGCCTTTGGCGTCGAGCTCGCGGGCGTGTGGCGCAAGCTCCTTGTCGGCGAGCTCGGCGGCCATCTGCCTTATGGCTTCCTGCTCTTCTGTAAGGCTGAAGTCCACGCGCGCATCCCTCCCGGTTCAGAATCCTCACAAGGCAAGTAAATCTTTCTTCACGTAGGACCAGATCCCTTCAATAACCCGACACCTGGTCGCGCCAACACCACGCTCCCAGGCGGCCACATCCTAGCATCTGTAGCGGGGCGGTACTAAGACTCGCAGTTCCCGCGAACGGGAACGCCGCTCGCGAGGACGGTCCTGCGGGGGCACCAGCCGGGGCTGTGCGGGATCCATGCAAGATATTGCACACATCTCCATCGGGATACTGCATACAATTGCGCACTCGTGAGCGTCGCGGCGCCGGGGTGCCCAGGGTACCAGCACTGACGCGGAGCTGGCTCCGGGGGGATGGGTGGCACGACATTTGCTACCCATCTAGCATGGAATACTAGCATGGAATAGAGGCACGCAAGAGCCTTGAGAATATGCCGGCAGCGCGGCGGCACGCTGAAAACCTGGCAGGCCTGCCCGGGTCTGCAGCGGGAGACGATCTGAGGTGGAAACGTTGCAGGTGCTCGTCATCAATCCCGGCTCCACTTCCACCAGGATTGCCCTGTACACTCCCTCCGGCACGCTCTTTGAAAGAAAGCTAGCCCACGACCACAAGGCGATTACATCGTTTCCCAGCATCATGGACCAGTTCGAGTACAGGTTATCAGAAATCACGAAGGCTCTCGAAGAGGCGCGCATCGAGCCTGCCTGTATCGCAGCGGTCGTGGCCCGCGGCGGTCTCCTGCGCCCTGTTGGCGGCGGCACTTACCTCGTGAACGAAAGGATGCTCGAGGACCTGCGCAACCAGGTGCAGGGGCCTCACGCCTCCAACCTCGGAGGCATCATCGCTCGGGCCATCGCGGACAGGTGGGGTGTGCCGGCCTACGTGGTGGACCCGGTGTCGTGTGACGAGTTCGAGCCGCTTGCCAGGGTGTCGGGCCTCCCGGAGTTGCCCAGGCGCAGCCTGAGCCACGCGCTGAACATCAAGGCCGCGGTGAGGCGGGCCTCGCGAGAGATGGGGGTGGACCTCGCGTCCGCGAACTACGTCGTCGCTCACCTCGGCGGTGGCATATCCGTGGCTGCGTGCCGTGCCGGGCGCATCATCGACGTGAACAACGCCAACGAGCAGGGGCCGTTCAGCCCCGAGCGGGCGGGCGGGGTGCCTGCGGCCGGGCTTGTGCGCCTTGCCTTCTCCGGCGAGTACACAAAAGAGGAACTCACGAAGAAGCTGGTCGGCCGCGGCGGCCTTGTGGCTTATCTGGGGACGTCCGATGCCGTGGAGGTGGAGAGGCGAATCGCACAGGGGGACGAGCACGCCCGACTGGTGTACGAGGCAATGGCCTACCAGGTGGCCAAGGAGATCGGCGCGATGGCGTGTGTGCTCGGGGGTGACGTGCAGGCCATCCTGATAACCGGGGGCCTTGCCAACGCGGCGCGCCTTGTGGACATGATCCGGAGCCGGGTCGAGTTCGCTGCTGAGGTCAGGGTTTACCCGGGTGAGGAGGAGATGGAGGCCCTCGCAATGGGGGCCTTCAGAGTGCTTCAGGGTGAGGAAGAGGCGAGAACCTATGAATGACGGAGCGAGCGGAGGATGGGGAGCCGGAATGGTGAGAAGCCTGGATGACCTCGTGGAAATGGCGCAGGATGCGGGTCCGAGGACATGCGCGGTAGTGGCCGCTGCCGATCCTGAAGTGCTTCTCGCTGCGGACGAGGCCGCGCGACGGGGGATCGCAAGGTGCGTGCTCATTGGCGACCCTGTCGCGATAGGTAAGGCTGCCTCCGAGGTTGGCCTGGATCTCTCGGGGTACGACGTCGTGGAGGAGAGGGACGCTGCTGCTGCCGCCCGCACAGGTGTTGCGATGGTGAGCTCCGGGAGGGCGGACCTGCTGATGAAGGGCCTTGTGAGCACGGCGGACGTGCTTCGGGCGGTGCTCGACAAGGAGATCGGCCTTCGCACGGGGCGGCTGCTCTCGCACCTGTCGGTGTTTGAGGCGCCACGGCTCGATCGCCTCCTCATCTTCAGCGATGGGGCGATGAACATCGCGCCTGGCCTGGCCGAGAAGGCGCAGATCACCCAGAACGCCATAGACGTGGCACGTGCGCTTGGGGTCTCAGAGCCGCGCGTTGCGGCCCTCGCGGCCGTCGAGACCGTCAACCCTGATATGCCTGCCACCATTGATGCCGCGTGTCTTGCGAAAATGTCGGAGCGCGGCCAGATCAAGGGGGGCATCGTGGACGGGCCGCTCGCGCTGGATAACGCCATATCCTCTGCGGCCGCCAGCCACAAGGGGATCTCGAGCCCTGTGGCCGGGCGTGCCGATATACTCATCGTACCTGACATCGAGGCGGGGAACGTGTTCTATAAGACCCTGGTTTACCTGGCAGGTGGGTGCGCCGCCAGCGTGGTGGTGGGTGCAAAGGCGCCTGTTGTGGTTACGTCGAGGTCCGACTCGCACATGGCGAAGGTGTATTCCCTTGCTCTCGGGGTGCTTCTGTCTAAGTGACGGCCTGGAGAAACATGGGCACGGCGAAGGAGGAGGTCCGAAGATGAAGATCTTTGAAGAGATGGGGCGGTACGGGTTCGAGCAGGTGGTTTTCGCAAACGACGAGGCGTCGGGGCTGCGGGCCATCATAGCCATCCACGACACGACGCTCGGCCCTGCTCTCGGCGGGTGCAGGATGTGGCCTTATCCGTCGGAGGAGGAAGCCATAGTCGACGCCCTGCGGCTTGCCCGGGGGATGACGTATAAGAATGCCGCCGCCGGCCTCGACTTCGGCGGAGGCAAGTCCGTCATCATCGGCGACCCGCGCAAGGACAAGTCTGAGGCGCTCTTCCGCGCGTTCGGGAGGTTCGTGGACACCCTGGGCGGCCGGTATCTTACAGCCGAGGATGTTGGGGTGAGCGTGGAGGACATG
Organism: Bacillota bacterium; assembly: GCA_012516125.1. GTDB lineage: Bacteria > Bacillota > SHA-98 > UBA4971 > UBA4971 > UBA6256. The sequence continues at coordinate 31,315 of JAAYXB010000090.1, read as the reverse complement.
GAGATCGTCCACACCGAGACCGACCATGTGCTGGGCCTCTCTGCGGCGGCTGGGTCCAGCGGCGACCCGTCTCCTGTGACCGCGTTCGGGGTCGTGCGCGGCATGAAGGCGTGTGCGCTGGAGGTGTTCGGGAGCGACTCCCTCAAAGACAGGACCGTCGTTGTCCAGGGCGCGGGCCACGTGGGCTACAACGTCGTGAGATACCTTACCGAAGAAGGGGCGAAGGTGTATGTCACAGACATCTATGAGGACCGGGTGAAGAAGGCGGCCGACGACTTCGGGGCGAAGCCGGTGGCTCCGGACAAAGTGTTCGACATCGAGTGCGACGTGTTCTGCCCGTGCGCCCTGGGCGCGGTGATAAACGATGAGACTCTTCCGAAGTTGAAATGCAAGATCGTGGCGGGTGCCGCGAACAACCAGCTCAAGGAGGAGCGGCACGGCGACGCCCTGGAAGACATGGGAATACTCTACGCTCCCGATTACATCATCAACGCGGGAGGAGTCATAAACGTCGCTGACGAATTCTACGGTTACAACAGGGAGAGGGCTCTGCGCAAGGCGGCGGGCATCTACGAGAACGTACTCAGGGTCATCGGGATAGCGAAACGGGAGAGGATCCCCACCTACAAGGCAGCGGCCTGGCTCGCCGAGGAAAGGATAGCGAAGCTGGGGAGGATTCACAAGGTCTACGTGCCGGCGTAAGGCGGCCAGGGTGATGCAGGGCCGGTGAGCGCGGCGCGGCCGCCCGCACGCCTGTGACCGAAAGGCTATGTGCGCTCCCCCGGGCTCCCTGATGGAGAAAGACCGCGTGCGCTAAACACGAAACGAAGAGGGGACGTAGCTTATGACTTGCACCGAAGGCGGTACTCCTGGGCCCGTAGCTCGTCGCCGTGACGGCTTCCGGATCCTAGTGATCAACCCCGGGTCCACGTCGACCAAGATCGCTGTGTACTTTGACGATGATATAGTCTTCCAGGAGACCATATCCCATGACAGCAGAGAGCTGGCGAGGCTCGGCGGTGTCCTTGAGCAGTATCGGTTGAGGCTCGATGCGATCCTTGAGGCCCTTGAGAGACATGGGGAGACCGTGAGCAGGTTTGACGCGGTCGTCGGGCGCGGGGGCCTCCTGAAGCCTGTCGAGGGCGGGGTGTACGAGGTAAACGACGAGATGGTGCACGACCTCGTCGGTAACGGCTCGGTGCCCCATGCCTCGAACCTCGGCGCGCCTCTGGCGCGAGAAATCGCGGCTCGAGCGAGTGTGCGAGCGTACATCGCTGACCCGATCGTTGTCGATGAGATGTGGGAGGTGGCGAGGCTCTCGGGACTTCCGGAGATCCCGCGACGAAGCATTTTCCACGCCCTCAATCAGAAGGCCGTTGCGAGGCGGGCGGCGAGAGACATGGGTATGCGCTACGAGGATGTAAACCTCGTCGTCGCGCATTTAGGTGGCGGGATCACCGTCGGCGCCCATCTCAAGGGGCGGGTGGTCGATGTGAGCAACGGGCTCGACGGAGAGGGTCCCTTCACCCCCGAGAGGGCGGGAGCGCTTCCCGCCCTCGGCGTGGTTGGCCTGTGTTTCTCGGGCAAATACAGTGAGGACGACATGATGAGGAAACTGGTCGGCGGTGGGGGGCTCGTGGCACACCTCGGGACGAGCGACGCAGTCGAGATTGAGAGGCGCATCGATGCAGGGGACGAACACGCGAGACTGATCTACGAGGCCATGGCCTACCAGGTGGCCAAGGAGATAGGGGCGTACGCGACAGTGCTTTCGGGGGACATCGATGCCATAATCCTCACGGGGGGCCTTGCGCACTCGCGCCGCCTGGTGGAATGGATACAGGACAGGGTGGGCTTTATAGCACCGGTGATCGTGTACCCGGGCGAGAACGAGATGCAGGCGCTCGCCGAGGCCTGCCTCCGGGTCCTGCGGGGCGAGGAGGAGGCCAAGGCGTACAAGTAGGAGGTTTGCAACATGCCGAAGGTCGTGTTCAACGAGGAGAGGTGCAAGGGGTGCGAGCTTTGCGTGACCTTCTGTCCGAGGAAGATCCTCACAATGGCTGAGCACTTCAACAGCAAGGGGTTTCATCCGGCCACCATAGTAGACGAGGAGCGGTGCAACTCCTGCACCGCCTGCGCCCGGATGTGCCCTGAAGTGGCCATCGAAGTTTACCGATAGGGAGGCAGGGCGCGCATGGGAGAGAAGGTCCTGATGAAGGGTAACGAAGCGGTGGCCGAGGCGGCCATAATGGCCGGATGCAGGTGTTTTTTCGGGTACCCGATAACCCCCCAGAACGAGATTCCCGAGTACATGTCAAGGCGTATGCCAGAGGTGGGAGGGGTGTTCCTGCAAGCCGAGAGCGAGGTCGCCGGAAGCAACATGGTGTACGGCGCCGCGTGCGCTGGGGCTCGCGTCATGACCACCTCGTCGAGCCCGGGGATAAGCCTCATGCAGGAGGCCATCTCGTATATGGCCGGTGCCGAGCTTCCGTGCGTGGTTGTGAATATCGTGCGCGGCGGCCCAGGTCTCGGGGGCATTCAGGGAGCGCAATCCGACTACTTCCAGGCGACGAAGGGGGGCGGCCATGGCGACTATCACCTCCTGGTGCTCGGCCCGTCCACGGTGCAGGAGCTCGTGGACCTCACAATGGAGGCGTTCGACCTCGCCGACATGTATCGCAACCCCGTCATGATCCTCGGCGACGCGATCCTCGGCCAGATGATGGAGCCGGTGGAGATGCGGAAGCGGCCGCCGAGGGCGGATCTCCCGCCCAAGACCTGGGCCACCACCGGCGCGGCGGGGCGGCCGAAGAACGTCATAACATCCCTCTACCTTGACCCGGCGAAGCTGGAGAAGCATAACCTGCGCCTGGCGGAGAAGTACAAACGCATGGCCGCGGAAGAGGTGCGTTATGCCACGCACATGACAGAGGACGCCGACGTGGTGCTGGTGGCTTACGGCACCACGGCCCGTATCGCCCGCGCCGCGCTGGACAGGGCCAGAGAGCGGGGCCTGCGGGTCGGCCTTTTCAGACCGATAAGCCTGTGGCCGTTCCCGTACGAGGCGCTTGCTACCGCAGCGGCGGGTGCAGCGCACGTGCTGGTAGTGGAGATGAGCCTCGGCCAAATGGTGGAAGACGTGAGGCTGGCCCTCGGCGAGACGAAGCCGGTGCACTTCTACGGGAGGACCGGAGGCATGAGCCCCTCGCCCAGGGAGATATTGGACGACATCGTCAAGATCGTGGAAAGGGGGGCGTGAGGAATGCAGAAAGTGTTCGGGCGGCCCGAGGCGCTGGCCGACGTGCCGACTCATTACTGCCCAGGGTGCACCCACGGCATCATTCACCGGCTCATCGCCGAGGTCATCGACGAGCTGGGCGTGCGTGAACGCACCGTGGGCATCTCGCCGGTGGGCTGCGCGGTGCTGGCCTACGACTACTTCAATTGCGATTTCGTTGAGGCTTCCCATGGGAGAGCGCCGGCGGTGGCGACTGGGATCAAGCGTGCGTCGCCCAATTCCGTCGTCTTCACCTACCAGGGGGATGGCGATCTCGCCTCCATTGGAGCCGGCGAGATAGTGCACGCGGCATCGAGGGGCGAGAAGATTACGGTCATCTTCGTGAACAACGCCATATACGGCATGACCGGCGGTCAGATGGCCCCCACGACCCTCCCAGGTCAGAAGACCACCACATCTCCGAGGGGACGGGATCCTGAGGTGGCCGGCCATCCCATAAGGGTCTGCGAGCTCTTATCGTCGCTCTCAGGGGCTGCGTACATCGCCCGGGTGTCCGTGACGAGCCCCGCCAACGTTGCCAAGGCCAGGCGCGCTGTGAAGAAGGCGTTCGAGACGCAGCTCGAGGGAAAGGGTTTCAGCCTGGTGGAGTTCCTGTCCACGTGCCCCACGAACTGGGGGATGACCCCCGTTGAGGCTCTCAAGTGGGTGGACGACAAGATGGCCGTATACTACCCGCTCGGGGAATACACCAGGGTTCCGGAGGTGGGCTAGCCATGCACGAGGAGGTCATCTTCGCAGGGTTCGGTGGGCAGGGCGTGCTCCTCATGGGGCAGCTCGTCACATACGCCGGGATGATGGAGGGCCGTAACGTGACATGGATGCCTTCGTACGGCCCTGAGATGCGCGGTGGCACCGCCAACTGCGGTGTGGTCGTGTCAGAGAAGGAGATCGCCTCACCCCTCGTGAGCGAGCCCACGAGCGTGGTTGCGATGAACAGGCCGTCCCTGGAGAAGTTCCAGGGGATGGTGAGACCGGGCGGTCTCATCATCTATAACAGGTCTCTTGTGGACGTGAAGCCGGCGAGGAACGATGTCAGGGTCGTTGCTGTGCCGGCCAACCAGATAGCCGACGAGATCGGGGACGTCAGGGTCGCGAACATGGTCGCGCTCGGGGCGTACCTCGGCGTAACCAGGGTGGTTGGCGTGGATACGGTGCTGGAGGCGATGAAGAAGGTGCTGCCGGAGCGCCGCCACGGTCTGATCCCGCTCAACCAACAGGCTATCGCTCGTGGGATGGAGATCGCCGTCTCGGCGTCTGCAGCGAGGTGAGCCGCGACATTAGCTGGCGGTCCCTTGGATGACCAAGCTCCAGGGTATGTGCCAGGCTATGTGCGTCGGACGAGACATAGCGGACCGGCGCACACACTGCAACATCCGACCGTCTCTGGAACACCGGAGTTCGTTGCCCACTCGCTACCTCGCACATGGCGGCGAGCGCGGCGCCCTGGTATCGGAGCCATGATACCGGCGACCACCAATGCCGGGAACGGCAAGCTTACTCAGACCTTATTAGGTTAGCGTTCCTTTCCAGGGGGGCATCGACGCCTACATGGCCGCCGATGCTCTCCTCCTTCTTGCCATCCACAAGGATCTGCACCCTCGCGATCCCCGGGAACTCCGTAAGAGTGTTGACGATGGACCAGACCAGAAGCTCCTCGGTGCGGCTGCCCCCTGGGAAGCGCGTGCGGATCTCGCTGCTGAAGTCAGCTGTGGCCAGGTCGCCGCTTGTCGTGACGCCGAGCACTCGGGTTCCTTCCGGGATGAGCCTTTCGAGGCCTGTCCCGGGCGCAGGCCCCTGGACGAGGAGCTCGAGTGCTCCCCGCATGGCGTCGGTTCCTGCAGGCACAGTCATCCTGACGGGAACGAGATAGGAGTCGGTTTGCGTGGTGCGCCCGTAATACACAGTCACCTCAGCAGCCGGGCGGGGCTGGACGGCTGCCTTCGTCTCGGAGACCCGCTTCGACAGCGCCGCAAGGTCCGTAAAGGCGCGGTCGAGGTCCTTCTCCACGCGCGCAAGGTCGCGGGTGAGCCTCGTGGACACCCCCACCGACCACCCTGCGAGCGCGAGGGCGATGAAGATAGCGATCCAGAATTGCCATCTGCTCACGCTGATTCCCCCTGGTCATTGGCTTTGTGTAGCTTTGTGTTCAGAGGTCGCTCGCATGCCTCCACCGGCTTGCGGTGTTGAACTCCCGTGGGCGCCCCGAGCGGGGAGCCTCGACAAAATCCGGCCTTGCGGCAAGTGGCCGGATTTTGACGCCCGGTCGTGCAAGCACCGGCAACCCGACACAGAATGCCAGTCCCCTAAATGACGCGGACCTGGGTCCCTCGACTTATAGGGTATGCTGCCCCCGGACCGGGGAACATATTCTAATGCGAGATACGACAGAAAATGGCGCATCCCTTCAAGGAGGTTCGTTGGCGGCGCGGTGATGATAAGGGTGAGGACGGGCGTGGTGAAATCGGTGACGCCGTTCGGCCCGGGTGTGGTGAAGGCCGACGTCGTGTGCGAGGGGAAGGCAACCGAGGCCTTATGCTACGAGGCGTTGACCGGCCCGTGCGCGCCGGGCGATGAGGTCGTCCTGAACACGACCGCGGTCGAGCTCGGCCTCGGCACTGGAGGTCACCATTTCGTCATGTGGGTGGCCGGCAGGGAGGGTCTTGACATGGGGCCGGGCCCGGGCCACATAATGAAGGTCCGCTACACGCCGATGCAGGTTCGGTGCCTCGCCGTGGAGGAGGAGGCAAGCCCCCACCGTCAGGCGGTGGAGGCCTTCTCATCGCTGGAGGGCGCCCCCGTGGTGGCCTGCGAGCTCCACAGCATGATAGCGCCGGTCGCCGCCGGGATAAAGGAGATCGTCGGCGAGAGGATGCGGGTCGTGTACGTGATGACAGATGGCGGAGCCCTGCCCCTTGCGTACAGCAGGCTCGTGCCCGAGCTGCGTGAAAAGGGCCTTCTCGACTCCGTCATCACCTGTGGCCACGCGTTCGGCGGAGACCTCGAGGCGGTGAGCCTTTACTCGGCCCTCGCCGCGGCGCGGGCGTGCGCGCAGGGCGACGCCATCATCGTCGCCATGGGCCCCGGGCAGGCCGGGACGGGGACGAAGTACGGGTTTTCCGGGATCCAGCAGGGAGAAGCGGCCAACGCGGCGTATTCTCTGGGAGGGACCCCGGTGATCGCGCCGCGGGTGAGCTTCTCCGACGGGCGGGCGAGGCACTTTGGGGTGAGCCATCACACCCTCACGGTCCTTTCCAGGGTGGCCCTGGCAAGGTGCCTCGTAGTCCTGCCGGAGCTAGACCGCGATGAGTGGCGCCGCCTCAGGCTTCAGCTTGCCGAGGACGGGATAGACCGGCGGCACGTCGTCCTAGTTGAGGACGGGCGTCCCGCCGTGGAGAGACTTGGGCGCGAGGACGTCCGCGTCAGCACGATGGGGCGGGGACTAGATGAGGACCCCGCCTTCTTCCTGGCGGCGGGCGCAGCGGGCGTGTTGGCGGGCAAGATCGTGTCCGCGGTCGCCGCAGCCGGACCGCACCGCCGCCGCTGCGGCGCGGCGGAGGTGGTGGAGCAGGAGGCACTCCCGGGATGGGACGATGCACGGACGCGCGGAGCGCAGCACGCAAGCGGTACCGATAGCCGGCACCCGTGAGGGCGGAATGAGGAGGATCTCAACGGTCCGGACGCTCTGCGGGCGAAGCGAGCAGGTCACCGAGGGTGGTGTGGTCCCTGGCCAGAAGGGCAAGGGCCCAGAGGATCTCCCGCGGATTTCCAGTGATCCAGATGGCGCGCCTTTGGATGATTATGTTCATGCCCGGACATACCTCCTCGAGTGACGGTTCGCCGGTCCCTCCCGGTTCGCCAGCATCCGGCGGGCTACTGGTGCCGTGCACCAGCACTGGGGCCTTCGGGCGGGCTGCGCGGCGGTGCCTGGTGCCTCGACTGAGGCGCCCAGGGCCCAGGAAATGCGCGCGGCGCCTGAGAGAGGCGCGAGCACCGGGCCGTCTGGCCTCAGGCGAGGCAATATCCTGCGCGGTCCTGCGAAACAGGGCGCGGGTTGGCCCATGCCCGATCTAGTAACAGGATACGCACCTTTGGGCCATCTGATGCCATGGGGCCCGAGATTTAGGGGGAATTGCGTTGGACGAGTCGAACCTTGTGGAGAAGCAAGTGGGATCGACCGTGGTGTATCGGGGGAACATCCTGACCTTGCGCGTTGACGACGTCGAGCTTTCCTCGGGCAAGCGCTCGCGGCGCGAGGTGGTGGAGCACCCGGGCGGGGTCGCGGTGGTTGCGGTGCACCGCGACGGTTCGGTGATCCTCGTCCGGCAATACAGGTACCCCGTGCGGTCGGCCCTCTGGGAAATTCCCGCCGGAAAGCTCGACCCGGGCGAGGACCCGCGTGAGTGCGCCGCGCGCGAGCTCGAAGAAGAAACCGGCTACCGGGCGGCGGTCCTCGAGGAAGTTGTACCGTTCTACACATCCCCTGGTTTCTGCGACGAGGTGCTGCACCTTTTCATCGCGAGGGATCTTGCCGCGGGAGAGGACAGGCCGGAGGAGGATGAGATCATCGAGACCAGGCGGGTGCCCCGCGCCGGGCTGGATGAAATGATAGCGAGGGGGGAGATCCGCGATGGCAAGACCCTCCTAGGGCTATTCGTGGCGATGTCGAGGGGGATCATTTAGGTGGAGTTGAAGCGGTTTTTCGTTGACCTCCATGTGCACATCGGCCGCGATAGCCGCGGCCGCCCTGTGAAGGTGTCCGGCGCCAGGAACCTCACCTTTGGGAACATAGCGAAGGAGTGCTTCTACCGGAAAGGAATCGATGTGGTGGGCATCGCCGACGCTGCGTCCCCTCGGGTCATCGAGGACATCGAAAGGCTCCTCGATTCCGGCGAGATGGCCGAGATCCCGGGCGGGGGTGTGGGCTACCGCGACAGGGTCACGGTGCTTCTCGCAAGCGAGGTCGAAACGAGGGAGGAGGATGGCGGGAGCAGCCATCATTTGGTGTTTTTCAGGGATCTCGCCCGGGTCAAGCGGTTCTCCAAGCGCCTTGCGAAGTGCGTGGCGAACATCAACATGAGCACTCCGAGGTGCGGCATGCCAGCCCGGGGCCTTTACGAGATGGCACGCGAGGATGGCGGAGTGCCGCTCCCGGCCCATGCGTTCTCGCCGCACAAGAGCATCTACGGCAACTGCGTTCGGAGGCTCTCCGAGGCTTTTCCGCCGGAGATCCTGGCGCGTATCCCCGCCATCGAGCTTGGCCTTTCTGCTGACACTGACCTCGCAGACACCATCGCCGAGCTCGGGGACCTCACGTTCCTCTCGAACTCGGACTGCCATTCGCTGCCCAAGATCGGCAGGGAATACAACGAGATGCTCCTCGATGCCCCCAGCTTCGACGAGGTCATGAAGGCGCTCGCCCGGAAGGACGGGAGGCGCGTTCGGCGCAACTTCGGCCTCGACCCCAGGCTTGGCAAGTACCATCGCACATACTGCCCTGCATGCGACGAGACGCTGCGCGACGTGGACCCCCCGGCGGTTTCGTGCCCGCGCTGCCCCGACTCGCCCGTGGTCATGGGCGTGCTCGACCGGATCGTCCAGATCCAGGACTACCCCGAGCCCAGACACCCGGCACACAGGCCTCCATATCAGTACCAGGTGCCGCTGGAGTTCGTGCCGGGGATAGGCCCGAGATCCATAGACAAGCTCATCCGGGAGTTCGGAAGCGAAATGGCCATCCTCCACGACGCGAGCGAGGAGGACATAGCCGCCGTGGTCGGGGGGAAGGCCGCGCGTCTCATCATCCGGGCGCGCGAAGGCACCCTGCCCCTCCTCGCTGGCGGAGGCGGGCGCTACGGAAAGGCCGTGGCGGATGGCGACTGAGTACTACCGCTTTGCCGCGCGAGCAGCCGAATCCCATCGGGGAGGGCATAGTCGTGCAAGCACCGGCAGCCCCTGTTCCCGGGTACGTGCAATGTCAGTTGGTTGCTCTCTTCTGTCTCAAGAGCTCCACGTACTCCTCGGCTTTCTCAACAAGGTCGCCCGCGCCAAGACCCATGGCCAGCTCTCTTACATGTTCTGCGGCGTCCAGCATGTCCTCGTAGTTCGTCGAGTCAGCTCGAAAGGGGAGAGCCACTCGGAGCCACAGCTCCTCAAGCGCTTCGTGCCATGACTGCTCGACAGTTTTCCGTGGACTGGTGCCTTTCGAGAGTCCCGCTTCTTCGGGGATGGCGTTCCATCTCATAACAACGGGGACCGGTCTGGGGGCGGTGCGACGGTTTGTCCGTACGACGACTGCGACGACGGTGGACGGGGAACCTCGCGTCCACTCGCGGGGCGCGAGGTTATTGCAGGCTGAGAATAATGGAAGCATGGTGGACATACATATCTAAGGAGGTGGTCCGAAGGAGGATCGTGCGATGCTGGACGACTCCCGCTCCCTGGTGCCTTCCAGCGATTCCCTGAGGCGGCATCTACCCGTCCTCGTCCTGGTCATGCTCATCTTCCTGATGGGCGTCATCTTCGGTTCGCTTTCGGTGAAGGTGCTTCCTGGGAGCCAGAAGGCCGAGCTCGCGGAAGACCTCATGGTATTTTTCAGGGGGTTCGGCGGATCCGGGCAGGTAGGTGGAGCGGCTGCCTCGCGGCGGGCGCTGTACAACAACCTCAAGACCATCTTCCTCGCGCTGGTGCTGGGGCTTTCGGTCATCGGCGCCCCTGGTATCCTGGTGCTCCTCTTCCTCAGGGGTTTCGTCATCGGGTTCACTGTGGGATTTCTCGTCGACGAGATGGCCGCGAGAGGCGTTGTGCTCGCCGCGGTGTCGGTGCTTCCCCAGAACGTCTTCATAATCCCCGCGATACTCGCGGGGTGCGAGGTGTCGCTCGCATTTGCAGTGGCCCTCGCCCAGGACAGGCTGAGCCACAAGCGCGCCCCCATTTACCCGCAGTTCCTCTTCACGGTCATCGTGTCCGCCGGTGCCGCACTCCTCCTCGTCCTCGGGAGCGCCGTGGAGACCTACGTGGCCCCTGTGTTCATGAAACTCGTGTCGAGGTACCTGCTCTGAGTCAGGGTTCATTGATTCTTCTCCATTCTCCGGCAGCTGCGGGGTTGCCGGTGTTGCACTCGGTGACGGCGCCCCAAGCCGGGCGCGCCTCGGCAAGATCCGGCCCGCAAGGCTGGTGGCCGCGTATTGACTCACTTGCCTCGTGCAATCGCTGCGGGCCCCTCTCACACTCGCCGGGATTGCCGCACCCTCACGTGGGCGACGTAAGCAGCGGATTCAGAAGTCCGCGTCGGTTATCCAGAGGGATTGACATTGGCGCCGCCAGGCTCAGGTGAGGGGTCCGCGAACGGCTCCCCGAGCGGGATGAGCTTTGACGAAATCCCGCCTGCAAGTCCTGGGAAATTGCGGATGCCGCTCCAGCGTGCTATACTGGAAACAGCGGGATAGCATGGTAGGTCTGGATTCGTCCGGCGGCGGAGGCGGGGCGGCATGGTCCTTTTGGACGAGTTCCTCGCATACCTCGGAGTGGAGCGGGGGCTTGCACAGAACAGCCTGGAATCGTACGCCAGAGACCTCAACCAGTTCGCGAAGTTTGTGGAGGAGGTCGAGGGCAGCGGCCTCGACGAGGTCACCCAGGACACCATCATGGCATACCTTGCGCACCTCAGGCAGCAAGGAAAAGCCACGTCGAGCATATGCAGGCAGCTTGCGGCCATCAGGGGGCTTTACAGGTTCCTCGACCGCGAGGGAAGGATCCAGCACGACCCCACAGTGAACCTGGGGTCTCCGAAGCAGGAGCGGCGCCTGCCAGGGGTTCTCAGCCTGGACGAGGTTGGGCGGCTTCTCGAGATGCCTGGCACGCACACTCCGGCGGGAGTGCGCGACAGGGCGATGCTGGAGGTGCTGTACGCCACCGGCATGCGCGTGTCGGAGCTGGTGTCGCTCGACATCGGCGACCTGAACGTGGAGATGGGGTACGTCAGGTGCCTGGGGAAGGGGTCGAAGGAGAGGATCATCCCCGTGGGCCGCGTGGCGTCGGGATGGGTGGAGGCCTACCTTCGCTCCGCCAGGCCAAAGCTGGTGAGAAGCCGCGTTGAGAACGCCCTCTTCGTGAACGCGCGTGGCAGGAGGATGACAAGACAGGGCTTCTGGAAGATAATCAAGGCTTACGCGGCGAAGGCGGGCATTCAGAAGCACGTGACCCCTCATACGCTGCGTCACTGCTTCGCGACCCATCTTCTCGAGAACGGTGCCGACCTTCGGTCGGTCCAGGAGATGCTGGGACATGTCGACATCGCGACGACGCAGGTCTATACGCACCTTGCCAAGGGCAAGCTTAAGGAGATATACGACTCTGCGCACCCGAGGGCAAGAGTAGAGGGCGCGCCAGCAGCGTCGACGGATCGTCCCGGAGACGTGGCCGGCGACGATTCCGCCGTCGGAGAGCCGCGTCCGTTCGGATCCACGAGCGTGAACGCTGCCGCGGGGGCGCAGAGGAAGGCGCCGGCTCCCGCGTTGGCGCGATCACGAGGAGGGAAAACGCGCGATGAGGCCGTATGACATCATCCTCAAGAAGAGGCGGGGCGAGGAACTCTCCCGTGAGGAGATAACGTTCCTCGTGGACGGATTCACGCGGGGGGATATCCCGGATTACCAGATGTCGGCGTGGTGCATGGCTGTGTTCTTCCAGGGGATGAGCGCGCGCGAAACGCGCGACCTCACGATAGCCATGGCGAGGTCAGGGGAGACCGTGGACCTTTCGGCGATCCGCGGAGTCAAGGTGGACAAACACAGCACCGGCGGGGTCGGCGACAAGACAACGCTCGTTCTGGCGCCCCTCGTGGCTGCGGCGGGGGTGCCGGTGGCGAAGATGTCCGGTCGCGGGCTTGGGCATACCGGCGGCACCCTCGACAAGCTTGAGTCGATCCCCGGGTTCCGTGTGGACCTTTCCAAGGACGCGTTCGTCCGCAACGTGAACTCCATTGGTGTCGCCGTGGTCGGCCAGACCGCGGCGGTGGCGCCGGCCGACAAGAAGCTGTATGCGCTGCGCGATGTCACGGCCACGGTAGACAGCATGCCGCTCATAGCGAGCAGCGTGTGCAGCAAGAAACTGGCCTGCGGCTCCGACGCCATCGTGTTCGACGTGAAGGCTGGCAGCGGGGCGTTCATGAAGTCGGACGAGGACGCAGTGGCTCTGGCGCGTTTGATGGTGGAGATCGTGGAGGGGGCAGGCCGGAGGGCCGCGGCTGTCGTGAGCGACATGAGCCAGCCTCTAGGGCTTGCTGTGGGGAATGCGCTGGAGGTCAGGGAGGCCATCGATGCGCTTCGGGGGCAGGGGCCGCCCGATCTAATCGAGCTTTGTCTGACCCTTGGGTCGCTCATGCTCGTGCTGGGCGGGGCGGCTTCCGACACCGACCGAGCCCGGGAGCTCCTTGGCAGGCTCCTTGAAAACGGGTCAGCTCTCGCCAAATTCGCCGAGTTTGTGGCGGCGCAAGGCGGAGACGCGACCGTATGCGAACGTCCTGAGATCCTTCCGCGCGCAGCGCACACCGTGCCCGTTCCGAGTCATGCGTCGGGCTACGTCAGCGCGATCGACGCAGAGCGGGTCGGCGTCGCCGCGATGATACTCGGTGCGGGGCGGCGAGTCAAGGACGAGGCAATCGACCCCGCGGCCGGGCTTGTCGTGGAGAAGAAGATCGGCCAGGAGGTGGCCGCAGGGGAGCCGCTTGCTCTTCTGCATACGAATAACGCTGCCAGCATCGAGGAAGCGTCGCGCCTTGTGTCATCGGCGTATACGATCTCCCAGTCGCCTCCGTCTCCGCCGCTCTTGGTGAAACGGGTTTTCGGCGCCCAGCGCTGACGCAGCGCGGGGCTTCGCAGGTCCTCAGGGCCATCAGGCAAGTTGCCGGATTCTGACGCCCCGTCGTGCAGTCACAGGTAGCCCGTTCCCGGCGTGACGAGCGGTTCCGCTTGTGGCTTGGCGCGGTCCGCTTCGCGGCGCACGCATGCCCTGCGCGGGGCCGAGGCGGACACTTTTGACGGCACCGCGGCGCTGAGAAGCGGCGCGGGCTTACGAGATCTGTCTACATCCTACATCGTGTGCGGCCGCCTAAGTGCCGCGAGACGCGCAACCTTCGACGTTCATCACCCCGGGTATCTCGCTGAGCTGCGATCCTGCCATGGGTCTTCCCGTCTGGGCGGATTCGGGTATATACCTGCATCCGCCCGAATATGTACCTGATCGAGAGCTTTCGATGGTCCTCGAGGGTGCGGGAGGGGATGCAAGATGCATGCGCGGAGAGTGCCGACGGGTATCGCTCTTGCGACGCTCGCGGTTGCCGTGGTCTACGTGTGGAGCGCCGCGCTACCCGTTCAAGTGGCAGCCCAGGAGAAACAGCAAGGCCCGGCCCCAAGCGTGTCGATCACTGCTGGCTCGGCGGTGCTCATGGACGCCGTGTCAGGGAGGGTTCTCTTTGAAAAGGAGCCCGACAAGAGGATGGCGCCCGCGAGCATTACAAAGATCATGACCATGCTCCTCGCGATGGAAGCGATAGAGCAGGGGAAAGTCAGCCTGGATGACATGGTGGTCACAAGCGAGCACGCTATGGAGATGGGAGGGTCCCAGATCTGGCTCGAGGTCGGGGAGGAGATGAGCCTCGCTGACCTCTTGAAGGCCATCGCCATCGTGTCTGCGAATGACGCGAGCGTGGCTGTGGCAGAGCACATCGCCGGGAGCGAAGAGGCTTTCGTGGACATGATGAACCAGCGCGCCCGCGAACTGGGGATGACTGGCACCCATTTCGCCAATTGCCACGGGCTTCCTCAGCGAGACCATTACACGACCGCGCGCGACATCGCCATCATGTCCCGCGCCCTGCTCCGCTACCCGAAAGTACACGAGTGGTTCACTACTTGGATCGACTACGTGCGGGGCGGCAAGAACATTCTCGTGAACACCAACAGGCTTATCAAGTCCTACGAGGGGGCTGATGGCCTCAAGACCGGTTTTACGGAGGAAGCGGGGTACTGCCTGTCAGCCACGGCGAAGAGAGGAGGCCTAAGGCTCATAGCGGTCGTATTGAACGTGGCCGATTCTCAGCTCCGGTTCAAGGAGGCGTCGGCTCTCCTGGATTTCGGGTTCAGACATTACGCCGGCGTCGAGATCGCGTCGCAGGGCCAGGTCATGGCACAACTGGACGTGGCGCGCGGCGTGGTCGAGAAAGTCGACATCGTCGCGAAGGATCCCCTTGTTGCCGTGGTGCGTCGCGGCGAGGAGGGCAAGGTAACGAGCGAGATGATCCTTCCGGAGAGGATCAACGCCCCGGTGCAGAAGGGACAGAAGGTCGGGGATCTCATTGCGCGTCTGGAGGACGGGACCGAGGTCGCACGGGTCGACCTTGTAGCTGCGGAGGATGTGAAGCGCGGGAGCGTGTTCAGGGTGCTGTTTCGTGCCACCCGCAACATGCTGAGAGCGCTCTTCCGGGTGGGGAAGGACTGAACCTAGGCTCATCTAGGTATGGCGCTGTGAGCTTTCGCCTGATTTCCTGGCAACCCCGACAGCATCTACCTCAAGCGAAGGGTGACCGCGGCTTCCCGGCGATGTGCTTAGGCTGCAAACGATCCAACCGCTGGCCGGGTTCAGCTGTTGGAAACAACGCGTGGCGGGCGACAGGCGACGCCGCGCGTTTTTGCTTGCTCGGGGAGGACTCGCGGTAGAGCTGTAGAATAGAATCGGTCGGGAGCGTCCAAATGGCAGTATATGGAAGGATGTAGCGGGAGGGCTACGCATGAGGACCGAGACCAGGGCCATCGGAAACGTTCTTGTGGTTCGCCTCTCGGGAGAGCTCGATCTTGGGACTGCACCCGAATTCCGTGGAAGGGTTGAGGAGGAGCTCGACGCAAGGCCCGACGTCACCTGTATGTTCCTGGTGCTGCGCGACGTGACGTTCATCGACAGCTCGGGCCTGGGCGTCATCCTCGGCAGGTACAAGCGGCTTCGCGCCCGCGGCGGCAGCCTTGTCGCGGTGTCGCCGTCTCCGCAGGTTCGCAAGGTCTTCGAGCTCTCGGGCCTGGCGACCATCATCCCCGTGTGCGAGACCGAGGACGAGGCATGGGCGCGGGCATCGGGGGTGTGACGGGATGGGCGCGACGAACCATGTGACGTTCGAGTTTCCCGCCATCGCGCAGAACGTCGAGTTTGCCAGGGTAGCGGTAGCGTGCTTCGCATCGCAGATCGACTCGTTCACAGTGGAAGAGATAGACGACATCAAGCTCATAGTCTCCGAAGCCGTCTCCAACGTCGTGCTCCATGGATATGACAACCCCGGCGGCCCCGTGCGCATCCGCGCATCCATCGACGGCGAGGTGCTCACGGTCACCGTTGAGGATAGCGGCCGCGGAATCGCCGACGTCGAGCAGGCCCGCCGGCCTGCGTTCACGACGTCCCCCGACCGAATGGGCATGGGGTTCACTATCATGGAGGCCCTGTCCGACACCCTTGATGTGTGGTCCAGGCCAGGGGCCGGAGTTCGGGTCACCATGACCAAGGCTCCGCGCATGGCAGGGAGCGAGGAGCATGGACCGCGGTCTTGAAGGTGTGCGGTTCCCCGATACTCCTCTTCTGTCCGACGAGGAGGGTCGCGAGCTTGCCGCGCGTATCCGCGGCGGGGACGCGGGGGCCCGCGAGGAGCTTGTCTCGAGGAACCTGCGGCTCGTGATGAGCATAGTCAGCCGGTTCTCGCAGAGGTCGAGCGACCCAGAGGACCTGTTTCAGGTGGGCTGCCTGGGGCTGCTGCATGCGGCTGACAGGTTCGACCCATCGCTCGGCGTTCGCTTTTCGACGTACGCGGTTCCGGTCATAATGGGGGAAATAAGGCGTCACCTGCGCGATACCGGGGCTGTGAGAGTCGGAAGGAGCCTTCGGGAGCGAGCTGCCCGGGTGGAGGCTGCCAGGGAAAGGCTCCGGGCGTCTTTCGGCCGCGAGCCCACCGTGGAGGAAGTCGCCACCGAAACCGGCTTGTCCCGTGAAGAGGTTGCGGAGACCCGCGAGGCGTTTCAACCCGTTCTGTCCCTTTCAGAGGCTGTCTCCGAAGAAAGCCCCGGCCCGCTCGAGGAGCAGATTGCGACGGGTGAATCCTTCGCAGACGAGAAGGTCGAGTCCATCGCTCTAGAGCAGGCCATGACAAGGCTGAACCCGTCGGAACGCGCCGTGCTTAAGCTGAGGTTCTTTGACGAGATGAAACAGGTGGAGGTCGCCCGGGCCTTGGGCATATCGCAGCCCCAGGTCTCGAAGATCGAGCAGAGGGCTCTTCGCCGCTTGAGACAAGAGCTGACCTGAACCCGAAGAGGACGGCGGCTGAGACGCGCGGCGCTGCAGCCGCGCGCATATGTACAAGCGACCCTGGACCGCAAAAGCGAAGACGTGGCGGCACGCAGACGACGGAACGCCCTGCACTGGCCCTTCTCATACGGTGCGGGGCTTCGCGCTTCTCTGCGGCATTCGCCGGGGCACCCGCGGTGGCGAAGCACCCCGGGAATTAAAGCCTGACGCTGTGAGCATAATTACTTGGGAGAAAGGGGGTCGCTTGAGAGTGCCAGTAGTGAAGATAGTTGAGCTCATGGGAGAGTCCCCAACGAGCTGGGAGGACGCGGTGAACCAGGCTGTCAGGGCCGCATCCCAGACCATCAGGAACATCACTGGGGTCGAGGTAACGAACATGACCGCGTCCGTGGACGACGGCAAGGTCACAAAGTACAAAGCCGACGTTCACATCGCGTTTGCGGTGGACGGGACGTGATGTCGAGCTCGGCGAGGAGAGATCTACGGTGGCGTCGGAGAAAGCGAAGAAGCAGGTGTCGAACCTGCCGCACATGACCCAAGCCTCACAAGAAGAAAAGAGACGGCAGCTGGCTTACAAGGAGCTCGTCCAGAAAAGGAAGCCGAGGCCGCGTTACCTGCGCAACGTGCTCGTGGCCTTCGTGGTCGGCGGCGCCATAGCTATCCTCGGGCAGGTCGTGCTCGAGTTCTTCAAATCCCGCGGCCTCGATCTCAACGCTGCGTCCGCTCCAACCCTTGCTGTCATGACCCTCGTGGGCGTGGTGGCGACGGGCCTTGGGATCTATGATGAGCTCGGCGAATTCGCGGGCGCCGGGGCGGCCGTGCCCATAACCGGGTTCGCCAATACCATAGTCGCTGCTGCCATGGATTTCAAACGCGAGGGATGGGTTCTCGGCATGGGCGCGAAGATGTTCATCATCGCCGGGCCCGTCATAGTTTACGCGACTCTCGCAGGCGTCGCGGTGGCGGCCATCAAGTTCATAGCCTCGCCGTGATGAAGGAGGCCAGAGGACCGTGCCCGCCAAGAAGCTCGGCAGAAGCACCGTCAAGTTCGCTAGCCCGCCGATCATCGTGGGGACAGGGACGGTCGTGGGGCCGGTAGAGGGCAAGGGGCCACTGGCTTCCGACTTCGACGTCGTCCTGCCGGACCACGCGTACGGCGAGAGAACGCCCGAGAAAAGTGAGACGAAGATCCTGGAGCAAGCCGCGAAGATCGCCATCGAACGTGCTAAGATCGAGAAGAGCATGGTGGACTATTACATGGCTGGCGATCTTCTCAACCAGATAATCTCCGCAGGCTATTCGGCGAGGCAGCTTTCCATCCCATACTTCGGCCTATACGGCGCGTGCTCCACGTGCGCGATGAGCCTCGCGCTCGCGGGGATGGTGATCGATGGCGGCTTCGCCGACTACGTCCTGGTCGCTTGCTCGAGCCATTACCAGACCGCTGAGCGGCAGTACAGGTATCCGATAGAATTGAACATCCAGCGCAAGACCACATCACAGTATACGGTCACCGGCGCGGGAGCGGCGGTGCTCGCTTCGTCGGGAACGGGTCCGAAGCTGACGCACGCGACTGTTGGAAAGGTGGTAGACCTCGGCCTCAAGGACGTGCATGATATGGGAGGCGCGATGGCGCCAGCTGCCGCTGACACGCTTCTCACGCACTTTGCCGACACCGGCCGTGGCCCCAAGGATTACGACCTCATACTCACGGGCGATCTTGCGTCCTTCGGAAGTGAAATGCTGAAGGAGCTGGTGAGAGACAACGGCGTTGAGCTCGGCGCCAATTACAGGGACTGCGGCCTCATGCTGTTTGACACCAAGTCGCAGCATGTCGGGGCAGGAGGCAGTGGATGCGCGTGCTCTGCGGTGGTGACGTTTGGGCACGTCCTGAAGGAGATGGAGAAGGGCACGTACAAGAATGTGCTCCTCGTTGCTACCGGGGCTCTCATGAGCCCTCTCAGCTGCCAACAGGGCGAATCCATACCCTGCGTGGCGCATGCCGTGGTGATCGAAGCGTGACATGAAAAGACGCGGGGCGGGCGGCCCGGCCGGTTCGACGTTGCGAGGACGTGAGCCCTGTATTGGGCATGAGACGTGCGACTCAAGAACGGAGGAGAATCTGTGACGTACCTGTACGCGTTCCTTGTAGGCGGCGCCATATGCGCCATAGGCCAGCTCATCCTGGACTTTACGAACCTCACTCCTGGTCACATGCTGGTCATACTCACCGTGGCAGGAGCGATCGCGGGCGGACTCGACCTGTACGAGCCGCTGCTCAAGTTCGCTGGTGCCGGGGCCTTGGTTCCCGTCTCGGGCTTCGGGGCATCGATCGCCCGGGGTGCGCTGGCGGAAGCGAAGCGCATGGGGATCCTTGGGCTTTTCACCGGCGTCTTCGAGTACACAGGGATGGGCATAGCTGTCGCCGTGTTTTTCGGGACGCTGGTCGCGCTCATCGCCAATCCAAAGTCGTGAGGATGTGAGGGCCACTTGGCGAAAAAGAGGGTCATCGTGGTAACCGACGGCGATGGGAGGGCCAAGGCCGCCGCAAGACAGGCGGCCCGGAACCTCGGCCTGCACTATATCGAGAGGTCCGCAGGGACTCCAACCCTCGCAAGCGGGGCCGCGCTCGCCGCCATGGCGAAACAGGCGCCCGTGGAGCCCGTCATAGTGATGTTTGATGACCACGGAAAGAAAGGCAAGGGACTCGGAGAACGCGCGCTTGAGGAGTTTGCGGCCGACCCTGAGATCGAGATAGTCGGCGCGGTCGCGGTGGCATCGAACACCAAGAGCGATCGTCCCGTGACCGTGGACGAGTCCGTCACGAAGGAGGGCGAGGTGACGGGCGGGCCCGTCGGGAAGTCGGGGTCTCCGGAGCCGCCCGGGCACAAGCGGCTTGAGGGCGATACCGTTGGGATCCTCTCTCGCCTCGAGATCCCGAAGATCGTGGGGGTGGGGGATCTCGGCAAGATGGACAGCCAGGATGCCGTCGAGAAGGGTGCGCTCATCACGACGAGGGCGATCCGTGAGATCCTCGATGAACAGCAGATGTAGCGGCGCCCGGCACGCGCCGTGGGCCGGAGAGGAGAACTTGGGAACCTATCGACGAAGCGTTTCAAGCAAGGGAGGTGGCATATCGTCGTGGGAGAGGTCGTGGGGATTCCTCGTGCCCTTCTTTACTACCATTATTACCCCATGTGGAAGGCGTTCTTCGAGTCCCTGGGCGGGACCGTCGTGACCTCTGGTGAGACGACAAGGGCGATTCTGGACGCCGGCATAAAGGTCACGGTGGACGAGGCGTGCCTTCCAGTCAAGGTCTTCCACGGACACGTGCTCGCGCTTGCGGGCAAGTGCGACTACGTGTTTGTGCCGAGGCTCGTGTCCGTTGAGAGACGGGCCTTCATCTGTCCGAAGTTCATGGGCCTACCTGACATGATCCGGTGCAACTGCAGCGACGCACCGAGGATCATCGACTCGTGCATCAACCTGAGCAGAACCACCAGAGAGTATGTCCGCGCCGTCCTTGCCACGGGAAGGATGTTCACGCGCAGCACGCTTAGAATCTTGGCCGCGCACAGGAGAGGGCGGGCTGCCCTCACGCGGTACGGACGGTGCCTGGAGAGCGGGATGACTCCCGACGAGGCTATGGCCTTCATGGGCGTTGCGCCTCTTTCTGATGAACTCGCCCAGAGGGCCGTGGCCGCTGCGTCGTCGACGTCCGGCGTCGCACGCGGCGGTGGCGGGGCCGCGAACGTCGTCATCGGGCTCGTGGGACATCCGTACATCATCTACGACTCGTTCGTGAGCATGAACGTCATACGCCGGCTACGAGAGATGGGGGCGACCGTCATAACGGCGGACATGCTCCCCTGGGCTGTGACCGAGCGCGAAGCTGCGCGATTCCCGAAGAGGGTCTTCTGGACCATCGGGAGGAGGCTCCTCGGGGCGGGGTTCCATTTCCTGAGGTCGGGCACGGTCCATGGTTGCCTGCACATGAGCGCCTTCGCGTGCGGGCCAGAGTCGCTCATTGGCGACATCCTCGAGCGCGAAGCAGTGCGTCACAGAGATGTGCCATTCGCCACCATAACGGTGGACGAGCATACGGGCGAGGCGGGCGTCCTCACGAGGCTCGAGGCGTTCGTAGACGTCGTGACGCGAAGGAGAAAGCAGTGATACCATGAAGATCACCTTTGCTCACATGGGCAATCTCTATATAACCGTTAAGGCGCTTCTCGAGGACCTCGGGGCGGAGGTGGTCGTGCCTCCCATGCCGAGCAAGCGCACGCTCTCCATCGGCTCGCGCTACTCGCCCGAATTCGCGTGCCTGCCGCTCAAAGTAAACATCGGCAATTACGTGGAGGCCTTGGAGCTCGGGGCCGACACGATCGCCATGGCCGGGGGCGTAGGGCCGTGCCGGTTCGGCATGTATGGCGAGGTACAGCGCGAGATCCTAAAAGCCCTCGGGTATGAGTTCGACATGGTCATCATCGAGCCTCCTCAGGGAAGGATCCGGCACGTGTTGGAACAGGTAGGGCGACTTGTGGGGCGGAACCCCATGCGAAAGTACGTTGGCGCCGTGAGACTCGCCTGGGCCAAGATGACGGCCGTGGACGAGCTAGAGAAGGCGGCGCAGCGAGCGCGGCCGTTCGAGAGACGGCGCGGAGCAGCGACGTCCGCGCTCGGGTCTGCCCTGAAGCTGGTCGATGAGGCAGCCGGCATCTCGCAGGTGAGACGGGCGCTCGAAGAGGGCCAGGAGATGCTTCGTAGCGTGCAGGATCCAACGCCGGGCGCGTCAAGGCGCAACCCGGAGAGCCCCCCGAGGATAGGCATCGTCGGAGAGGTTTACGTGGTCCTTGAGCCCTTTGTCAATTTCGAGGTCGAGCGCCGTCTCGGAGAGATGGGGGTGCTCGTGGAGAGGTCCATATACATAGGAGACTGGGTCAAGGAACACGTTTTCAAGGACTTCATGCGCTTGCGCAAGAGTAGGAGACCGTACGACCTCGCCAAGCCGTACCTGTGCCATTTCGTGGGCGGGCACGGCGTTGAGACAGTGGGCCACACAGTGGAGTACGCGAGGAGAGGGTTCGACGGGGTGATCCAGCTTGCTCCATTCACGTGCATGCCGGAGATCGTGGCGCAAGACGTGCTTCCGGCGGTTTCGCGAGACCTGGGCATTCCTGTGATGACCCTTGTATTCGACGAACATTCCTCGGACACCGGAGTGCTCACGCGGCTCGAAGCGTTCGTGGACCTCGTTGAGCGGTCTCGGCGCCGGCGGCGGGCGAGGGACGGAACGATGGGGTGAGGGCATGTATGGCTCGTAGAGCGTATCTCGGTGTGGATGTCGGATCAGTCAGCACGAACCTTGTGCTCATGGACGAACAGGGGGAGGTCCTGGAGAAAGTGTATCTCCGGACCAAGGGTGAGCCCATCGCCGCCATTCAGGAGGGCATGAGAATGCTTGCTCCCACCGCCTCTGAAACGGAGATCGCGGGGGTGGGCACCACCGGCAGTGGAAGGAGGCTTGCCGGTGTGATCGTCGGTGCCGACTGCGTGAAAAACGAGATCACGGCTCACGCGGTCGCCTCCGCGCACGTGGTTCCCGAGGTGCGGACGGTCATCGAGATCGGCGGGCAAGACTCCAAGATAATCATCCTGAGGGAGGGCGCGGTCATCGACTTCGCCATGAACACGGTGTGTGCTGCGGGAACGGGTTCCTTCCTTGACCAGCAAGCTGCGAGGCTTGGAGTGCCCATCGAGAGGTTCGGCGAGCTCGCGCTCATGTCCAAGACGCCTGTGAGGATCGCGGGAAGGTGTGCCGTGTTCGCAGAGTCGGACATGATTCACAAGCAACAGATGGGCCACCGCATCGAAGACATCGTTGCGGGCCTGTGCGAGGCGCTCGTCAGGAACTACCTCAACAATGTCGGCAAGGGCAAGGACATCCAGCCGCCGATCGTCTTCCAGGGCGGGGTCGCGGCAAATGTGGGGATGAAGGCGGCTTTCGAAAAGGCCCTCGGGACCCCAGTGACCGTCCCGGAGCATTACAACGTCATGGGCGCCATCGGCGCGGCCCTTCTGGCTGCCGAGGAGGTGGAACGCCGCGGCGGCCCTTCAAACTTCCGCGGGTTCCACGCGCTCGATATGGACTACGCCGCATCTACTTTTGAGTGCAAGGGTTGCCCGAACCTGTGCGAGGTGGTGAACATAAGGATGGGGCACGAGGTCATCGCGAGATGGGGTTCCCGGTGCGGTCGTTGGGATTCGTTCTGACCCGTGCCCGCGAGGCCCACATGTGGCTGCGAGCACCAGCGAGCCCGGCGCAGAATAAACTTGCATCGTGACCGGAGCTTGCGAGGCACAGGGCGCGGCACGCGCCGCGGCGTCACGGCGTCACCGTTTCCTTGACCCGTCCCAGCCTGCGTGCTATCATGGAGGAAACTGTGACATGCTGAGCCGGCTTGAGCGGGGATTGGAGCGGAGAACGAGTGGACCTTCGCGGAACGATGAGGATAACGGATGACGGAAGGCTTGAGATCGGCGGCTTGACGTGCGACCGCCTGGCGCGGGAGTTCGGCACACCGCTTTACGTCATGGACGAGGACGACATCCGGGCGAGGTGCCGCGAGATCGCAGGAACGCTCTCCCGGGCGTATCCTGATGTGTTTGTCGCTTACGCAAGCAAGGCATTTTCGACGCTTGCCATGTGCAGGCTCGTCCACCAAGAGGGCCTGGGCTTGGACGTGGCGTCCGGCGGAGAGTTGTATACCGCGCTCCAGGCGGGGTTTCCTCCGGAACGCATCCTTTTTCACGGGAATAACAAGTCCCTTGATGAGGTCGAGATGGGCGTTCGCGCGGGGGTGCTGAGGTTTGTCGTGGACAACATGTATGAGCTGGACCTGCTTGAGGGAGTAGCCCGCAGGTTCCGCAAGAGGGTCCACGTGCAACTCCGCTTGACTCCCGGCGTGGACGCGCACACCCACGGGTATATCCGCACAGGTCAGCTTGATTCCAAGTTCGGGCTGTCGATCGTAAACGGGGAGGCCATGGCCGCGGCAAGAAGGGTGCTTGCCAGCGAGCTTCTCGTCCTTGAGGGCCTGCACTGTCACATCGGCTCCCAGATACTTGCAGTGGAGCCTTTTGGAATGGCGGCCGCGGCGATCATGGACTTCGCATCCGACCTCAAGAGAAACACGGGATGCATGGTGCGCGAGGTGAATCTCGGAGGCGGGCTCGGGGTCAGATACAGGTCAGGGGAGGAAAGGATCCCCCTCGGGAAGTACGCGTCTGCGATCTCCAGAGTCATCCGGGAGAAATGCCTTGCGCACGGCCTTGAGATGCCGCGGCTCATGGTGGAGCCGGGACGATACATAGTGGGTGAGGCTGGCACGACGTTGTACACGGTCGGCGCCATCAAGCAGGTCCCTGGAGGGCGGAAGTACGTCGCCGTGGACGGCGGCCTCGCTGACAACCCCAGGGTGGCGCTCTATCAGGCGTCATACGAGGCGGTCGTGGTGACGCGGGTCCTCGCTCCTCCCGAGGAAAGAGTGTCGATCGCCGGCCGACACTGCGAGTCCGGAGACATGCTCATATGGGACATCCCTCTTCCTCGCCTTCAACCTGGCGATGTCCTGGCTGTGTTGACCACCGGCGCGTACAACTACTCGATGTCTAGCAATTACAATAGGTATCCCAGGCCCGCGGTGGTTTTCGTGAAAGGCGGGATGGCGGACGTGGTCGTCGCGAGGGAGAGCTATCAAGACGTTGCGGCCCGTGACCGTATCCCGGCAAGGCTGGAGCTTCCTTACGAGGCCTCGTCATCGTCGTGCGCGAGCGCCGCGGACAGCGCGTGACCAGTCAATCCGTCGTGCAAGTACGCGCAACCCCAGCGTCCTCGGGGGAGGACACTGAGGGCCAAGACTCATTGCACCACACTGTCGATCGGCTTAAAGGTAGCGGGCGGCGGGTGTCAGGCTGCAGGAAACAGGCGTCCACGCGGAGTATAGCCTGATCATGAATGGTAACGGAGGGGAATAGATGGTCGACCTTGCTTCCATCCTCGTGACGCTGCCCGTCATACTCCTGTCCCTGACCGTGCATGAGTACGCTCATGCCGCGGCGGCGAACGCTCTCGGCGACCCCACGGCGAAATGGCAGGGGAGGCTCACCTTGAATCCCCTGGCCCATCTCGACGTGTTCGGAACTCTTGCGTTGATCCTCACGCAAAGGTTCGGGTGGGCGAAGCCCGTGCCGGTGAATCCCGCGTATTTCAAGGATTGGCGACGCGGGATGATGGTCGTGGGGGTGGCCGGTCCCCTTGCGAACGTGGCTTTGGCTTTCCTAATGGCACTGCCGCTGAGGCTGGGGATCCACATGCCGCTGTGGCTGATGCGTCTCGTCATATCGGGCATCGGGATCAACCTGGGGCTTGCTGCCTTCAATCTGATACCCATCCCGCCACTGGACGGGTCAAGGTTGTTGCTGGGGGTGCTGCGGGGTAAGAATCTTTACATCTACCATCAGTTGGAGTCATACGGGTCGTTCATCCTTTTGCTCCTCGTGTTCAGCGGGGCGACTAGGATCATAATGGGGCCGATCATAAACCTCCTGGCGCTCCTGGTGCTGGGCCAGAGGCTTCTATGACGGCACGGGGCCCTTGGTTGCGATCGGTTGGATGAGGCGATGGGTCGCCCGCTGACAGGGTTCACAGCGGGCCGGGCAGGTAGCGCCCTGCCGGGCAGCACGGAACGGAGTGGCGCGCGACGGATCGTTGAGGAGGACGGGGACATGCCAAAGCCAAGGATATTCAGCGGTATGAGACCAACCGGAAAGCTACACCTGGGCAACCTCTTCGGTGCGCTCATAAACTGGGTCAGGCTTCAGGACGATTACGACTGCGTGTACGGGGTCGTGGACTGGCACGCGCTTACCACGGCGTACGAGGACACGAGCGAGATCAAGTCAAATACAAGAGAGCTTGTCTTGGACTACCTCGCGGCCGGGATAGACCCCAAGAAGAGCATTGTGATGAAGCAGTCCGACGTGAAGCAACACGCCGAGCTTTCCCTCCTTTTCTCGATGATCACACCTCTCTCCTGGCTCGAGCGTTGTCCGACGTACAAGGAACAGCTCCGCGAGCTCGAGGGCCGGGAGATCATGACCCACGGGTTCCTTGGGTAGCCCGTTCTCATGGCCGCCGATATCCTTGTGTACAAGGCCGATGCCGTGCCAGTGGGTGAAGACCAGCTGCCCCATCTCGAACTTACCAGGGAGATAGCGAGGCGGTTCAACTTCCTGTACGGTCCGGTCTTCCCGGAGCCTCAAGCCAAACTGAATGAAGTCGTCCTGCTCCCGGGCACCGACGGGCGCAAGATGAGCAAGAGTTACAACAACGTCATCGAGATGTCCGCGAGCGCTGACGAGGTGCGGAGGGCCATAGAGAACATGGTCACCGACCCCGCGAGGGTACGTCGGACAGATCCAGGCCATCCTGAGGTTTGCTCCGTGCACGCGTTTCACAAGGTCTTCTCCCGCACCATGCTGGACGACATAACGAGGGAGTGCGTAAACGCCGGTATCGGGTGCGTGGAGTGTAAGCGGCGGCTCGCTCTTGCGGTGAACGAATTCCTGGAGCCGATCCGGGAGCGGAGGAAGGCAGTAGAAAGGGAGCCGGGCCTCGTCGAGGACGTACTGGCCGACGGGGCGAAGCGGGCGCGCGTGCTCGCGGAGGCGACCCTCGAGGAAGTCAGGAAGGCGATGCGGATTTGAACGTGATCCCCGTAAGGGTCGAGGGGTTTTCTGGCACGCTCGAGGAGCTGGCGCGGGCGATCGAGAGGGGAGAGATCGACGCTCGCACAGTGTCCGTTCACGAGGTCATTCGGGCTTGTTTTGAGGAACTGGAGCGCTCCGAGGGGACCGGGCTCGACGCGGTCGGTGGGTTTCTTGTGGCCGCAAGCACTCTCGTGGCAGCGAAGTCGAGGGCTCTCCTGCCGTCGGAGCCCGAGGAGGCCGACGGGGCCGCCGGTGGATCTGATGACTGCGGGGGCTCGGCGGAAGACGACGGCAACTCCGCAGATGACAGCCGCGAGAGTGATGGAAACAGCGCCTTGATAGCCCATCTCATGAAGTACCGCATCTTCAAGGAGGCTGTAGAGGAGCTTGCGAGGCGCGATGAGGCGTGGCGCCTGGTGTACCTGCGAGATACCCTTCCACCAGGGACGGGCGCCGCGTTGCCTCCCGAGGGTGTGGGGCTATCCGACCTCATTCAGGCCCTTCGTCGCGTGCTCGAAGGCATCCCGGAGGACGAGTTCACCGCTGTCCCGGCCGACGACCTCTCCATCGAGGAGAAGATGGACGTCATCCTCACCCGATTGCGCCAGAAGGGAAAGCTGGTGTTCGGCGAGCTCTTCGACGGCCCGACTGTGACCCGTTCCGAGGTAATCGCCGTGTTTCTCGCGCTTCTGGAGCTCATCAGGCTCGCGAAGGCCGTGGTCCGCCAGGACGCGCACTTTGGTGAGATACTGATACTGCCTGCGGTCGGGGGCGCCGACCATGGAGTATGAAGAGGCCAAGGCCGTCATCGAGGCCATGGTTTTTGCATCGCCGCGTCCGGTTACCTCGCAGGAGATGGGCGCGATCCTCGGCATAGATCCGCGCACGGTGAACGCCATAGTGGACGACCTCCGGCAGGAGTATGACCGGAACAGGCGGGGCATGCAAATAGTGTTCGTTGCCGGCGGCTACCAGATGGCCACCAGGCCTGCACACGCCGCATACATAGCCAAGTTGAACGTGGGCACCAGACAGGCGCTCTCCAGGCCTGCGCTGGAGACCGTGGCCATGATAGCTTACAAACAGCCCATCACCAAAGCCGAGCTGGAGACGATCCGCGGGGTCCGCGTGGACGGCGTGCTCACAACCTTAATCGAGCGCGGGCTGGTGCGGCCGGTGGGCCGCAAGAAGGCACCCGGGCGGCCAGTGCTTTACGGGACCACCCCCGAGTTCCTCCGCTGGTTCGGCTTGGCATCCCTCGATGATCTCCCGCCTATAGAAGGAGACGCGGCGACTCTGCCTGGATTCAGCCTTCGCTCTGAGTCGCGGCGGCGATCTCCGCGCGCAGGCAACGGTGTGTCCCCGGCAACCCGCGGCTCAGCCCGTGGATGAACTTGGAGATACTACCTAACGAAAGCGGTTGGCTTTTTGCGAAGGCGTGTGCGTCGCGCGCAGTCGGCGGCGACTGTCGTCTCATGGCGCCGGCGCCGCCGGACGATGCGGGGAGGGGCTGCCGATGGCGAGCGTGCGGCCGTGCCAGCTCCTTGGCCTTGCGCGTCGCGCTTGAGCCCCTCCAAGAGGCCGGCTACTCGGGGGCGAGAACGGAGGCGGGCTAGTTGCGTTGGCTCCTCATAGGCGTAGCTTGCGTCCTGGGCGTCGCGGCGCTCTCTCTCCTTCTTGTAATGCTGCCGCTCAGAGTGTCAGCGCACTTTGTGAGGACGCGCGGGCGTAACGTCATCCGCGTGCGCGTGGGCCTTCTCTGGGGCCTCGTGTGGATTCCGGTTTACACCAGGTCCTCGCGACCAGAGCATGAGAACGGCGACAGCGACGCGGTGACGGCCCGAGATGGTGTGTCGCGTCTCGCGGAATGGGTGTCCCGCGTCAAGACGCTGTTGCGCTCGATCGGGGAATCGGGCGAGGGGGAAGGCACTCCAAGAGAGAGGCGGAGGGCCGGACCGGCTGCCTGGTTGAGGCGGGCGCGAGCGAGCCCGGGCAACGACGAGTCGCGAGGGGCACGGCGCTGGCACGAGGTGCGGAGACGTGTGGCACGCTTTTTCTACAGGGCCATAAGGGCGGAGGGCCTTGACGTTCAAGAGCTCCGTATACGTCTCGAGCTCGGGTCGGGAGAAGCAGCGACGAGCGCCATCGGCGTGGGGCTCGCGTACGCCTTGATCAACACGGCCCTAGCTGCTTTTCCAGTGCCGCTTAGGTTCCCGCGCGGCAGGCCAGCTATTAGCGTCGTTCCGCGATACGACCGGGCCGCCTTCGATGCCTCCATACGCTGCATACTGGCTCTCACCCCAGGTTATATTATCCTGCGAGGCATCCAGACTACACGCAGGAGGCGACGGCGGTCATGCCCGACCACCCGATAGAAGCGCTCATGAAGACCACCATGGACAGCATCAAAGAGATGGTGGACGTCAACACGATTCTGGGAGACCCCGTGGAAACCCCCGACGGGACCGTTATTCTCCCGGTGTCGCGCGTGACGTTCGGGTTCGCTGCTGGCGGCAGTGAGTTCCAGCCAGGCGCAGGCGAGGGGGCCGGAGGGCCCCAGCAGAACCCGGCAAACGGCGCCGCCGCGGGTTTGCCTTTCGGTGGAGGCGCCGGAGCTGGAATAACTGTACAGCCTGTGGCCTTCCTTGTAGTGGGGCAGGGGCAGATCCGCGCGCTGCCCGTTGACGGAGGGGCCATCATCGACAGGCTCATAGATGTGGTGCCTTCCCTTCTCGGACAGATGTCCGGCAGAAAGCGCCAGAATCCCACCGTGCCAGACGCACAAACAGAGAGACCAAACGTTCAAGGCGCCGCTCAGTGAGCCGCGTTCCTCTCCAGGCCCGGCTTGCGTTCTCCCCAGTTGTGCTGTAAAATCTGTCTGACGCAAGACGCCGTATGCAGCTTGGGGACGGGGTGGCGGGCCCTCTTGTGTG
The DNA here is from genome assembly GCA_012516125.1 of Bacillota bacterium. Lineage (GTDB taxonomy): Bacteria > Bacillota > SHA-98 > UBA4971 > UBA4971 > UBA6256. The sequence continues at coordinate 1,975 of JAAYXB010000090.1, read as the reverse complement.
TGCCCCGTCCGCCCACCCGCTGACCAGGTAGATCGCCATGAGTCTGCTCTGCTCTTCGGCGTAGGGGCCATGCCTAGGGCTATCGGCCTTGCCCTGCGGGTCGGCGCGCCCGGAACGCGCCTCGTTCGGATTCGGCGCGAGCACTAGCCAAATTCTCCACGCCCCGCAGCGCGGCACCGGCGACCCTAGCGCCGTCGAGTAGGGGGCGCGAAGAGCTGCGGCGTCATAGTTGGTGTACAGCAGGCTTGGAGATGGTGAATATGCGCCAGTTTGCCGTGATAGGCCTCGGGAATTTCGGTATCAGCGTGGCTCGAGCTCTCAGCAAGATGGGTCATGAGGTCCTCGCCATCGACACAGACCCCGACAAGGTGCAACATCTTGCCGCGGACGTGACTCACGCGGTGCAAGCCGACGCCACCGACGAGGAGGCGCTCCGGGCGCTCGGGATCCGCAACGTCGACGTGGCGGTCGTCACTGTCGGTCAAGACATCAGGTCGAGCATTTTGGCGTGCATGATCCTGAAAGAACTCGGAGTTGGATACGTGGTCGCCAAGGCCACGGATGAGCTTCACGGCAAACTCCTTGAGAAGCTGGGCGTGGACAGGGTCGTGTACCCTGAGCGAGACATGGGCATCAGGTTGGCCAACAGCCTCGGGTGCTCCAACATCCTTGAGTACATCGAGTTGTCCCCTGACTACGGAGTGGCGGAGATCGTAGCGACTGAGGAGTTCAGCGGCAAGACGTTGCGCGAACTGAACTTACGCGCCCGGTACGGAGCCAATGTCGTCGCTATCCGCAGGGACGACGCGGTGAAAGTCTCACCAGGCGCTGACGATGTAGTTCGTGAGGGTGACGTCCTCGTGATCCTCGGTTCGGTCGAAAGCCTGGAGAGGCTGAAACGGATGAGATAGCCTCGGCCGGTGGTCCTGCCATGGAGAGGCTTCAGAAGATCCTCGCGGAAGCGGGGGTTGCTTCCAGAAGGCATAGCGCAGACATCATCAGACAGGGCAGGGTCGAGGTCGACGGGGTGGTCGTCCGAGAGCCGGGCGCAAGGGTGGATCCGACGCGCGCGGAGATCAGAGTCGACGGAAAACGCATCGTCACGGATGAGACGAAGGTGTACTTGCTCCTGAACAAACCCGCAGGTTATCTTTGCACGGCTCGGGACCCCCAGGGGCGCCCGACCGTGCTAGATCTTGTCCCACACCACGGCCACAGGCTTTTCCCCGTGGGGAGGCTTGATCTCGATACCGAAGGCCTCCTTCTCCTCACAAACGACGGCGAGGCCGCTTTCGCGCTGACACATCCCAGGTTCGAGGTACCGAAGACGTACGTCGCGACAGTGCAAGGAGGGCCCGATGAGGCCGCGCTTGCCGCGCTCAGACGCGGCGTGAGGCTGGGCGACGTTGTCACGGCACCGGCGCGCGTGAGGGTTCTCCGGCGTGAGTCCGGGTCAGCCGTGCTGGAGGTGGAGATCCACGAGGGCAAGAAGCGCGAGGTACGGAACATGCTGGCTGCCGTGGGCCATCCGGTGGTGCACCTGATAAGGACACGCCTCGGCATGCTCTCTCTGGGTAATCTACGGCGGGGAGCATGTAGGCATCTGACGCCCGAGGAAGTCCGGTGGGTGCGAGGGGTCGCGACTACGAGCGCAGGTCGCCCGGGGACGAAGCCGGAGCCGAGCGGCGGCGAGGGCGGGGGGCCGCAGGCGACGGGACCGGCGGATGCGTAAGGACGCCGTCCGCGGCATGCAGGATACTGAGGGCGTGTACAGAATAGTGTGGCGTGTGCCCCATGAGGGCACGTGTGGGGCTGCGTATTCGGTACGAAATGCGAGGTCTTCTGAGGGTTGAGCGATCGATCTGGCCGGGGACGACGCGTGATCGTGATAGGGGGCGGGCCCGCGGGCCTCATGGCCGCTATCATGGCGGCCACCTGCGGGGCCCGGGTCATCCTGCTCGAGCGCAACCCCGAG
>JAAYXB010000010.1 GCA_012516125.1 Bacillota bacterium | reverse complement strand
CGCCACTCGCAGCTATCCTGCTACCACCCAGGCAAAACAACACCCCCGGTCACCACCCCATCCCCAAGGGGGTCCCGGAGGTATGCCACCTTCCACCGGAAATCCCGCCTACATCAACGTCAGATCGCACCGGCGCCGACACAGAGGAGCCTAATGCGCTCCCCAAAACATATGATCGACTCCCTTTGGCTTCAAGATTATCACAACCTGTGGACCTTCTGAACCCACTTTGCAGAATGTCACCATACCCTGTTGATAGTTGGCGTTACATTCAATTATGACGGGATTAGCGGAGCGTGAGAGCGTCGAGCTGAGGTTGGCTGAGGTCCTGCGCTGCTGATGAGGCCCGATGCACAGTGAATTGGTCACGCAGCAAGGTACTCGAAGCGATCCGGGCGGGCCGGCACGATCGGGTTATGGAGGCCATAGCCCGAAAGTATTTCCCATCCTGGACCGAGGCTCTGCGGGAAGCGGGGGTTCCGGAGGACAGAGCGGAGACGGTCGGCAATCGGATCCGCGAGCGGCGCCTTGCGTTGGGGCTGTCTCAGACCGAGCTCGGCCGGATGGTCGGCTATTCGCACCGGGCGATATCGATGCTCGAGCTCGGGCAGTGGCGGGACCCGCGGGTGAGCGTGGCGTTAAAACTGGCCAAGGCTTTGCAGTGCAAGGTGGAGGACATCTTTCAAAGCAACTGACCCCCGTATAGGACTGTCATGGCCAGTCCTCTCAAGGGACTGGCCATTTTGCATCCAGGTTCTACCCTGAGTTTGCAGGATAACGGCTCTGGCAGCGGTGACCATTTTGTGACCAATTTCCGATTTCGAGGGGGACAACGGCGTCATAAGCGACAGTGAGCAGGACCGCAAAAGTCCTGCTCACTGCCTAAATGCCTGTTTGACCAATTCTGCCTAAAAAGTTGGTGCCGAAGGGGGGAATCGAACCCCCATGGAGGGTCACTCCGCGCGATTTTGAGTCGCGTGCGTCTGCCAGTTCCGCCACTTCGGCACCTGAAATTGGTTCGTATGTGGTTCATGACGGCGTGGCCGCCGGGGGCGTCGGGGTTAGGCCTAACGCCTCTCGACCTTCGCCCGTTTTGAATTATACATCACGACTGAGCCTCGGGGCAAGTGGGGGCACGGCCTGCTTTTTCGACCCTCGTGAAGTCCACTCTCCGCGCAATGCCCTCTACCTGTTCAGTCGAGAGTCTGAGCATCGTTATCCCTCCGGCGACGCCTTCTCTCGTGCCAGAAGTCCATCAGGAACTCGTGGAAATCCTCGGCCTCACGCGACCTTTCGAGCGTAAGTTCCAGGTGTAGCTTTGGGTCCTTATCGACAAGGACCTTCCCCTTCATCGCTGTCCACGATATGATCGGGGGTGCCGTGTTGAGCACCAGCAGATCGACGTCGCGATGGGTGATGTCCTCAAGACGGCTCCAGATTTCGGAAACATCATTAGTGGAATAGGGCGGCGTGAGGTAGACGTCCACGTCCACGTCCACGTCCACGTCAGAGCCCGCCCTGGACCTGCCCTTCGAAAACGACCCGAATAGGAAGGCCAGGACAACTTTCGGATGGCGTGCCAGGCACTCTGCGACCTCGTGTTCCCACGCATTCTCGGCCATGCCAGCGGGTGCCCCCATTACCCTACTCACGCCCCACTTCACCAAGGTTACTCCTGCGTAGCTGAACTCGTATTAGGTGAACTTGCTGTTCACGTCTACTATGTCACGGCAGGTTGGTGCCAACAACGGGCTTCCTCAGGCGGCACTGATTGCGGTGGCTAAGCCTGTTTTCCGCAGTAGTCGGCCATAGCAGCCAGCCGCCGCCATCGAGAGGATGAAAGTGGTAACCACTGTGTATGCCTCTGTATGCCGCACATGGTCGGGGCGCACACTACTTCTGTTGGGTCGGGCGCCTCCGTATGCCAGCTGCCGCCCCGTGCGACCAGGCGCCGCCCCATGCGTGCGACCTGGCACTAAGCCTGAGCGACCCGCCGCCCTGAGCGATCCGGCGCTGCCTTGTGAAGTCCGATATCACCCTGTGCGACCCGGCTCTACGGGGCCTGCCGAGGCCCGTTTCCCGGGCCGGTCCTCCGGGGCTGCACTCCGCGCCGCTCTCCGCGCCGCTCTCCTGGCCGCCCTTGCCGCCAGCTGCCGCGCGCTGGGCGCTGGGTGCTGGGCGCCGGGGGCCGGAGACCCGGTGCCAGCGGCCCGCCGCCTGCTCCCGGCCGTATTTACGAGATTCGTAGAATCCCTGGCGCCGCTAGCAGGAATTCCGCGCTCGCTGGCGAACATGGAATGCCTGGAAGGCCTAGCCATAGGGACTTAGCTCGGCTTGAGTATGGGTTGATTAGTCCGTGCTGGGTGAGAGTGCCGAAACGCTCCCGACTTTTGGGAGGGGTTGCCGGTGACTCAAAGAGAGAGTGCAACACCGGCGACCCTGGATAGGCGACGGCTATTCTCGAACTCACATTTAGTCCAGGCAGGTTACGTGATTGGAGGAGTGGTCATGGCAACACGGGATCTGGCTGACTTTCTGGCCGGTCTGCTCTCGGAGGCCGGCGTTTCGGGCCACGAGCGCGAGGTTGCCGAGGTCGCGAAGGGGCAGATGTCCGGGATCTTCGACGAGGCCCGCCACGACGCTCTCGGAAACCTCATTCTGCTCAAGCGCGGCATGGGGCGCGCCCCGCATCCTCGCGTGATGCTGGCCGCCCACATGGACGAGATCGGCCTGATGGTCACCAAGATCGAAGATGAAGGGTGCCTGCGCGTCACGGAGGTCGGCGGCATTGACAGGCGCATTCTCCCCGGTCTCGAGGTCGTCGTCCACGGCCGCCGCGACCTCCCTGGGGTGGTCGGCGCCAAGCCACCCCACGTGCAGGAGCCCGACGAGCGGAAGAAGTCCGTGAAGTGGGAGGACCTCTTCATCGACGTTGGCCTCACCGCCGAGGAGGCTCGTGAACTCGTGGAGGTCGGCGACACCGCTACCTTCGCCGCGAGGCCCACGCGCCTCAAAGGCCAGCTGATGGCGGGTAAGGCCATGGATGACAGGGCGGGCGTCGCCGTGATGTTCGAGTGCCTGAAGGTGCTCGCGAACACGCGTCATCACGCGGACGTCTATTGCGTCGCGACCGTCCAGGAGGAGGTTGGCCTTCGCGGCGCCATCACGAGCACCTACGGCATCGTCCCCGACATCGGTATCGCCATCGACGTCGGGCACGGCGACATGCTCGGGGTCCCCGAATACGACACGCTTACCCTCGGGAAGGGCCCGGCGATAGCTTTCGGGCCGCAGGTCCACCCGGCCATCTTCGCGAGGCTCAAGGAGATCGCCGATGATCTCGACATCGGCGTGCAGGTGGAGCCAAGCCCGCACCCCGGAGGTACCGACGCCTTCGCGATTCAGGTCACCCGCGGCGGCATCCCTTCGGCTCTCATTTCCATCCCGCTGCGCTACATGCACACCGCCGTGGAGACCGTGTCGCTCGCCGACATAAAGAAGGCCGGGAGGCTGCTGGCGGAGTTCATCGTGCGGCTCGACAAGAAGTTTGTGGAGGGATTGACATGCTTCTAAAGGCCCTCACCGAGGCTTTCGGCGTGCCTGGGCAGGAACACGAGGTCCGCGATATCTTGCGTGACCACGTCCGTCCTCACTGCGACGAAATCGAGACCGACTCCATCGGAAATCTCATCGCCATCAAGCGCGGCACTTCCAAGGACGGCCCGAAGGTCATGCTTGCCGCGCACATGGACGAGATCGGCCTCATGGTCACGTACATCGAGAAGTCAGGGGTGCTGCGGTTCTACCCTGTCGGCGGCATTGACCCGCGTGTCCTCGTGTCCAAGCAGGTCCTGGTCGGCAGAGACCGCATCCCTGGGGTCATCGGGGCGAAGCCCATCCATCTTCAGAAGCGCGACGAGGCTGACAGGCCCTTCGAACTCGAGGGCCTGTACATCGACATCGGCGCCAAGGATAAGGACGAGGCGGAGAAACTAGTCAAGCTCGGGGACGGCGTGGTGTTCGCGACGCAGTACGCGGAGATCGGGTCTGGTCGCGCCAAGGCCAAGGCCTTCGACGACAGGGTCGGGTGCGCCATCATCGCCGAACTCCTCGCCAAGGACCGGCGTTGGGGGTTCACGCTGCAGGCGGTGTTCACCGTGCAGGAAGAGGTAGGGGCGCGCGGCGCGCAGGTGGCCGCCTACAGGCTCGGGCCCAACCTTGCTATCGCGCTGGAGGGCACGACGGCGTCCGACGTCCCCGGGTCGAAGGAGCACCAGTATTCCACCCGCCTCGGGAAAGGCCCGGCCCTCACTCGCACCGACGCGAGCCTCGTAGCGGACATGCGGATAGTCCGGCGCCTGGTGGAGGTCGCGGAGGCGCGGGGCATCCCGTTCCAGTTCAGGGAACTTGCCGTCGGCGGCACCGACGCGGGCAGGATACACCTCATCCGGGAGGGCATCCCGGCTGCGGTGGTGTCCGTCCCCACCAGGTATATCCACTCGCCGGTTTCAATCATCGACAAGCAGGACTTCGAGCACACACTCGCGCTTGTAAGTGCGTTTCTGGACAGCATTGACGAGAGGGGGCTGCCGTGTTGAAGGAACTTCTGAAGAAGCTGCTTGAGGCGTATGGCCCGTCGGGCAACGAGGGTCCCGTGCGGGAGATCCTCCGCAAGGAGGTGGAGGGGTTCGCCGACGAGGTCAAGGTGGACGCGCTCGGGAACCTCATCGTGGTCCGAAAGGCAGCAGGCGCAGGCCCGCGCGTGCTGCTCGCGGCGCACATGGACGAGATCGGGGTCATCGCGACCCACATCGACGAGAAGGGGTTTGTGAGGTTCTCGAACATCGGAGGGGTCTCACCCTACGTGCTTCTCGGCGAGAGGGTCGTGTTCGAGAACGGCACCGTGGGGACGTTCGGCACCGAGAAACTCGATGACATCAAGGACCTGAAGCTTGGGAAGATGTTCATCGACATCGGCGCGACTGACGAGAAGTCCGCGAAGGAGAAAGTTTCCGTCGGCGACATCGCGGGCTTCCAGCGAGACGCACGCGTGGACGGCGGCGGTCGCATCATCGCGAAATCCCTCGATGACCGCTCAGGGTGCGCCGTGCTCGTCCAGGTGCTGAAGGAGCTCAAGGGGCGGGACATACCGAACCAGGTGTACGTAGTCTTTTCGGTGCAAGAGGAGCTTGGTACGCGCGGGGCCAAGACCGCGGCGTACGGCGTCAATCCAGACATCGGCATAGCGGTGGACGTGACGGGGACCGGCGACACGCCGGAGGCGCACCCGATGGCGGTCAGCCTCGGCAAGGGGCCCGCCATCAAGGTGAAGGACTCGTCTGTGATAGCCCACCCGCGCGTCCGCCAGTTGATGGTGGAGACGGCGAAGGAGAAGGGGATCCCATACCAGCTGGAGGTGCTGGAGCACGGCGGCACCGACACGGGGCCGATCCATCTCACGAGGGAGGGCGTCCCTTCTGGGGCGATCTCTATCCCTACCAGGTACTTGCACACCCCGTCGGAAATGGCGGATATTGACGATATCGAGAACGCCGTCAAGCTCATCGTGGCGCTGCTTGAGAAGCCGCTGGGCGAGAAGGTACTCTAGTTCCGCGGCCTTCCGCTGCACCATGCTACATTAAGGCCCGGCCTCGCCGCAAGGCCGGGCCTTCGAGCTGTCTGGGTGCCCTCGTCCGCTGTCCTGACCGATACCTCCTGGCTTGCGGCCCGCCTCGCCACAGTCGCGCGGTCTACGTGCGCGGCCTCCTGAATATACTGTTGCCGGTAACAGCGGCGACGAGTTACCTGTGGCGGCGGGTTGGGTGGAGCAGGAGGGACCCCCTGAGTGCGTCGGAGAACATGTGTGCTGTGGCTGTGTGTGGCGCTCGGCATCGCGCCTTTTGTGTTCTTTCAGGAAGTTGGATTTTCCGGGTCGCGGGCCTCGGTCGCGGTTCCGGTCCCGCTCCCGGTCCCGCTCCCGGTCTCGGTCCCGGTCCCAGTATCGGTTTCGGTCTCGGTCTTGGCCTCCGACTCTGCCTCGGTCTCGGCAGCAGCCAAGACTCCGGGTTCGACCTTGGACTCGGCGCAGATCTCTAGCGGCGTCGGCGTCGACAGCGGCATCGGCAGCGACGACGCGGAGGCCGCACGCGCGCTGCAGGGCCAGGCTGCCGGGATAGGCGCTGTGCCTGGCGGACGACATGGAACGGGCCAAGGAGACTACAGGATAGTGATCAACATCCCGGCGTATCGCCTCTCCCTCTTCCGCAGCGATGAGTTGGTGAAAGAGTACCCTATAGCCGTGGGAAAAGCCGTTTCGCCGAGCCGTATCGGGACGTGTACCATCGTTCACAAAGCGAAGAACCCCACCTGGTTCCCGCCCGACGGCCGTCCACCCGTGCCGCCGGGGCCCGACAACCCGGTCGGGTCGCGGTGGATGGGCTTGAGCTGGCCCGGGTACGGCATTCACGGGACCAACAACCCTGCATCCATCGGCAAGGCGGTTAGCCTGGGCTGCATCCGGATGCGCGACGAGGACGCGAGGGAACTCTACGACATCGTGCCCGTCGGGACGCAGGTCGAGTTCGTGTACCGGACCATCGAGGTCCGCCCGGGGGACGGGCGGCCAGGGTTTCTCGGGGCACGCATCACGGTCTACAGGGACATCTACGAGCGTGGCGTCAACACTCTTGAAGCTGCCGTCGCGGCGCTGGAGGCGGCACTGCCGTGGCCCGCGCCCGACGTGGACGAAGACGCTCTCGGAGCAATCGTGGCGGCTGCCAGCGGCAGGCCGGAGCCTGTGCCGTGGAAGCCTCGCGTCGAGGTGGACGGCTGCCCCCTCCCGGCGGACGCGGTGCGAATTGACGCTGCGGGGAACGTGCTGGTGGCCGTGCGTCCCGTCGCCGATGCGTTGAAATGCTACGTCCACTGGGACCAGGCGCGCCGCCTGGCCATCGTCGGCGGGGTGCCCGTGCGCTGCGTCGTCGTGGCCGGCAGGGCCCATGTGCCTCTTGATGATCTACAACGGATCTTCCTTACAGTGCTCATCAACTGGGATCCGCAAGCCCTTAGGCTCGCAATCTCGACGCGTCCGGCTCCGACCGCGCAGGAGGTGCGGGCCGAAAAGGCGGTACCATCGCCGCCAGCTGCTCCAGCTCCAGCTCCAGCTCCAGCTCTAGGCCCAGCTGCAGCTCCGGCCCCGGTGCCACCACCAGTGACGGTGCCGGAGTCCGTACTTACACCCGTTCCCGGAGCTGCAACCGCGCCCCCGTCCACACCCCCGTCCGCACCCACGCCTGCGCCGGCGCCTGTAGCTCCGCCCGCGGATACGCCTGTACCCATGCCCGTGCCCGCACCTGCACCTGCACCTGCACCTGCGCCGGCACCTGCGCCGGCAGCGACGGTGGAGCGTGTACCCGGACCCCCGGGCCGGCCACCTCTACGTGAGATTGCCCCAGCGGAGGAGCAGGACCTTGCGGCGGCATCCGAGTTGGGCCCGGACGACCCCGATGCGCCGCTCGTCACGCTCAACCCTGGTCTTGTGCAGACAGACGAAGGTGAGCCCGCGCTTATATGGAGCGAGCGGGGAGAGCCGGAGCCGGGGCCGGCGGCCCAGGAGGGCCAAAGGGCCCGCGAGGACGACGGATCCCAGGTCCGCTGGACGCGGACGCTCGCCGTGCAGTTTCTACTCGAGTAGACCAGGTCACACCTGGGTTACCACCGGTGTTTGTCTCCTCATTCCGCCGTCTCGGGCATTCTGCGATCCCAGGCAATCCTGCACCCAGTCGAGGGACCAGGCGTGCGTTGGCAGGATCTCCGATCCAACCCAGTAAGGCCAACGTTCGCCGGAAACGCCGCAAACTCCCGAAAGGTCCATCAATTACATAAAGGTATGACGCGGGCTGCGTTGAATCTGCACCTGTAGCAGGATAATGGGATCAGCGCCCATCCAGGCTGCCGGCCCCAAGAGAGCACTCCAAAGGCGCACGTGAGGCTGGCGGCGGCGCCGGGCGACACGAGCCTAACCCCTGGCTTGGGGGCACACGGTTTAGCTGGTGACTCAAGGGGAAAGTTCAACACTGGCAACCCGGCAACTATTGGCAAAGGCACAAGGACTAACGCACCCGATTAACGCACCCTCACTTAGGGTAATCCTCAGGGGTTTTGATAGGGCTATTCCTGGGACTATCGATATGAGGAGGGGACTCATCCTTGAAAGACGCTCAGCACGGATTCGTTGTGAGACGCGGCGGTGCGAATCGCGGGAGGCTAGCTCAGGGCGGGGATGCGCAGGCGTCGTTTGTGGTCGGGCTGCTCGCGGCGCTCGCGCTGGCACTTGTGACGCTCCCGCTGCTTCCGGCGCTTACGGAGGCCGCAGCGCCCGCGCCGGCGCCTGTCGCGGGCGCATCTGCCCGCCTGAAGGACATCGAGCTTTCGTGGGCACAGGACGCCATCGCATCCCTCGTGGACGAGGGGATAATCGCGGGCTACCCTGACGGGACATTCAAGCCCGAGAACCCCGTCACGCGCGCGGAGTTCGCGAAGATGGTGGCGAGGGCTTTCGCCATACGTCCCACGGGCGAGCCCAGGTTCCGCGACATCAAGAACAACTGGGCGAAAGCCTACATTACAGCCCTCACCGAAGCCGGGATCGTCTCGGGCTACCCCGACGGCACGTTCAAGCCGGAGAGGCACATCACGCGCGCGGAGATGGTGACGATGCTCGTGCGCGTCGTGAAACTCGCCGACAAGATGGACTCGCTGCAGCAGCCCGAGCCCAGCTTTACCGATGTCGCACCCGACCACTGGGCGTTCCGGGCTGTTGAGACCGCGCACGCTCTCGGTATCCTTCCTGTCCACTTCGGCGTGGTCTTCGAGCCTAACGCCGCCACCACGAGGGCTGAGACGGCGTGGATGGTGAAGTCCCTCATCGACCTCAGAATCACCGAGGGCAAACTGGCTCGCGTGGACACGCGCGAAGGCACGCTCACGGTGACCACGCCCGGGAACACCGAGCAAACTGTGACTTGCGGCCTGGACACCCAGATCTACAGGAACAGCGTTGCCACCAGCCTGGACAAGCTCCTGCGCGGCGACGACGTCTACGTGGTGGCCGACGCGACGGGCGAACCCAAGTTCATTAAGGCGCGCGGCCTCGTCACAAAGGATGACGTGACAGCCAAGGTGAGCATCCTCTCGAAGGGTACGCTCACCCCATCGGATGTGGAGGCGCTGGCGCGCGGCGATTGGAACTCGGTTAAGGAAGGCCTGCAACCCAGGCTCATCGAGCGGCTTACTGAGCGCGGCCTCACCGAAGAGGAGGCGACGAGCCTGGTCAACCAGAACTGGACCGAGCTTGGGGATCTCGCGAAAAAGCGGCTCGCCGACGCGCTCTCGGCAGAGCTTGGCATATCATCGGACCTCATTACGGCCGTCCTCAACCAGGACTGGAAGCTTGCGAAAACCTATGGCGAGATCGAGGTGGCGCAGTACCTGCTTGCCAAGCTCCTGAACCTCTAAGTGGGGGTGCAGGAATGCTCTCGACTTTTGGGAGAGGTTGCCGGTGACTCAAAGAGAGAGTGCAACACCGGCAGCCCGGCAACTACTGGAAAAGGGGCGAGAACTAACGCACCCTCACTTAGCTGCGTCTACGATGCTGCCCGATTTGCCGGTCGGGTGCTGACCCCCTATGAGTCAGGTCTGACCGGCGTCCGACTACCGGTATGGAACGACCGGCGCTGACCCCCAGAGCCACGGACAGGGGGCGGGGCCGGTCTTTTTAGTCTTTGCGTGGCGAACCGTGCCGTTTTCTCCGCTCTCCTGCAGGAATCTCGCGGCATATGAGGAAGAAACTGATGACGCTTGCATGGCGGGCGCATACTAATCCAGGCCGGTCCAGGCCGGGCGGGGGCATGAAGATGGCACGGAAAAAGCTTGTTATCATCGACGGCAACAGCCTCGCAAACCGCGCGTTCTACGCCATCCAGGCCGACCTCAGCACGAAGAGCGGGGAGCGCACGAACGCCGTGTACGGCTTCGCCAACATGCTATTCCGCCTCATCGACGAGGAAAAGCCTGACTTTCTCGCGGTGGCCTTCGACAAAGCGGCGCCCACCTTCAGGCATCTCCAGTACGACGGATACAAGGCTACCCGGAAAGGCATGCCCGACGAGCTTGCGTCCCAGATGCCCCTCATCAAGGAGCTTGTGGAGGCCTTCCGCGCCCCCGTCCTGGAGATCGACGGCTACGAGGCCGACGACATCATCGGGACGGTGACGAAGAAGGCCGAGGAAGCGGGGTACGAGTCCCTCATCGTGACGGGGGACAGGGACACGCTCCAGCTTGTCTCGCCGCTTACCCGCGCCATGATAACGAAGAAAGGCATCAGCGAAATGGAGACGTTCGACGAGGCCGCGGTGAAAGAGCGGTTTGGCGTCGCTCCCGGCCAGGTGCCCGACCTGAAGGGCCTTGCGGGCGACGCGTCCGACAACATCCCTGGGGTGCCCGGCATCGGTGAGAAGACCGCGGTGAAGTTGATCCAGACCATTGGAGGCATCGAGGACATCCTCCGCGAGATCGACAGGGTCGAGCCCGCGCGGGCGCGCGAGCTCATCCGCCAGCACGCGGAGCAGGCCGAGCTTTCAAAGAAGCTGTCCACGATAGAACGGGAGGTCCCGATCGAGTTCGATCTGAATAGGTGCCGGCTGGAAGAGCCAGACTACGCGAAACTGGCGGCGCTCTTCAGACGTCTCGAATTCCGCAGCCTCCTCAGGCGCCTTGAGTCGAAAATGCCGCTCGAGGCGAAAGTAGAAGCAGAGGCAGGGGCAGGGGCAGAGGCGGAGGCCAGGGCGAACGCGAAGCCGACGGCGAAGGCGGCGCAGGGCGTGCCCTCCGTGGGGAGCCTGTTCGACGAGGGGGAGCTGCGACCGGGCGAAGCGCGCCAGGTGGGTGCCGACGCGACCTGCGAGGGGGCGGCGGGGCTGGGCGCTGTCTCTGGGGGAGCGGGGGAAGCAGCGGGCAGAGGCCGGTGCGTGACCGTGGCAGACCTCGACGGCGTCCGGGCGCTCGCGCGCGACCTCGCGGCAGCGAAAGACTTCACGTTCGACATCGTGGCTGACGGTCCCGACTCGATGCGCTCGGGCCTCGTCGGCATGGCATTCGCCATTCCCGACGGCAGGGCGTTCTACCTGCCCTTCGCCCACTCGTACCTGGGGGCGCCCGGCCTTGCGGAGAAGGCGGTCTTCGACATCCTCAGGCCCATCTTCGAGGACGACGGGATCTCCAAGGTATGCCACGATGCCAAACCCAAGATGATTCACCTGCGCAGGAGGGGCGTCGAGCTTGCGGGCCTCTACTTCGATACCATGATCGGCGCCTACCTCGTCAATCCCGAGCGCAGGAGCGACCTCGAGCACGTGATCCGCGACCAGCTCGGGGAGGATGTGCAGACTGTTGACGCGCTCTTCTCGCGCGCGGGGCGTGGCGGGCTCCCGAGGACCATCGCCGAGGCGCAAGCCGACGCTGTGAGGGACGCCGTCTGCGGAGGCCTCGTCCTGCTTCCGCGCCTTCGCGAGACTCTCACGAAAAAGCTCATGGACTTCGGCATGCAAAAGCTCTTCTGCTCTGTGGAGATGCCGCTGGTTGCCGTCCTTGCCGACATGGAGATGACGGGCGTCGCGGTAGACCCGGAGGAGCTGCGCCGGCTTTCACGCGATATGGCTCTGCGCATGGCCGAACTCGAGCAGGAGATCTATCGGCTTGCCGGGGAGGAGTTCAACATCAATTCTCCGAGGCAGCTCGGCCACGTCCTTTTCGAGAAGCTGGGCCTGCCTGCGGTGAAGAAGACAAAGACCGGCTATTCCACGGATGCCGAGGTCCTGGAGGAGCTTTCGTCGCACCACCACATCGCCGCGAAGATCGTGGAATATCGGGAGATTGCCAAGCTAAAAGGGACGTACGCGGACGCACTGGCGTCCCTCATAAACCCCGCCACCGGGCGCATCCACACGACGTTCAACCAGACCGTGACGGCGACAGGCAGGCTGTCCAGCAGCGATCCCAACCTCCAGAACATACCCATCCGGAAGGAGGAGGGACGCCGCATCCGTGCGGTGTTTGTTCCGGGCAAGGCGCATAGTCTTATACTGAGCGCAGACTACTCCCAGATCGAGCTCCGGGTACTGGCGCACTTCTCGCGGGATGAGGCGCTCGTGGAATCGTTCCTGCGCGACGAGGACGTCCATGCCCGCACTGCTGCGTCCGTCTTCGGGGTGGACATCCGCGACGTGACCCCGGAGATGAGGAGCAGGGCCAAGGCGGTGAACTTCGGCATAGTGTATGGTATCAGCGACTTCGGCCTTGCGAAGGGAGTGGGGATCTCCAGGAAAGAAGCCGCCAGCTTCATAGACGCGTATTTCCGCCACTACCGTGGGGTGAAGAAGTACCTTGACGAGGTGGTGGAGGCGGCGCGGCGAGACGGCTACGTCACCACCCTCCTGAACAGGCGCCGCTACCTACCGGACCTTAACAGCAAGAACGTGCCCGCCAGGAAGTTCGCGGAAAGGACCGCGATGAACACGCCCATCCAGGGCACCGCGGCGGACATCATAAAGCTTGCCATGGTGAACGTCCACCGGGAGCTTGAACGGCGCGGCCTTGCGAGCAAGATGATCCTCCAGGTCCACGACGAGCTAGTCTTCGAGGTGCCTGAAAGCGAGCTTGGCAAGGTAGCGGCGCTGGCGAGGAAGACGATGGAGGAGGCGGTGACCCTCGACGTGCCGCTGAAGGTAGACGTCAAAGCCGGGCCCAACTGGCTTGATCTCGGCGCGGTTGCAGCAACAAATGTTTGAGTTGGCCTCAAAGTGCAGAAGGAGAATTTGGCATCGTGTAGAATAATAGGGGCAGTGTGGAGCGAAGAGAAATCATTGACATCCCAGTTAGTCCCCTATATTATTGGAAAAGAAGCCCGGTCTTTGACTGTTGTTTGTGTGTTCAAGTTTAGCCACGTAGCCAGAAAGGAGGTGAAACCCCAGAGGTTAGCTACGCGGCTAAGTAAACGAATACGCATGCATACGATGTAGCTTTATCGCAGCACACTTTGGAACAAGTCACGCAGCGGAGATCCTCGGGGAACGCACGAGGTCGTGAGGAAACAAGGTGACTCATGACGGAGGTTTCCCCCGGGGTCTCAACAAGAGACAAGAAATAACCAGTAAGGGGGAAAGAAAATGAGGAAAAGCCTGGGAATAGTCCTCGCTGTTCTCCTGGTGGCGGCCATGTCCGTCCCGGCCATGGGCGCTACTCTCAAGGTGAGCGGCAAGTACGAGGGCCAGATCGTCTATGACGGCGGGGACATCTACTCAAAGAACCCGTCGGCTGGTACTGATGAGTACAAAGGCGTCGACCTGCTCAGGTTCTCAACGTTGTACCTGAATATCGATTTCGCCGAAGGCGAAGCGATGTCCGCGCACGTTCCGCTCCGGCTATATAAGGACGAGGAGCTCCAAGTCGAGCAGAACCCCTACGACAACTACCTCTTCGTCTTTAAGGGCGCTCCGCTTGCGCTCAGCCTGACGGATGCGACCGATGGCGAGTACTTCTTCGCAAGCTTCGGCGACCCGCTCGGCCTCGTGAAGTGGCTTGACACTGAGGACATCAGCTACGCGACGTTCAAGGCCGCAGGCCAGCCGTTCGGGATCGGGGTCACGAGCTACTACATAGCGCAGAACCCGACAGGAGCAGCGAATCCTCGCTACGCGATGGGTCGGGCGACGTACGCGCTGGCAAGTGGCCACACCGTCGGAGCCTTAGTCGCTGTGAAGGAGGATACTGAGGCGGACGGGATAGTCTCCGATGAGGATGAACCGGTGGAGTACGGGTATGACCCGTACGTTCTGGCGAACTATGCGTTTGATGTGACCGGTCCGCTCCCGATCTCCGAAGGTGCCACGTTCACCGCCGCTCTCGCCCTGAGCAGATACCAAAATGGCGACAACAAGGGCGTGTGGACAGACCCGGTGAACGCGTACGAAGTCAATCTCAAGGGGATCGCAGCTGGCAACTTCACCCTGAGCGGGAACCTGCGGGCAGTCGCCAAGGACTTCCACGCGGTCGCGCCTGGCCCCTGGTGGGATTCGAGCGATGCCGCGGACTTCGCCGGAAAGCGTCAGATCCAGGGCGAGGCGGTCACCAACGTCAACGTGGGCGGCCAGGCCGTGAAGCTGACGCTGGGTGACGACTACCGCGTGGCTTACGACGGGAAACTGGAGGCGGCGGCTTACAACAAGGTTTATGGAAAGGCCGAGTTCAACCCGTCCGAGCCCGTGAAGGTGACTCTCGGAGCTTCGTACCAGGACTTCCTGACGAAGGATGCTCCTGTGAATGACGACTACCGGAAGAACATTTCCGGCAAGGTCGAGTACAATCCAGCCGAGAACCTCAGCGTGACCGGCGAGGCCCAGTGGATGGGCGCGAACCTTGCGGACGAGGCAGGATCTGGTATCCAGCTCAAGGGCTCCGCAACAGTGAAGCCCGTGGCAGGCGTGGTTATCCAAGGCGACGCCCAGTATGAAGCAGGCGAGTACTGCTTCAAGAAGTGGTACGATGAGAATGGCGGGACAGTGAGCGCCGCGGACACCCTACACACAGAGCACACCAGGCTCGACGGTCAGGTGTACGCCGAGGCCAAGCAGACATTCGTGCCCGCGGGCATCAAGCAGGTCGACACTCTGCTGGCAGGTCTCGCAAGGGGCGTGTGGCTCGCCTCGGAGAACGCACAGACCACGTACATCGGCTACGCCGAGGCTAACATCACCCTGAATGACCTGTTCTCTGACAAGATAGCCGTGATGAGTGGCAAGAGCACTGAGTACCAGAGTGTCGTCGATGGTGAGGAGCACTACAGGACTCTGGT
This sequence comes from Bacillota bacterium, assembly GCA_012516125.1. Taxonomy (GTDB): domain Bacteria; phylum Bacillota; class SHA-98; order UBA4971; family UBA4971; genus UBA6256. Next base: position 116,542 of record JAAYXB010000010.1, on the reverse strand, counting down.
GCACAACAAGTTCACCTATAACGTGTCGTCGAACAGCACTCTTGCTCTCGGCTACACCTACGACGGGACCGATAAGAAGCAAGGCACCTTCGATGTCGCGTATACGGTGAAGCTTGGCGATAGCACCATAGTGCTCAGCTACGGGAAGGGTGCCCTCCTGCCGTGGTCCTGCACGGACGCGTTTGACGAGGATAGGCCGTGGTCGTGGCTGTGCAACGCGAGCGTCACTCCTGACACCGACCTCTACAAGCTGAAGATAACTATCCCGTTCTAGTTGAAACTGCAATCTGACTTCTGGCGAGCCCCGGGATTTCCCGGGGCTCGCTCTATTGGATGGGTGTGGGCGGTACGTGGCCGATACCTACCGGCGGTCCCAGGATCGCAGGAGGATAGGGGGGACGTGCTGGCTCCCGCACCTCTCCCCGAGCGCGCCTTTTGGCGGAGACCCTGATCAACTCTGAGCAAGGCGACCGTACCGTGGTACGTGCCCTGCAGGCCTGCTAGTCGAGGGCACCGCGGGACGTGTTTTGCGCGGCTGTAGGCAATGTCCCACCGCGTGTACGTACAGGCACCCTTTGCTCGCGCGCCCCGTATCGTAACCATCGGGACCGCCGCGAAAGCGGCGATGGCTGCGGGTGGAAGGGGCGATCAGCGAGTGCTTGCGGTCTTGCTGTTTGCGATTGCTGTCAGTATCGACGGGTTCGCTGCGGGGGTGGCCGAGGGTTTGCGCGGCATAAAGGTGCCGCTGGGCTCGCTTCTTGTGATGAACGTGGTGTCTGCTGTGGTTGTGTTCCTATCCGTGGGCAGCGGGCGCGCTGTCGCAGGATTTCTCACTCCCATTGCGGGTAGACTGATCGGCGGTGGCATCCTCATGACGCTCGGGGCATGGATGCTGTTGCGCGGGCAGACGTCAACCGCACCGGCGGGGGAAGCGCGACGCGCCTCGGGGACCGCGCACGAGAACGTGGCAGCGAAAGACCCGGAGCTGCCCGACCTCTCGATAGCTCGTCAGGCTACTGTAGGGCGCGACAGACGAGGGAAGGCTCCAGGAAAGGTTGCTGGCAGACAGATGGATGTGGCTACATGCCGCGTTGTGTCTGAGAGCGAAGCCGGAAACGGGATTGCGAGTGGAGCTTGTAGGAAACCTGTTTCTGAAGAGAAAGGCACAGGTGAGGGTAACGATGATGCCGAAGCCATGGGCGACGGCGGCAGGATCGAGACGGGAGGCACAGCTGTGCGGGCAGCCGAAAGTCGCGAGACCCCGGGTGCATTCTTGTGGCGTGCACGGCTTGTGAGATCTCTTGCCATGGTGCCCGGCCTTCTCGACGAGCCTGCACGCGCGGACCTCGACTCGTCCGGTACCCTTACACCGGGTGAGGCCTTCCTCCTCGGCCTCGCCCTCGCCATTGACGCTCTCGGCGTGGGGTTCGGAGCCGGGATGGCGGGGCTTTCGAGCACCTTGACCCCGCTCATTGCCGGCGCCACTCAGTTCGTCTTCGTGAGCGCAGGCATCACCATCGGGCGGAGGATCAAGATGAGTGCTCTTGCTCCAGGCCTCGAAAAGGTGCCTGGCGGCATCCTTATCCTGCTCGGGCTCATGAGGCTCAGATAACAGGCGGGTCTTGCCTAGACGCTGGAGGGGCAACATGAAGGAATTCGCGGGTCTTCCGCGAATCTCTCCACGCGTGGTTTCTGGCACAGCGTGACTTCTGGCACACCCGGAGGCTAAAGCGGTGATCATCGGCGTAACAGGCGGCATCGCAAGCGGCAAGAGCCTCGTCTCCTCGGAGCTAGCGCGCCGCGTCAGGGTTTTCGTCATCGACGTGGATCAGATAGCGCGCGAGCTCGTCGAGCCCGGCGAGCCGGCGCTCGAGGCCATCATCCGGGAGTTCGGGTCCGAGTTCCGCCGCGACGACGGCACCCTCGACCGCAGGGCTCTCGGCAGGCTCGTGTTCAGCGACTCCGATGCCCTTGCCCGCCTGAACAGGATCATGTTTCCCCGGCTTCGCGAAGCCACCCAGAAGCGGGTCCGGGAGGCCGCCCGCGAGCACTCCCTTGTCGTGGTGGACGCCGCTGTCCTCTATGAGGCCGGCCTCGATTCGCTAGTTGACTGCGTCATCTGCGTGACGGCTGACGAAGAGGTGCGCGTGAAGAGGATCATGGCGCGAGACGGCCTTTCGCGCCGGGAGGCCCTCGACCGCGTGAAGGCGCAGACAGACCTTGAAGAGCAGGCCCGCCGGGCAGACTTCGTGGTGGACAATTCTGGCGCGCCGGAAGATACCGCGCGGCAGGTGGAGCTGATCCTCAACCGGCTCGACGCAAACCTGCGACGGACTTGACGCGACTGGCGTGACGCGACGGGCGCGGCGCGACGTGATGCCGCGCGGGGCGGCATGGAATCGCTTGCCGTCATGTTAGCTGCTATGCGAATAGACCGCCGCCGAGATGTATATCGAATAGTAACGAACGCGACCCCAGGATGGTGAGAGCGTGGCAGTAATCAGTCTTCGTCGGGCGGCGCGGTGGGCGCTCACTTTTCTCGGCGTGCTCCTCTGCCTCTACCTTTTCTTTCACTCCAGGTGGTACCTGGAGAGAGCGTATCCAACTCCTTACAAAGATCTCGTGACGCAGTATTGCGCCGAACACAACGTGGACCCGTTCCTCGTGACCGCGCTCATGCGCGTGGAGAGCAGGTTCAGGCCTCATGTGGTGTCCGAGAAAGGCGCGCGCGGCCTCATGCAGGTGATGCCAGACACCGCCAGATGGGTGGCCCAGGAACTCGGGATGGACCGGTTCGACCCCGAGATGCTCCACGATCCCAGGACTAACCTTCGCATCGGAACGTGGTACCTGGCGTCGCTCGAGCGCGAGTTCGGGGGCGACAAGGTGATCGTGCTCGCCGCGTACAACGCTGGGCGCGGGAACGTCCGAAAATGGCTGGACACAGCGCGCTGGACAGGACGGATTGAGGAGATAGACCGCATCCCATTTCCTGAGACCCGGGACTACGTAAGGAAAGTCCTCAGATTCTACGAAACGTACGTCCGGGTCTATGACGGCCGCTGGTCGGCGCAGAGCGAGGGGCTGAAGACGTCTCGTCGCTGTTGACCCCCGCCGTGCGCGGGGCCGCTTCGCAGGCCACTGCACCGCAGCTAACCCGTTCCACTTGGTGGGCGTCCGTGGTATAATCTTGGTTGAGTTGGGGCGTGCTCCCACATCGTGGCAGTTTTAGTTCATTAGTAGCCCCCGCCGACCCTGCGCCGATGATGATGCGCCGATGATGAAAGGAGAATACCCTGCCATGCCCGAGAACGCGAGTGGCCATACACCTGCTTCGGATGCCACAGGCGGGATCCGCGAGATCCGCACCCTTGACGATGTCCGGGCCGTGCGCGTAGACCCGAAGACGCGGTTCTACTCTGCGCAACACGACGAGATCCGTCGGGGCCTCACGACCGACATCTACTTCGTTAGGACGCGCGAGATCCTGGACAAGCTGCACCTCGGCCGAACACCCGTGGTTGGTGAGATCTTTCCGCGTAAACCCGGCATACTTGCGGGCGTCGGAGAAGTGCTTCACCTCCTCGAAGGGAAACAGGTCAAAGTGTGGTCAGTCCCCGAGGGCGGGGAGTTTGCCCCCAAGGATGTCGTGATGCGGATAGAGGGACCCTATGAGGAGTTCGGCATGTTCGAGACCACCATCCTCGGGTTCCTCGCAAGCTCCAGCGGGTGGGCCACCGCTGCGCGCCAGGTGAAGGAGGCTGCCGGCGACAGGCAGGTCATATGCTTCGGCGCAAGGCACGTCCACCCGGCAGTGGCGCCTGTCATGGAGCGCGCTGCGGTCATCGGCGGCATTGATGGGGCAAGCTGCATCCTTGCGGCAAAGCTCCTCGGTCGCGAGCCATCGGGCACCGTCCCGCACGCGATCTTCCTCATCGTGGGGGACACAGTGAAGGTGGCCAAGGCTTACGACGAGCTGATGCCGCCCGATGCCGCGAGGATCATCCTGGTTGACACCTTCAAGGACGAGGCGGAGGAAGCCCTGCGGGTCGCGGAGGCGCTCGGGAAACACCTCGCCGGGGTCCGCCTGGACACACCTGGCGAGCGGGGTGGAGTGACGGCCGACCTTGTGGCCGAGGTCCGCGCCCGCCTGGACCAGGCCGGGTATAACCACGTGAAAATCTTCGTTTCCGGGGGGCTGTATCCCGACAAGATCCGGGAACTTGCGGCGGCCGGGGCGCATGCGTTCGGGGTGGGTAGCTTCATCTCGCAGGCACCCCCGATCGACATGACCCTCGACCTAAAAGAGGTCGCCGGCAAGCCCATCGCCAAGAGGGGCAGGATACCGGGAAGGATCCCCAACGAGAAGCTGCAGCTGGTCATGGGGTGAGCCCGGGACACCTCGGGGAGGGTGCGTGGGCGCTACGTGGGCGCCGCATGGTCGCTGTGTGGACGCTGCAGGGGTACTACCGGGGCGCCGCAGGGCCGGTGCTGCTGTGGCTGGCGAGCAGCGATTTGGGCGTTTTGGCAGCCTGGACTTGCCGAGCTTGGTGAGCCGCCGAAGTATATCCGAGGTCGGAGCGGTTTGAGATGTTTGAGAGCACGGACCTGGCGAAGCGTGCGGAGCAAGCGGGGCATGCAGTTGTGGAGTTCCACGCGGAGGTGCGTTGGGCAGGCCGGGGTTGCTTCAAAGCAGGAAATCAGGCCTTAGCCTAGAATGTATGTCGGAAGAGTAGGAGAAGCGTAGCGCGTAGGGAGGAGTTGCTGGGCGATGGGCGAGACGCTTTTGGAGGTAAGGGACCTCAAGACATACTTCTACACTGAAGATGGGGTCGTGCCGGCCGTGGACGGGGTCTCGTTCTCGGTGGACAAGGGAGAGACCATCGGCATCGTGGGAGAGAGCGGGTGTGGCAAGAGCGTCACGTCTCTCTCGGTGATGCGGCTCATTCCCAACCCGCCTGGCAAGGTCGTCGGCGGCGAGATAATCTTCGAGGGGGAAAACATCCTCGAAAAGAGCGAGGCCGAGATGAGGCACATCCGTGGCAACGAGATCTCCATGATATTCCAGGAGCCCATGACCAGCCTCAACCCGGTATTCACCATTGGCGACCAGATCATGGAGGCGATCATGCTCCACCAGAAGGTGGGGAAGAGGGAAGCCCGCAAGAAGACTATCGAGATGCTGAAGCTGGTGGGCATTCCGTCCGCCGAGAAGCGGGTTGACGAGTATCCGCACCAGATGAGCGGCGGGATGAGGCAGAGGGTCATGATCGCCATGGCGCTGTCGTGCAACCCGAAACTCCTCATCGCGGACGAGCCCACCACCGCGCTTGACGTGACCATCCAGGCGCAGATCCTCGACCTCATGCTCAAGCTCAAGGAGGACCTGGGGACCGCGATCATGCTCATCACGCACGACCTCGGGGTTATCGCGGAGACTGTGAACAAAGTCGTCGTCATGTATGCCGGGAAGATCGTGGAGAGCGCCGATGTGGTGAGCATCTTCAAGAAACCCGAGCATCCGTACACACTGGGGCTTCTCGGGTCCATTCCCAAAGTGAACGAGGATCGCGAGCGGCTGCAGGTCATAGAGGGCGTCGTCCCGAACCCGTTCGACATGCCCACGGGGTGCAGGTTCCACCCGAGGTGCAGCTTCGTGCGGGACATCTGCAAGGAAGAGGAGCCCGAACTCGTTGACGTCGAGGACGGTCACCAGGTCAGGTGTTGGAAGTTCCTCGGCTACCACAAGAACTAGTCGAGAACCTGAGGACTCGAGGAGGCAGGAGAGCGTCATGGCAGAGGTGCTTCTTGAGGTAAAAGACCTGGTGAAACACTTCCCGATAACGAAAGGCATAGTCATCTCCAGGAGAGTCGGCGCGGTAAAGGCCGTTGACGGCGTGAGTTTTCACATAAACCGAGGCGAGACCCTGGGGCTTGTGGGAGAAAGCGGCTGCGGCAAATCAACGACCGGGAGGCTCATCCTGAGGCTCATCGAGGCCACGTCTGGCGAGATAATCTTCGAGGGCAAGAACATCCTCAAGCTTGGGCGCGAGGAGATGCGCGAGCTTCGCAAGGACATGCAGATAATCTTCCAGGACCCTTATGCGTCCTTGAACCCCAGGATGACCGTGGGTGACATCATCGGGGAGCCCATGGAGATCCACAGGATAGCGCGGGGCAAGGAGAAAGACAAGAGAGTGCGCGAGCTTCTCGAGGTCGTGGGTCTCTCGCCGCTTCACGCGAGGAGGTATCCGCACGAGTTTTCCGGCGGGCAGCGGCAGAGGATCGGTGTCGCGCGGGCGCTTGCGGTGAATCCGAAGCTCATCATCTGCGACGAGCCTGTGTCGGCCCTCGATGTGTCCATCCAGGCGCAGGTCATCAACCTCCTGCAAGACCTCCAGAAGGAGTTCGGGCTCACATATCTTTTCATCGCTCACGACCTGAGCGTGGTGAAGCACATATCCGACAGGGTCGCCGTGATGTATCTTGGCAAGATAGTGGAGCTTGCGGCAAAGCACGAGCTATACAACAACCCGCAACACCCATACACTGAGGCGCTTCTCTCGGCGGTGCCGATACCGGACCCGACCAGGAAGAAGCAGCGCATCATCCTGGAGGGAGACGTGCCAAGCCCGATAAACCCGCCGAGTGGGTGCAGGTTCCACACGAGGTGCAGGTACGCGCAGGACATCTGTTCGAGAGAGGACCCGGAGTTCGTCGATATCGGCGACAACCATTTCGTCGCGTGCCACTTCAGAAAGTCCCTGGGGAACAGGAAAGCGATGGTGCACTGATGGTGCGCTGAAGGGCCAAGGAGTGCCGCGCTGGAGCGCCGGGGGACGAAGGCCAGGCAAGCCCGGTCAGGAGTGGTGGGCGGCTTCACCATGTGAGGGTCTCGCGGGCTCGCCTGCAATCCGGCAGTGACAGCGGGCCCGCCGGGGACGAGCGGGCACACTCTCTCCCGCTTCGTATGGGTCATCCGTGGGCCTGCCTAACGGGCTGCCCGCAGGCCGGCGCGGCTCTTCCAGCTTGCCAGAGGATCTTGTTGTTGACATGTCGGCTTTAACGCCTTATAATCGTTGACGTAGACAGTTCAATACGCTTAAGGTTTGTGCCCGGGTGGCGGAAATGGCAGACGCGCACGTTTGAGGGGCGTGTGGGTAACCCCCGTACGAGTTCAAGTCTCGTCCCGGGCACCATCATTTGAGCGCACGAATCTCGCAGCCACGGGCGAGATGCCAATTCTGGACACAGCGCCGGGGACTACGGCGCGCAGCGACCGTATCAGCATCGGGGTCATGCTCCATGCGGGGGATGTACCGGTGCCGGCGGGGTGGTCCACCTCGCCTCGCCTCGCCTCGCCCGCCCGCCGTGGCGCGGGCGCGAGAGGGGTGTGGGAACCCCGGCGGCTGTGGTTGTGAGCGGCTCTGGCTGCTCACTCACATGCGCTGCACGTTATCAGCGTGCGTCTGGTCCGAGCCCTTCTGGACGAATGTCTTGCAACAAGTCTCCTCACAGCGTCCTGCGGGGGTGGGGGGCGCCGTCGATGCCTGCGGCGCATCGAAACTATCGGGTTTCTCCTGGGCGAGCTGGTCAGAAGTGACCATGATCTGCGACGCGCCACAGACGTTTCCGTTTTTCCAATAGTGACAGTTGCTCACGCTACACATTATCCTGTTGTCCACGTGATGAACCCTCCTTTGGCGAGCGGGCTCCGGCACTGGCCCATTCTACGGCCCGAGCGGCTGTTTCCGTTCTATTCTGCCCGGCGCGGGTCCATGTTATGAACTTCTGCGCTCTCTGACGCGCGCCTTGCCTCCTGGAGCCCGCGCCCGGGCGCCTTTCCTGTCATTTCCTGAATGCCAAAGTCCACGTCTAGCAGGATATTGAGAGGCACGTAGCGAAATACGCAATGGACAAGCGCCTTCCGGGACTGCGCGGCCTCACGCCGGCGCAGGATCGGAAGGCGAACGCATCATACGAGGGAAAAGGATGGTTGTGCCATCATGAGGCTGAAAGCGAAACCAGGCAGACTGCGGTTCCACGGAGGGAAAGGACAGGTTTGCAGGTGCAGGGACCGCGCCGACTGGGGGCTCCGGTTGCCGTCAAGGACGCTACTGGCACGCGCGTCAAGGGCGCCGCTGCCACGCGCGCCAAGGGTACTGCTGCCGCGCGCACAGTTTGCCGAGAAGGTCGTGGCCTTCGTGGCCGCGTGCGTGCTTGGGCTGGGGGTCACGGCGCCGCCAGGCGCGGCGGGCGCGGGCGCCGCCGGAGGCGCGCGCTATGAGGGGTTAAAGGCGACCCCCGGCCGCGTGGTTGTGCGCGGCGAGGGGAGCCCGCTCCTCTACATCGGAGGCACGCTGGGCATAACCGCTGAGATGTTCCTCGGGGACATTCCCGCTGGACCGGAGGATCCCGCTGCGGCTGATCCTGCTGATGGGACGGGCGGTGCCGCCCCCGGCGCGACAAGCGACGACGGCAGCGCGCCGCAAGGCGACGACTCTGCATCGGGCGGGTCCGGCGAAAGCTTCTTGCCGCCGAGGCCATCCGGCGTCACGCTCCCCGGCATCAGGCAGGACCTCGACCTCATGGTTGACGCGAGGTTCGGCGACACCATCCAGGCGTTCACGCGCCTTTCCATCCAGGGGTTCTGGGGGGTCGGCAGCCCGAGCGATGCAAGCCCCTGGATGCCGGCAGTGGCGCGCCCGCTCCTGATAGACGAGGCCTGGGCCCGATACTCGGGGAAGGGCTTTCAGGTGTCTGCTGGAAAGCGCAGATTCTCCCTCGGCCCCATCGGGCTCCTTGGCAGGACCGACCTGGAGGCGCCCGAGGGGGTGTACGCTGACGCGACCATGCGCGGGTTGGGCCTCACCGGTATCTGGGCCAGGCTGAGCTCAGGCTACTACTATAACAGCTCGTTTGTTACGCGGGCTGACGACCTTTTCGCCTTGAGGGTTGAGAAGCCATGGAAGCACGCGGCTGTAGCCTGGAACTACCTCGCAAGCGGCCTCGGGGATGAGTCTGGTCACTCCCTGGACGTTTCCGCGAGCGTGCTGGGACGCAGCATCGCGGCTGAGGTCGCGTTTTTCAGGTCGAGTTCCACACTGTATCCCGAGTTCCGCACCGACGGATGGGTGCCGGCGGTCGTCGTGAAGGTCGAGCCCCTTAACACTCCCGTCCACAGGCTGACTCTCTCATACGGCAGGATCGCGCGGGGGTTCGCGCCCTACTACTCGAGCGTCGCCTCGCGGTCCGGCGGGCAGGGGATTCCCTTCGACCAGAACACCGAGGGGCTGGCGGCAGGCTACGACAGGCGAATCTCCGGGGACACGGAGGTGAACATCCGCGCCACGTGGCTGCGATTTGTGGACGAGGCAGCGGCGCACGGCGGAGCGGCGGGAGGAGAAGAGCAGGATCACAGCCTCGCCCAGGCCGAAATCACGCCCACGCTGACCGCGTCCGTGCAGGTGACGAAGGAGCTCGGCCCCAACACAAGCGCTCGCGCAGCGTACGACCATTGGTGGATGGAGGGCGGCAGAAGCTACGGGAGACTTACGGCAGGCCTGGCGGTTAGCTTCTGAAGCTGTTCGCGGCACCTAGACGCCGGAGGTCGGCCGACGGAGCTCACTCGGCGAAGGGAGAAGGCGAACGGAGAACGCGAAGGAAGAACAAGGACGGAGAAGAAGGACAGGGATAGAGAGGGGCGAAAAGACAAGTGAGAAAGACGAGCATGAAGAGCATGATGAGAGCGCTGGTTTTGTGTGCGGCTATGGCGACCGCCGTGGCGGCCGCATCGCCCGCGGCACTCGCGCGCGGGGGGCTGCAGGGAGTCAGAATCTTCATCGACCCCGGCCACGGCGGGCCTGAGCCGGGCGCCATCGGCCCGTCTGGGTTACGTGAGGCCGACGTGAACCTCCGGGTGGCTACGGTCTTACGGAACTGCCTCGTCGAGTACGGCGGCGCCACCGTGAAGATGTCACGCACGGGCGACGTTGATGTGAGCCTCGGCGAGAGGACCGCAGCGGCAAACTACTGGGGCGCCGACAGGTTCATCTCCATCCACCACAACGCCTCATACAACCGGAGCTACAACGCGACTGAGACCTATGCATACACATATGCAGGCTGGACCGCGCTCGACCTTCGCAACAAGGTCCACCGAAAGCTCGTGGCGGGCCTCGGGCTCCCCGACGGCGGAGTGCACACCGCAAACTTCTACGTCCTGCGAAACACGTGGATGCCTGCGATCCTCACGGAGGCGTCCTACATCAGCAATCCCTACCAGGAGGCACGGCTCAAGGACATGGGCTACACCTGGCGCGAGGGCTACTACATCTACCTCGGCATCACCGATCATTTCGGCGTGGCGCCTTGAGGGTCCTGTCCTGAAACGCTTTCCGATCTGAAACGCTTCCCGAAATGTTGCGGGCGACAGGCGGCGTGGTCTGTCGCCCGCTTGACGCCCATCTGACTCATCTGAGACGACGGTCTTCCGGCGACGGCTTATCGCTTCGGGCCCGGGAACGGTATGGCGGAGGCCTCGTCGCGGCCCTGTGGGACGGCGGTGGTCCCGCCTCTTCGGAAGCTGAGGAAGAAAGTTCTTTTGCCCATCCTTCGAACGCGCCGCTATAATGGAGCTGCCGGATGCGGGCTATGCCTTGACGCTCCGGTCCGTGTGGCGGGAGGAGGCAGAAGGTTGGGCGAGGTTGTTGGAGAGCTGGGCCCCGCGCGCGCAAGCCGTGGGGTCAAGTTCCGTTACTTCAACCCGCGCGCCTCGCGGGCGTACATCGCGGGCGAGTTCAACAACTGGCGCGCGGCGGATTGCGAGATGCACAGGCATCCCTGTGGAGTGTGGGAGATCGTGGTCCCTTTGGGAGAGGGTGCGCACGAGTACAAGTTCGTCGTTGATGGAGAGTGGACTCGCGATCCGCATAATCCGTGTATGATACTGAACGAGCACGGCACGGTGAACTCCGTGGTGGAGGTCGCGGCGGACGGCGAGGTCCACACGCCTGCGCCGCAGAGGGAAGCGTGCGGCTTCGGCAGGTTGAGGGCGGTTGTGAGTCCCGACTGGGTCCGGGACGCCGTGATATACGAGGTGTTTCCGCGCGTCTTCAGCGAGAAGGGGACCCTCGAGGGCGTGACGCGGCGAATCCCCGAGATCGCGGACCTGGGCGCCACGTGCATCTGGCTCATGCCCATCCATGATATCGGCAGGCGCGGGCGGAAAGGAAGCCTGGGCAGCCCCTATGCGATCTACGATTACCTCAGCATACATCCTGATCTGGGGACGGCCGATGACCTGCGGCGACTGGTGCAGGTGGCCCGCGATCACGGCCTGCGCGTCATCATGGACTTTGTCGCCAATCATAGCGCGCACGATTGTCCCCTGACGGTGGCGCACCCCGAATGGTACCGGAGAGATGCGTGCGGGAATATCCAGTGTGCCGGGTTCGGGTGGGACGACGTGGTGGCGTTCGATTACTCAAGTGCCGACCTCCGTGAGTACATGATTCGCGTGATGCGCTACTACGTCGAAGAGTTCGACATCGACGGCTACCGGTGCGATGTGGCGGCGCTGGTGCCTGAGGACTTTTGGAGAGCTGCAAGGCGCGCGCTCAAGGAGGCCAAGCCTGACGTGCTTCTGCTGGCAGAGTCGCACGAGCCGTCCCACAATGCGGTGGCGTTCGATGTCACGTACGAGGAGACGCTTCCCAAGATCCTGGCCCAGGTGCTTGCCGGCGAGCTTCCGGCGAAGGCGGTCAGGGATATGATCGAGCACGACCGGTGCACATTCCCGGTGGGCTCGTTGAGGCTGCGGTACCTGGAGAACCACGACCAGCTGCGCGCCACGCGCGCTCTGGGCCGCAGGGGCTACGAGGCTGCGGCAACGCTTCTCCTCACCCTTGACGGCGTCCCGCTCATCTACAACGGCCAGGAGATAGGCGCAGAGGAGCGGCCGTCGCTCTTCGACCCGTTCAAGATCCGGTGGGAGGCTGGGGACCCTGTCATCAGGGCCATGTACAGGGACCTCTGCCACTTAAGGCGCGACACGCCTGCTCTACGACGCGGGTCGCTGACTTTTCTGGACGCCAGCAGGGAAGACGCAGTCCTGGCTTACTTCAGGGAGCATGGGCGCAGCCGTGTGCTCGTGGTGCTAAACTTCGCAGGCGACGTGGTTCATGCGAAACTGAACGCGCTCGATGGGAGCCTTGCGGGCGTCGACCCCGATGCCGTGTATGGCGTGCGCGCTTTGAGGGGCCAGACGTCCCCCTGTCCGGCACGCATCCGCGGCAGAGACCTCGCCTCGCTCGAACTTGCGCTCGAACCGTACGGCATGAGGGTCCTGGCTATTGAGGATGACAGCTAGAGGTCGATGAGAAGGCAGATTCGAGTTCGTAACCTGTTCGCGGGGCGTCCGTGGTTTGCGTCCCCGCTCGGCAGGAGCGGAGCATTCACGCTTTCTGCGAGCACCCGCCTGTGATACAGGGCGTCGGGCTCCTGGGATCGCGATAGGGACGCACCCTGTCACCATCCTTACGGCCATAGCTCCGACAGGGAGAGCAAAAGCCCTGGGAAGCACCTTGGTTGCACGATCTCGGAGTCCATATAGGTCCTCGGCGACACGTAGCCTTCTTCGGCCCGCACCTCTTCTTCGAACAAGCGGCGTTCAGGGTCGAGCACCCAGATGTGGGCCACGCCAAACCTACGGTAGCGGCCAACCTTCTCGAGGCGGTCCCTGCGGGCGTTGGATGGTGAGAGCACCTCTACCACGAGGTCGGGCGTGCCGAATATGGCCGCCTTCTTGACGATGTCCATGCGCTCGGGGGAGACCCATACGATATCCGGCTGGAGGACCTCGATCTGCTCCGCCGGGTCGAGAATGACGTCCACCGGTGAAACGAGGAGTAACCCTCCGACGGGAGCTTGGTCGATGTAGGACTTCAAACGGTGTACGAGCCTCACCACGACTTGCTGGTGGTATGTGGTAGGGGCGGGTTCGGCCACCAACATCCCCGAGAAGACCTGATAACGCTTCCCGTTGTCAAGCGCAGCGTAGTCAGCGTACGTCACGAGTCGCTTTCTGAACACGGGCTGGTGAGCGGCGCCCTGCACAGAGGCGCTTCCATCCGGCAAGGGCGCCTGCAACAAGGATTGCTCGAACTCATCCCAGCTTGCCGACGCCCGCATCTTTCGTCCACCCTTTCAAGCACGGCGTGTCTCTACACCGTGCGTATTTCCGATGGATGCTTCGTTTCGATTGTTCCAGCCACATAATACCACGGCGGCGCGATTCCCGACAATCCCACGTGAGTGTGAACTCTTCCAGAGCACTACTGACCCCATGCTTGACAAGGGGCGACATCATGTCTATACTGTGTATAGACGATATACACATGGCGGTGATGCCGTGCAGGTCCACGTGTCATACAGCAACCCGGTGCCGCTGTACAGGCAGATAGTCGACCAGATCAGGGAGAAAGTGCTATCCGGCGAGCTTGCGCCGGGCGAAAGCCTGCCCTCAATCCGGCAGCTTGCCGAGCAGGCTGGAACCAGCGTGATAACGACGAAGAGGGCTTACTCGGAGCTGGAGGCCGAGGGGATCATCGTGACCAGGGCGGGGCTGGGGTCGTTCGTAGCGGATCTCGACGCCGAGCGCCTGAAGGCTATCCGAATGCGGGCTCTCCGCGAGCGGCTTGCCGAGATTGTGGCCGACGCGCGGGCAAGCGGTGTGACCGTAGAGGAGCTGCTGAGGCTTCTCAAGGAGGCGATTGGGTGATGCACATGGCGATGTTGGCGCCGGCTGAGACTGCGAGTGCCACGGTACCGACGACAGCCGCGGCGGCAACGCGTACGGTGGCGACGGCTGAGGCGGCGACGACGAGCGCGACGAGGGCGGTGACTTCGGTGAAGACGAGGACGGCGGCGGTAGGATGGACTGCACGCACGACGACAGGATCAGGGGCTGAAAGCACCGCCGGTCGCGACGTGCCGGCACTCATGCTGTCAGGTGTGGGCAAGCGGTACCCGAAATTCCAGCTCAAGGATGTGTCCTTCACGCTGCCCAGGGGTTATATCATGGGGTTCATCGGGCCAAATGGAGCCGGCAAGAGCACGACCATCAAGATCATCATGAACATGGTAAGGAAGTCCACGGGTGCCGTGAAGGTGCTGGGCCTCGACCACGTGGCGTTCGAGACCGAGGTCAAGCGGCACATCGGCTACCTGGGCGAAGAGCCCCACTTCTACGAAGAGGTGACCCCGGCCTGGCTCGGCGGTTTCGTTGGCAAGTACTACCCGACGTGGGACGCGCGGCTCTACAAGGCGACCCTCGAAAGGTTCGGGATAGAGCAGTCGAAGCGGGTCAAGACCCTCTCCAAGGGCATGAAGGTGAAGCTGGGCCTGGCCCTCGCGCTCTCGCACAGGCCGGAACTCCTGATACTCGACGAGCCCACGAGCGGGCTCGACCCGGTCATACGCCACGACGTCCTGGCGGAGCTCATGTCGGTCATCCAGGACGAGCGGCGGAGCGTGTTCTTCTCGACCCACATCACGCAGGATGTGGAGAAGGTCGCGGACTACGTCACATTCATCAATGACGGGCGGGTCGTCATCTCCGACGTGAAAGATGATGTCCTCGCCAGATGGAAGAGGGTTTCGTTTCCTCTCCCCCTGCGGCCCGAGGCGAGAGGCTCATCTGACCGGGCCGGCCTCGAGGCGGGCGTCGCCGAGGCCAGGGCAAAGGTGGAGCAAGCGATGAGAGGAGCCCTCGGAAGGGCGTTCGCGGCGCACAAGATCGAGGGCCTGACCTTCACCGGCATTACGTGCGCGTATTCCGAAGATGTCGCAAGAGAAGTTGGGCATCTCGCTGGGACAAGGCCGCGGGTGCTTCCGGTGTCGCTCGATGACATTCTGGTGGCGATCGTGAGGGGGAGTGAGGCATGCTAGACCTCGTATGGAAGGACATCATCCAGGGGAAGAGGACATTGCTCATGTATTTCCTGATCGGGTCGCTCCTGGGGCTTACGATGTCGTTTGCCGTTACGGACGCAAGTTCCATCATCGCCGTCTATATGACCGTCTCGGCGTACGGGTTTGCCATCAGGTCCACGTACGACGAGGACAAGTCCGGTGCGCACCTCTTCCTCAAGGGCCTGCCGCTCTCGGATACCGCCATAGTCACGAGCAAGTTCCTGTCTGTGCTTGTTGCCGCGGTAGCTTTCGGCGCGGTTTTCGGGGTGATCGCCATCATCGGGCAGGGGATCATCTCACCACGCGTGGGCCTCGGGGGGTCCGCCGTGACTCCGGGCGATCTCGGCGCTCTTCTTCGCGGGGTGCTGGGGCGTGCCGCGATGCTGTTGGGTATAGTCGCGGTGATATGCGGGGTCTACCTCGCGATGTTCTTCTGCCTGGGATATGCCAGGGCCAGCGCTTATAACCGCATCGTCATGCTCGGCGTGTTTGCGGCTGTCATGGCTGGGTCCACGATCCTGCGGCGGGTGCAAGTGCAGCCACCTGCGTGGATAGGGGCCCCGGGGCAGTCGTTGATGGCGCCGTTGCTGGTGGCCGCCGCCGGCCTTGTCATCTATGCCCTGAGCTGCGTGGTGTCGATAGCGTGGGTTCGGGTCCGGGACTGGTCCTAAGCGGCCGCCAGCCACCGGCCAACCAAGGTTAGTGTTTTGCCCATAGGCAGCCAGCTCACGAGCTCTTCGGGGGAAAGTTACAGGTGCACGAGGGCGGCTACAGGGGTAGCCACCGCTGCAGCAGCGCCCCGGCGATGAGCCCGACGCCAGTGAGGATGTAGGTCTTCACGGTGCCGGCGTTGGCGGGCATGAGTTCGGCCGTCGAATCGTAAGCGAGCCAGCAAACCCTGGCGGCGCGGGACGCCTCGACGCCTCCCGCAAGGCCCAGGAGCATCCACGGGCTGCGGAGACACAGCGCCACGCCGATGACAGCCGCCTCGGCGAGGCCAAGAAGCCACGCGTAGACCACCCTCGCCCTGGCCTTTCCCATGCGCACCACGAGGTTTCGCTTGTTCGCGCGTCTGTCGGCCTCGAAGTCGGGGAATTCGTTGATCCAGAGGACGGTTGCGATGAGGATGCCGAGAGGGACCCCGACAACGAGCGGCCTTGCCGAAAGCTGCCTCGTCTGGACCACGTAAGTGCCGAGCATCAGGAGCGGGCCGAAGGTCATGCCTACCACGAGCTCCCCGAGGCCGCGGTAACAGAAGGAGAAAGGCGGGACACTATACGCGAGTGCGAGGAACCCGCCCAGCGCCGCGATCCAGAACGCGTGCCAGGTGCGGAAAAGCCCGATGGGAAGGCCCGCGATGGCCGCTACAGCGAAGCTGCCCACTGCTATCCAGAGCGCGTCGCGTTCGGAAAGCAGGCCGCCGGTTATCGTCTTCTTGCCTCCTGAGAACGGGGTGGCGTCCTCGGGCTCGACGAACCTGTCGGCCCCGGAGCGCCAGTCAACGACCTCGTTCGCTGCGTTCTTGCCCACTTCCACCGCGTAAATTCCCACGAGGGTGAGAAGAAACCACCCGGGCGCAAAGCGGCCCGTGTCTGCATAAGCCAGCGCAGCGGCCACGAACATGGGCACCGTTGATGCGACCCATATCTTCGGGTCGGCAAGCTGCACAAGCCCGCGCAGGCGCCGTGAGGTTGATGAAGCCGGAAGAGACATGAGTCGTTCCCTCCTTGGGGATGTTGCGATGTGCGGTTGGGACGGTTAAAGAAAGCCGGCGTTCCCCGGCGGCACGTCCCGGGGCCGGGCCTGTCAATCATTATAGCTTTATAACGCAGAGCGGACAATGCCAGTGTGGGCAACTCTTGGGCCGCCGGGACGCGTTATCGCGAATGTGCAGCGCAGCCGTTGCCCGTGTCGGGCTCGTGTCGGATAGTACCCTGGATGATGCCGGGGGAATTTGAGCCAATGGTCTTCATACTTCACCAGGCCGATGCTATAATGTTTTCTGGAATGCCTGCCCCGGCCTGGCTTGCCGCAGCATCCCCGGGGCAGCGGGACCAGGGTCTGGATACGTAACATTACATAAAGGAGACGTGGTAAGCGTGGCGCAGAAAAACGCAACGAAGCACATTCGCACCGTGAGCGAGGGCTCGACGAGAGCCGGCCTTGCCGAGGGCGGATGCAAGGAGTGCCAGGCGTCATGCCAGTCGGCGTGCAAGACTTCATGCACCGTCGGCAATCAGGTGTGCCGGCAGCGCGGGAAGTGACCTCTCGCGAGCCGGAGACGGCGGCGACGCTCAAGGCGGGGCGGCGTCAGAGCCGGCTCCGGGAGGCTAAGGAGGCTGAGCCCGGAAGGCTGACTACTGAAGGCTGGCAAGAAATGCAGAAGGAAGCTAACTGGCACGTATTCTCCGCACTTGGGACGAACCTTCTCCTCGACGTAAAGACCGGCGGGCTTCATGAGCTCGACGAGGTGGCCCGCGATGTGATTGTTGCTTACGGAGAGCCGAGGGACGAGGTCATCCGAAGGCTCGGGCCGGTTCATACGGACGAGGCCGTAGCCGAAGTTTATGACGAGATCGACGAAATGGTGGCCGATGGCCGCCTTTCTCATCCTTACGCTCCCGACGAGCCTTACGAACCCGCCGGCGAGGTGCTCGTCAAGGCGCTCTGCCTTCACGTCGCGCACGACTGCAACCTCCGATGCCGGTATTGTTTCGGCAAGACGGGGAGTTTCGGCATGACAAGGGAACTCATGCCGGAGCGAGTGGCGAAGGCGGCGATAGACTTCCTGCTTGCGAGGTCAGGTGGGCGTCGCAACCTCAACGTGGACTTCTTCGGAGGTGAGCCGCTCCTCAACTTCGGCGTGGTGAGGTCTGCCGTCGAGTACGGGCGGGCAGAAGCGGCGCGGCTCGGGAAACGTATTGAGTTCACTCTGACCACCAACGCCGTTCTCCTCGATGATGACGTGGCCCGGTTCCTCAACGACAACGACATGCTCGTGGTGCTCAGCCTCGACGGCCGCAAGGAGACGCACGACAGGATGCGAGTTGCGCCCGGGGGCGGCGGGAGCTACGATGAGGTCGTCCCCAGGGTGAGGCGCTTTATCGCCGGCCGCCCGCCCGAGTCGTACTTCGTGCGGGGCACCTATACCAGGGCGAACCTGGGCTTCGCGTCCGACGTCATGCACCTTGCGGACCTCGGTTGCCGCAGCATATCCGTGGAGCCCGTGGTCGGAGCGCGCGATACGTCGTATGGGATCCGTGCCGACGACCTCGACGCCATCGGGAGGGAGTACGAGCGTCTGGCCACGCTCTTCCTCGAGCGACATGCCCGGGGGGAGGGGTTTTCGTTCTACCACTTCAACGTGGACCTGGACGGCGGACCGTGCCTTGCACGGCGCCTTGCCGGGTGCGGCGCTGGCGTGGACTACCTTGCTGTGGCGCCCGATGGCAGCATCTACCCGTGCCATCAATTCGTGGGTCGGCGGGAGTTTCTCATGGGCGACGTGTTTAAGGGCGAAGTGGACCCCGTGCTTGTGGAAAGGTTCCGGGGCGCGCATGTCTACACGAAGCGCGGCTGCGCCGAGTGCTGGGCGCGGTTCATCTGCAGCGGCGGGTGCCACGCGAGCGCCTACGCTTCATCGGGCGATATCCTCACCCCTGACCCCGTTGCGTGCGCCATCCAGAAGAAGCGCATCGAGTGCGCGCTGGCTGTGCAGGTCTTGCGAGATGTACATGCCGCGTTGTGACCTGGCAACCGCGCCCGTACCTTGTTTCGTCTTGCTATCTCGTGGTATCATTTGGTGTGGAAGCGGGGTGGTCAGAGTGCGCCGCCGCAGGGATCTCCGCGGGATGACGCCGCTAAAGATGAGGGACAGGGACGCCCTGGAGGACTTCGTAAAGCGGCTTCGAGAAAGCCCTCTCAGAGAGGAAATACGAGATATCAGACTCTTCGGCTCCAAGCTGCGGGGGGACGATACGCCTGATTCGGATATAGACGTGCTCGTCATTGTGTCGAGGCTAGACCGAGGCGTGAGGGATGCGGTCATCGACGTCGCCTTTGACGTCAACTTGCGTCACGACGTGTACATTTCTCCTCGGGTCATCCCGGAACACGTGTTCCGAGATCCCGTCTGGAAACTCACGCCGTTCATCCAGACTCTAGAGCGCGAGGGCGTGTCCTTATGAAGCCTGAGGTACGCGTCCTGGCAAGGTACCGGATGGGGCGTGCGAAGGAATCCTTTGAGGAGGGCTCGACGCTGCTCGAGACTGGCGGTCTCACGGGGGCGGTGAACCGCTTCTACTATGCAGCGTTCTATGCGGCAAGGGCCCTCCTGGCGCTCAAGCAACTGGACTCATCCAAACACAGCGGAGTGATATCCCTCTTTCAGCGCCATTTCGTCAAAGACCGTCTGATCGACGCGCAAGTTTCCAAGGTCCTGCCATCTGCATTTGAGAAACGGCAGGACACCGACTACGAAGACTTCGTCACCGTGACGCGTGCCGAGGTCAGCTCACTCAAGGAGGACGTGCGGAGGTTCATTGAGGAGTGTGAGCGCGTCCTCAACAAGCTGGTAGGGAATGAAGAAGAGCTGACCTAAGTAGATCGCCATAAGTAATCGCCGGTTCCAGAGAGCGACGCGCCGTGCATGGTTGCCGGTGTTGCACTCTTTCTTTGAGTCACCGGCAACCCAAGACCTCGGAAAACGAGAGAAAACTAATGACCCCATACTTAGAAGTCCTCTCCAAGACCTGTCGCTCTTCAGTGGATACGGGTCTAACGCGCTAACGCGGCGCCCACCAAGGCGCACAGGACGCCCTTGATAGGCTCAGGAGGCGTTTCGGAGCATGCTCCGGGACGCCCAGGCGAGGTGCCCGGCGCCCCGGCGCCACGACGCCATACCTACGCCACGAGGCCCAGCATCCCGAGAAACTCCAGGCCGAGGTAACTTCCTAGGCAAACCAGGACCAGTGCGATGGCAGCCTTCACTGTCATAGCGTGGCGTCGCGTCAAAGCTGCTAGGCGTTCCGAGGTCGTGCCGAGATACGCGAGGGTAACCCCGCATAGCATCGGCGCTATGAACGCCAAGTTGTACAGGATCAGCATGGCAGCGGGACGTCCTGTATCGCCACCTGCCTGCACCATGTATGCGATGGTGGGCAGATACAACTGGCCGGTGCATACGAACTCCGTGGTTGCGACGACCGTCCCCGTCAGCAGGGCCGCCGCCCCAAGATAGGGCGAGGATGCCGCCTGCCTGATCGCGGCGTGGGCGAACTTCGTAAGGCGACGAGGGAGCCTTAGCTTCACGTTGGAGGGAAAGCCCGAGCGCATTTCCAACAAGTCACGTATTGTCACGGCTGCTAGTGCATAGCACATGACGGCGGCCGCCAGATATACCGCCCTGTGAACGAAGGGCATGCCCCGGAAGGCGTGGATGACCCCGAGTAGCCCGAAGCCCGCCGCAACATACGTCGCGAAGACCCCTCCTGCGAACGCCAGGCCGGTTGAAAGGATCTGCCGCCTGTCCTTGCCTGCGAGCGTTAGATACGACACGAGGAAGACTAGGATAGCAAAGGCACACGGGTTGATCCCATCTACGAGCCCTGCGACAGCGACGACAGCGGCGCTCAGTATGGAGCCTTCTCTCAGAAGGGCGCGCCCCGCGGCCTCGATCTCCTCGGTTCGGACCCCGATGGGCCCTGCGCTGGAGTTGTACCCATCAACCGCCTCCAGGAGACCTTCAAGGGTGATCTCGTCCCCAACAAGGTACCGCGAGCCGACGAAAACCACAGGTACATAGCCTCGCATTCTGGCGGGGACACTGGCGGCGGTGGCGAACGCCCGGTGCAGCGCCTGGTTGTGGGCGAGCACTACATCGTGCTCTGCCACCGACACGTAAGGGCGAACGGCCACGAGGCGTGCGAGCTGCAATCTCGCGATCTCGCAGCCCGGACAGGCTGAGCTGTAGAAAAAGTGAAGTTCGACGGGGCGGAGAGCGGGTTCCCGCGCACCGGCGGCATCCAGTTGAGGTGGCGGACACCAAAGGATCTCAGCTACCAGTGCCACGAATACCGTTACGACGGAGAGGATGAAAGGTGGGTGGTAACAGCCTGGTAGTTTCGATGGCTTGTGCCCGCCTGTCTGCCGGGTCGTCGCTCGTTTCACCTGTAGCCCTCCCGTGCCAGTCGGTACGCGCATCGGTCGGGGCACGACGCGGCTCTGTCTGGTTCAGTCATATTCTTGGTGCTCGCAGGAGGATTCCTTCAATGAGAGTTGAATAGATCCATATGGAATTAAGCCACGTTAAACACTCCCTACTGAGCGTGAATGCTTCTGCCAGGGGGTGTCCTCACGCGGTTCGGGAGGGCGACAGGTGAGCTACGTAAGACACCTTCAGTGCACCACGTGCGGTGCCGTCGTGGAGTATGGCCACGCCGCGCTCACGTGCCCTTCCTGCGGCAGCGAAGGCATTCTAGACGTCGTCTACGACTATGAGGCCATCGCGCACAGGATAGGCTGCGATACTGGGCGCGATATGGGCCGGGATTGCTTCGCCGCCACCGGTGAGAACTCCATGTGGCGCTATATGCCGTTCCTGCCGGTCGACCCAGTCTGGGAGAGGCCGCCGCTTCGGGTCGGATGGACCCCGCTCTACAACGCCCGTCGCCTTGCCCGCGCCCTTGGGGCACGCTCCGTCTTCGTGAAGGACGAAGGGGTGAACCCCACCGCGTCTCTCAAGGACAGGGCGTCGGCCATCGCGGCCGTCCGCGCGAAGGCGGCCGGGCGACGCATCGTCGCCTGCGCCTCCACGGGCAACGCCGCCTCGTCGCTCGCGGGGTGCGCGGCGTCGATGGGCCTGCGCTCGTGTATCTTCGTGCCGAGGCGGGCGCCGCGCGGCAAGCTCATGCAGCTTCTCATATACGGGGCCACCGTCGTCTCCGTGGATGGGTCCTACCACGAGGCCTTCTCGCTCTCGGCGGCAGCCATCGAGAGATGGGGCTGGTACAACCGCAACGCTGCCATCAACCCTTACCTCGTCGAGGGCAAGAAGACCGTGAGCTTCGAGATATGCGAGCAGCTTGGCTGGCAGGTCCCCGACTGGGTGGTGGTCTCCGTCGGCGACGGCTGCACCATAGCGGGCGTGTATAAAGGCTTCCACGATTTCTACCACACTGGGCTGATAACGCGGATCCCGCGCATTCTCGGCGTCCAGGCCGCCGGATGCCAGCCGCTGGTCGAGGCGTTCAGGTCGGGCGAGCGCTTCCGGCCGTCGCCAGAGAACACCATAGCTGACAGCATTGCGGTGGGTGTGCCGCGCAACCCCACCAAGGCCTTGAACGCCGTCCGCCGATCCGGCGGGGACATGATCGCCGTGCCCGACGAGGAGATCCTCCGCGCCATGAGGTTGCTCGGGTCGACGACCGGTGTGTTCAGTGAGCCCGCCGGCGCGGCGAGCCTAGCGGGCCTGGCCGCCGCCTTCGAAAGCGGCATCATAGGCCGCGAGGAGACGGTGGTCGTCATCGCCACGGGCAACGGCCTGAAGGACATCGCCAACGCCGAGCGGGCCGCGCCGTCTCCTATAGAAGTCGGGCCGAGCATCGAAGACCTCCGCCAGATGCTCGAGGCCCGCGCCAAAGACCTTCTAACGCAGGGGGAATGACGTTGCTCGGCAAGAAGATACGCGAAAAGCGCCGGGAACGAGGAAAGAGCTTAAACGAACTTGCGGCGCTCACGGGGCTTACCGCAAGCTTTTTGAGCCAGGTCGAGAGGGACGTGGCCGAGCCGTCCATAACGTCTCTGCGCAAGATCGCGGAAGCTCTCAACGTGCCCATATTCTATTTTCTCCTCAACTCGGACGGTTACAGCCCTGTGGTGAGGAGGGACAGCCGAAAGACCCTGAAATTCCCCAGATCGCACCTGGCGTTCGAGCTTCTGTCGCCGGACCTCAACAGGCAGATGGAGGTCATGATGGCGACGCTCAAACCCGGCACCTCGACGTGCGAGGAGCCGCTTGCCCATCCCGGAGAGGAGTGCACCGTGGTGCTACAGGGCGCCATGGACATCCAGATCGGGGACGAGCGCTACCACCTGGAGGAGGGCGACAGCATCTACTACTATTGCGCCATCCCGCATAAGATCACGAGCGTCGGCGACAAGGATCTCGTTTTCATCTCTGCCATCACGCCGCCGGCGTTTTGACGGGCTTGACCTGGACGGTAGCGAAAGACGGAGGGCGGAGGAGCGAAATCCAGACCGGCTCCTGGGGACAGGGGGTCCGCGGACCGGGCATCCGGGGGAGGAGAGGACAAGGTGCAGACGACGATCGTTGTGGCACTCGGGGGCAATGCCATTCTGAAGCCCGGCGAGAAAGGCACCGCCGCGCAGCAGATGGCCAACGTCAAGTCCACGTGCAGAAGCATCGTCCAGCTCATAAAGAGGGGTCACAGGGTGGTCATCACCCACGGCAACGGCCCGCAGGTCGGGAACATCCTTATCCAGAACCACAGCGCGCGCGACATTGTGCCGGCGATGCCGCTCGACATCTGCGGCGCCGAGAGCCAGGGGCTCATTGGCTACATGATCCAGCAGGCTATGCACAACGAGATCGCCCGCGAGGGGCTGCGGGCCTCGGTCGTCACGGTGCTCACGCAGGTGGTGGTGGACCCGGCCGACCCCGCCTTCGCGAATCCCACCAAGCCGATAGGGCCGTTCTACACAGAAGAAGAGGCAAAGCGCTTCGTGGCGGAACGGGGCGAGGTCTGGAAGGAGGACGCGGGCCGCGGCTGGCGCAAGGTGGTGCCGTCGCCGCTCCCGGTGCAGATATTCGAGAAGCGTGCCATTGAGAGCCTTCTCGACAGGGGCGAGGTGGTCATCGCTGCGGGTGGTGGGGGCATCCCCGTCATCAAGGAAGGCGAGATGCTGCGCGGCGTCGAGGCCGTCATCGACAAAGACCTTGCCAGCGCCAAGCTCGCGACGGACATCGGTGCCGACGTCCTGCTCATCCTGACAGACGTGGAGAAGGTCGCGCTCAACTATCGCACGCCGTCGCAGGTGTTTCTGGACAGCATGACCGTCGAGGAGGCCAGGCGCTACATGGCCGAAGGGCACTTCAAGGCAGGCAGCATGGGCCCCAAGGTACAGGCGTCCATCAACTTCGCCTCGTCCGGCGGGCTTGCGATAATCGCGTCGCTCGACAGGTGCCTGGACGCCCTCGATGGCCGGAGCGGCACGAGGGTCTCGAGGTAGTGTGCAAAGATGAGAAGACCGACGCGGGGCAGACAGGGCGCGGGCAGGGAGGGGTGGACGTGGACTTCCTCATCACAGGGGGACTTGTGGTAACGGCGGAAGGCGAGTTTTGGGCGGACGTGGCCGTGGACGGGGAAAAGATCGCCTCCGTCGGCGAGGGCCTTCCCAGGACGCCCGAGGCCGTGGTGCTCGACGCGTCGGGCAAGTACGTGCTCCCCGGGGTCATAGACGCGCACACCCACTTTGCCCTTCGCTCGCGCGGGACGGTTACCGCCGATGACTTCGCCTCGGGCACGCGCTCCGCGGCGTGTGGCGGGGTGACCTGCGTCATCGACTTCGCGGACCAGGTTCCCGGGATGTCGATGGCCAGCGCCGCCCGGCGGCGCATCGACGAGGCGACGGCCGGAGCCTCGGTGGACTTCGCGCTGCACATGACGGTGACGAAGGTGCCCAGGGATCTTGCGGACGAAATGGCGGCGCTCGCCAGGATGGGCGTGGGGGCCGTCAAGCTCTTCACGACCTACCGCGCGGCGGGTTACCTCCTCGAGGACGTAGACTTCCTGGCGGTGTCCGAAGCGGCAAGGAACGCAGGGCTCCTGGTCACGGTCCACGCCGAGGACAACGACACGGTGGAGCGGCTCGAGGCGGAGTTTCGGAAGCACGGAAAGGCATCGCCGTCGCGGCACGCCGAGTCGCGCCCGTCCGAGGCCGAGGCGATCGCCATCCGGAACGTGGCCGCCCGGCTCGGCAGGCTCGGCATCCCCGTCTATTTCGTGCATGTGTCCAGCGGCGCGGGGCTCGAGGCGGTCCGCGAGGCGCGGCGGCTGGGCTACACCGTCTATGCGGAGACCTGTCCTCATTACCTCCTGCTGACCGCGGAGGAATACTCAGGGGATAGGGCGCGGGAGCTCATCATGACGCCGCCGCTCCGGACGGCGGCGGACACGGCGGCGCTCTGGGATGGCGTCCTTGGAGGAGAGACCGATGTCATCGCCACCGACCACTGCGCCTTCACGCGGGAGCAGAAGACCCTCGGCGAGACGTGCTTCGACGTCCTGCCGGGAATTCCCGGGGTCGAGACCTTGCTTCCGCTCGTTCATCATGAGGGAGTGGTGCGGCGGGGCATGGCGCTCCGGGACATGGTGAGGATGCTTTCGTACAATCCGGCCAGGCTATTTGGGCTCTATCCCCGCAAGGGGACCATCGCCCCGGGTTCGGACGCGGACATGGTGATCTTCGACCCCGGGTGCGCCCGCACGCTTGCCGCCTCGGTCCTCCACTCGAACGCAGGGTACACGCCCTACGAGGGGATGAAGGTGCAGGGCTGGCCGAGGATGGTGATGGTCCGCGGCAGGGTCGTGCTCGCGAACGATCAGTTCGTCGGAGCCCCAGGCTGGGGCCGGTTCGTCGCGGCCGCGCCCGGGCCCGGCGGCACGTCCCCGTAGTGAGATGTGGAGAATTCATGCTGTTTGTCGCTGCGGAGGGTGTCGTTGCGGAGGGTATGGGGTGCGGATGCGCGGGTGCCTCCCCGAGGGGCGTCGAAATCCGATGATCTATGTGCGCACCAAACCTGATCAAGAGGCCCTGCTTGAGGCGCCGTTGCGGGACCCGAGCGCTGGCCACTCGCGAGAAACCGGCGACCTCGGAGTTTGTAGCTAGCGGTTGACCCGGGGAACGGGCGACCGGTGACTGGAAACCGGAGGAGGGGTAACTTTGAGCATCGACAGCATCGACAGTGAACAGACAACAAAGATCGCAGAGGCTGTGGGGCGGTACAGGGACAACATCATCGCATTCCTGCGGGACCTTATCGTCATACCGAGCACTAGCACGAACGAAGGCGAGTGCATCCGCCGGATCCGCGACGAGATGCAAAAAGCGGGGTTTGACGACGTCAGGATAGACGCCATCGGCAACGTCATCGGCACGATGGGCGCGGGGCGCCGCAAGATCCTGTACGACTCCCACATCGACACGGTGGGCGTGGGAGACCGTGCGGCATGGAAGTGGGACCCGTTCCAGGGTAAGTACGAGAACGGCATCATATACGGGCGCGGCGCGTCCGACAACAAGGCCGCCATCGCGTGCATGGTGTGGGGCGCCCGCGTCATGAAGGACCTCGGGCTCCTTCCTCGCGATGCCACGCTTTACGTTGCGGGGATAGTGCAGGAGGAGGACTGCGACGGGTGGGCCGTGTACGAGATGATCACGACTCAAGGGGTCCGGCCGGAGTGCGTGGTGCTGGGCGAATGCACGAACCTGCAGATAAACCGGGGGCATCGCGGGCGGTGCGAGATCAAGGTAACCACGAAGGGCGTGTCCTGCCACGCCAGCGCTCCCGAGCGCGGGGTGAACGCCATCTACAAGATGATGCCCATAGTGGCAGGCATCGAGGAGCTCAATGGCAGGCTCAAGGATGATCCGTTCCTCGGGCGCGGAACCATCGCCGTCACGTCCATCGAGTGCAAGACCGGCTCGCTCAACGCTGTCCCAGACGAGTGCACCATCTATGTGGACAGGCGGATGACGGTGGGCGAGACCACCGAGTCCTCCATCGAGGAGATCCGGTCCCTCCCGGGAGCCGAGGGCGCCGAGGTGAGCCTTCTCACCTACGATTCGCCGAGCTACACAGGATATCGGCCGAAGTGGGAGAAGTATTTTCCCACGTGGGTCCTGGAGGAGGACCACCCTCTGGTGCAGGCCGGTGTGAAGTGCGCCGAGATGCTCTTCGGCGAGAAGCCCCGCACGAGCAAGTGGGTGTTCTCGACGGACGGCACCGCCACCATGGGCAGGCTCGGCATCCCGACCATAGGGTTCGGTCCGGGCGAGGAGAGGCACTCGCACTCCGTGGACGACCAGGTGAGCGTGGAGCATCTTGTGAAATCCGCCATGTTCTACGCGCTGTTCCCGATGGTATACTGTGAGGTAACCAGGTGAGCCGACCGGAGACGGAAAGCCCTGGCTGAGAGGGTAAGAGGGAGAAGAGGAGGAAGATACGATGCACTCGCTATTGCGCGGCAAGCACTTCATCACGACGCAGGAGTGGACACGGGAGGAGCTTGAGATGGTCCTGGACGTCGCCTGGGACCTCAAGAAGCTTTTCGCGTTGGGCGTCCCACACCGCTACCTGCAGGACAAGACCCTTTTCATGATGTTCTTCGAGCAGTCCACAAGGACGCGGAACTCGTTCGAGGCCGGCATGACCCAGCTAGGCGGGCATGCTCACGACCTCACCCCGGACAAGCTGCAGATAAGCCACGGAGAGGCCGCCAAGGACACCGCGATGGTCCTGAGCAGGTACGGGCACGGCATTGCCATTCGGAACTGCTTCTTCGGGATCGGCAACAAGTACATACGCGAGGTCGCGAAGTGGTCGAGCGTCCCGGTATTCAACATGCAGTGCGACATCTACCACCCGTGCCAGGCGCTCGGGGACCTCATGACGATAAAGGAGAAGTTCTCGAACGAGCTTCGCGGGCGCAAGTTCGTGATATCGTGGGCGTACGCACCAAGCTACATGAAGCCCATGTCGGTCCCGCAGTCGCTCATTCTCCTCATGACGAGGTTCGGAATGGACGTGACCCTGGCTCACCCGCCCGAGTTCAAGCTGATGCCGGAGATATTGAAACAGGCCGAGGAGAACGCCCGGCAGGCGGGCGTGAAATTCGAGGTGGTCCACGACATGGACGCGGCCTTCGAGGGGGCGCACGTGGTTTACCCGAAGAGCTGGGGCGCGCTCATGACCACCCAGGACAAGGACGAGTCCATGGCCATTGCAAAGAAGTATACGGACTGGATATGCGACGAAAGACGCATGAAGCTCACGGCCACGGACTCGATCTACATGCACTGTCTGCCGGCGGACCGTGGCTATGAGGTCACCGACGAGGTCATCGACGGGCCGCACTCGGTGGTGTTCGACGAGGCCGAGAACAGGCTGCACGTTGAGAAGGCGCTTCTCGCGCTTTGCATGGGCGGGCGGCCGTGAGGCGGGCGCGGACCGCATGCCGGACCGCCTGTCGGATTGCCTGTCGGACTGCCTGTCGCTCCTCCGCCCGAGCCTGTGGGGAGGGGGGCGCCCGGCCCGGCGGCGTGACGCAGCAGGATGGAGGGTTGGTGATCGCGAGTGAGCGAGTGTTGCGGTCCCGTGGGTGCTGGTGAGGGCGCGGCGAGCGCCTTCGGGCCCAGGGAGACGTCCGGGGTGACGTCCAGGGGGACGTTTAGTGTGGATATGTGGGTGAATGGCCGCACCGTCCGGGCCGAGGTTCCTGCAACGCGCACCTTGCTTGAGTTCCTGCGCGAGGACCTGGGCCTCACCGGCACGAAGGAAGGGTGCGGTAAGGGCGAGTGCGGGGCGTGCACGGTGCTCGTCGACGGGAAGCCGGTGAATTCGTGCCTGATGCTGGCCTACCAGGCGGACGGGAAGCGGGTGGTGACCATCGAGGGCCTGGAGCGTGATGGCAGCCTTCACCCGATCCAGGAAGCGTTCGTGACCGAAGGTGCCGTGCAGTGCGGGTTCTGCACACCGGGGATGATCATGTCCGCGAAGGCCTTGCTCGATGCCAACCTGTCCCCGACGAAGGATGAGATCCGGCAGGCGATATCGGGCAACCTTTGCAGGTGCACCGGCTACGCCAAGATAATCAGGGCCATCGAGGTGGCGGCCGCGAGGCTCCGGGGGCCGGAGCGGGGCGACGATCCCGGGACCACAGGCACTGGAGCTGGAGCTGGAGCTGGAGCTAGAGCTAGAGCTGGCGCTGGCGCTGGCAGCGCCGGCAGCGCCGGCAGCGACGGCACGGGTGCGGGCGCCCTCGGAGGGGTCGGGGATTTTGCTGGCCCTGACGCGAGATGACCTGCGCTGCCGTCATCCTGGCGGCGGGCGAGTCGCGCAGGATGGGCAGGCTCAAGCAGGTTCTCCCCTGGGGCGACCGCACGGTGGTGGAGGCGGCGGTTGACGCGGCTCTTGCCGCGCCAGACGTCGATGAGGTTGTGGTGGTGCTGGGGCACGAGGCCGAGGTGGTGCGGGCGGCGCTCATGTCGCGCGCCCGCCCGGGGATGCGCATCGTCGTCAACGCCGATTACCACCTCGGGATGCTCTCGTCCGTCAAGTCCGGGGTGAGAGCGCTCGCTGCGGAGACCGGAGCATTCTTCATTGCTCCGGCAGACCAGCCTGGCATCTGCTCCGAGGACTATGGTCTGGTCGTGGAGGCGTACCGGCGTGCGCGGCCTCGGGTGGACATCGTGGTGCCGACGTATGGCGGTCGAGGTGGCCATCCGACTCTCTTCGCCAGCGCGCTCAGGCAGGGAGTGCTGGACCTGCCCGACGACGGGCAGGGGCTTCGCGACCTCATCGTGCGGCGCGAAGGCCGGGTCCTCCGGGTGGAGTTGGGGAGGCCGGGGATGGTCGAGGACCTGGACACGGCGGAGGATTACGAGCGGGCTCTGGAGACGATGCGTAGGGGCGGCTACGGCAGTCCGATTGTCGTGCCACCACGACCAGTACGTGATTTCTTCATGAAGAAAGGGACGAGCTCGCAGTGAACACCGAACGTACACGTGAACCAGAGGTGGGACCAGGGCCCGAATGTCAGTCTGGAGGCGGGTCTGGAACCGGGTCTGGACTCGCATTGCGACCTGGCGGACCTGTAACCAGTGCCGCTCCTGCCGACTCCGTGGCCATCTACAAGGAGATAGCCCGCCTCATCGACGAGGGCCGGCGTGCGGCGCTGGCCACCGTGATCGCGACGCAGGCGTCGTCGCCGGGCCTTCCCGGCTTCAAAATGCTGGTATTCCCCGACGGGGCCACGCTCGGCACGGTCGGCGGGGGGGCGCTCGAGGCCAGGATCATCCGCGAGGCGCGAGACGCCCTGGCAGGGGGCACGCCAAGGCTCGTTGAACTCGAGCTTGCGCCAGGGGCCCAGGACAACCTGGGGATGATTTGCGGCGGCACGGCGAGGGTTTACATCGAGCCCATCGTCCCCAAGCCGAGAGTCTATGTGTTCGGGGCGGGGCACGTGGGCGCCGCCGTAGCCCACATTGCAACCGTGGCCGGGTTCAGCGTCGTGGTCGTGGATGATCGGCCGGAGTTTGCTGACAGGGAAAAGCTCGTGGCCGATGAAGTGGTCGTCTCGGACCTCGGTGGTGCGGCGCGCACTGTGCCAATGGACGCTGGGACGTACGTGGTCATCGTCACGCGTGGTCATGCCCATGACCGGGAGGTGCTCGCAGAGTGCCTGAGACGCAGGCCGCGCCCGAGCTACATCGGCATGATCGGGAGCCGGTCAAAGGTGCGCGCTACCTTCGACGCGCTGCTCGGCGAGGGCTTCTCTCAGGAGGATGTGGCGTGCGTGCACGCGCCGATAGGGCTTGACATCGGTGCGGAAACCGCACAGGAGATCGCCGTGGCGATCGTGGCACAGATGATCTCGATAAAGAACAAGAACAAGAAAAAGTGAGGACGCCACTTGCCTCGCAGCGCTTCAATGAGGAGGCAGTCGTTGAAATGGGTGTGAGAGCCAGGATGCAGGAGCTTTCACCGGAAGTGCGGAAGACGGGGTTCGACGAAGTTGAACGGGGGCTTGCGATCCACCAGGCGCTCGCCGAGGCTTCGAGGTGCCTTTTCTGTCACGATGCCCCGTGCGTCGCGGGGTGCCCTGCCGGTGTGGACGTGCCGGGATTCATCCGGAGGCTTAAGACAAGGAATTTCGTCGGCGCCGCGCGGCTCATGCGCGAGGCCAACGTTTTTGCAGGGGTTTGCGCGAGGGTCTGCCCGGCGGAGGAGCTTTGCGAGAAAAGATGCTCTAGCACGAACCTGTCGGAACCGATAGCCATCGCTGCGCTTCAGCGGTTCGTGGCCGACGAGGAGATGAAACGGGGAATCAAGCTGCCCGGGCCGGGCGCGCCCACCGGAAAGAAGGTGGCGGTCATCGGATCAGGCCCCGCGGGGCTTGCCTGCGCCCACGAGCTTGCGAGGCTTGGACACGCTGTAACGGTCTACGAGGCCGAGGAGAGGCCCGGCGGGCTTCTAGTCCACGGGATACCCCGGTACAGGCTGCCGCTCGCTGTCGCCGAGGCCGAGGTGGGCGCCGTGCTTGAATCGTCCGGTGTGGAGGTCAAGACAGGGGTTCGCGTGGGGAGGGACGTTGCGGCCGCCGAAATCCGCAGGTCGCATGACGCGGTGTTCCTTTCCCCGGGCCTCGGGTACCAGTCATCGCTCGGGGTCCGAGGAGAGGACCTCCCCGGCGTTCTCCAGGCGGGCGAGTTCCTGAGAAAGGTGGCCGCCGGCGATGACGTACGCCTTGCTGGAAAAGTGGTGGTCATCGGCGGCGGGAACGTGGCGATGGATGCCGCCTGCGCGGCGCTCCGCTGCGGCGCCTCGGAGGTCGTGGTGCTCTATCGACGCTCGCACGACGAAATGCCCGCCTGGAAGAGGGAGTACGAGTTCGCCGCGGCCGAGGGAGTGAAGTTCGAGTTCCTTACGACTCCGGTGCGGTTCGTCGAGGACGGCGGACGCCTCACGGGAGTCGAGTGCGTGCGGACTCGCCTGGGCGAGCCCGACTCGAGCGGGCGGAGAAGGCCGGAAATGATCCCCGGGAGTGAGCATATAATCGAGGTACCCACCGCCATCGTGGCCACAGGCCAGGCGCCCTGGCCTGGGCTTGTCGAGCTTTTCGGCGGTCTTGCCGCCGGGAAAGCGGGCGCCATCGAGGTGTGCCGAGAAACCCAGATGACCTCGGTCGAGGGCGTGTTCGCCGGGGGCGATGCTGCGAACGGCGGCGCGACGGTGGTGCAGGCGGTTGCCGAAGGAAAGAGAGCGGCGAAGGCCATCGATGCTTACCTGCGACGGGTTTGTAAGTAGGGGTGCAGAAATGCATCCGCCTTCTGGGAAGGGTTGCCGGTAGTTGCACGATGGGTGTCGAAATCCGCCCACCCGCCCTACGGGCCGGGCTTTGGTGGAGCGCGCCTCGCTTAGGGCGCTGTCCCCGAGCGCAACGCCGGGAGCCCGCCAGATGTTGGCAAGCGAGGAGGAGCTAACGGACCCCTACTTGGCGGCAGGAGCCTGCGATATATGAACTTGCACTCGGAAACGCGCGGAGGTGAGATGCGGGCGATGGGCATTGGCTGGGTGGCGAGGCAAAAGCGGACTCATCTCTTCTCGTCGCTCGCGCGCTCGGGCGACGAGGCCACGGTTACGCACTACGACATCTCTGTGCGCACCGACGTTGAACAGGGAAGGCTCGAGGCCACCGCTATTCTCGTCCTCAGGGCGCTCGCATCCGGCGTGACCAGGCACTGTTTCATCCTGAACAGCGGACTTGCCGTGCGGGCCGTGGCCATGGACGGCGAGCGCCTGGACACGCGCGAGGTCGAGCTTGCCGACGCGCCCGGCCTCAAGGCAGTGTGGGTTCACCTGCCGAGGCCTCTCAACGAGGGGCAGGAAGCGCGGCTTACCTTCGTATATGCCGGGCGGCCGGCCGGCGGCAGGTGGGCGCACATAGACGAGGGCGGCCTGCGCCTTTCACGCAGGTCCGCGTGGTACCCGGTAGGAGCGGGGTTCGACTCGTTCACGGCGAGAGTCTCGTGTGCGACGTTCCCAGGGATGATCGCCGTCACAGACGGGGACCTCGCCGTGTCGTCAGAAACCGAGGATCAGGCCGTGTACGTCTGGGAGGCGCGCGAACCCCTCTCGGGCCTTGCGCTCACATCGGGCAGATTCGCGCTGGAGCGTAGAACGTATAGAGGCGTGGAACTCGAGCTTTATCTCGGGCCTCGTCTCAAGGACCAGGCCTTGCAGGCCATGGACCTCTTCTGCGGCGTGATCGATGCCTATGTTTCGATGCTTGGTGAGCCCGTGGCCCGGCGTTTTGTGGCCGTCCTGAGGCGCCAGTACCCAGGGGACGAGCACCTCGTGCGGCTTGTCGCGGCCCTCGCCCATGAAACGGCCCACATCTGGTGGGGCAGCCCCATATCCGTGGGGTTCGGCGACACGTGGTTTCACGAGGCGCTGGCACGGTCGATGGCGTACGAGACCGTCGGGCGCGTCCTGGGCGATGAGGCGAGGGCGGCGCTCATTCACGAGGAAATCGACAGGTACGCCGCTGATTCGGCCATCGGCTCGGGCGCCGAGGAAAGCGTTCTCTCATGGGCGAGAAGCCGCGTGCTTGACGCGCCGAGGCATGTATGCATCAGGGCAGCCCTCGTGCTGAGGCTCGTTCACTATACCCTTGGAAACGAGGCCTTCTTCGAGACGCTCAGGCGGCACGTGTCGATGTACCGGGCGAAGCCATCCGGGCTTGCGGAGTTCGTCAAGGTCGCAGAGAGAGTGTCGGGCAAGCCGGTCGATAGCCTTATCAGGCAGTGGCTCGGCACGACCGCAAGTTTCGCATACGAGATCCGTAACGCCCGCTGCTCCCCGAAACCGGGGGGCGGCTTCGTGACGAAGTTCTCCCTTGTCAACATGGGCGACGCCGTGGGACCCGTCCAGGCGGATGTGCTGCTCACGGGCGATGAGTGGAAGACACGTGAGAAAGTCACTCTCAGCGGGCGGGATCAGGTCCTCGTGATCTGCACGAAACACCCGGTGAGCTGCGTTATTCTTGACCCGGACGCTTACCTTCCCAATCGGAGCTGGAGGCACTGCAGAGCTATCCTTACGCCCGGGTCGAGTCCATAATCCGTACAATCATGTATTCTGACTCGCAGGAGGGACCGGAGATGGCAGACCTATCTATCGAGTTCTGTGGAGTGAAGTTCCCAAACCCGTTCACGCTCGCAGCGGCGCCACCCACAGATAGTGCGGAGATGGTCGCGAGGGCGTTCGAGGCCGGCTGGGGAGGGGCGATCCTCAAGACGACCTCGGTCGAAACCGAGGTCGTCGAGCTCGTGTACCCCATGATGGCGGGGCTCGACTACGAGGACAAGAAGCTCGTGGGCCTCGAGAACATCGACCTCATCTCCGAGCGTCACATCGACGAGGTCGAGAAGGATGTGAAGGCCCTCAAGAAAGAGTACCCTGACAGAGTGGTCGGCGCCAGCATCATGGGGGCAAAGAAAGAGGACTGGCAGGAGCTTGTGCGCAGGCTCGAGGCGGCCGGCGTGGACCTCATCGAATGCAGCTTCTCGTGCCCGCACGGTATGCCTGAGCGGGGCATGGGCTCCACCATCGGCCAGGACCCCGAGCTCACGGAGCGCACCGCACGCTGGGTCAAGGAGGCCGCGAAGCGCGTCCCGGTCATCATCAAGTTGACCCCGCAGATAGCCGACATCACCGCCGCGGCGCGCGCCGTCAAGAGGTCGGGGGCGGATGGCGTATGCGCCATCAACACACTGAAGAGCCTCATCGGCATCGACCTCGACACGTTCGTGCCGTACCCGAACGTGGGCGGATACTCCACGTTCGGCGGGTATTCCGGCCCTGCGATCAAACCTGTGGCCCTCCGGTGCGTGGCTGAGATCGCGAAAGCGGTCGACATCCCCATCGCGGCGGTCGGCGGCATCAGCACATGGAGGGACGCCGTGGAGTTTCTCCTGGCAGGTGCCACCAACATCCAGCTCTGCACGGCGGTGATGCGCCACGGGTTCAGGATCATCGAGGACCTCATCGACGGCCTCGACGTTTACCTCGAGGAGAAGGGCATGAGCTCCGTCCGGGAGCTTGTCGGCAGATCCCTTCCATACATCGTGGAGCACTCGCAGCTCTCGCGCAAGCACAAGGTCGTCGCCACGATCAACCACGAGACATGCGTCAAGGACGACCTCTGCTACATCGCCTGCAGGGACGGAGGGCACCAGGCCATCGAGCTCGACTCAAACCGCCTGCCCAGGGTGGACGAGAACAAGTGCAAAGGCTGCGGCATGTGCGCCACGGTCTGCCCGGTCTACGAGTGCATACAGCTTAAGCCGAAGGTGGGAGCGATGTGAGGCCGTTTAGCGTCACGGTCCCTGAAAGCGTGGATGAGGCTGTCGAGGCCCTCGCAAGGTGGGGGTC
Source organism: Bacillota bacterium (assembly GCA_012516125.1). Classification (GTDB taxonomy): domain Bacteria; phylum Bacillota; class SHA-98; order UBA4971; family UBA4971; genus UBA6256. The sequence continues at coordinate 81,333 of JAAYXB010000010.1, read as the reverse complement.
CGAGGCGCGCGTCATAGCCGGGGGGACGGACCTCGTTGTTGAGCTCAAGGAGGACAGGCGTTCCCCGGCGGTCCTGGTGGACATAAGCCGGCTCCACGAGCTTCGCGAGATACGGGTCGAAAAGAGGGCCGGGGCACGTGGCGAGGACGAAGCCGAGAGCGTGGGCGAAAGCGACGTGGTGTGGGTGGGGGCGCTCGCCACCCACGCCGAGGTCGCATCGTCTCCCCTTGTGAGGGCGGCTGCCCCGCTGCTCGCGGACGCCTGCGCTCATGTAGGCTCACCCCAGATAAGGGGGAGAGGGACCATCGGCGGGAACATGTGTACCGCCTCGCCGGCAGGCGATGTCATACCCCCGCTTTTCGCTCTGGAGGCGTCGGTCGATGTTGCAGGCCCCCGCGGGGTGCGAAGCGTCGGCGTGGAGTCGTTCTTCGTGGGGCCCAAGAGGTCGGCTCTCGCCCCCGACGAGATCGTCCTTGGGGTGAGGTTCCGGGCGCACGGGCCGGAGCACGTCTCGTTCTTCCGCAAGTTGGGCCAGAGGAAGTCGCTGGCCATATCCGTCGTGAGTGTGGCGTTCGCCGCGCGGCGCCTGGGTCCCGACACGTTTGAGGACGCACGCGTGGCCTTCGGCGCCGTGGCGCCCACGGTCGTAAGGGCCCGCACGGTGGAGAAGGCACTCGATGGCAAGAGGCTGGACGCGGCGACCGCGAGACACATCTCGCGCCTTGCGTTCCGCGACGTGATGCCCATAACCGACATCAGGGGATCGCAGGCGTACCGTCAGGAAATGGCGTGTAACCTCCTGTACGAGGGTTTGCTCGGCCTGCTTTCGGGGAACGCCGAGTGAGGCGGCAGAAGCGCTCCCGACTTTTGGGAGGGGTTGCCGGTGATTGCACGAGGGGTGTCAAAATCCGGCCACTCGCCCGACGGGCCGGATTTTGTCAAGGCGCCCCGCTTGGGGCGCCGTCCCCGAGTGCAACACCGGCAACCCGCCAACTATTGGCAAAGGAACAAGGGCTAACGCGCCTTCACTTAGAGGAGGTCTACAGACGATGAAAGTTAACGTCGTCCTGTTCGGAACCATGCGGAAGTATGCGAAAGAAGACAAGTTCCAGATGGAATTCGAGGAAGGCGCGAAGCTTTCCGACCTCCTCGACCGCCTCAAGATAGAGGACAGGGTGTATATCATTGTGCTCGTGAACGGCCGGCGCGCGGACGAGGACACTGTGCTCACCGATGGTGCGAACGTGCACATTCTGACCCCTGTCGGGGGCGGGTGAGCCTGGAGGACGCGCGTCCGCGGAGAGGGACGTGGGAGAGGGACGCGCGTGCATGGAGAGGAGGGAACGCCTGTGGATGAGCCCAGATGGGTAGGTGCCCGGGTTTCCCGCATCGATGCGGCGGACAAGGTCACCGGCAGGCTCAAGTTCATGTCTGACCTTTCGTTTCCGGGCATGCTCTGGGGCGCGGTCCTACGGAGCGCGCATCCGCATGCCCTGATCAAGAAGATAGACACCTCGAAGGCCGAGGCCATAGACGGCGTGGTTGCCGTGCTGACCCACAAGGATGTGCCCGGCCTCAACGGCTTCGGCATCGTCGTTCCCGACCAGCCCGTCCTCTGCTTCGATAAGGTACGATATATGGGCGATGCGGTCGCGCTGGTGGCGGCGACCTCCAAGGAGAAGGCGAGCGAGGCTCTGCGGGCGATCGAGGTTGAGTACGAGCCTCTTCCGGTGGTGGACGACCCCGAGGAGGCGATGCTGGAGTCGTCGCCGAAGGTGCACGCCGACGGGAACATCCACCATCACATCAAGGTGGAGCGCGGCGACGTGGACGCGGCCTTCCGAGAGGCTGCGGTCGTGGTCGAGAACACCTATTACACTCCCAGGCAAATGCACGCCTTCATGGAGACGGAAAGCGGCGTCGCCACGATGGACGAGGATGGCAACATAACCGTCTGGTGCGGAAGCCAGCATCCGTTCAGGGATCAGCTTCAGATAGCGCGTGCCCTCGGCATGAACCCCAGGAAGATCCAAGTCGTATCCACACCTACCGGCGGCGCCTTCGGAGGCAAGGATGAGATAACCGTCCAGATATACCTCGCGCTCCTCGCGCTTCGCACCGGCCGCCCAGTAAAGATCGTGCTTTCGCGGGAGGAATCGGCGGTCGCTGGGATGAAGCGCCATCCGATGAAGATCCGCATGAAGACCGCGGCGGCGGCCGACGGCACGCTTCTCGCCAACGAGGTGCGCGTGGTCGCTGACACAGGGGCGTACGCGTCCCTCGGGGGACCTGTCGTGAACCTTGCCATCGAGCATTCGTGCGGAGCCTATCGCATGCCCAACGTGAAGCTCGAGGGGTTCTGCGTGTACACGAATAACGGCCTGGCCGGGGCGTTCCGTGGCTTCGGCGCGAACCAGGTGATATTCGCGCTGGAGACGCAGATAGACATGATCGCCGAGCGCCTTGGCATGGACAGGCTCGAGTTCCGCCGCAAGAACGCCCTCCGGCAGGGAGATGTGGCGGCCCTCGGCCACACGATGACGGCCTCCGTGGGGGCCGTGGCCACGCTTGACGCGGCGTCAAAATGCGAGATATGGGTGCGGCGGGAGGAGCTGAAGGCGAGGCCTTCAGCGCCCCACAAGAAACGGGGCGTCGGGATCGCAACAGAGCTTCACGGGTGCGGGCTCGGCGTGGGGCTACCGGACTACGGGGCGGCCACCATCGAGCTTCTCCCGGATGGACGGTTTGCCGTGGGAGTGAGCTGTCCCGAGATCGGCCAGGGCAACACCACGGCGTTCGCGCAGATGGCCGCGGACAGCCTTGGCTGCTCTGTTGAGGATATCGTGATGGTATCGGGGGACTCCAGGTACACGCTGGACTCCGGCACGTCCACGGCGTCGCGCTCGGTGTACACCGGCGGAAACGCCATCCGGTGCGCGGCGGCGAGGATGCGCGAGGCCATTGCCGACGTGGCCGCAGAGGCGCTCGGCGCGCCGCGCGAGGAGATCGCTTTCGGGCGTGGGAGCGTGGAGGCGCGGTCCTGTCCGGCGGGCGAGCCCACACGTTCGGCCGGGCGGCTTTCGTTCCGCGAGATCGCATGCATCGCCGAGAGCAAGGGCAGGAGGCTGAAAACCGAGGGCGACTTCATCTGGCCCGTGGCCGACAGGGGCGTTGAAGGGTATTTCGGCCTGCCGCACCTGATATACTCCTACATCACTCAGGTCGCCCTCGTGGAGGTGAACACCCTCACCGGCGAGGTGGAGGTTCTCCGGGCTGTGTCCATTCCTGACCCTGGCAAAGCCATAAACCCCGTGGGAATCGAGGCGCAGTCGGAGGGCGGCGTGGTCATGGGGATGGGATATGCCCTGATGGAGGACACCGTCATCGAACAGGGGATCACGAAGACGCCGAACTTCTCCACATACATAATCCCGACCTCCGTGGACGCGCCCGAGATAGAAACCATAATCGTGGAAGAGCTCGAGCCATCGGGGCCCTTCGGCGCCAAGGGGATCGGCGAGGCGGTGTGCGTGCCCATCACTCCTGCCATCACCAATGCCATCCACGATGCGACCGGGATCTGGATAACGCACATCCCGGCCACGGCGGAGAGGGTGTACATGGCCCTCAGGAAGCAGGCGGGGGAGCCCGCGGGTGCGTAAAGGGTCGTAAGTGATTAGGGGCGCGGAGGGAGCGGGGAAGGAGGCTTAAGGCAGGTGGAGACTGCGAGAGATAAGGCTGCGAAGGACGGCCCGCAGGATGAGTTCAGCATAGTGCGCCACCGGGCGAAGCGGGTGGACGCGGTCGAGAAGGTGACGGGCAGGGCGAAGTTCGGGGCGGACCTGTACTTCGATGGGATGCTCCATGCACGCATGCTGCGGGCGAGGTTCCCGCACGCGAGGATCATCCGCATCGACGCAAGCGAAGCCCGGAAGGTCCCCGGGGTGGTCGCAGTCATCACTCACGAAGACATCCCCGGCGCGAGGACCTTCGGGCCGGTGAAGCGGGACATGCCTGTGCTCGCTTTCGACAAGACGCGTTATCTGGGCGACGGTGTGGCAATGATCGTGGCGACTTCGCTTGAGGCAGCCGACAAGGCTCTTGAGCTTGTGCGGGTTGAATACGACGAGCTTCCGGCCGTGTTCTCGCCCGAGGAAGCCCTCGCGGAGGGCGCGCCGGTCCTGCACGACCATGCGCCCGGCAACATCGTGAACCATCACAAGGTCCGAAAGGGCGACGTGGACGCGGGCTTTGCTGCGTCCGACGTGGTGACCGAGCGCGAGTACCGCACTCAGTTCATCGAGCACGCCTACATCGAGCCCGAGGCTGCGGTGGCGGTGCCGAACCCCGGCGAGGGGTCCGTCACGGTTTACGGGTCCATTCAGAACCCGTTTACCGCGAGGCGCGTGGTGGCGGAGGTCCTCGGGGTCAGCCTGAACAAGGTCCGCGTCATCCAGTGCGCAATGGGCGGGTCCTTCGGGGGCAAGGACGACATCATGTCCTGCATGTGCGCGCGGGTGGCGCTGGCGGCCCTGAAGACGGGGCGGCCGGTGAAGATGGTGAACACCCGCGAGGAGTCCATCGTCGAGGGTTACAAGCGGCATCCCTACGTGCTCAAGTATAAGGTTGGCGCGACAAGAGACGGCAAGCTCCAGGCCATGGAGATACGCATCCTCGCCGATGGCGGGGCCTACGCCTCGATGACGCCGTTTGTGACATGGCGCTCGGTGGTGCAGGCTACGGGGCCCTACGAGGTGCCCAACGTGAAGACCGACGTATACGGGGTATACACGAACAACACTTACGCGGGCGCCATGAGGGGGTTCGGAAGCCCGCAGATCATCTTCGCTCATGAGTCCCTGATGGACGAGCTTGCCGCGGAGCTGGGCATGGACCCGCTGGACCTTCGCCTGAAGAACGGCTTTCGGCCGGGGTCGGTTACCGCCACCGGGCAGGCACTGGACGACCACGCGGTGAGCCTCGTGGAGGTCATGCAGAAGGCGGCGGACGCCATCGGGTACCGGGAGAAAAGAAAAGCCTATTCTGAAGCGGCGCGGCGGGCAGGGACGAAGAAGGTCCGCGGTGTCGGGCTCGCCGCAAGCTATCGCGGCGTCAGCCTGGGCGGGGAGGGAGTCGACGCCACCGGCGCCATCGTCTCGGTGCAGCAGGACGGCAGCGTTTACGTCTATGCCGGCCTTGCCGAGAACGGCCAGGGTCTGCGCACGATCTTCAGCCAGATAGCCGCGGAGGAACTCGGGTGCAACCTCGAAGACGTCGTGTTCATGGACACCGATACCTCGCTCATCCCCGACGGTGGCCCGACGGTGGCGTCGCGCAGCACCACCATGGGCGGGAACGCCGTGCGTGACGCCGCCCGGAAGGTCCGCGAGACGCTCCTGGCGGTGGCCGGGGAGATGCTCGGGACGTCTTGCGAGGCGCTCAAGGCATCAGGCGGCAGGATATTCGTAGACGGCGACCCGGGGCGAAGCTTGAGCTTCGGCGAGGTTGCGCGGGCCGCGTACAACCGTGGCGAGCTTATGGCCGCCTTCGGATGGTACAAAGGTCCGAAGGTTTGGTGGGATGAGGAGCACGGCCAGGGGAGGGCCTACTTTACGTATGTGTACGGGTGCCAGGCGGCCGAGGTAGAAGTGGACACCGAGACGGGCAAGGTCAGGGTACTGAAGGTGGCTGCCGCGCACGACGTGGGTCGAGCCATAAACCCCGCGACGGTGGAGGGGCAGATATACGGCGGCGTGGCCATGGGAATGGGGTACGGCCTCCTGGAGGAGGTCGAGATGGCGAGGGGCGTCACAAGGACCCGGAACTTCGACGAGTACCTGATTGCCACGTCCATGGACGTTCCCGAAGTGATTCCGATCGTGGTCGAGAACCCTGATCCTTACGGCCCATACGGCGCCAAGACCATCGGCGAGCCCACGTGCGAGCTTCTCGCGCCGGCCATCGCGAACGCCGTGTGCCACGCGACTGGCAGGAGGATCCGCGAGCTTCCGCTGGATCTCGAGAAAGTGCTGCTCGGGCGGTCACTCAAGGCCGCGCGCGGCAAGAGAGGAAGTGAGCAGGCATGAGCCCTCGAAAACTCGGGTACGTGGTGCCGGAGACCTTGAGGGAGGCTAGCGAGTTCCTGCGGGAGCACGCCGAGCACGCCAGGGTCATCGCCGGGGGCACAGACGTCCTGGTGCAACTGAGACGGCGCCCCGAGCGCGGCGGGGCGGATGGCCTGCGGTGGCTTGTGGACATCTCGCGGATCCCGGGGCTTGCGGGCGTGTCCAGCGCGAGTGGCACCATCAGGATTGGGGCGCTCACGACCCACGAGGAGATCGCGCGGAACCCCATCATCAGGAAGGGCGCGCCGCTTCTCGCGGAGGCATGCGCGAGCGTGGGTTCACCGCAAATCCGCGCGCGGGGCACCATCGGCGGGAACATCATGAACGCCTCGCCAGCCGCGGACACCATCCCGGCGCTCGTAGCTCTTTCGGCGAGGGTGCGGCTTTCCGACCTCGGCGGCACGCGGGACATCCTCATCACCGACATATTCGAGGGGCCATACAGGAACTCCGCGCAGCCAGGGGAGGTCCTCGTGGGGGTCTATTTCGACGCGCTTCCTCCGACGTGCCGGTCCGCTTTTGTAAAGCTGGGGAGGCGGGAGGCGCTCGCCATCGCGCGGTTGAGCTGCGCTGTGGTTATCGAGCGCGATGGCGCCGGCCGCGTGGTGCGGGCGGCGATCGCCCCAGGGGCGTGCCTGCCCATGCCTGCGCAGGTGTCCTCAGCCGAGGAGATCCTTGCGGGCAAGGTTCCTGACGAGGCCACTGTCGATGCGGCGGCGCGCGAAGTGGCGGAGGAGATGGTGAGAAGGACGGGCGTGCGCTGGTCCACGGACTACAAGAAGCCTGCTCTGGAGGCCATTGCGAGGCGCGCCATCTGGAGGGCTCTGGGGGTGAACGTGGAGTGAGAGAAGTCGGGCCAGGGGCCAGGACGACGATATCGTTCAAGGTGAACGGAGGGGCGGTCGAGGTTGACGTTTCGGCTGAGGATAGGCTCATAGACGTGCTGCGGGAGGGCCTCAGGCTCACCGGCACGAAGGAAGGGTGTGGCATCGGCGAGTGCGGCGCATGCACCGTGCTCCTCGACGGAAAGCCCGTGAACTCCTGCCTCGTCCCGGCGCTTCAGGTGGAGGGGCGGGAGGTGGAGACTGTGGAGGGCCTCGCGAAAGACGGCCGGCTTCACCCGCTCCAAGAGGCGTTCATCGAGCACACCGCGGTGCAGTGCGGGTTTTGCACACCGGGCATGCTTATGTCGGCCGCGGCGCTTCTCCGCGAGAATCCCAATCCCACGAGGGAGGACATCACCCGCGCCATCTCCGGGAACCTTTGCAGGTGCACGGGATATCATCAGATCATATCCGCCATCGAGGATGCGGCGAGGACGATGAAGGCATGGGGTCCGGTGGCGTCCGGAGCTGGAACATCCGAACCGCCCGGGGCACCTGTTGTGTCGGAGGCGTCCCGTCGAGAGATTCACTCGAGGAATTCAGCGGATTGAAGGCACTGGAAGGGGGCAGAGTGCAATGCTCATCATCGGGGGAGGCCGCCTCATCACCCTTGACGCCGAAGCGCGGGTCCTGGACGACGGCGCCGTCGCCATTGCGGACGGCGTCATCCGCGAGGTGGGGGCCGCAGACGAGGTGAGAGGGCGCCATCCGGACGCCGAGTTCATCGATGCCGGGGGCCGCGTCATCATGCCCGGCATGATAAACACCCATATGCATCTCTATAGCACGTTCGCGCGGGGCATGGCGCTCAAGGACCCGCCGCCACGAACGTTCGTGCAGATCCTGGAACGTCTGTGGTGGAGGCTGGATAAGGCCCTCGGGCCGGAGGACGTGTACGTGAGCGCGCTCGTTCCGCTCATCGACTGCATCCGTTGCGGGACCACGACCATCCTAGACCATCACGCGAGCCCCATGGCGGTTCCGGGCAGCCTCGACGAGATAGCGCGCGCGGTGGGTGAAGCTGGCATCAGGGCGTGCCTGGCGTACGAGGTCTCCGACAGGGATGGCGAGGCTATCGCGGACCAGGGCATCCGCGAGAACGTGAGGTTCATCGAAAGGTGCAGGCGCGAGAGGGGCGATCGCCTCGCCGCGTCGTTCGGGCTTCACGCCCAGATCACGCTATCCGACGCCACGCTCGCGAAGTGCCGCGAGGCCGCCGAGGGGCTCGACGCGGGGTTCCACATCCATGTGGCCGAGGGGCCGGAGGACGTGGAGGACGCGCTGGCGAAGTCGGGAAAGCGGGTTGTTGAGCGGCTCGATGCTTTCGGGATCCTCGGACCAAAGACCATCGCCGCTCACTGCGTTCACGTGAACGAGGCCGAGATGGACATCTTGCGCGAGCGCGACGTCAACGTGGTGCACAATCCCGAGTCCAACATGGGGAACGCCGTGGGTGTGGCGCCTGTCCTGCGGATGATTAGCAAGGGCGTGAGGGTCGGCCTCGGGACCGACGGCTACACCGCCGACATGTTCGAGTCGGTGAAGGTCGCAAACATGCTCCACAAGCTTGCCGAGAGGAACCCGAGCGCGGCGTGGGCCGAGGTGCCGGCCATGATATTCGAGAACAACAGGGAGATCGCCCGCCGCATTTTCGGGCGCAAGCTGGGCGTGCTCGAGCCAGGGGCTGCAGGGGACGTCATAGTCGTGGACTACCGCCCGCCGACGCCGGTGGACCCGTCCAACTACTACGGCCACGTCCTGTTCGGGATGAGCGGCGGCCTGGTAGATACGACGGTGGTGGCCGGGCGTGTGCTCATGCGTGGCCGCAGGCTTACGGGGCTCGACGAAGAGAGGATCACGGCCCGCTCGCGCGAGCTTGCGAGGCGGGTGTGGGAGAGGTTCTAAGTGAGGGTGCAAAGGTGCTCCCGTATTTTGGGAGGGGTTGCTGGCGACGCAAAGAGAGAGTGCAACACCGCCAACCCGGCAACTACTGGAAAAGGGACAAGAACTAACGCACCCTCACTTCGCGCTGCCTGTACCGTCGCAAAGAAAGGTGAGAGACTTATGAAGCGTAAGCCGATCTACGGCCCCACATTCGAGGAGATGCTGCATCCTGAACGCATAGACCCGGCGGTTAGGGAGAGAGCCGTCAAGGCGCTTGAGGAGGACGTGCTCGACCCCATCAACCTGTACAACATCACGTGGAAGGGGCTTGACAACAAAGTAAGGTACTTCCTCGTGCCGAGAGAGCTGACGGGCGTGGAGCCTAACATCATTTTGCTGTACAGCAGGGATTTCCCCACCGGCAGCCACAAGGTGGGCGCGACCTACTCCGTGGCCATCGAGAAGCAGCTTCGCGGCGAGATCCGCCCAGGCGAGCACACGCTGGTCTGGCCCTCCACAGGGAACTACGGAATCGGCGGGGCCTGGGTCGGCCCGAGGATGGGATATGACTCCCTGGTCATCCTTCCGGAGCAGATGAGCGCGGAGCGCTTTGAGAAGATAGCGTACTACGGGGCGCGGGTCATCGCGACCCCGGGATGCGAGAGCAACGTCAAAGAGATCTACGATAAGTGCAAGGAACTGGTCAAGGCCGACCCTGAGCGGGTGCGCGTCTTGAACCAGTTCGAGGAGATGGGGAACTACCGATTCCATTACTATGTGACAGGCAACAGCATAGTCGAGGCCGTGCGGGAGCTGGCGGAGAAAGGCATCGGAAACGGGAGAACGGCCGCCTTTGTCTCGGCGATGGGCTCCGCGGGGACCATCGCTGCCGGGGACCGTCTCAAAGAGGTGTTTTATGAGACGCGCATCGTGGGCCTCGAGCCGGTCCAGTGCCCGACGCTTTCGTACAACGGGTACGGTGCCCACGACATCCAGGGGATCGGTGACAAGCACGTTACGTGGATCCACAATGTCAACAACATGGACGCCATGATGTGCATCGATGATCTGGAATGTAAGAAGGGCCTCCAGCTCCTGACCGACCCTGTCGGAATGGAGTATCTCGCGGGCGAGGTGGGGATCGACGCGGCGGCGGTCGAGACGCTGTCCGGCATCATCGGGATCTCGGGCGTCTGCAACATCCTGGGTGCGATCAAGACCGCCAAGTTCTACGAGTTCGGCCCTAACGACAACATCGTCACCGTCGCCACGGACGCCATCGACCGGTACAGGTCGGTGATGAAAGCCCTGTCCGACACGTACGGCAAGATGGACCGCGTAAAGGCGGCGAGCCGCCACGAGGCGATATTCCTTTCGGCCAAACTCGACCACATCGTTGAGGGGACGGTGGAGAACCGGAAGCGGTGGCATAACCTCAAGTACTACACTTGGGTTGAGCAGCAGGGCAAGACCGTTGAGGAGCTCAACGCGCAGAAGAGGCAGGAATACTGGGTAAAGCAACGGGCGATGATCCCCGAGCTTGACGCCATGATCCGCGCCGCGCGCGGGTAAGTGCGCGCGTGGCTGCCCGGAGACAATGGCTCACGGTCGGCGAACCCGCCTCTGTGACCGCGGTTGGAAGGATTGTCGCACGCTGCGCCGAATGTTTATAAGAAAAGAACCATAGGGTGCTAAGGGCTCACTCTCATATAGACCTGATAATCGTGGGTTCAGGCGTCTCTACCAGGAGGCCGCAACCAACCTGGCTATGAGAGGGCGTCCGGGGATCGTTTGCTCGATCTCGGCGCCCCAGGCCAGTTGAGGCAGCCTCCTGGTTTTATGCTATTGTGGGATGGAACTGCGTTGTGGCATGGAACTGCGCCCTGAGCGGTCTCGATAGGGCGGTATCCGTGCGCAAGCAGACCTCAAGCGGAGAAGCAGCTGCGTCGCACAAGCCATTGCGAGCTGCGTTCTGCTGGAAAGGGTCGAAACCGAGCGCAAACGACAAGGGCAAGAACGAGAACCGGAGGTGAGGGATATGCCGGAGATCTTGGTGGACGGTCAGGCGTGTCGGGTGCCTGAGGGGACGACCATCCTGGAGGCCGCGAGGCGCGCTGGGGTGCGGGTGCCGACCCTGTGCCACCATCCGTGGCTCGAGCATAGCGCCGCGTGCGGGGTGTGCGTGGTCGAGGTGGAGGGCAGGGGGGACCTGGTGACCGCGTGCGACCACACCGTGGAGCCGGGCATGATCGTTCATACCGCCACCGACAGGGTAATGGCAAAGCGTCGCGAGGTCGTGTCGTTCCTCTTTGCCCAGCACCCGGGGGAGTGCCTCGTGTGCGAGCGGAGAGCGTACTGTGAGCTAAAGAGGCTTGGCGACGAGCTTGGGGTGCGCTCGCGCAGGCTTCCGGTGAAACGATGGAAGCTGGCGGTGGACAGGACGGGGCTCGCGATAGTCCGCGACCCGAACAAGTGCGTCATGTGCGGAAGGTGCGTTGCAGCATGCAGCAGGATGCACGACATGATTCCCTATGCGGCCCTGACCGCTGAGGTCGAGGAGGCTAGAGGCGTCGTCGAGCGGGGGGGCGCACAGGCGACCCTTGGCGACGAGTGGGCCCGGTGCCGCTCGCTTGCCTTCGAGGACAGGGTCACCGACACACAGTGCGTTGAGTGCGGGCAGTGCGTGGCGGCGTGCCCCACGGGGGCGCTCTCGGAGAAGTCCCAGCTCGTCAGGGTGAGGCGCTCGCTTGCGGATCGCGGGCTCGTCACGGTGGCCCAAACGGCGCCCGCGCTCAGGGCCACTTTCGCCGAGGCGTGGGGCATGCCCTCGGGGACGGTATCCACGAGGAGGATGGTGGCCGCCCTGCGAAAGCTGGGATTTGATAGGGTGTTCGATACGGCGTTCGGGGCGGACCTTGTGGCTGTGGAAGAGGCGCACGAGCTCAAGGAACGCCTGGAGGCGGGCGGGAGGCTGCCGATGTTCACATCGTGCTGCCCGGCGTGGGTGAGGTTCGTCGAGAACGAGTACCCCGGCCTTACTGCCCACCTTTCCACGTGCAAGTCGCCTCACATGATGGCGGGGGCTGCTGCCAGGGCAGTCCTTCACGAGACCGAGGGGGTGGCTCCGGAGGACGTGTACGTCGTGTCCATGATGCCGTGCACGGCGAAAAAGTTCGAGGCCATGAGGGAGGGCGGGTCGCGTCAGCACATGGCGGGGACCCCTGAGAGCGGAGACGCAGGAGACGCTAGCAGACGAAGAGCGCTGCGCGACGTTGACGCCGTGCTCACCACGCGCGAGCTCATCCGGCTGATCCAGTCGGTGGAAATGGACTTCGAGTCGCTCGAGGATAGTGAGTTTGATGCGCCTCTCGGAGATGCAAGCGGGGCGGGGACGATATTCGGGACCACAGGCGGCGTCATGGATGCGGCGCTGCGCGCGCTTGCGGACGAGCTGGGCGTCAAGCTCGAGGCGGAGGGGGCCGGGGGAGCCCGGGACGCTGATGCCGGTTCAGGGCCGCAAGGCGGTGACGGGTGCGCGCAGCGCATTGCGAGCGCGGCGCCTGGCCCCGGCGTGGCCGAGGCCACGGTGACCCTCGGTGCCTGGACCCTGCGTGTGGCGGTGGTCCAGGGGCTTGCGGCGGCAAGGCGCATACTCGAGGAGGTCGCAGCGGGCAGGCGGCCTTACGACTTCGTGGAAGTCATGGCCTGCCCCGGCGGGTGCGTCGGTGGGGGCGGGCAGCCCATTGCTATGGACCGGGACACCCCGGGCGAGCCTGCCCGGGCGCGGGGGGCGGCGCTCCGCGCTATCGACGAGGCCCTCCGGGAGAGGCATCCCCGCCGAAACCCGGCCGTCGCGGAGCTATACAGGCGCTTCCTCGGCGAGCCTGGCGGGCCGCGGGCAAGAGAGCTCCTGCACGACCCCACGCGCCTTGCGGCTCAAGCTCAAGCTCAAGCTCCAGCTCAAGCTCAGGCTTTGGCTCAGGCTAAAGCTCCGGCGCAGGCGCAGGGGCAAGCGCGAGCGCAGGCGGGCGCGGAACCGGGCGCAAGCCTGGGGTCGGGCTCGGTGGCGGGGGCGGCGAAAACCGCGAGGACAGCCGGCGCGACAGGCCAGGCGGAAGGGGGTGCACGCTGACATGGCGACCAGCGCCAGTGTGGACGTGCTGACGCGGGGGAATAACTGGGATATCCGGACGTTCAACCCGGAGAAGTGTAGCGGGTGCCGGAACTGTGAGCTTGCCTGTTCCATCGCCCACTTCGGCGCATTCAACCCGAGACGGGCGCGAATACAGGTGCTCCGGCAGGGGTGTCGCGAGGAGATCCGCGTGTGCAACCACTGCGAGGACCATCCGTGCATTGCGGCGTGCAAGAGGGGGGCGCTCGCCTGGGACGACGGGGAGATTCTCGTGGACGACGCCGCCTGCAACCTCTGCGGCGACTGCATCGCGGCGTGTGCGTCCGGCGGGATACGCATATTCGACGAGACCCTTCTCATCTGCGATCTCTGCCATGGTGACCCCATGTGCGTGAAGTTCTGCACCACCGGGGCCCTGGCCCTGAAGGCGAGGTGACGGTGGGTGTCATACATGGATAGGCTGCTCTGGGTGGACCTTACCGGGGGTCGCACACGCAAAACCAGGATACCGGAGGAGTGGAAGTCGTGCTACCTCGGGGGCCGCGGGTTTACGTCGAAGGTCCTCTACGATCTGGTGGACGCCGACACGGATCCCCTCTCGCCCGACAACGTCCTGACCGTTGCAACAGGTCCGCTCGACGGGACCCTTTCGCCCTCGTCGGGCAGGTTCACGGTCGGATGCAAGTCCCCGCTGACCGGACTTCTCGGGGACGCCAACTCCGGCGGGCATTTTGGCCCTGAGCTGCGGTTTGCAGGCTACGACGCCGTGATCATCCGGGGCAGGGCAAAGGGGCCAACCTATCTCTTCATCGATGACGATCACGTGGAGTTGCGTGACGCGTCGCACCTCTGGGGACACGGCGTATTCGATACTATCAAGCTCCTTGAAGAGGCGCACGGGAAAGACATTAAGATCATTGCCATAGGCCAGGCCGGCGAGAACCTGGTTCCCTATGCGAACATCATGGCTGCGGGCCACAACGCGGCCGGGCGCACCGGCGTGGGCGCGGTCATGGGGTCCAAGAACCTCAAGGCCATTGCCGTGCGCGGATCCAGTGACATCCCGGTGGCCGACGACGAGAGGTTCCTTGCGAAGGTCCGCGAGTGCCATAGGAAGCTCATGGCAGACCCTACCTACCAGGACTTCTCCGAGTACGGCACGCTCATCCTCGTCGACATCGCCCAGGCGAGCGGCGGGCTTTCCACGAGGAACGGGCAGCTCGGCCTCTTCGAGCACTACGAAAAGATCTCGAGCCACATCTACCAGGAGACCTACAAGCTCGCCTCGAAGGCGTGCTTCTCGTGCATCCTGCACTGCAAGAACTATGCCCGCGTGACCTCCCCGCCGTATGAGTGCGAGAACATGGGCCCCGAATACGAAACCATGGTCACGCTGGGGAGCAGGGTGGGCGTGGGGTCGCTTGCGGCAATCCTCAAAGCCAACCAGCTCGCCAATGACTACGGGCTTGACACGATATCCGCCGGCACGAGCATCGCCTTCCTTATGGAGTGCTCACAGCGCGGCCTTATCGACGAGAAGTACGAGTGGGGGGACGCCGAGTTTGTCCTCGACTGCCTGCATAAGATCGCCCACCGTGATGGTATCGGCGAGTTCCTCGCGAGGGGCGTGCGGGCCATGTCCGCCGAGATCCCCGGGAGCGAGGGGTTTGCCCTTCACGTGAAGGGGCTCGAGCTTCCGGCGTTCGATGTGCGCACGGGCAAGGGCTTCGCCCTCGGCGAGGCCGTGGCGAGCCGGGGCGGCGACCACCTCCGGGCTCTCCCCAACTTCGAGCTTCTAAGCAAAACAAGGGAGGAGGGGATCCGCTGGTTCGGGACCCCTGATTGCGTGAACCCATACACCGAGAGCGGCAAGGTCGGCATGGTCATATGGCACGAGAACTACGGCGCGGTGTGCGACTCGGCGGAGATATGCAAGTACTGTACGTTTGCGACCTACGCCATCATGCCCCAAGACGTCGCCGACCTGCTGACCTTCGCAGTCGGGCGAGAGTACTCTGAGGCGGATCTCCTCGCCGCAGGCGAGAGAATCGTCAACATAGAAAGGATGTTCAACCTGCGGTGCGGCATGACGCCGCGCGATGACACCCTTCCCAGGCGCTTCCTGCAGGAGGGCCTCCCCGAGGGGCCTGCGAAGGGCGTGACGGTGGACCTTGCGAAGATGCTCCCGGAGTACTACTCCGGGCGCGGCTGGACAAAGGACGGCGTCCCCACCCGTGAGAAGCTGGAGGAGCTCGGAATAGAAGCGAAAGGAGTGGCGTAGGTGGCGAAGATCCTCATCCGCGGGGGAACCGTTGTGACCATGAACCGCAAGCGCGAGGTGCTCGAGGGAGCCGATGTCCTCATCGATGGGCGCAGGATAGCCCAGGTGATCTGGCCTGGGTCTCTATCGCCGCGGGGACCCTGGTCAAAGGACTTCGGAGGGACCAGGAAAGGACCGGCCTCACCAGGCGGCCGAAGAGATGAGGACGAAGGCTCAAGGTTCAGGTCGTCAAGAGAGCGGTGCTGCTCGAGTCTCACGAGCCTGTCGGGAGCCGAGGGGGCCAGGACAGGAGCGGACTCGGGTACGGGTGGGGAAGGAGACATCGGCGCATACTCGGCCGGCATGGACCACAATGGCAGCTGTGGCGCGGCGTTGGGCGCGGAGGTCCACGAGCTTCCCGTCGGCGTCCACAGGCATGACGTGGACATGGTCATAGACGCCGCCGGCAAGGTCGTGCTGCCGGGGTTCGTCCAGGCACACGTGCACCTCTGTCAAACGCTTTTCCGGGGGCAGGCCGACGACCTCGAGCTCCTCGACTGGCTGAAGAAGCGCATATGGCCGCTGGAGGGCGCCCACGACGAGGAGAGTGTTTATTGGTCTGCGATGCTCGGGATAGCTGAGCTCATCCGCGGCGGGACTACGTCCATCATCGACATGGAGACGGTCCACCACACCGAGAGCGCGTTCTGGGCAATCGATTCGTCAGGCATCCGCGCCGCCTCCGGGAAGGTCATGATGGACTACGGACCCGACGTGCCGGCGACGCTCATGGAATCCACTGAGGACTCGCTCCGCGAAAGTGAAGCCCTCCTCGAGCGGTGGCACATGCACGACGACGGCAGGATCCGCTACGCCTTTGCGCCGAGGTTTGTGGTATCGTGCTCCGACCGGCTCCTCGCGAGGGTGCGCGACATGGCGAGGGCGGCGGGGGTGCTCGTCCACACCCACGCCTCTGAGAACCGGGGTGAGATTGAGCTCGTGCAGCAGGACAGGGGTATGAGGAACGTCGTATGCCTTCACGAACTGGGCCTCATCGGGCCGAACCTCGTCCTCGCCCACTGCATATGGCTGGACGACGAGGAAATGGCGATCCTGCGCGACTCCGGCACGAAGGTCGTTCACTGCCCGTCGTCCAACCTCAAACTGGCCTCGGGGATAGCGAAGGTCCCGGAGATGCTCGAGATGGGCGTGTTCGTGTCCATGGGTGCCGACGGCGCGCCGTGCAACAACAACCTCGACATGTTCCAGGAAATGCGCCATGCCGCGCTCATCCAGAAGGTGCGTCTGGGGCCGACTGCGCTGCCGGCTCCGACGGTGCTGGAGATGGCGACGATCGGCGGGGCGCGAGCGATGGGCCTGGAGGACGAGATCGGCAGCATCGAACCGGGCAAGCGGGCGGACATCGTGATCCTTGACCTTGACGCACCCCACGCGGTCCCCGCGGAGGGTGTGGACGTGGTGTCACGCGTGGTGTACGAGGCGACCGCGTCTGATGTGGAAACGACCATCGTAGACGGGCGCGTCCTGATGTATAGAAGGAAACTCCTCGCCTTTGACGAAAATGAAGTGATACGCGAGGCGACGCGGGCGCTCCGGCGGGTGCTGGAGCGATCGGGCTGTCTTTAGCTGGCAACGCCAGGCGGCGCGGTACGCAGACTGGTGGCGCAGCCCGACCGAGCTTAGCTCGCTCTAGCCCTGGCTAGTTTAGCTCGCCCTCAACCTGCCCCGCCTTCCTGTGCCGAAGTCAGTCCAGCTCAGTCTGGCCTGGCCTGGCTTGGCTTGACCAGGTTAGGCTTGTCTCAGTCCGGCCCGGCTCACGTCAGGGCGGTTAACCTCTGTTTTCTTGAGTCCAGCCCAGGTCTGTGCCGCTGTCGTGGGCAACGGATGGAGAGCGGCGAGTGGGGCGGCATACCGGAAACGAGGGTGCGGCGAGGCTGCGCTAGCAAAGCTGCAGTCGTGAGGCTGCGACAGGGCTGGTGCGAGGGGTTGGTGATGCAGAGATGCTGACCAATGAAGAGAGGATGCGATATTCCAGGCAGCTTGTGATTCCGGAGATAGGGGAGGCGGGGCAGGAAAAGCTGCGGGTGGCGAAGGTGCTGGTGGTGGGCGCCGGGGGCCTCGGGTCCCCGGCGGCCATGTATCTTGCCGCAGCCGGAGTAGGCACCCTCGGGTTGGTGGATTCCGATGTCGTGGACCTCTCCAACCTTCAGAGGCAGATTCTGCACGGCGTCAACCACCTGGGCCTCGCGAAGGTGGAATCGGCGAAACGGGCGCTTGCGCGCCTGAACCCCAGTGTCCACGTGGTGCCTCACTGCATGACGGTCACGTCCGAGAACGTGTCCGGGCTCGTCGAGCCGTATGACGTGGTCGTGGACGCTGTTGACAACCTTGAGACCAGGTATGTCGTGAACGACGCGTGCGTGAAGGCGGGCAAGCCCCTGATTGAGGCGGGGGTGCTCAGGTTCGATGGCATGGTGCTCACGGTGGTGCCCGGCAAAGGGCCGTGTTACCGGTGCATATTCCCCGTCCTTCCGCCGCCCGGGGCGGTGCCGTCGTGCAGGGAGGCCGGGATCATCGGCGCGGTGCCGGGCGTGGTAGGCAGCATCGAGGCCCTCGAGGCCATTAAGGTGATCCTTGGGCTGGGGCAGCCTCTGGTCGGACGGCTGCTCCTGTTCGATGGGCTTGCGACGACGTGGCGGGAGGTAAGCGCCGCGCGTGACCCCAACTGCCCCGCGTGCGGCGGCCTGGGCTAACTGTGGGTTCAGGCGCTGCGTGCGGCAGGCTCAGTAGCTCGCACCGGTTTTCCAGGGAGTTTCAGGTTGCTGGTGCTTGCGCTACGGGGGCGTCGGAGTTTCGCCGTCTGCCTGCGGGCGAAATCTCGTCAAGGCGCCTTGCCTGGGCCGCCATCCCCGGGGCCGAGCGCTGGCAACTGCGCAACGCAGGCAACCGCGAGTTGCCCAGAGTCTGGGAAAGCGGCAGCGACTTGTGACGGAGGCTGTTGGCTTGTCCCAGCGGCTGCCAGTTCGACCATGCACAGCGGCCCCTTTCCGGGGCTCTACTGCACAGCAACGCCATGAAGTGAGGAAAACCAACCGTCTCGTGACGTTCCACTTGGACCGGGCTGGCCGGCGGCCGGCCGTGGACGGGGCTGGGGCGATGAGGTCTCCCCGGAGTGCGGTCATAGGGTGACGATATGGAAAACGAGCTGGAGATGAAGGCTTCGGTTCAACCAGGGGCCGTCGAGCGGCCCTTTGTGTCGCCGTGGGTTGCGATAGGGCTTGGGGTCGCGGCCGTGTCGTCGGCGTCCGTCTTTGTGCGCCTGTCGTCCGCGCCTCCCCTTGTCATCGCGACATGGAGAATGGGCCTGGCCACGCTCATGCTGGCGCCGTTCGCACTGGTCCGCGGAGGGCGCGAGATGTTGGCGATGGGCCGCCGGGACCTCGCCCTTTCGCTCCTTGCAGGCGGCTTCCTCGCAGTGCACTTCGGGGCGTGGATGACTTCTCTTTCTCACACGTCCGTTGCAAGCTCGGTCGTGCTTGTGACGATGCACCCTCTCTTCGTGATGCTTGCCAGCCGCCTCTTCTTCGGCGAGTCAGCCGCGGGCGGAGCGGTGGCGGGGGCGGTCATCGCCGTGGTCGGGTCCGCCGTCATCGGGCTTGGCGATTCGGCCGCCGGGGGATCGGCGCTTTTCGGCGACCTGCTCGCCCTCCTGTCGGCGCTGATGTTCGCGGGTTACGTCATCGTGGGCCGGGGAGTGAGACAGAGGCTTTCGGTGGCGCCGTATGCGTTTGTCGTCTATGGGATGTGCTCGCTGGTCCTCGTCCTCACGTGCTTGGCCGGCAGGGTGCGCGTCTATCCCTATTCAACCCGTGACTACGTGCTCTTTCTCGCCCTTGCGGCGGTCCCCACCATCTTGGGCCACACCGTGTTCAACTGGGCCCTCCGGTACGTGAGCGCGTCCGTCATATCCGTGAGCGTCCTCGGGGAGCCCGTGGGTGCCACTCTGCTGGCGATGGCGCTGCTGAAAGAGACACCCCCGGCGACCGCGGTCACCGGAGGCATTCTCGTGATCATGGGGATATCGCTCTTCTCGGTGTTCTCGGCCCGGACACCCGCTGGTAGGGCGGAACAATGACTCTACGGTGTTGCGCTCTCTCTTTGAGTCACCGGCAACCCCTCCCAAAAGTCGGAAGCATTTCTGCACCCCCACTTAGCGCCGGCGCTGGCGCTGAGGCCAAGGCCGGCTCCAATAACAAGGCCGCCTTTCCGGGGGCCAGGGTCAGAGGCAGAGCCGGAGTCAGAGCCAGAGCCAGGCGGCCCGCGGCTCGGGCAGGTCCGGCTGCGCACGTCGGGGGCCTAGCCAGCTAGCCTGTAGAGACTTTCGCACACTGCGTCGCCGACCTCGGAGGTGCCGGCGGTTCCGCCCAGGTCCACCGGCTTTGGCGAATCCTCGAGGAGGGTCCGCTCAACAGCCGAGATGACGAGGCTGCCCATGTCCTCGTACCCGAGGAAGTCCAGCATCATGGCAGCCGCCCATATCGTCGCGATGGGGTTTGCTATCCCCTTCCCGGCGATATCAGGCGCCGAGCCGTGTATGGGCTCGAACATTGACGGGTACTTCCTCTCCGGGTTCAGGTTGGCGCCCGCTGCGAGGCCGATGCTGCCCTGGATCGCCGCGCCCTCGTCCGTCAGGATGTCCCCGAAGAGGTTCGTGGCGACCACCACGTCGAACCACTCGGGCTTCGTGATTACATACATGGCTGCTGCGTCCACATGGACCTGCACTGCCTCGACATCAGGATAGTCCTTCGCTACGGCGTGGAAGACCTCATCCCAGAAGACCATGCTGTAGTTGCAGGCGTTGGATTTAGTCACGGACACGACGCGCCTTGCCTTTTGTCTCTTTCTCGCCAAGTCGAAGGCGTATCTCATGACCCGCTCCGTCCCCTGGCGCGTGAACACGTTGCTCTGGATCGCAACCTCGAACGGCGTCCCGACATGGACTCTGCCTCCGACTCCCGAGTACTCACCCTCTGTGTTCTCGCGGATCACCACGAAGTCGATATCCTCGGGGCCTTTGCCTATGAGCCGTCCTGGCACGCCGCGGAGCAGCTTGATGGGCCGGAGGTTCACGTACTGGTCGAAGGATTTTCGGATGGGCAGCAGGAGACCCCAGAGCGAGACGTGGTCAGGAACGAGGCCCGGGGCTCCGACCGCGCCGAGTAAAATCGCGTCATGGTCCCGGAGCACGTCGAGGCCGTGCTCGTCCATCATTCTGCCGTTGCGCAGGTAGTATTCGCAACTCCATGGGTACTCCGTAAAGCCGAATACGACGCCTCCGTGAACTTCCGAGGCGGCCCTCAGTACCTTCACAGCCTCCCGGGTGACCTCGGGTCCGATTCCGTCCCCTGGAATGACAGCCACACTTACCTTGTCCATACAAGCCCTCCAATCATATAGCGCACGCAGGCGGTTGCGTCCTATTGGCCGCCCTTCAGAAGAGGATCCCCTTAGGCAACGGCACGACCAAGAGCTTTGCGAAGACAATGTAAAAGGCGGCCACCTCTAGCGCGATTATTGCGAGCGATGTTATGAGCGTCCTTGGTTTTCGCGCTGCACCGTCCACGAGCGCCATCATGAAGAGGCATGTAAGAACCGAAGACACATAGAATCCTAGGTACGGGATGAGGAACACCCAAACCACCATCAGGGCGGCCGCGACCGCAACCGTCTGCATACCGCGGACATCCACCGCTTCCCCGCCTCCGCGTCCTGCCCAGCTCTTCATGAGGAGCGCGGCCGAGGAGACGGCAAGCACGATGATGACGGCCCTCGGAAACACGATCCCGAAATTCGTGAGGTTACCCATCTGCGTACCGAATACAAGTGCGACCAGGAGCATCAAGATAGCCGCGATCCTGTCACTATTGAGCACCGATACCCGCCTCCTTCCTCAGCTTGCGCCCTCCGGAGAGGAGCGGCCAGACGAGTGATACGACGGTCATCACGATGAGGACGATCGATATCGGGCGGGTAAAGAATATGAGCCACGGAACAGGCAGGGCCTTGGCCATCAGAGTCGCCTGCACGAAGCCTTCCTCTGCAAGTGGACCCAAGATGAGACCTAGGACTATCGGGCCGGGATGGAAGCCCAGCTGCTTCAGGAGATATCCTGCAAACCCGCAGGCAAGCATCACGCCGACGTCCGTCATGTTATTCCTTATGGCGTACGAGCCAAGAATGCTCAGGAACACTATGGACGGGACGAGGTACCTAAGTGGCAAGCGCGAGACGAGGCGGTGAAGCGCCGTACCCATCACCAGACCCACTACGAGCATCATCAGGGTCGCGATGAAGAGCGAGAAGATGAACCCATACGTTATGTCGGCATGCACGGTGAAGAGCTCGGGACCAGGCCTTAGGCCCTGGATCAAGAGTGCTCCGTAGATGACCGCGTCAACGGGTGTTCCCGGAACTCCAAGAGTCAGAAGGGGAACGAGCCCGCCTCCAACCGTGGCGTTGTTGGCGGCTTCTGTCGCCACGACTCCATCGATGATCCCTGTTCCGAACCTCTCGGGGTACTTGGACGCACGCTGGGCCTCGTTGTAGGCCACGAGGTTGGCGATATTGCCCCCGGCACCGGGTATGATGCCGACGACCGTTCCGATCACGCTGGACCGCAAGAGGTTCCCTGGCATGGCAAGGACCTTCGTGGCTGTCTCCCAGATGACTCCGCGGCGCTTCTCAACGCGGACACTTTCATATGCCTTACTCCCCTGACGCATCAGTGACAGGACCTCAGGTATGCAGAACAACCCGATGAGCGCTCCGACAAGCTCGATTCCACCCTGCATCGACGGTTGACCGAACGTAAACCTCACATCACCGCCGATGGGGGCTATACCTATGGTGCTGACGAGGAGGCCGAACATGCCGCCGATGAGCCCTTTCAGGAGTGATTTCGATGCCAGGCTCGCTATTATGCTGAGACCGAAGACGCTCACCCAGAAGTATTCAGGCGGCCCGAACTTCAGTGCGACCCTTGCGAGCGGCGGCGCAAGGAACGCGAGTACCGCCACGCCGAAAAGGCCTCCTATTACAGAAGCGACGGTGGCCACGACTATGGGCTCCTGGCCTCGCCCGGCCTTGGCCATCGGGTAACCGTCGAACGTCGTTCCTATAGAAGACGGGGTGCCGGGAGTGTTAACGAGTATTGCCGAGAAACTCCCGCCGTATATCGCTGCCATGTATATAGCGCCCATGGTTGCAAGACCGGACACAGGCGACATCGTAAACGTGAAAGGGAGTATGAGAGCCACAGCCATCGTGGCGGTAAGGCCCGGAAGCGCGCCGGCCATAAGACCGGCCAACGTGCCTCCCAACATGAGAAGGAGGTTATTTAGCGTCAGAACCTGTGAGATTCCGCTGAGTAAGGCGTCCATATATCACCCTCCCATCGCGCGGCGCGAGCTTGGCGGTCGCGGCGTGGCGGCGGTACTGGGGCGAGGCCGGCGCGGGCGCGAGAGGCCGACTTAACCGGTAACCGGCCGTCCGGCCTCGATCCGAGCCACAGTCCACAGGCCTACTCCCGCTCCGGCTCCAGCCCCAGACAACGCCTTAGCTCCAGTCCCGGACTTAGCATCAGCCCGGCTCAGGCCCCCGCTCCTGCACCGGCCTGAACCCAGACCCCTGCCTGCCCATACTACACGCCACAGGGAGCCGGCGCCGCCGCCATGCTGCCGCAGTGCGCCGCCACGCCGCTACCAACCTGGTCGAGACTCGTGAGGTCCCTACTTGATAACGCCCATGTCCTTCAGCAGCTTTGCGTAGTAGGCTTGTCGGTCAGCCACGAACTTGTGGTATTCTTCGGGCCCCATGAACTCGAGATCGAAGGCCATCTCGTGCATCTTCTTGACGAACTCGGGGTTGCGATTGACCTTATCGAAGGCGTCCGCCAGCGCCTTCACGATCTCGTCAGGAGTCCCGGGAGGCGCGGAAACACCGCGATATGCGCCTTCGACCAGGTCGTAGCCGAGTTCCTTGAACGTGGGTGCGTCCGGAAGAGCGGGCGAGCGCTTTTCTGCGGCTACGGCGAGGACCCTCATCTGGTCCCTGTACTGTGCCGCCATTGTGGTGTAGGTCATCAGTGCCGATACATGGCCCCCCAGCAACGCTGGGACTGCGGACCCCGATCCAGTGAACGGAATGTAGGTCAGCTTGATGCCGGCAAGCTGTTCCAGCTCGATGGTGCCGAGGTGGTTCGCGGACCAGCTTCCGCTGCCGCCGACCGTGACGACCTCAGGGTGAGCCTTTGCGTACTCTGTGAAATCCTTGAGAGTCTTGAATGGGCTTTCCTTCCTCACTACGAGAGCATTGGGCGTGCTCTCAAAACAGTAGACACGCTTCAGATCCTCGGTCTTGTAGCCTGCGTCCCCGCGCTGCAGCGGCTGTAATACGGTGTGGGGAAGGTTGTCTCCTGCGATCGTGTACCCGTCCGGCTTCGACCGCACGAGCTCCGACCAACCCACGGACCCACCACCGCCGATCTTGTAGGAGATGACCACCTTTACGCCCAGGACCTCCTCAAGGAATGGCTGTTGCAGGCGGGCCGTGAGGTCGGATTCTCCGCCGGGGTTGAAGCAAATGATGTAGTTTATCGGTTTCTCGGGAAACTTCGGAGCCGCAGACGCAGATAGACCGATGAGGGCCAATGACAGAACCACGCATACGGCAACGATCCTCGTCACAACGCGCTTTCGCATTCACCCTACCTCCCTGCGATTTTTCGTGCTCGCGATGTCTCCGGTAGCGCATATACATTCAGACGAAAAGCAATACCCCGTTACTAAATATCTTCCACGGCACCACCTCCTGGAACTGGAACCACGACTCCCGCAGAGGGCATGACGGTCGACTCGTACGTTTTGCCATGTCTTGATTCGACAAGGTGAAGAGCGTTGTTGAGGTCCGGGGCTGGGGTGAGGAATAGGTTTCTTACGTAAGCCTCATCGAGGGCTGAGACCAGGATGACCTCCTTATCCCGCAGGACTCGAGCCAGGCTATAGGCCTTGTGCCCACCAAGCTCGAATCCGGCGGCGAAGCGACGGAATATATCATCCAGGCTTCTTGCGCCTGTCATCCAGCTCTCAAAGGTCGGTTCCCCACATCCTTCCGGGCACTCAGCGAGGAGCACGATGGTGCCGCCCTTCTTTACGGCACGCTCGGCGTTGTCGATGGCTTTTTGCGCCTGATAGATGTTGATATCCTTTGGGAATCCGCCGGCGCTTGCGATCGCTACGTCGACCTGTCGGTCTATGGGGGCGACGACGAAATGCGAGCAGATCCTTACACCTTCGAGCCACGCTTTCTCAACGTCTCCTGCGACGACCGCCGCGATCTTCCCGACTCCGTCCGTGACCGTGTTCACGATGAAGTCCACGCCGGCCATGCGGGCGGCCTCGACCATCTCGATGTGGACCGGATTGCCGTCGAGGTTGCAGACAGCGGCCGCCTCGGAAGTCATGAGTGAGTGATTGTGAGAGATGGTGCCCCGGCCTGACACGCCTGGCAGGATCGCCTTGCGGCCGCCGGAGAACCCGGCGAAGTAGTGAGGGGAAACGACTCCGGTGGCTATGACGAAATCGGCCTGGAGGACGGCGCGGTTGACATAAAGTTCTGTGCCGAAGCGGAGTCGGCCGAGATCGACCAGGTTGGCGTCGTCGTCGCAATCGTGATTTCGGACATCGTACGTATCGTAGACCTCGTCTCCTAGCATCAGCCGCAGTTCCTCGTTAGTCATTCCCCGGTGTATCCCGGTGGCGACCACGAACGTCACGTCGGTGTCGGCTATGCCCGCCTCCCGGAGTTCGTCCAGAATGGGCGGCAAGATGTCAGCGTACGGCGTCGGTCTCGTGATGTCGTTGACGATGATGACAACCTTCCGGGCGTGCTTGCGCCTGACCTCGTCGAGCAAGCTGCGGGTGCCCGTTGGGCGTCTGAGCCTGGAAAGGACCTCACCTCGAAGGTCAGAGAGCGGCTCGGCCTCGCGGCCCGTCAACACCTGTGTGTTCCGGAGCCTGTCCAGGTCGAGGGGGACGCGGGATCTACCGTACTTCAAGTCAAGAACCACGAGGACGCCACCTCGCCTTCAACAGGGTTGAACAGTGGTGCGGTGCTACCACACTGTACGGCTATGTATGGGTGCGATGCATAAGTATCACGTGATAGCCGGCATGGGAGCAAGACGCCGGTCTGGAGAGCTGCCCCTCTGATCGCTGTGACTGGTGAGCAGGGACAGCAAATGGCATGCCAACATGGCTCAAACCGCCCCACGCTGGCCGGGGACGTGGAAGCGACACCGCCGGGCAAACACGACGGCGGCGAGTCGGTGGCAGCATTGCAACACCAGTGTTGCGTATGCGCCACACCTGCAACATGCGACGCTCACAACGTGCAGCCGGCCAGGCGGCTGTCGGCGGGCGGCCGAACCGCCGGGCGCTCGGGTATGGAGTCAGGTGGGGGGCCAGGTAGTGCCCGGACAGGGGGCCAGGTATGGGGCCGGCGAAGAGCCTCCTGTAATGGGCCGTCTGAGCGCACACTCGGCGGACATGGCACACGATACCTGTCGTCCATCCGTCCGTAGGTGAGAATGCGAATGCACGGCCGGAATATGGTGAACCGGAATGACATGAATAGGATGAATAGCGGGGGGCATGTGATTCATGACGCCCCGCCGTTTTGTCGGCGCGCCCTTCGCCGCTGCGGCACGCCCTCGCTCCGGCGGAGCTTGCGCCACAACGTGGTCCGGTCGATTCCAAGGCGACGGGCGGCTTCACTCCTGTTCCCTCCGCATGCCTTCAGAGCACGGGCGATGCTCTCGCGTTCTGCCGCCCTCACGAGGCTCTCGAGATCTGGCTCGGCGCCGCCATGTGAAGGGTCGGCTGTATCGCCTGTACCTATGTTAGGGGGATCGCCCATGGCGTCGACCACTTCGCTTCGCGTGATGATCCCGCTCTCCGAAAGCACGAGGCACTTCTCCACAGTATTCTTCAGTTCCCTGACGTTGCCAGGCCACGCGTGAGCTGAAAGGATAGCCAGCGCGTCGTCGGCGAAGCCGCGAAACGCCGTGCCGAGCTTGCGCGACAGGGTCTCCGCGAACGCGTTCGCGAGAAGGGGTATGTCCTCCGGCCGGTCGCGTAGCGGGGGTACCACCAGCTTGAGGACATCCAGTCGGTAGTACAGATCCGCCTGGAAGAGGCCGTCCGCAACGAGGCTGCGGAGGTCCTTGTTAGAAGCGGCGATGACGCGGACGTCAACCGGGATCGTGCGGTCGTCCCCGAGCCGCATCACCTCCCTCTCCTGAAGGACCCTGAGGAGGCGGGCCTGGAGCCGCAAAGGCATGCCTGCGATCTCGTCCAGGAAAATCGTCCCGTGATGGGCCAGCTCGAACAGGCCTTGCTTGCCCTCCCGCTTGGCCCCCGTGAACGCGCCTTCGACGTACCCGAAGAGTTCGCTCTCCAAAAGGGTTTCCGGGAGCGCGGCGCAGTTGACAGCGACGAACGGCCCGTCACGCCTGGCGCTTGCACTGTGGATACTCTGGGCGAAAAGTTCCTTGCCGGTTCCCGTCTCCCCGAGGATTAGAACTGTTGAGTCAACGCTCGCGAAGCGCTTCGCCTTTGAAACAGCAGCCCGGACCGCGCTACTCGTACCCACGATATCGCCGAATGTAAACCGGGCCACATGGCCGCGCGTGTAAAGTCTCCTGCGCAGGTTCTTTTCGAGCGCCTGAAGCCTGCCGATGTCCTGGAACGTGCCGATTGCACCCACGCACGAGCCGTCAACGACAATAGGCACGCGGGTCACGTTGACGAGAGTGCTGTTTATGCGGCGCACCTCTGGGGCGGCGGACTGCGAGTCAGACTCAGACGGAAAGATGGGCGGAGAGCCTGACGGCGAGGAGGCGGCCGCGAGGGTTCTTGCGAAACCGATCTCAGGCAGCACGTCATTCACGTGACGTCCTACGACATCGCCCGCGGCGCGGCCGGTCAACCGCTGGGCTGCCTCGTTGAAGACGGTGATGTGTCCGGTATCATCGACGGCGATGATACCGTCGGACACGTTATCGATGATGAGCTTGAATTGCTCTGCCCGCGCCATCTCACGCTTCTTGACCCACAGGACCCGTGACGCCTCGTCGATGGCCTGCCTCACGGCTTCCGGTCCCGACTCTATGAGCACCGCCCTGACACCGTGCTTTTCGGCGGTTCGCACAGTTATCACGCCGCCTATCAGGGCATCGACTCCATCCTGGAGGGCTGCGCGCACCATCTCGTCGGCGTCCCGAGCGTGTTCCAGGACGAGCTCCTTTATGTCCACATCCATCGCCTCGCCGAGCGTGCTCGCTCCAAGGACCATGTTCTCGAAGCCTACGATGCCTATGCGGCGACCGAAAAGCCGGGCCTTTGCAACCGCGCGGACCACATCGTAAGCAGTCACGCGGATCTCGACTACCGGCAGGCCCAGGTCGGGCGCGTCCTGCAGCATGAGCGCTGTCCCGCCGCGGCTGATGAGGACCTGGACCCCTTCCTTCTTAAGGCGCCGCGCGACCTCCGGTGCCTCGCCCAGGAGGGCACGCTCTACCCTGACGGGCTTGCGAATGCTTCGCGAGACTTCGAGGGCCATCGCGGCGAGATTCTCATACGGTGCGATCAGCGCGATATCAGACATCTCTCATCACCCTTCGGTTTCTCCTCTGCAAGAGTTCGCTCCTGCCCGGGGTCTTTCCTTCCAGTCCAAACGAAAGGCGGGGATGAGCTGGCAGTATGTCTTTGGGCGTTTGGAAGCGTCGCTGCAAACGTACATCGGCCCTGGATTTATCGCATGGCCGCATCCGGGTGAGTCACGATGAACAGAGAGGCGTCAGCTCTTGTGCCCACCGGAGACGATACTTGGCGGCTCTGAAGCGCCGATCCTTCTCCGTTAAGCGCGAGTTCAGGAGACTGTTGAGCCTCTCAGCAACTGCCAGTCGGCCGAACACGGCGACGGTTTTGCGAGATTCGACCGAGCTGCGTTGACATAATGCGGGACACATCAATAGTCGCGTTCAGAACTCGCTCCTGCTTCTCCTGGGGTGCCAGTGCCACAGCGTCGCACCCTGGGTTCCCACTCAAAAGGGAAAGCGCCCTATCCCGACGGGTTTCGTGTCGCGGGTTTGTGTTCCCAGGAGCGCTCCGCCCTGGCTCCTCACCTTGGGGTGGCTTTGGCGATAGGGTACAGTTATGCCCCGAGCCGGGGGACCTCAACAAGACTTGGTCCGCAGGCAAGTGGCCCTTTTTGATGTCCGGACATACGGGTGCCGGGGCTCTGGAAGCCGCCGGCGCGCCGGTGCGAAGTTGTAGCCATACGTAGTCTGCGTCGATCTCTATGTCCCTTGACATTACCAGTAATTGGTGTTACCATGATTCTTGCATGGCATCACCTCCCAGATATGGGCCTGGGTGGCACCGATGATGTGATTTGCGCTGGTCGAGTGGGGGAGCTTGGGTAGGTCGGCCAGCGCAGGCTGTAGTGGGTTGCCTTGCCTGTCTCCTCTGGCATAACTCCGTTGGGGGGATGACCATGGGCAGGTTGAGAGTGCTGGTGCTTGACGACGGCACGGTTGACAACTTTTTTGACGTGGGATCTGCCTTTTCCCTGGGCGACGTGGAGGTTGTCGGTACCCTAAGGATTGCCCCGTGTTCAGCGGCTATAGCCGCGATGCCGGGCGCGGATGCCTCGGGCGGGGACTTCAGCGGACGTTCGGTGCTGCGCGAGACGGTGGCTGCTTCCGGACCGGCTCCAACGGCCGCAAGGTCCGGGGGTGGCGGCGCGGCATCCCCGGGGCAGGCTGGCCCTCCGGAGCGCGACGCGGCGGTATATCTTACGAGGACGGAGCTCGACGTGTTGAGGCTGCTTGCAAAGGGTTTGCGGAACAAGGACATTGCACAGGAGCTATACATCAGTGTGAACACTGTGAAAACGCATGTGGCGAGCATCTTTAGGAAGCTCAGGGTGAGGAACCGGTCTCAGGCGGTCAGATACGTATACAGCCGGGGCGTCCGTTAAGCGTCGGTTCACCCGTTGGAGCCATCATAAGTCGCCCGTTCGGGGAATGGTGCAGTGTCCGTGGGGCTGGTAGACTGGGATCGCCAGAGGCGACCTGAGCCGGCCCAGGCAAGCATATCCAGCTCACCCGCTACGAGGGCGGGGAAGGGAGGTGCACCGGATGTACGGAAAGCTTGGCGGCAAGAGGATCAGGGTGGACCTTGCGATCGACGGATACTGCTTCACGTTCAGGCTATGGGGCCACCGGATCACGATAGGGTAAGCCGGGCCGCGGGGTGCATGGGCGGGCGACGGGACAACGGGTTGCTGCTTCGCCGCCCGCCCCCGCTGTTCATGAGGACAACGGTCAACTACCCCGGACTTGAATCCGAGGCTTGCGGTGAAACCATGCTGGGAAGAGTCCGTCCCAGCACGTCACAAGCCCCTTACGACGGGGCACGGGGTGCGGAGGAACAATCTTCCGCACCCAACAAAGGAAGGAGATAAAGCGCATTCCTCCTCGCAATAAATTGGGAGGCTTCCTGCGCCGGACTTTGTGAGGGGACGCCCACACTGCCAAGGGGGCTGACGGGATCATGGATGAGAAGGTCTACACGATCGGTCCTGGTGTGCAGGTACTTGAGTTCGGAGGCCAGTACGTGCTGGTAAATCCAACCACCCTCGAGTGGATCAAGCTTAACCGCGAGGCATACCAGCTCGCGGAGAACCCCGGGGGCCAGACGGTGCGCGAGCTTGTGGCCCGGGAATGCACCGGGCGGGGGGCGAGCCCCGAAGAGATAGAGGCGCTTTTCCGTTATCTTCTTGTCACCGGGCTCATAGTCGAGGCTGGGCAGGTAGCAAGGCTGGTTCGGGCGCACTTCAACGTCACCGACAGATGCAACCTTGCCTGCCCGACGTGTTATTTCGCAGCTGGAGACCTACCGGGCACTGACCCTCTTTCGACCAAGGGGGCCCTGGCGGTCCTCGATGCCCTGGCATCGGGGAGACCTCGCAGTCTCGTCATAAGCGGTGGGGAGCCGTTTCTTCGAGACGACATCGCCGAGATATTGGCTTTCGCGGCTCGCAGGTTTGACGACGTAGTGCTCCTGACGAACGGCTGCCTGATCGGCGACAAGGAGGCCGAGCATGTAAGGAAGTGTGGAGCAAGGGTGCAAGTGAGCATCGAGTCGGATGACGCTGCCGCACATGAAGCAGCGCGAGGCCGGGGCAGTTTCAACGCGGCGATTCGCGGCATCCGCACACTGCTTTCTGCTGGCGTCAGCGAGATCGAGATCGTACCCACCCTTACCCGAAAGAACTTTGCACATGTGCCCGGCATCGTGAGGCTCGCCAGGGACCTCGGCGTCAGCTATCATTTCAGCCTGTTCATGCCAGTGGGGCGGGGGGCATGCCACGCTGCAGACCTCTCGGTCCCACCGCGGGACCTTCTCACGTGCCTTGCCTCGCTTGTCAGAGAGACCTATCAGGGGTGGGACGGGTCGTCGAGCAAGGCGGGTCCCAGCTCGCCGATTGATCTGTGCACAAAATCCGGGTGCGGCGCCGGTCACGATATCCTCAGTGTTGGTCCGGACGGCGCCGTGTACCCGTGCCCCCTGATGCACCGTCCCGATATGCTTCTCGGAAGGCTGCCGGGCGACTCTCTTTCGAAGATACGTCGCACAGGAAAGAGCCTGGTGCCTGACGTGACCGGGATACCCGGCTGCTTTCGCTGCGAGGTGGCGTACTTCTGTGGTGGAGGATGTCGCGCCCACGCGCTTACCCAGGGTGGGAGCGTGTTCTCAGCTGACCCGTACTGTGAGTTCTACAGGGCAGCTTACAGGGCTGTGTTATGGGGCTGGCGCGAGGACCGATCGGCTGACGAGAACGTCAGGGCAGTTGTAGCTGCCCTTGCCGATGGGTTGTGATGAGATATGACAGGGGTCGTCTACTCTATGCTGGCCCTGAGCTTCGTGGCGAGGATATTCTCGGACCTCGACGAGTCGGGGAAGCGAAGCAAAGGCATTGACAGAGACGAAACCGTCGATGGTATGCCCTTGCTGGGGATCGCTCTCCTTATCATTGGCTGGGGCGCCTGCAGGGAGGACCCGCTGCGTGCGCTCGGTCTTTCAGTCTCACTGCTCGTGAGATGCCCGTGGCGGCACATGTTCGCTGTGTGGGCGGCGGCGTTTGTGATGAACAGGGCGATGCAGGCATATTTGTTTCGGTTAGACCTGAGATGCCTTGTGGACAGCGGGACGATCAATCCCGGCGGCACATACCTGGCCCTTGCGGGCAGCGGCCCTGTGCGCGCCGCGGTAGTGGGGGCAGCAATGACGTTCTCCCAGACGTTCATTGAGGAATTCTTCTTCCGGGGGCTTGCGCTGCTGGGGGTGGCCGGAGCACTAAAGCATTTCGGTGTTCCGGCACAGGCCGCAGTCACAGCCGGCGTCGCTGCGTCATCTCTTGCGTTCGGGCTTATACACTTCATCCCTATGAAACGGGCTACCCGCGGCAAGAGGACTCTCTTGCCATGGTACGCCCTCGCGGCGCCGTCAGGCCTCGGTGCTACCTTCTGCATGCTGAACGCCATGGCAGGCTCCCTCTGGCCCGGCTGGCTGGTCCACTGGTGGCTGAATTACGCGGGGTTCATATGGAGCAGGGTGGGAGGACGCTGGGAGCGAGTGGCCGGCCCGGCGGGATCATGATGCCCGGTGGAGACAGCTGCATGAGCTAAGTGAGGGTGCAGAAATCCCTCCGATTTCTGGGAGGGGTTGACGGTGACTCAAAGAGAGAGTATAACACCGCCAACCCGGCAACCACTGGAAAAGGGACAGGAACTAACGCGCCCTCACTTAGTCAGGGGGGATGAGGATGGAGCCTTGGGCAATGGAGACCCGGCTTATAGACGCGTGTCTTGCGCTCGGGCACATATGTACTGGGGAGGCGAAATGGGCTGACGATCCCGAGGTGAAGGCCGCCATGGTGCGGCATGCCATCGGGTTTCTCGACGCGGCCCGGGGCTTTCTACCACCGCCACGGGCGACCGCAAAGTTCGCTGACGCAGGCGCCTGCGGCAGGAATCATATCCCCGTTGAAGAAGCATAACACAGTAGAGGCGCACAGGGGCCGCCGAAGTTCGGAAAGAGAACAATACCTGCCGCGAATGCGGGTGCGGCCTCGCCCAGAGGGCTGCTTGCGCCGGGGCATGAACGGGGGGAATCTGGTGGTCCGGCGTTACCTTGGTCTTGTCATAGCCGCGGTGATCGTAGGCCTTGTCACGTCATTCCGCGGGATCGCAACCCTTTTCACAGATATTCTGTGGTTCCGCGAGGTAGGGTATCCGCAGGCGTTTTGGGTACCGATAGCTTCCCGAGTGGCGTTGGGCGTTGTCGTTGCCGTCATCTTCTTCGTCTTCTTTTATGCCAACCTCAGGCTTGCAGGAAGGAGTCTCGGAAGGTTCGCTTCGCTCTTCCAGCCGCTCAATGTCCCCGTGCAGTTGACGGGGGGAAGGGCGAGACTGGTCTTCCTGCTTGTCAGCGTGGTCCTTGCGGTGCTCGCGGGCTTCGGAAGCTCTTCGTACTGGATGGTCGTCCAACAGTTCCTGCACCGGGCGTCCGGAGGAGCGAAGGACCCTCTGTTCGCCCTGGATGTCGGGTTCTACCTGTTCAGCTTGCCGTTCTATCGCTTCACATACTCGATCCTGATGACCCTTATAGTTCTGACCGCTGCCTCGGTGGCCGCGATCTACATCCTGACGAGGTCCCTTGCCCTGAGGCGCACTCGCGTAGTCGGAACCTCACTCGCCAAGCACCATGTCGCGGGCCTGATCGCCCTCGGCTTCTTGCTGAAGGCGTGGGGATATCGCCTTGCTGCGCTGGGGCTGGTGTACTCTCCTCGCGGCGTTGTGTTCGGAGCGAGCTACACCGATGTGCATGCCCAGTTGCCTGCCCTGAAGATCCTGTCTGTGATAGCGCTCATCGCAGGCGTCCTCGTGCTCGCCGACCTCTTCGTCCGGGCGGAAAAGCTCACTCTTGGCGCCATCGGGGCGCTGGTCGTGGGGTCGTTTCTGCTGGGGACCGTGTATCCTGCCGCCGTCCAGAAGCTTTCGGTGGAGCCTAACGAGCTATCGCGGGAGCGGCCCTACATAAGGTATAACATCGAAGCAACCAGGGAGGCGTTCGGCCTCAGCGACATCGAGGTCCGGCCTTTCGACGTTCGCAACGACCTGACCTTCGACAGGCTCATGACAGCTCACCGGGATACTGTCGAAAGCATCAGGCTGTGGGACTGGCGACCCCTCATCCAAACCTACAAGCAGCTCCAGGAAATCCGGGTCTACTATGACTTCAACGACATTGACATCGACAGGTATGCCGTGGACGGCAGGACGCGGCAGGTGGCGCTGTCCGCACGCGAGCTATCTGTAGCCGAGTTGCCCGAGCAGGCGAAGACCTGGGTGAATGAACACCTTGTGTATACCCATGGCTATGGCCTCGCCATGAACGACGTAAGTGAGGTTTCCGCTGAGGGGCTTCCACAGTTCATGATAAGGGACATCCCGCCCCGAAGCGACCGGGGCTTCGAGGTGACGCGCCCCGAGCTTTACTACGGGGAGCGCACCGACAATTACGTAGTGGTCGGCACATCCGCCCGCGAATTTGACTACCCGACGGGAGAAACCAGCGCGTACACAAGCTATGAGGGGCGCGGCGGTGTTCCACTGTCGTCATTCTGGAGGAAGGCCGCGTTCGCCGCGAGGTTCGGAAGCTTGAAGTTCCTCATGTCGACGGACATGACCCGGGACAGCCGCGTGCTGTATATACGGAATATCTACGACCGGGTGAGGACCATAGCGCCGTTCCTGCTCTACGACAGAGATCCGTACCTGGTCCTTGCGGATGGCAGGCTTTTCTGGATGTGGGACGCGTACACTGTGAGCGGCCACTACCCTTACTCTCAGCCCATCGAGGAGGGAATCAACTACATCCGCAACTCGGTCAAGGTGGTTGTTGACGCGTATAACGGCGATGTGACGTTTTACACCCCCGACCCCGACGAGCCGATCATAAAGAGCCTGTCCGGCGTCTTTCCCGGGATGTTCGTGCCGCTAGATAAAATGCCTGAAGCACTGAAGGCTCACGTTCGTTACCCCGAGGACCTGTTCACGATTCAGGCTCGTGTACTCAACACCTACCACATGACAGACCCGGACACGTTCTACAACCGGGAGGACTTCTGGGACTTTCCCGTGGAAGTATACGGAGGGGAACGCCAGAGCGTCCAGCCCTACTACGTGTTTATGCGCGCTCCCGGCGATGAGCGGGCGGAGTATCTCCTCATACTGCCGTTCACGCCATCGGGCAAAGACAACATGATCGCATGGCTTGCCGCGCGAAACGACTTTCCGCGCTATGGTCAGCTTGTGCTTTATACGTTCCCCAAGGATCGGCTTGTATATGGACCCATGCAGGTGGAGTCGAGGATCGACCAGAACCCCGCTATATCACAGGCGCTTACCCTCTGGAGCCAGCGTGGGTCCAGGGTCGTGCGAGGGAACCTTCTGGTCATCCCGGTCGAAAACTCCATCCTCTACGTGGAACCGCTTTACCTCCTCGCGGAGCGGAGCGAGCTTTCGGAGTTGAAGAGGGTGATAGCTGCTTTCGGCAATGCTGTTGCCATGGATACCACGCTGGAGGGCGCGCTCGCCGCGGTGTTCGGTGTCGCGCCCGAGGGGCGGCGAGTGCCTGCGGTGCCGGAGCAGGTTGCCCCGGCGCCGCCGCAAGCGTTGCCGGAGGAGAGGGCTGCGACCGTGTCCGACCTTGCAGGCCGGGCCGTTCGGGCGTATGAGGACGCCAACAGGCGGCTCCGTGAGGGGGACTTCGCGGGGTTCGGGGAGTCCCTGGCCGAGCTGGGCAGACTGTTGCGAGAGCTCGAAGAAAGGGCGAAGTGAGCTTGATAGTGCCGAGGATCGAGATGCGTCGGGATGAGGTGGTCATCTCGGGCATTTCGCCGTTTAACCTCAAGGAGACTTTGGAGTCTGGGCAGGCTTTCAGATGGGACGCAGAGGATGACGTGTTCACCGGCGTCGTGCGCGGGAGGGTCCTCCGGGCAAGACAGGAAGGCGACTCCCTGGTCCTCGCCAGGCCGGCGTCCGACGAGGACATCCGACTTGCGGTCGAATACTTCTCACTTGATGTGGATCACGCGAGTATTGAGAGACGGCTTTGCGACATGGACCCGGTGCTCGAGTGCGCGGTGAGGTCGTTCACCGGGCTGCGCCTGCTCAGGCAGGAGCCGTGGGAGTGCCTGGTGTCGTTCATCCTTTCGGCGAGGAACGCTATTCCGCTTATCCGGCGCGCGGTGGAACGAATAGCACGGGCGTATGGCGATCCCATCGAGCAGGAGGGCGGCGCGCGGCAAAGCGGCGACGAGTTCGGGAACACCTCCTATTACAGTTTTCCCACGCCTGGCAAGCTCGCTTCGGCAGATGTCCTTGACCTTGTGAGGTGCGGAGCGGGATTCAGGTCGCAGTACGTGAAGGCCGCGGCTGAGAGGGTGGCGTCCGGCGACATCGACCTGGAAGGCCTCCGTAACCTTGCGTACGAGGCCGCAAAGGACAAGCTGATGAGCCTTCGGGGCGTGGGTGAGAAGGTCGCCGACTGCGTCCTCTTGTTTTCGCTTGGGTCTTACCAGGCGTTCCCTATCGACGTATGGATGACGAGGGTGATGCGGTACTTCTATTTCGGCGGTAGTAAAGTATCCACGGCGACCATAGCGCACTTCGCCCGAGAGAGGTTTGGCGACCTCGCTGGCTACGCCCAGCAGTATTTGTTTCACTACGCTCGCAGAAAGCTCGCGGTCGAGCTGCGCGGGCTTGAGTGACGAACGCTGCCGTGCCCGGCTGGCGCTGGCCTGCCTTATTATTGGGCGACGGACGCCGGCCGCACGCCGCGAGGCTGGAGGCCGCAGGCCGGGACCAGGCGTGGACCACAGTCTACCGCCGGTGGAGGGGAGAGAGAATGCCGGAGAGCAGTGTCCCTGAGGAACCGTCTTCGATTTCCCGCGAGATCGTGGAGCTTGCCCGGATGGTAACGAACGCTGGGAAATGCGTCGTCCTCACCGGGGCAGGCATATCCACGGAGAGCGGCATTCCCGACTTTCGCAGCCCTGGGACGGGGCTTTGGAGCCAAGTCGACCCTATGGCTGTGCTGTCCGCCACCGCCTTTCGCACGAGGCCGGAGGCTTTCTACCAGTTCATCCTCAAGCTCTGTGAAACGACGCAGGCCGCAGAGCCGAACGACGGACACAGGGCCCTCGCCACGCTGGAGGAGATGGGATTTGTTGATGTCCTGGTCACGCAGAACATCGACGGACTCCATCAGCGGGCCGGGTCGAAGAACGTCCTCGAGGTCCACGGTCACCTGCGGACCGGCACATGCGTGAAGTGCGGGAAAACCTACGACATGGGGCTCGTCCTGGACGCGGTGAGACGCGGTGAACTACCGAGGTGCAGCGCGTGCAGGGCGATGATCAAGCCGGACGTGGTGCTCTTCGAAGACCCTCTCCCCATTGACTTCGTCCTTGCCCAGCAGGCGGTGATAGAGTGTGACCTCCTCATTGCGGTGGGGTCCAGCCTCGAGGTGGCGCCGGTGTGCTACCTTCCGGCGCTGGCGTCGCATCTCGCGATCATAAACCTGATGCCGACAGGCTACGACAGTCGAGCAGACGTGGTCATACACGCGAAGGCAGGCCTGGCCCTTACAGCGCTGGTGGACGCAGTGCGCCTGGGAAGTGATGGGAACGGTCGTTCAGAGCAGGGGAATAGCAGGAATGGCGGGAGTAGTATAGAATAGCTTGTTGAGAGTCTTGACGTCCCATGCAGAACCGAGTCGATCCAGGGAGGGAGCGTCGTGGGTACGAAGGTGCCGGCGAAAAGGGAGAAGAAGAAGCCAAAAAAACAGAAAGCCCAGCTTCCTAAAGCTCAAAGTCAGGGCGATAACAGGCTCTCAATACTGAACAAACAATGAGGCCAGGAGAATGAGGGCAAAAAAAGGAGCACAGAACTGTGGCGCGTAATGGGTACAGCTTCTTTGTCCGCGATATGGCAATAGACCTGGGCACGGCGAACTCGCTTGTATACGTCACAAGGCGCGGCGTCGTCATGTTCGAGCCGTCGGTAGTGGCCATCGACGAGGTTAGCGGTGAGGTGCTGGCGGTAGGCAACGAGGCCAAGCAGATGATCGGGCGGACGCCGGGAGCTATTCGCGCGGTGCGGCCTTTGAAGCAGGGCGTCATCGCGAATTTCGAGATGACCAAGCACCTCCTTCGTTACCTCATCAGAAGAGGCTGCCGCGGAAGAGCGCTGGTGCGGCCGCGGGTCATCGTGTCGGTTCCGGCCGACGTGACCGAGGTGGAACGCAGGGCGGTCATCGATGCCACGATTGAGGCGGGTGCCCGGGCGGCGTTTCTTATCGAGGAGCCTGTGGCGGCGGCCATCGGCGTGGGCCTGCCCGTGCAAGAGCCGACTGGCAGCATGGTGGTGGACGTCGGCGGCGGTATGACCAATGCGGCGGTGATCTCGCTCGGCGGCATCGTCTCCGGCTGCTCCGTGAGAGTGGGCGGGGACGACATGGATGAGGCCATCGTGCGGCATGTGCGACGGAATTACAACCTCATGATCGGTGAGCGCACGGCGGAGGACGTGAAGATCGGCATAGGCTCGGTCTGGCCGTTGCAAGAAGAGCTCTCGATGGAGGTGCGCGGGAGGGACTACGTCACCGGCCTTCCGAAGAGCATCACCCTGACATCGCAGGAGGTGCGAGAGGCGCTGGCCGAGCCGATGGCGTCGATCGCGGCTGGAGTTCGTAGCACGCTCGAGAACACGCCCCCCGAACTCATAGGCGACGTGATAGATAAGGAAATAGTCATCACGGGCGGGGGTGCGCTTCTGCGCGGGATCGACCGCTATATCTCCAAGGAGACGGGGATGCCGGTAAGGTGCGCGGATAATCCGCTCATGAGCGTTGTGATGGGCGCTGGCAGGGCGTTGGAGGAGATCGACCTTCTGGAACGGGTGGCGAACGCGTCACGCAGGGCGAGGTAGCACGGCGAGGTAGTCTGAGGCGGTGGCGCCTGTGGCGCCGCGTCCGTGGGGATGGAGGACCCCTCGCGCTACGCGGTCGCTGGGTCGTGGCCGCGTGTGTTTGCCTTTGAAGGGATCACATCGACGGCGCGTTGCCGGCACGTGTAGCGTGGCCTGGGTGGTAAGCGGACGGCGGCCAAAACGGCAAACTGCTATTGACTCACCCGGCAGGTTAGTTTATAATCGGTATTGCGCCGGGAGCATTGGGTGCGGCGCAAGCCAATGGTTAGCGGGCGGATAGCTCAGTTGGGAGAGCACCTCCCTTACAAGGAGGGGGTCGGCAGTTCAAATCTGCCTTCGCCCACCAGATGTAAACACGATAATTGTATTAGAGTTTCGCGGAGGCGTGGTGTAGCTGGTCTAACATACCTGCCTGTCACGCAGGAGATCGCGGGTTCGAATCCCGTCGCTTCCGCCATTTTTCTAGCCGAGGTAGCTCAGTTGGTAGAGCAGCGGACTGAAAATCCGCGTGTCGCCGGTTCAATTCCGGCCCTCGGCACCAGTGTTTTGAGGGGCCTTTCGATGTTGGTGTCCCTCCAACGCTCCCGTTGAGGCTAGTACTCCGTTTCATAAGACCGTGTAGGGTGCCGTGTTGCTCGCACTTGCGAGCGTGCGGGACGCAGGACTGAAAAGCTGACGGAAATTGTGAAACGCGGTACTAGTCCAGCTGTGTCAGTAATGGGCCGCGACACATAGTGGATCGCCTGCCTGGCTATGGGTTATCGGGTGTCAACGGTGACGCGCATGTCGAGCCCCGTGACCTCTCTTCCGAACCGCTCAACGATGGGCCTCGCCAGCTTCTCCAGGGTGCGCTTCTGCTCAAGGTCGGCGAGCTCACCTTCAAGCACGACCTTTCCGTCCATGAGGGAGACGGAAACGCGCTCTGCGAGAGACGGGTGTTTTGCCAGGGCCTGTCTGACCTCATGCGCTGCCTGCTCTGGTGCTGTTGTCCCTGGAGGAGGGGCCATGAGGAGGTTATCGATTCGCCGCGGTCCCTCGGTGTTCCGAACGACCTCTTCTGCGAACTCGGCCTGGCGCGCGCTGGGGACCCGTCCCTCGAGGCGGACCGCTCCGTGGCGTGTGGTGGCGGAGATGAGCTCGGAGTCGATCCCCCTCTTCGCCGCAATAGCTGCTCGAACCCGGTTTGTAATGGTTGGATCGTCGAGGCCCTTTCCGCCGGCTACCTCCAGGTGGCTCACCACCTCCTTGACCCCTCGCGCCCTGGCAGCCGCGCTGATGGCCGCCTGCCTGTCAGCAAGGGAGTCCACCTTGCCATAGAGGTGCACTACGCCGCGCTTGCTTTCGGCGTAGACCCGGCCGAAGTCCACGCGGGGATCGAGCCTGAGTTCCTCGGAGACTTCGAAGTTCACGTCATCATCGGTGACCTGCCCGTCTGCGCAGACGGTAAGGTCATTTTCGACTGCGGCGACCCCGTCCAGCCTGGCCGCGATCTCCTCAGCCCGCATCTTCTCGGCCTGCACGTCCACAATGCCCGCGAGGTGGACGACTCCATCGCGGGCGGTTACGTTTATCTCATAAGCACAAAGACCGGCGTCCTGTTTGATGGACTCGAGGACCCTTTCGGCCAGGTGGCGATCCTCCTCGCTGAGCGCCATCATCCTTCATCCTTTCTGAGCAGCGGGTTCTTAAGCACAGTATTCCCCGGCCTGCCAGGGGTTAGACTGCCAGCGACGGCCGCCTCGAGTTGATTTCATCGAGAGTAGTGCCAGCGGGTAAGAGCGTGAGGCAGGCCAGATGCGTGCTAAAAGCGGGTCAAAAGGGTATTGCAAGTCCGGCGAGAACGTGGTAAACTAAGATACGCGAGCCGGGGGTTGACCGGTTGGCACGGAAAGTCCCACGGGCCAGCACGAAGAGATCAAGGATTCGAGCGGAAGTGGCTCAGGGGTAGAGCATCGCCTTGCCAAGGCGAGGGTCGCGGGTTCAAATCCCGTCTTCCGCTCCATAGTTTATATATATACCGTGGTGAGGCGACATAGCCAAGTGGCAAGGCAGCGGTCTGCAAAACCGCTATCCCCGGTTCGAATCCGGGTGTCGCCTCCATTAATTTGTACGGCCTGCTACGCGGCTTACGTGCCTCGTCTTCACGCCACTTTTTCCAGTCGCTTTTAGCGCAAGACCGTTGTCCCTAACGGTGCGCCGAATTCCCAGGACGTCCGTTCGTCATGGCGAAGGTCCTTCAGCTTGGCAAGCGGCTTTCCAAACCTGGTAGGCCGCGCGCCGGGTCGCCCGTCCCGCGCCGCCCGCGGGGCGTTCTCACGTTGTTGCCATCGTCGGGGGCGGACATCAGACGTCCTTCGCGGTTCTCCACGCAACCTGAGCGCAAGACAGGCGCCCTTCTCGGCCCACTTTCCCCCCGGTAGTCCGAAAGATATGGAAGACGCTGGCACACACAGGACACCGGCCCTACATGAACAGGTTCCCTCGCGGTCTCATAGTATAGGGTGGACTATCACCACGGAGGGGGGAACAGGACATGGAAAAGCAGGCCGAGACGATGCAGGCGATGGGCGTGCGCATCGTGTTCCACTGCGTGTTCAGGGTCGGTATGAACCAGTACTTCCTCGTTGTCCAGGACGAGGTTCAGGAAAGAGTCACAATAGTGAGATTGACGGCTGAGGAGTTCGCTTTCCTCAGGCGGGTCGGTATCCCGGAATGCAGGGTGATTGAGCCTATGGCTCCGGGGTCGCCAGGGATGCCCGGCATGGGAGGGCCACCTTATTGATGTAAAGGGAGGGCTGAGAACCCATGGATGCAGAGACCGCCGTTCGGCAGATAATCGGCGGCGTCGCAGTCACGCTGTTTATCTTCAGCATAGCTCCGGTGGGCTTCTTTGTGGGACTTGTCCCACGAAGCCCGGGGAACATCTCTGTCGTCCGGGTGTCTGAGACAGAGTACATGTTCCTGAGGCGCATCGGCGTTCCAGAGGTCATCGTATTCATGTAAGTAAGGTGCCGACACAGTAACTCGCAGGTGTTCAGGCAAGGGTGTTCAGGCATGGGTGTTCAGACCAGGCATGGTCCACCTCGGGCGGGGCATGAGCGCGTGCGAGGCCTTCGGCGGAGGTCCATGGACGAACCAGGGCCTCGCGCGCGTTTGTAGGATTTTGCGGGGCGTTGCGTGCGGAGCGGGAGGATGAGGACGTTGTTCACGGAGAGGTGACCAGGCGATGAGGCAATAAGATGAAGGGGCCAAGAGGTGAAGCGGTGAGGAGTCGAAGAGTTGACGAGACGAAAAGTCATTTGGTCGTTTAGTGAGGCGAGCCGCCGCTCCCACGTGACACGAGAGGCGCAGCCATCGCATCGGGCGGGCACGCGGCCATTCTTGGGCTTGACAAACACGACAGGATTCCTTACAATGAATGTGCGCACAGGGCTGGGGAAGGCCCTGAAGCGATACGGTTAGTGAAGTGCGGCGTTAGCTCAGTTGGCTAGAGCGCAGCGTTGACATCGCTGAGGTCGCTGGTTCAATTCCAGCACGTCGCACCATTTTTGCGCCTTGTTGCCGGAACGCGGCAGGAGGGGTGGCCGCGTAAGGGGTAGCCGCTGAAGGAGTGGCCCTGGTGGCGCGGACTTGCGTTCGTGCGAGGTCCGCATCGCCAGGGCCCTTTTTCGTTGTTTATCAAGGTTGGTTGAGCTTCGCCCACGCCGGGCCGGTGAGTGGCATTCTTCGTTCGACTGGCGCTTGCGTTTGACAGCCGTCGGACCCCGTGGCCTATGCGGAAGGAATTTCCGTGTGCCATATCGAATAGAGGTGTCAAAGGAGCGGGCGGGGCTAGGCGACAAGGTTCCGCCTGCAATTGTACAGGAGAGGAGGTGAGTTGTGTGAAGAGGCAAAGGCTTGTGCTCTACATATTCTTAGGGTTCCTGCTGGGAATCGTCGCAGGGCTCATCCTCGGGCCGAAGGCCGAGTGGCTGAAGCCGTTCGGGACGTTCTTCATCAGGCTGCTTTCGATGCTCGTGGTGCCCCTCATCTTCAGCACCCTCGCCACGGGAGTCGCAGGGGTCGGCGGCATCAAGCTCGGCAGGATGATGCTGAAGACGTTCATCTATTACTACGCCACAGCGATATGCTCCGTCATAATCGGACTGCTTCTTGCGAACGCGTTTAACCTCGGCGTCGGCCTCACCCTTGGAGAGCTCGCAAAGGTGGAGCCGAAGCTACCACCGCCGTTCTCGCAGATCGTCCTCGAGCTCGTTCCGACCAACGTGGTTGACGCCGCCGCGCGCGGAAACGCCCTTCAGATTATCTTCTTCGCCATCGTCTTCGGGGTCGCCATGGGCATGGCCGGCCAGGCTGCCGACCCGATCAAGAAGGCCATCGAGGGTCTCGCCGAGGCTATGTACCGCGTAGTGGACATCGTTCTGTACTACGCTCCCGTGGGCGTGTTCGCGCTCATTGCATGGACCGTCGGTAACTTTGGAGCAAAGGTGCTTGCACCGTTTGCGCTGCTGATCTTTGTCGTCTATCTGGGCTGTATCCTGCAGGTGGGGATCGTCTACTCGGCGTTCTTGCGATTCATCGGGGGCATTAGGCCGCTACGCTATCTCTACCGGATTCGCGAGGCGGCGCTCGTGGCCTTCACCACATGCTCGAGTTCGGGCACGCTGCCTGTGACGATGAGAGTCGTGCAGGAGGCGGGCGTTTCCAAGGCTACGGCAGGGTTCGTGCTTCCGATGGGAGCCACGGTCAACATGGACGGGACCGGGCTTTACCAGGCGGTGTGCGCCGTGTTCCTCG
This sequence comes from Bacillota bacterium, assembly GCA_012516125.1. GTDB lineage: Bacteria > Bacillota > SHA-98 > UBA4971 > UBA4971 > UBA6256. The sequence goes on along the minus strand of JAAYXB010000010.1, from coordinate 38,045 downwards.
CGAACGCCTTTGGCGTTCACCTGGGGCTTTCGCAGTATGTCCTGCTTGCTGTCACTGCGATCCTAGCATCCATCGGGACGGCAGGAGTGCCCGGAGCAGGGCTCATCATGCTGACCATGGTGCTCAGCGCCATTGGCGTCCCGCTTGAGGGCTTAGCTCTCATCGCTGGTATCGATAGGGTCCTGGACATGGCGCGGACTTGCGTGAACGTGGTGGACGACACTGTAGCGGCGGCGCTGGTGGCTGCCACCGAGAGAGAAGACGTGGACCCGGACCTCCTTGTGAGGCGCGCTCCCGCGGCGCCTGCCGCCAGGGCGTAACAGCCTCCGTTGCCGACTGGACCGACTGGGGCCGGCCGCTACTCTGGCGCCGGCCCTTCTCGCTGTTTCACACGGATTCACTTGATGTCGATCAGGTAGCCCTCCGTCGTACCCGCGCCTCAACCGATAAGCTCTTGCAGAGATCTCGTGCGCACGGTTCTTCGGCGAGCGCTCCATCCCGACGTCGGACGGCGCCGATGTCGCCTGGTTGGGGAGGAAGGCAGGCTCACTTCGGTAACAATGCCTGCGATCCCGGGGGTAACAATGCCCGGGATCCCGAGGTCCGAAGCCAGGTGAAGGAAGCGTAAGGAGGAGGTGGCCAGGTTGGTGCCTGGACTTCGCGAGATCTGCCTGCTCGTGTTCTGGTTCGTGGCGGCGTGGTGGGGCTTGTGGGCGGTCCTCGCGCTCATAGCGAGGGTACGATTGCTTTTCGTGTTCATGCTCGTGCTGGGCCTCATCTGGGGCTTGTTCACGTTCAGCGTGGCAGGGACGGTCCTGTCGTTCTTGTTGCTCCTCATTCCGATCCTGGTCCTTCCCAGGATGCCCAGGATCATCCCGGAATATCAGCGCGGCGTGCTTTTTCGGTTCGGACGACTGTCAGGCGTCCTCCGGCCGGGCCTGAACGTGACCTTTCCCTTCGGTATCGACAAGCTGTGGATGGTGGACTTGCGCACGTTCACCATCGACGTCCCCAGGCAGGAGATCATAACCCGCGATAACGTCCCGGTGATGGTGGACGCCGTCGTTTACTTCAACGTCTACGATCCGACTCTGGCTGTAACCAAAGTAGCAAACTATGTGCAGAGCACCACGCTCCTCGGCCAGACGGTCCTCCGCTCCGTCCTGGGGCAGCACGAGCTCGATGACATGCTTGCAAAGCGCGGGGAGCTGAATGAGGTGCTAAGGTCCCTGCTGGACCAGGCCACCGACCCGTGGGGCGTGAAGGTATCCGCCGTCGAGATAAAGGCGGTTGAGCTCCCCGAAAGCATGAAGCGGGCCATGGCGAAGCAAGCTGAGGCCGAGCGGGAGCGCAGGGCGAAGGTGATATCGGCGGACGGGGAGTTCCAGGCATCGGAGAAGCTGCGCGAGGCGGCGCTCGTCATCGCGAGCGAGCCAACGGCGCTTCAGCTCAGGTACCTGCAGACCCTGACCGAGATCGCCGTGGAGAAGAACTCCACTATCCTCTTCCCGCTGCCCATGGAGATCTTGAGGTATTTCGCGACACAGCGGGGAACTGTGGTTCGCCAGGGAGGGAGTTCAACCTGAGCCCCACGGCCGGGGTGGTCCGCCCGTGCACATCGGGAGGCACGTCGTGAGGAGCTGCCACTGCTGCGCGGCCGTCTGCGTTGGCTGCTCTCGCCGCAATCAGGCGCTGCTGCTGGCGCCCCTCTGCGTCCCCCCTTTTTCGTGCACATTTGTGGCATTCGTGGGGTGCAGGGAGCTTGCTCCGTGGTTCCCGTGGTTTTCTCTCGTCCCACGGCACGGGGCGCGTGCAACCACCGTCAGCGTCAGCATCACCGTCAGCGTCAGCGCCGGCACCAGCGCCAGCGCCAGCGCCATCGCCAGGGTCGGGGTCAGGGTCAACGTGCCGGGGAGGGTTCTCCGGTCTCCATGTTGAAAAACTACTAAGTGGGGGTGCAGAAATGCTCCCGACTTTTGGGAGGGGTTGCCGGTGCTTGCACGAGGGGTGTCAAAATCCGGCCACTTGCCCGACGGGCCGGATTTTGGCGAAGCGCGCCCCGCTTGGGCGCCGTCCCCGAGTGCAACACCGGCAACCCGCCAAGTACTGGGAAAGGGACAGGGACTAACGCACCCCCACTTAGCATCGGCATCAACCACAGGAAGGACGGTGGCTTGCTGACATGAGAGTCGGAGTGCTCACGCTCGCTCCCGAGGAAAGGCATGCGACGGGGCCAGCGCGCCCCGGAAAGGGCGGAACGGAGGTGGAACGCGGCCGGAGCATAGCTCAGCAGGAGGCCACGACCGCCGCTATATCGCGTATCCTGGCGGAGGCAGGGCACGAAGTTGTAGAGATACCTGTGGACGACCGGTTCATGGAGCGGCTCAAGACCGCTGGTGTTGATATCGTGTTCAACACCTACGCTGGTGCGGCGGGCAGGGCCTCGCAGTTTCAGGTCTGCGCCGTCATGGACCTTGTGGGGGTGAGATACACCGGGTCCAGCGCAGAGGTCCACGCTCTTGGCCTCGCCAAACATACGACGAAAAAGATCCTGCGTCACGAGGGTCTTCCCACGCCTGCGTTCCAGGCGTTCTACACGCCGGAGACGCCCCTCGATGCGATGCTGCGGTTTCCGCTCATCGTGAAGCCGGCCCGGGAAGGGTCGAGCGTTGGGATCTCCGAGGACAGCGTGGTGGACGATGAGCGGACGCTCAGGCACGTCCTCGAACGGACCCTCGCAGCGTACGGCGGCCCCGTCCTGGCCGAAGAGTTCATCGAGGGCCGGGAGTTCACCGTCGGAGTCCTGGGAAACCGTCCGCCCATGGCCTTGCCTGTCGTCGAGGTCAATTTCGCTGCCGCAGGAAGGGGCGCGCGGGGCTTCTACTCCCACGAACTGAAATCGCAGGACGTCATCGGCACCGAATGCCCTGCTAATATCGAAGTGAGCCTCGCTGAGGAACTTCAGCGACTCGCTGCTCAGGCCTTTCGCGCGCTCGAGTGCTCCGACTGCGCCCGGGTGGACTTCCGCGTGGACAGGGAAGGACGCCCGTACATCCTGGAACTGAACACGCTTCCGGGAATGAAGGAGGGATACAGCGACTTCCCGAAAGCGGCGGCAGTGGCGGGCTACTCATACGAACGCCTGGTCCTTGCCCTCCTTGACCTTGCGGCAGAAAGGCACGGGATCGCCGTGCGGTAGTCTCCCTCGCGCGTCCGGGTCCAGGTCCGGATCCGGGTCCGCGTCCGGGTCCCAATCCGGGCCCATGCGCCATCGACTCCTCCAGGCAGCATCAACTCCGTGTCCGTGGCGGGCCATGGCTGACCGTGGCCGGCCGTGGCTCCCTGTGGCTGCGTCCTCGTCCCGGTCGCCCGGTGGCGACTGCAACCCCGTTGCTCCGTCTTGGGGGCGGATTTCAAAGGTGAACTTGCATAAGAACTTGCATGATAGCTTGCATAACAACGGCATGTCTGGACAAATCTGGCCGGGCCGGATAATGCAAGGAAGCCGCCCCGACCTTGACTGTATATGAGGTACGGGCCGGACATATAATACTCGGGGAAGGGGCGTGATCCTGATGGAACTCATCGCCATTGGGGTCCAGGATCACACGGACGCCGTCCGCGACCGGCTCGCCTGCAAGGTCCGGATGCTGTGTGATAAGGGAATTGAGGTTGACATGACCGAGAGGTCCGCAGGACCTCTCACATTTCTGTGCTTCCATTTGCGTGACACTGGCCGCGGCATCCCGGCGGGCCAGCGGGACCTTGTGCGCTATCACGTGGCAAGCGCCCTGGCCGATGCGATCGTTTGTGATGTCGCAAAGGAGTTTGTGGCCAGGACCGTTCGTGAACGCTACCCATACTTCGACGGGGCAGAGCAGGAGAAGATCGTTGCGTGCGCGGCCGCTGCGCTTGCCCGTCAGAGCGGGGGCGGAGATGGCTGCGCGGGCGGAGCTGACAGGGACGAGACGTCGCGCGCCTTCACGCGGCGGAGAAGCGAGGTGCTCTTCAAGGTCCTGGACTACCTCGACACCGCAAGCTGCCTCGTGCTTGACGGCTTCGTGCGCTTCAGGCTGAAAGCCTTCGTCGAGGAGTTGCGCGAGGCCGCGGACGCCGCCGTAGACGATTACATGATAGAGCGGGAATATAACGAGTTCATCAGGCTCCTCAAGTATTTCGTGGACATCCAGGAGCCAAAGCTCGACGAGGTGCATGTCGTAGTGAGGCCGGGCGGCCTCTTCAGGCTGCTCGACAGCGACGGGAAGGTCGTGGACAACGACTACCTCGAGGGCATCGCTCCCGATCTTGTGGACGCCGAAGTCGATTACGAGGACCTCCTCATGAGTGCGCTCATAAGCGTGTCCCCCAGGAAGATTATCCTTCACCTCGGCCGGGGCGAAGGTGTCGCCGACACGGTCCGGAGGGTGTTCGAGGACCGCGTGTCGGTGTGCCCCGGCTGCCGCCTTTGCGCGGCGCACCACGCCAAAGCTCACCTGCCTGCAAGCGGCCGCACTGATCCAAATTAGCCTGCTTACACGGACAGCCTCCTCACATAGACGCCTGTGGTGTGATCCTTGTTGAGAGTTCCTTTAACCCCTCTCTACCGTCATTAACATCCCTGGTGCCCGAAGGGCCTGCTCTGAAACGAACCATGTTGCGCATATCGGCCAGCTTTTGTTTCACCTAGCTTGGGGTTAAGCTCGCAACGGTGCCATCGCTGACCCATGCGCGCCTTTCGAGCACTCTGCCAGCTGCTGATAACAGGGGTGCGTCGCATCGTCCCGCAGCGGCGGTCCACTGTGACGCCCCACTTATCCGCTCTGTCGAAACGAGTTCCTTGCCGCAACCGTTCAGATGTCCATATCGCCTGTCAGAACGCATGACAGTAAAGGCCGCCTGATGGCGGCGTACTCTCTGTGGGCTTCGTGACGAATGGACCGCAGCCCTCCACATGAGGCCATGCAAGCCAGGAAAGCTCGGGACATCTCACGATAAATACAATTCGGAAGCGACACCATTCTTTGGAGGAATCGACAAGGGCCGGGTAGTAATGTTACGAAGCGGCAGGGGCACTTTGCTGGCACGTGAACGGTCGGAGGTTCCGTGTGCAGCGCAAGACAAACCCGACGGGCACGGCATAAGCCGTGTCGTTATCCCATAGCCATGTCACTAAGTGAGGATGCAGAAATGTTCCCGACTTTTGGGAGGGGTTGCCGGTGATTGCGCGAGGGGTGTCAAAATCCGGCCACTGGCTTGACGGGCCGGATTTTGGCGAAGCGCGCCCCGCTTGGGGCGCCGTCCCCGAGTGCAACACCGGCAACCCGGCAACTACTGGAAGAGGGGTGAGAACTAACGCATCCTCACTTAGTCGTTGAAGATGTCGGAGTCCGAGTTCACCCGAGAAGCAAGGATGGCAATGGCAGCAAAGCTGCACGAGATGGACAGGACATCTGCCGGCTTGGCGGCCGAACTTGCCGGCCTTGACCGTCTGAGCTTCCTACTGGCGCAGGTGTTGTTGGCCCGGCTGATGCGATCGGGCCTTGACAGGTAGAGACGGCTTGCCTATAATTGCGGTAACAAGCGAGTTGTCGTGGGATGGCGATGAGAAGGACGAGTAGGCGGAGCGCCCGAGAGAGAGCGGGGGTCGGCGGCTGGAAGCCCCCGCCGGCAACGTGGCGCCGAAAACCCCCTTCGAGCCTCGCGGTGAAAGCGCGTTCCCTCGCGCGAGTAGCCGGCGACGGCAGCACCCGTTAGCGTGCCCGGTGAGAGGGCGTTGTTCACTGTGCTGCCTGCGGCATAACCGACCGGGCTACCCGGCGGCTGCGGCGGCTGCAGGCCGGGGAACCTTAGAGGACGATGCCAATCAGGGTGGAACCGCGGGATCATCCCCCGTCCCTGGAGTTTTCCAGGGCCGGGGGCTTCTGTTTTCTGTTTCTGGAAAGCACCACGGCAGGCTGACACCGTCCAGGTGGCAGAGAGCGTTCAGGGCCTATGCCGGGGCGGGGAACCCAGGGCACGTCCCGGGTGTCCGGCACGGCGTGGTGCGATCTGTCGCGCGATTGGAAACCTGTTAACCGTCGGGGTGCACAGGCCATACTCAGACAGGCAGCGTGTGTCTGTTACGGAATGCGTCGAATGCTGCACACAGGCTCGACAGAGGCGGCGGGACCGTGCTGCGTGCCGGGGAAGGCAGCCACGACGAGGTGTTGCAACAGATCCAGGTGCATGCTAAAGCGGGGTACTGCTCCATACTGCAGAGCGATAACAATGCTTTGCGAGATACGGAACCACACGGGGTCGCGCAGCTCTAGTTGTGCTACTTGGGCGGAAGGTCGGAACCCCACGTGGCCTTCGGACCCGTGATTCCGGCGTGGAATGAATGCGTGGGGCAGTAACAGGAATGAACACCGAAATGAACTGAGGTGACGGAAGAATGGCTCAACCGGCTGCCAGGGTGAACGATGCGAGAGCGAAGGACGCGAAGGTATCGGTGGATCTCGGCACCGAGGAAGGCCGCGAGATCCTGCGGCACTCCACCGCCCACGTGCTGGCCCAGGCGGTGAAGCGGCTCTTTCCCGAGGTGAAGCTCGCCATAGGGCCGGCCATCGAGAACGGGTTCTACTACGACTTCGACAAGCCCGAGCCTTTCACCATCGACGATCTCGGTCGCATCGAGGAGGAGATGCGCAAGATCGTCGCCGAGGACCTGCCGATAGTGCGGGAGGAGATCTCGCGTGACGAGGCGCTCCAGCTCTTCCAGAAGCTCGATGAGCCTTACAAGCTGGAGCTCATCGAGGACCTTCCCGACGAAGAGGTGGTCAGTATCTATCGGCAGGGCGAGTTCGTGGACCTCTGCCGCGGCCCGCACCTCGCCTCCACCGGCCAGCTCCGGGCGTTCAAGCTGCTCAGCGTGGCCGGTGCCTACTGGCGCGGCGACGAGAAGCGCAAGATGCTCCAGCGCATCTACGGGACGGCCTTCCCATCCGAGGCCGAGCTCCAGGCCCACCTGCACGTGCTGGAGGAGGCGGAGAAGCGCGACCACCGCAAGCTCGGCAAGGAGCTCGACCTCTTTAGCCTCCACGAGGAGGCAGGGGCGGGCCTCGTATACTGGCACCCGAAGGGTGCCATCATCCGCAAGGTGATCGAGGACTTCTGGCGTGAGGAGCACTTGAAGCGCGGCTACCAGCTCGTGTACTCGCCCCACATCGCCCGGCGCGACCTGTGGGAGATATCAGGCCACTGGGGCTGGTACCGCGAGAACATGTACTCGCCCATCGACATAGATGGCGTCGAGTACCTCCTGAAGCCCATGAACTGCCCGTTCCATATCCTCATGTATAAGACCCGGACCCGCTCCTACCGCGACCTGCCCATCAGGTGGGCCGAACTCGGCACGGTGTACCGCTACGAGCGCAGCGGTGTGCTTCACGGCATGCTCCGCGTGCGCGGGTTCACCCAGGACGACGCTCACCTCTTCATGCGCCCGGACCAGCTCGAGGATGAGCTCGTGGGCGTGCTCGACCTCGTGCAGTTCATGATGAAGTCCTTCGGCTACAAGGACTATGACATGGAGCTCTCGGTGCGCGACCCGGCCAACAAGGAGAAGTACGTGGGGTCCGACGATGTATGGAACATGGCCGAGGGCGCGCTCGTGGCGGCGCTAGAGCGAAAGGGGTTTCCATATACCAGGATGGAGGGCGAGGCCAAGTTCTATGGTCCAGCGATAGATGTGAAGGTCAAGGACGCGCTCGGGCGCGGCTGGCAGGGCCCCACGATCCAGGTGGACTTCAACCTGCCGGAGCGGTTCGACCTTGAGTACGTCGGCGAGGACAACGCCCCGCACCGGCCCGTGATGATTCACAGGACTGTCCTGGGGTCGATGGAGCGGTTCGTTGCCGGGCTGGTTGAGCATTACGCCGGAGCGTTCCCCGTGTGGCTCGCGCCGGTCCAGGTGCGGGTCATCCCGATAGCGGACCGGCACATCGACTACGCGCGGAAAGTTGCCTCGGAGCTTATGGAGGCGAAGGTCCGGGTTGAGGTGGACGACCGCAGCGAGAAGGTGGGATACAAGATCCGTGAGGCCCAACTCGAGAAGGTGCCCTACATGCTGGTGGCGGGTGACAGGGAGGCCGAGCAGGGGACAGTCTCGGTGCGCTCGCGAAGCGAGGGCGACCTTGGCCCCATGGCGCTAGCCGATTTCAAGGCCAGGCTTATGCGGGAGGTCGAGCAGAAGGTCTGAGCAGGTTCCAAGGTGTGAGGAGGTCCCAGGGGGCCGAACTGTGCCGCTTTGCTGGGGTGAGGTGTTCCGGGAGGCCGCCGGTGTTGCACTCTGCGGGCACACAGACGAGCGAGGCGCTCGAGCGCTCGAAACCACGATTGACCGCGGGCATGCGTTGTGCTATACTCAGAAGCGCTATGGTCGGCCGGGATCCCCGGTCGGGGCGGTGCGTTATACCTTGCCAGTGTTTCGCTGGGCGAGCCAGGTAAAGCGGGAGAGACAAACACCATAGAGTGCAGGTACAAGTAGAAGCCGTCTGCTTCTCACCTTGCGGCGCTTGCCTCGATGAGCAGCGGTGCGCGAGAGGCAACAAAACCGGGTTGCCAGCAAGGTTACAGGTTCTCGCAGCTTGTGCCGGGGAAGGGGCACAGGCTGCGTCATGGCGTGGCGTTATGCCATGAGCGGGCGGCAGGCCCGCTCTTTCCGTACCGGTCTTCTGTGTACGTTATGCACGTTCTTTGTGCACGTTATGCATGCTATGCGGGGTGCTACACGCTCTGCGACGCCGCGGCCGACGCGGCGCCGCGCCGTGGCGGCCGGTGTGATACGCCACGGCCCCGCCGATCTGATGCGGCCTGCAGCGCTGCGGCGTCGTGGAGTCAGGGAAACTCGGGAATGATCGCGCTGTGCGCGAGTTATTGAATCTGGGGGTGAGGCACAATCGCCAAAGACTTGAGGGTGAACGAGGCGATCCGGGCCCGGGAGATCAGGCTCATCGATGAGAACGGCGAGCAGCTCGGGATCATGGTGGTCAGGGAGGGCCTCCGGATCGCAGCGGAGAGAGGCCTTGACCTCGTTGAGGTCGCGCCCAACGCCAAGCCGCCCGTATGCCGGTTGCTCGATTATGGCAAGTACAAGTACGAGCAGGCGAAGCGCGACAGAGAGGCCCGGAAGAAGCAGCGGACCATGGACATTAAGGAAGTCAGGATGACCCCGAAGATCGAGGGCCACGATTTCCAGGTGAAGGTCAGGAATGCTCAGAAGTTTCTTCAGGACGGGGACAAGGTCAAGGCCACCGTTAGGTTCCGTGGCCGCGAGATCGTTCACGCCGACATTGGGCGGGCGTTGCTTTTGGACCTCGCCGAAGAGGTCAAGGATTATGGAGTCATCGAGCGAGAGCCCAGGGTAGAGGGCAAGCACATGATCATGGTACTCGCTCCGAAACAGACAGGGTAGACCACGCGCAACGCGCGCAGATCGAGAAGGCAGCACCTCGCCCTGGTGTGGTGTGTGCCGGAAAAGGAGAGACTTGAAGTGCCCAAGGTCAAAACTCACAAAGGAGCCGCCAAGAGGTTCAGGGTTACGGGTTCAGGCAAGATCATGAGGGACAAGGCCTACGGCGGACATAATACTGGCAAGAAATCCGGTAAGGTAAAGAGGTCCCTGCGGGAACCCGCTGTGCTTGCGTCCGGAGACGCGGCGAGGGTGAAAAGGCTCCTGCGGCACGCATAGAAGAGGGAGCAAGGGCGCAAGCTGGTCCAGGCTGAACCTGAGGAGGAGTCTACAATGCCGAGAGCAAAAGGCGGATTTGTCACAAGGCGGCGGCACAAAAAGATCCTGAAGATGGCGAAGGGGTTCACCGGCGCGAAGAGCAAGGTTTTCCGGCGAGCTAACGAGGCTGTAATGAAGTCCCTGCAGTACGCGTACAGGGACAGGCGCAATAAGAAGCGGGATTTCCGGAAGCTCTGGATCGCCAGGATCAACGCTGCCGCCCGCATGAATGGGATGTCTTACAGCCGGTTCATGGACGGCCTGCACAAGGCGGGCGTTGACATAAACAGGAAGGTCCTTGCCGAGATCGCCATGAACGACCAGAACGCCTTCGGCGAGCTTGTGAAGCTCGCGAAGGCAAGCGGCGGCGGTGGCCAGTAGTAAGGCGGTGGCCAGTAACAGGTGGCGGTCATAATAACGAGCCGTCGCAATCCGAGGGTCCAGGAGATAAGGAAGCTCGGACGCCGCGAGCACCGGGCCGGGACGCGACGGTTTCTGCTTGAGGGCATAAGAAGCATCGAGGAGGCTGTGGATGCGGGAGCCAGGATATACGAGGTCCTGGTGACCCCGCATCTTCTTCGATCTGGGCGCGGAAAGACGCTCCTGCAGCGCCTGGAGGCGGTCGGTGCCGAGGTCGCCGCGGTCACAGAGGAGGTGCTCGCCGCCGTGTCCGACACCGAGACCCCCCAGGGAATCGTGGCCGTGGCCGCCATGCCCGACGAGCCGCTGCGCCTGGACGGGAACCCGCTCGTCCTCGTGGTGGACGGCGTGCGCGACCCGGGCAACCTGGGCACGCTCGTCCGCACTGCCGCGGCGCTGGGAGCGGCAGGTATCATTGTCACCCGGGGAACGGTGGACGTTTACAACCCTAAGTGCGTCCGGGCGACCATGGGAGGCCTGTTCCGGATGCCGACCGAGGAGCGTGCAGATGCGACTGAGGCCGTCTCGTTCCTCAAAGCGCGTGGGCTTCGTGTCGTCGCCGGGGATGTCAGGGCCGAGACGGTGTGCTACCACTGGGATTTCACCGGGCCGAGCGCGGTTCTTGTGGGTGGTGAGGCGTTCGGGCCGTCCGAGGATGTTCTGGAAATGTGCGACGGCCGCGTGAGGATTCCGATGCCGGGCGGGCTGGAGTCGCTCAACGTTGCGGTGGCTGGCGCGATCCTCATGTACGAGGCCACGAGGCAGAGAACCGCAGGCCGGGGAGGGTGTGGCGCGGAAGCCTGAGAATCCTTGTTGCGGGCCGGGGATTCGCTGTGCTATAATGAGACCCAAAGAGTCCGACCGACACCTCTGAAAGGACGTGGTTCCTTGATGCTGGGAGCGGACTTCTTCTGGCGGCTTTTCGAGCTCACAGGGTCGATCACGGCGTACCTCATTTATAGAATGCTGGTTACTCAGTAGCAGCCGGTATCAGCGGGCGGCGGGTCGCCCGCAGGTGAGAGGGGATCGCACGAGGCGCGTACAGCAAGATACATAGGATGAGCAGTTGACGGGCCCGGCCGGGCGATGGAGTCCGGCGGCCGGTTCCCAGGGGTGGCAACCGCGCCGGACTTGAAGTCCGGGGCTTGCGATGAAGCGCTCCTTGGAGGAATCCGTTCCGGCACGTGAAGAAGGCTATGCACCGCAAGCCGCCGGGGCATACACCGCAGGCCTGGTAAGTCTGGCGGAGACGGTTCAACGAGTTGGACTGGTAGGTTGATATACGCTGTTACGTGATGCACAGGCAATGACGGAGAGGAGTAAGCGGAATGAGGCCCCAAGGGAGGGTGCGTCGAAGACTGCGAGCGCGCCCGGGCCGGCTTCCGCTGAAGTTCGCTCCGGAGCTGCAGGCTGAAAGCGGCAGGCAAGGCCGCCTGGGTGCATGAGAGCCTGAGGTCCCGAGAGAAGGGCTCTTTGCACCGCGACGGAGGTGTCGCGCGGCGGAGACGTCGCGCCGCGAGTAGGCTGCGCCGGAACCCCACCGTTACGAGGGGAGGGCATCGGCCGCACGGCCTGTGCCTGGCGAATGAGAGGTCAGGCTCTGCTTTTCTGACCGTGTTTCATGACTGCAGCAGGCCTGCCAAGAAGGGTGGTACCGCGGAGCCACAGTCTTCGTCCCTTGGAAGACTGTGGCTTTTGTGTCGTGAGAAGGAGATTAGTGTTGTGGCAAGAGAAGAGGAGGGAAGGGGATGAGCCGCGTGGTGAGATACGCGAAGAAAAGGCGACTTGATGAACTCCTGGTGGAACGCGGGTTCTTCGACAGCCGGCGAGCCGCCATCGGTTACATCATGGCGGGCAAGGTCCTTGTGGACGGACAGCGCGAGGATAAGCCCGGCACCCTTGTGCCGTCGGATGCCGACGTGCGGGTGAAAGGCATCGATATGCCCTTTGTGGGGCGTGGCGGGCTGAAGCTGGACCACGCGCTCCGCGAGTTCGGGATAGACGTCACGGGAAAGGTGGTCCTAGACGCCGGCGCGTCCACCGGCGGCTTTACCGATTGCCTGCTGCAACGGGGCGCGAGGCTCGTGTACGCGGTTGACGTGGGCTTCGGGCAGCTTGCGGGAAAGCTACGGGTGGACCCAAGGGTCGTCTCACTTGAGCGTACAAACATCAGCGACCTCGAGCCGGGGGACCTCGTGCCGCCGCCCGAGATGGCAGTGGCCGACCTCTCCTACCTGTCTCTCGTGAAGGCGGTTCCGATCATTGCCCGCCTCATCGTCGGGAGGGGCGACATAGTGGCGCTCATAAAGCCCCTCTTTGAGGACTCGAGGCCAGCCGCCGTCGACGACCCGGGCGTCCACAGGGACGTGCTTGCTCGCCTGGTGAGCCACTTCGACCAGAAGGGGTTCGGCATCCTGGGGCTGACCCCGTCGCCGGTGCTCGGAAGCTCTGGCACGGCCGAGTTCCTCATCTGGCTTTCGAAGTCGCCAGAGTACACCCGGGTCGCGGAAATGTGGAACGCCATTCCCCATGTGGTGGCTGCCGCGCAGCGGCTCAGGCAGCGCGAGCGCGAGCACGAGCATGAGCACGAACGCGAGCACGAGCACGGGGACGAGGACGAGCCCGAGCACGAACGGGAGCACGAGCCGGAGCACAGGCAGGCGTGCGCCTGGCAGGGCACGCAAGGATAAGGGAGGGTTCGGTAGATGCGCGACGACGTAGAGAAGATCATCTCGCAAGCCGCAGCCGAGGTTTCCGCGGCGTCGAGCCTTGCGGAGCTCGACGAGGTGAGAGTCAGGTACCTCGGGAAGAAAGGTAGGATCACCGCGGCTCTTCGGAGCCTCGGCGCATGCCCTCCCGAGGAGCGCCCGGCCCTCGGGAAGCTGCTCAACGAGGCCCGCGAATCGGTGGAGGCCATGCTGACCCGGCGGCGCGACGAGGTGGCAGCGCTGGAGAGGGCGAAGGCGCTCGAGGCGGAAAGGGTGGATGTCACACTCCCCGGCACGAGGCCGCCTGTGGGGGCGAGGCACCCGATAAGGATGGTCTACGAGGAGCTCGAGGAGATCTTCGGACGCATGGGCTTCGAGGTGGCCGAGGGTCCCGAGGTCGAGCTGGACTACTACAACTTCGAGGCGCTCAACGTCCCGAAGAACCACCCGTCGCGAGACATCCAGGACACGTTTTACATCTCCGATGAGGTGGTGCTCCGCACCCACACCACATGCGTGGACGTGCGCGTCATGAAGGGGCGAAAGCCGCCGGTCCGGGCGATCATCCCGGGGAAGGTTTACAGGTCGGACGCGTCCGATCCATCGCACCTTCCAGTGTTCCACCAGCTTGACGGGTTTGCTGTTGACGAGGGCATCACGTTCGGGGACCTCAAGGGCACGCTTGCGAGGTTCGCCCGGGAGTTCTTCGGGGCCGATACGAAGGTCAGGTTCCGTCCGAGCTACTTCCCGTTCACCGAGCCCAGCGCCGAGATGGACGTGTCGTGCGTGATCTGCCACGGCAGGGGATGCCGTGTATGCAAGAACACGGGCTGGCTCGAGATCCTGGGGTCGGGGCTTTTCCACCCGAAGGTGCTGGAAGCCGTCGGGTACGACCCCGAGAAGGTGTCGGGACTCGCTTTTGGCATGGGCGCCGACAGGATCGCCATGCTGAAGTACGGGATTGACGACATCCGGCTTCTGGCGGAGAACGACATGCGCTTCAACCGCCAGTTCCTCCACATAAACCCCGCCCATATTGTTCATGCGTCGAGGGAGGGTTGAGACATGCTTGTACCCTATGAATGGCTGAAGGAGTTCGTGCCCGGGCTTCCCCCGGCGGACGAGGTCGCCCGCGTGCTCACCATGGCCGGCGTCGCCGTTGAGGCCCTTACGGGCGAAGGTGAGGACGCCGTTTTCGACTTCGAGATAACGCACAACCGTCCAGACCTTTTGAACGTGTTCGGCCTAGCGCGCGAGGCCGCGGCCGTGTTTTCGCTGCCCCTCCGCCATCCGGAGCTTGCCGTGCCCGAGGAGGGGGGTGCCGCGGAGGGCATGGCCTCGGTGGAGATCGCCGCGCCCGGCCTCTGCCGCCGGTACATCGCCAGGATCGTGACGGACGTGAAGATCGGCCCGTCCCCTGGCTGGATGCAGGCAAGGCTCGCGTCTTCAGGTGTCCGACCCATCAACAACATTGTGGATGTCACAAACTACGTCATGCTGGAAGTCGGCCAGCCGCTCCACGCCTTCGACCTGGATCTTGTCGGCGGGCGGCGCATCGTCGTTCGCCGGGCCGCGCCTGGCGAGTCCATCACCACCATCGACGGTGAGCAGCGCAGGCTGAGCGAGGACATGCTCGTCATCGCCGATGCCGACCGTCCGGTGGCCGTGGCCGGGGTCATGGGCGGTCTCGAAACCGAGGTGAGCGAGAGGACCAAAGCGGTGCTTCTCGAGTCGGCGAACTTCGACGGCGTGAGCGTGTGGCGCACCTCGCGGGCGCTACGGATGCGCACCGAGGCGTCGAGCCGATTCTCGCGCGGGCTGTGGCCGGAGAACGCCCGCATCGGAGTAGACCGTGCCGCGGCCCTCATTGCCGCTATCGGCGCGGGCAAGATCGCCCTCGGGATGTTGGATGCGTACCCTGGCCGCGAGGCGCCGGTCTACGTGACCCTCCGCCCGCGCCGCGTGAACCACCTGCTCGGAACGAACATCCCTGCCGAGGAAATGAAGGACATCCTGATGCGACTCGGGTTCATCATCGAGTCCAAGGACGGTGACGCATATCGCGTGCTCGTTCCCGACCACCGGCGGGACGTGTCCCGGGAGGAGGACCTTGTCGAGGAGATCGCGAGGCTGCACGGGTACGACAGGATAGAGGCCACCCTGCCCGAAGGGGCACCTCCCGAGGTGCGCCTCGATCCGGCGAGACAGGTGGCCTCGAGGGCCGGCGAGATCCTCAGGGCGTGCGGCCTCTCCGAGGTCGAGACCATCACGTTCACGAATTTCGAGGCATGCCGGGAGCTTCGGCTTCCCGAGGACGAGGTCGAGAGGCGCGCGGTGAAGATATCCAACCCGCTCTCCAGCGACTACACGATGATGCGGACGACGCTTCTCACGAGCCTCCTTGATGTGCTCAAGAGAAACGCTGCGCGCCGCGAGGACGACGTCGCCATCTACGAGATCGCCAGGGTATACCTGCGGCGCGAGCGCGAGGATGCTCCCGGGAGCGCGCGGGGAGATAGCCTACCGGGCAGCGGCAGCGCATGTGAGGACCTCCTGCCCTGTGAGCCGACGAAGATCGGCCTTGCGGTGATGGGCAGGATCGCCGAGCCTTCGTGGGAGCGCGGGGCCGCCGACGCGGGGTTCTTCGACCTGAAGGGCATTGTGGAGACGCTCCTCGAGGGCCTCGGGGTGCGCGGTGCCAGGTTTGTCGCCGCGAGCCACCCATCGCTGCACCCAGGGAGGACCGCGCGGGTCGTGGTGGCTGGGGATGGCGACGGCAGCGACGGCGACATTGGCGACATCGGCTTCCTTGGCGAGCTGCACCCGGACGTCCGGGAGGCTCTCGGCCTTCGCAAGCGGGCCTGCGTGGCGGAGCTTGACCTTGCAAGCATTCTCGCCGCAAGGGATCCCGTGCCACGCGTGAAGCCTCTTGCCAGGTTCCCGGCGGTGACGAGGGACATGGCTATTGTCGTGCGTCGCGACGTCGCGAGCGCCGAGGTCCGGGACGAGATCGCCGCGGCAGGGGCGGATCTTGTGGAGGACGTCAGGCTGTTCGACGTGTACGAGGGGCCGCAAGTGCCCGAAGGGCACAGGAGCCTCGCATTCTCCATCACCTACCGCAGTCCAGAGCGCACCCTCACCGACGAGGAAGTGGAGAAGGCTCACAGGGCGATCTCGGCTGCTCTGACTGAAAAGCTGGGGGCTACAGTAAGGGAGTGACTTCGGTCACTCCCTTACTGTGGATCCTGTAGATCCGGGTCTGGGGAGCGGAAATTCGTGCGGACGGCCGCTCGGGAGGGAGGTAATCGGAGCCGCACCGTAGAATAAATGTGCTTGACCAGTAGATGAGGAGAGAAATAGATGAGCACAGATAAGTATATCGGATCACGGCAGGGAGCGTCGAACGTATGATGGGAGCAGGCACTTTGGGTGAGGCTGAGCGAGGAGCGGGCGGGCCGAAGAAGAACCGGGTCACTGTGAACATCGTGGACGAGGAATACACCATCAGGGCCGACGCAGACCCGGAATACGTGAAGTTGCTGGCGAAAGCCGTGGACGAGCGGGTTCGCGCCGCGCTGGCCGCAAACCCCAGGCTCGCTCGGAGCCGTGCGGCCATCCTGGCGTGCCTGTCGCTCGCCGACGACCTGGAGAAGCTGAAGGCGCGCTATGAAGAGCTGATGCGCATGGTTGAGGAAGCAAGATAAAGGAGGAGGGTATTCGACGTGGACTGGCTGAGCCTTCTCATCCTGGTCTTCGTGGGCCTCATGGCCATCGCCGGGCTGCGGCAAGGCCTGGTGCGGCAGGTGCTGGGGCTTGCGGGGCTTGTGGCCGCCGTCGTGCTGGCCTTTCAGTACTACGAGAAGGTCGGCACGTTCCTCCTCGACTACTTCGTGGTTTCCAGGGCAGTTGCGAATATCCTCGGGTTTGCCGCCGTCTGCGTTGGCGTCGGTCTCGCTGTGACGATTGCGGAGTGGATCTGGGGCAGGCTCGTTCGCTACACCCCGGTGTCCTGGCTGGATGCGGCCGGTGGCGCGCTGTTCGGGCTTGTCAAGGGCGCCGCGATCGTGGCGGTCGTGCTTCTCGTGCTATATGCGCTTCCCGTCAAGGGTTTGCGCGAGATCATCGACAGCTCGTCCGTCGCCAGGGAGTTCCTCGATGCGTCTCCCATCATCTATGGCAAGATCGAGGAGATCCTTCCCACCGGGGTACCGTCCTTTATTCATCGGAAAGATAACAGTGACGGCGGGCGTAGGGAGGCGCCCGGCGGGTCTTTGCCGAAGCTTGTGCCCCAGGACCGGGCGTGAGAGCGGCGCTGCAGACGGGGCAGCAGCCCGGATCGGGGAGGGTGGTGTGACGATGGACAACGCAGAGATAGCCTCCATGTTCCGTGAGCTTGCGGACCTTCTGGAGCTGAAGGGAGAGAACCCCTTCAAGATTCGCGCATACAGGCGTGCGGCGGACACGATCGAGAGCCTTCCCGAGGATGCGGCAACGCTTGCCGCCGAGGGAAGGCTCAAGAGCATCGAGGGGATAGGTGAGGCTATCGAGAAGAAGACCGCCGAGCTCGCAAGCACAGGGAAGCTCAGGCTCCTCGACGAGCTGAGGCGGGAGGTGCCGCCGGGCCTTCGGGACATGCTGAGGATCCCCGGAGTAGGTCCGCGCACGGCGGCGGCGGTGTTCCAGCACCTTGGGATTGCGAGCGTGGACGAGCTTGAGAAGGCCGCCCGGGATGGCAGGCTCAAGGATGTCCCGGGCATGGGAGCGAAGACCGCGGAGAACATCATCCGGGCCATAGAGAGACTGCGCGAAGAGCACTGGACCAGGATCCCGCTGGGGGTCGGCGTGATGCTCGCCCGCTCCGTCCTCGACACGGTGGCCCGGGTGGCTGGGGTCCGCGAGGCGGCCGCTGCTGGAAGCCTGCGGAGGTGGCGGGAGACCTGCGGCGACCTTGACATCGTGGTGGGGGCCGAGAAGGGCGGCCCAGTGATGGAGGCCGTGAGCGCGTGGCATGAGGTCTCCGAGATCCTCAGTGTTGGCGAGGAGCGGGGCTCCTTCGCAACTCGCGGCGGGGTGAACGTCGATGTCTGGGTGGTTCCTCCGGCGGAGTTCGTCGCCGCGCTCCATCACGCCACAGGCTCGAAGGCACACAACGTAAGGCTCCGCGGCATTGCTCGCGAGCGCGGCCTCAAGATCAACGAGCATGGCGTGTTCCTGAGGGATGGCGGGCGGCTTGCGGTGGCTACCGAGGAGGACATATACTCTGCGCTGGGGCTTCAATATGTGCCCCCGGAGCTCAGAGAGGATACGGGCGAGATCGAGGCGGCGCTCGAGGGCAGGCTGCCCGATCTCGTCCAGGAGAAAGACATCTTCGGCGATCTCCACGTGCACAGCGACTGGAGCGACGGCATATCCTCGATAGAGGCCATGGCGGAGGCGGCGAGGTCGAGGGGGTATGAGTACATCGCCGTCTGCGACCATTCAAAGGCCCTCGGCATCGCCGGGGGCCTCACCGGGGACGAGGTCCTGAAGCAAGCCGGGTTCATCGCGGACCTCAACCGTCACCTCGACGGGGTCACGGTGCTTTCCGGCATAGAGGTTGACATCAAGAAGGACGGAACCCTGGATCTCCCGGACGAGGTCCTCGCCCGCCTCGACGTTGTGGTTGCCTCCGTGCACTCGTCGTTCAGGCAGTCCAGGGAGATGATGACCGAGAGGATAATCCGGGCCATAAGAAACGAGAACGTGGACATCATAGGACATCCCACAGGGAGGGTGCTGGGAAGGCGCGACGCTTACGACGTGGACATGCAGAGGGTCATCGAAGAGGCGGTTCGCTGCGGGGTCGCTCTTGAGATCAACGCATATCCCGAGCGGCTGGACCTCGACTCCGGCTGGGCGCGGAGGGCAAAGGACGCCGGAGCCGTGCTCGCTGTGAACACAGACTCCCATAGCTTCGACCAGCTCGGGTACATGATATTCGGTGTCGGCGTCGCGAGGCGGGGCTGGCTGGAGCGGTCTCATGTGGTAAACGCCTGGCCCCTCGGACGACTGCGCGAGTGGCTTTCCCGAAGCCGTAATCACAGGGCGTGAGCGTGGCAACACTACGGCCGGGTGAGGGTGATGTCGCACAAACATAGCAGGGAGACCCGCTGGAGCGCCGCGCGGCTCATACGCGCCATGTCCCTGTGGGTGGTGCCGAGGGTCGACCGGGAGCTTGCGAGGTGGAGGGGGGCGCTCGAACGTTGCCCCGACCCGGAGCTCCGGAGGCAGGGCCTTTCCAGCATACGCCATAAGCGTTTCCACGCCATAGGCGGGTGTGTGTACAGCCTCGACCCGCGGCCGTCGAGCGGCCTTGTTTCCCTCATAGTTGCCTATCAGACCATCAGCGATTATCTGGACAACCTCTGCGACCGCGCCGGGGTCGACGACGGCTCCGCATTTGCCAGGCTGCACCAGTCCATGCTCGATGCCGTGACGACAGCCCCTCCTGCCGGGACGACAGGCCCTCTTGACGGCCCCGACGCGGACGACTACTACGGGTTGTATCCCCGTAAGGCCGACGGCGGCTACCTTGGGTCGCTTGTGGACGAGTGCAGACGACAGGTCGCGCGCCTTCCTGCGTACCATGCGGCCATCGAGGCCAAGGTCCTTCGCCTTGCCCGACTGTATACGGACCTTCAGGTACGCAAGCATGTCCGGACGGAAAACAGGGTGCCCGTGCTCGTTGAGTGGTGGAGACGCGAGGGGGGCGCGACAGGCGAGGAGGGCGAGGGAGGCGGGCTTTCCGACCTCGCCTGGTGGGAGTTCGCCGCCGCCTCAGGCTCCACGCTTGCGATCTTTGCGCTTTTCAACCTTGCGGCGCACGGAGGCCCGGGTCCGAGTCCGGAGGCGGTGGAGAGGCTCTCTCGCGCGTACTTCCCGTGGGTGTGTGGCGTGCATATCCTTCTGGACTACCTCATCGACCAGGAGGAAGACGCCCGCGAGGGCGACCTCAACCTCGTCAGTTTCTACAGAGATGCCAGGGAGCGACGGGAGAGACTGGGGTACTTCGTGGACAGGGCGCTGGAATCCACGTCTCGCCTTGCTCGTCCGGCATTTCACCAGGGGGTGGTAAAGGGCCTTCTCGCCATGTACCTTTCGGACCCGAAGGTCACCGCGGGCGGACTGGATGGCCTGGCAGCCTTCCTCCTCGATAAGGCCGGGCCTGACGCACGGTCTATGTGGCGGGCCTGCCGCTTCCTCAGACGGGTCGGGCTGCTTTGAGCGGGCCGTCGCTCAGTGAGCCGGCGGCCGTTCGGCGCGTTCAGCAGGCTCCATACCGCCTTCCGCCCCGCCGCCGATGTCCTCGGCGGCCGCCCTGCCGAGGACGTCGCGGGCGGCCTTTCGCACCGCCTCGTCACGGGCGTTCTCCGCGAGCCAGCCCACGTACGCCGGGTCCTGCCGGACCACGTGCCCAAGAGGCCGTCTGGCGTACTTACCGAACGTGAGGATGAGGTCCTCGGGGCTCTCCGGTCCCGGGACCTCATCCTGTGGCAGCACGTCGCCCAGCTCTTCGAGGGCCACGAGATCGATGCCCACTGCGTCCCTCATTGCCCTGGCCTTGGCGCGGGTCGCGGCCATCCGGAGGATGTGCGGCTGGATCGCCCTGTTCACGCTCTCGGGCGAGGCGTCGCCCACCTCCTTGAAGACGCCGTTCTCGGTTTCGATCTCCGCCTCGACTACCGCGTACATGCCGTTGTCAGGCGATGGGATCTGCACGATGTTTGTGGTGATCCGCTTCAGCCCGTGCTGACGGGCAAGCTGGAGAAGGCCGCCGTACAGAACGTAGTCCCTGCCCTGAAGCGTCTTGACGAACTTGTCTCGGAACTCCTTTGATAACTCCATCGAAGCATCCCCGCCTATTCATCAGATTGAGACGTATCGGACTTAGACCCCAGCTTCGACTGGAGGTCGTGCACCTCCGCCCTCTCCTTCTTGGCGACGTACAGCTCACCCGCGGTGTCCAGCGTCGCCAGGAGTACATCGGACGGGTCCTTCACACCCTTTTTCTCCAGCTCTTCTTTCAACCACGCAACGGTGAGGCCGAGCTGGTCCAGGTGGTGATAGTGGACCCTGCCGTCAGTGATGAGCGGGTACGGCAGCCCCTCGTACGCGGTGGTGATCCCGAGGTCTCTGGGCGTGAGCGGCCTGGCCTGGGACTTCATGATAACGCTGAGGCGCCCCGAACCCTCGAGGATCGCGAACTCTACATCCTGGATGTTTGAGACGTTCTTCTCCCGCAGGCCGGCCAGGAGGTCGTCGAGGTTGTAGCGAAGCTCCCGCAGGTTGCCCTCAAGGATGTGACCGTCCCTGATGACGATGGTGGATTGGCCGCTGATGAGCGCCCTTGCCTTGTCGCTCCTGAGCGTTATGTAAGCAAAGAGCACTTCTGCCGCTGCCAGCACAACGATGGGGACGACTGCGTCATGTATGTGGATCCGCTTCTCCTCCAGAGGCATTGCGGCGAGGTCCGCTATCATGATGGCAACGACGAGGTCGAAGGGCGAAAGCTGGCCGATCTCGCGCTTGCCCATGAGCCGCGTGACGAAGAGGACGAAAACATACATGAACATGGTCTTGACCACGGTGGAGAGCACCCGAGGACCAGCCCTTTCCCTGTCCCGTGTAGATTTTGCCAAGTGAGGGTTCGTTAATCCCTCCTGGTTTCCCAACGGGCGTCGGGTTGCCGGCGTTGCATTCTCTATTTGAGTCACCGGTAACCCCTCCCGAAAGTCGGGAGCATCTCCTCTACTCTCACTTAGCGAACAAACCCCCGGCCAGAGATGTAGTATGGTCCCCGTGGGGCGCTGTTATTCGAGCCAGCACCGCGTGAGCGAAGGCATGATATTGAACATGCTGGAAGTATGCTGGGCTTTGCGCGCTCGCTGTCAGGCGCCGGGAATACATCCCACGCAGGGCGACCAGACTATACACGCACTCGCTCTTTGAGTCACCGGCAACCCTCCCAGCGTCGGGAGGTTTTTGCGCTCTTGCTTAGGACCAGGGGAGATGATGACGTGAGAGGGAGTCTGGAGCTTCCTCCGGAGCTGGAGGCTCGCATACGGGCGGTTGACCGCATCATCGAGGACGCTCTTTCCTCTGACAGCAAGCACCTCGCCCGCCCACGTGACCACATCCTCGCGGCGCGAGGAAAAGGGCTGCGACCGGCGCTCGTCGTCCTGTGGGCCTGGGCAAGGCCGGCACCAGGCGGAGAGCCGGACGACGCCCGCGACCGCGCGGCCACCGAGGTCGCCGCGGCTGCGGAGCTCATCCACATGGCTTCGCTCGTGCACGACGACGTGATCGACGGGTCCACGACGCGCAGAGGGCTTGAGACGGTGAACACGCTCTTCGGGGCCCGACCGTCGGTCCTTCTCGGAGACTTTCTCTTTGCAAGAGCCTTTGCGCTCCTTGCGCGGCACAGGGACTTCGGCGTTGTCGAGCTCATGACCGACGCCATCTCAGCCATGTGCGAAGGCGAGCTGGAGCAGGCCGCGTGCGCATTCTCGTGCGATGAGACGGAGGAGGGCTACCTTCGCAGGATTACTCTGAAGACTGCGAGGCTCATCGCAGCCTGCTGCCGGGCCGGAGCCGTCATCGGCGGGGCATCCCCCGAGGAAGCGGCAAACGCCCGTGAATACGGGCTTGAGCTTGGGATCGCATTCCAGCTTACCGATGATGCCCTGGACTTTGTAGCTGACGAGCGCGAGCTGGGTAAGCCCACGTGTCAGGACCTCGTATGCGGCGTGCTGACCCTGCCGGTCCTGAGGCTGCTCGCCCACGAATCCCTCGGGCCCAGGGCACGGGACCTCATCGAGTCGAAGCGGTTTGATCCCGAGTCGGTCCTGTGGGTGCGCAGCGCGGTCGTGGAGTGCGGCGGGGTGGACCTCACCTACGAGAGAGCGCGCCAGTGCCTCGAGCGCGCTGCGGCCTGCGCGTCCAGGCTCCCGGCGGGACCCGCCCGTGACGCGCTGACGGCCATCACCCGGCAGGTCATCGCAAGGAGACGTTAGCCCGCAAGCACGTTGTCGTCCTCCGATAGTGTCTGCAGCAGTCTGGCACGTAGCGTACATCACGGGTCTTCCAGGGGCTGTGAGATGCTGTGAGATCGAGGGCCACAAGGGCTAAGTGAGGGTGCAGGAGACTGTTGATGTTTCCCACATTATGGCAAGGCAGCCCTGTTGAATCCCGTAAAACCGCCGCCGCGCTCGGCCAGACTACCAGCTGCTGGGGAAGTTCAACAGTCTCGTGCAGAAATGCTCCGAACTTTGGGAGGGGTTGCCGGTGTTGCACTCGGGGACGGCGCCCCAAGCGGGGCGCGCTTCGCCAAAATCCGGCCCGTCGGGCAGGTGGCCGGATTTTGACACCCCTCGTGCAATCACCGGCAACCCAGCAACTACTGGAAAACGGACAAGAATTAACGCACCCTCACTTAGGAGTAACCCTGCCGGACAAGTCCGCCACGCCTAGAGCGGCATCCCCGAGTGCAGCACCAGCATCAGTACCGGGATGTGAGCGTGTGGTATAATGGTGCCTGGCGGGCCGCAAGGCAAGGTTGCAGAACGCCTGCAGCCCGCCGGAGGGATGCCGGTTGGACGAAAGGACCCTGCGTGTTTTGGAATTTCATAAGATTAAGGAACGCCTGGCGGCCGCGGCCACGAACAACCTCGGCCGGGAACTCGCGCTTGCCCTTGCTCCCGTCACCGATCCTGATGAGGTCTCGGCAAGGCAACGCGAGACCACCGAAGCACGGGCAATTCTCGCGAGCTACCCCTCGGTGCCTCTTGGCGGGATCAGTGACATCCGTCCCGCGGTAGCCCGGGCGAGGGTGGGGTCCACCCTCACGCCCCAGGACCTTCTGGACGTTGCCTGGACGATGGACGCATCCAGTCGGCTTCGGAAGTTCATCTTTGGGCTTGGCGAAGGATTCGAGACGATGCGCGGCCATGCCGCCCGGATCACTCCGCAGCCCGCTCTCGTGCGGGAGATCACCCGGTGCCTCGATGAGCAGGGCGACGTGGTTGACCACGCGAGCCCGGTCCTTGCCAGACTCCGGGCCGACATCCGGGCGACGAGCAGCCGTATCCGCGACAAGCTGGACTCGCTCATCCGGTCGCCGGAGGCTTCGCGCTACCTGCAGGACCCGGTGGTGACGCTGCGAGGCGGCAGGTTCGTGGTGCCGGTGAAGCAGGAGCACCGCGCCGCGGTGCCCGGGATAGTACATGACCAATCGTCCAGCGGGCTCACGCTCTTCGTTGAACCTATGGCTGTGGTCGAGCTCAATAACGAGCTTGCGTCTCTCGAGGCGAAGGAGCGTGAGGAAGTGGAGAGGATCCTCCGCTACCTGTCCGGGCTGGTGCGGGTGGCGCACGCCGAGATCCAGGAGACAGTCGAAGCCCTCGGCGCCCTGGACTTCGCCTTCGCCAAGGGCAGGCTCAGTCTCGACATGGACGCCGTGGAGCCTGAGCTCAACACCTCCGGCTACCTTGAGATCCGGCGAGGGAGGCATCCGCTTCTTTCAGGACACGTCGTTCCGATAGACGTGGAGCTTGGCGGGAGGTTCCGCACGCTTGTGGTGACTGGGCCAAACACCGGCGGCAAGACGGTGTCGCTCAAGACAATAGGCCTCTTCGCCCTGATGACCCTCGCCGGGCTGCACCTCCCTGCGGCGAGCGGCACGAGGTTCGCCGTGTTCCAGCAGGTGTTCGCCGATATCGGCGACGAACAGAGCATCGAGCAAAGCCTCTCAACCTTCTCGTCGCACATGACGCACATCGTGAAGATTCTCAAGGAGGCCGGTCCGGGGTCGCTCGTGCTCCTCGATGAACTTGGAGCGGGCACCGACCCTGCTGAGGGGGCCTCCCTGGGGATAGCTATCCTTGAGCACCTGCACTTGCGCGGGGCGCGCACGGTCGCGACGACCCACTACAGCGAGCTCAAGACCTTCGCCTATGAACGCGAGGGCGTGGAAAACGCGTCGTGCGAGTTCGACGTGGCGACGCTCCGGCCCACGTATCGGTTGATCGTGGGCGTTCCGGGCAGCTCCTGCGCGTTCGAGGTCGCCGCGCGGCTCGGCCTGCCGCGCGAGATCGTGGACTCAGCCCGCGCGCGGCTGGGAGAGGACCGGGTCCGCGTCGAGCACATGATCGCAGAGATGGAGCGGAGCCGCAGGGAGCTCGAGGAGGACAGGGAGCGGGCGCGCAGCGAGAGGCAGATGATGGAGAAGCTTGTCCGGGAGCGGGACGAGGAGGCCCGGCGGCTGCGCGAGGCGCGCTCGGAGATACTCCGAAAGGCCCGGGACGAAGCTGCCCGTATCGTGTCCCGCGCAAGGCAGGACGTGGCACGGATCATCGAGGAGCTGAAGCAAGGCGCCGTCGACAGGAGCGCCGTGGACGACGCGGCGCGCAGGGCGAGGGAGGCGTTGAAACGCGTTGCCGAGGAGACCTTTGATGTGGAGGCCGAGGCGCGGGAGGAAGCGCCCGCGCCGCGCACAAGGATTCTTCGTCCCGGTGAGATCGCGGTCGGGGCCAGCGTGTATGTGCCAAAGCTCGGCAGCTCCGGCCGCGTGGTGAGCATCCCCCGCGACGGGGAAGACGTGGAAGTGCAGGTAGGGGCGATGAAGCTCTTCGTCTCTCCGAAGGACCTTGCCATCATCGACGAGGAGCCCGGCAAGGCTGGGCCGCCGGCCGGCGGCGTGTTCATCGCGCCGGTTGCCCGCGAGAAGGCGGCCGCGGTATCGAGCGAGCTTGACCTGCGTGGGCTCACCGTGGAGGAAGCCCTTGCTGAGGTGGATAAGTACCTCGATGACGCATGCCTTGCAGGGCTGCCGAGGGCCAGGATTATACACGGCAAGGGGACGGGCGCACTCAGGCAGGCTGTTCGCGACTTCGTAAGGAGCCATCCGCACGTGAGGGGCTTTGAGCCAGGGGGACCCGCAGAAGGTGGGGACGGCGTCACTGTCGTGGCCATCCGGGGAAACTAAGTGAGGGTTC
Source organism: Bacillota bacterium (assembly GCA_012516125.1). Lineage (GTDB taxonomy): Bacteria > Bacillota > SHA-98 > UBA4971 > UBA4971 > UBA6256. The sequence continues at coordinate 12,117 of JAAYXB010000010.1, read as the reverse complement.
GTCAGTTCCTCCCAGTTTGCCAACCCTTCCCAAAGAGTCGGGAGCATTCTTGCCCTCTCGCTTAGGCGTGGGTTCGTAAGCTGGCGAACTCATACGCTGCTAAGTGAGGGTGCAGAAATGCTCCCGACTTTGCGAGGGGTTGCCGGTGACTCAAAGAGAGAGTGCAACACCGGCAACCCGGCAACTACTGGAAGAGGGGCGAGAACTAACGCACCCTCACTTAGTCAGGGTTTGACCTATAGGGGCCGGTAAGATCCTGGGGTGTAGCTGTGCTTCCGTTCCCGGGCGCCCGGTAAGTAGTGCCGTCTGGGCCGTCCCGGCTCCCCGGGGCTTCCCCGTGCCATCCATGCAGCGGACAGTACGTCGTGGGAATGCGTTCTCCAGCTAGTATCGTGCCATCGGAGAGCACCCGAAGGCCGCTGGACGCCAGGTACCTGCGGACTTCGATTTTGTCCGGCGGACAGGCGTCGGTGGCAAGGCACCCCGACTCCGTGCAGACCGATGCTTCCACGATTCCGCCGTGGAGAGTGCAGAACTCTTTGGGTTCCGTTCCCGGGATGAAGACCTCCGTGGCCGTCCTCGGGCACGAGGCGGTTGCAAGCATGCCTGACTCTGTACAGATCCTTGTGAACACGACGCCGCTCGGAACGGGGAATTCGCCGGACGGCGTGTCGCGCAGGGCCTCCTTCATGAAAGCGCCCCATATCATCGCTGCTCGCGCGCTTCCGATCCTCACGCCGCCGTATATCATCGGCTTTTGCTGTTCGTCGTTGCCGATCCACACGCACGCCACGAGGTCCGGCGTGAATCCAACAAACCACGCGTTGGTATAGTCGGACGTGGTCCCGGTCTTGCCTGCTGCGGGGCGGCCGATATTTGCCGCCTTGCCCGTTCCCCGTGTGATGACGCCGCGCATCATGTCCGTCATAACGTAGGCGGTCTGCTCGTCCAGGACCACCTTCTTGACAGGCACGTTGCGCTCCAGCACGTTGCCGTCGGGGTCCTCGACCCTCACGATGGCCATGGGTTCCGCTCTTATACCCTGGTTCGGGAACACAGCGTACGCCGCAGCCATCTCGAGGGGCGTGACGCCCTTTGTGAGCCCGCCCAGTACGAGCGACAGGGTCATGTCGTTGCGCCGCCCGGATTCTACCAGGCTCGTTATCCCCATCGCCTTGGCTGTCTTGATAGCGTTTGCGATCCCTATCTGGTCGAGCAGCTTCACCGACGCCACATTAATGGAGTCCTCCAGGGCCTTTCGTAGCGACACAGGCCCCCGGAACTTGTTGTCGTTGTTTACCGGGGCCCAGGGCTCTTTCTGACCCGGGATGTTGTACTCAACCGGCGAATCGTCAAGCAGCGTGGAGGGGGTGTAGCCGGCCTGTATGGCTGCGGTATAGACGAAAGGCTTGAAGGCTGACCCGGGCTGTCTGTACGATTGGACAGCCCTGTTGAACTCGTCGTTGCCGCGCCCGCCGACCATCGCCCTTATGTATCCGTCATGCGCGTCCAGGACCACCATGGCGCCCTGGGGCTGCATGAGGCCTTTCGCGTCGGGCTTGTCTTGCGGGAGGTTGGAGAGGAGCACTTTCTCGGCAAGCTCCTGGAGCCTCAGGTCGAGGGTGGTGTAAACCTTGAGGCCACCCTTGTAGACCGTCTCCTGCCCGTATCTCTCGAGGAGCTGGGCCCGGACGTAGTCCACGAAATACGGGGCAACCTCCTTCGAGGACCGCTTCTCGATGACTCCAAGTGGCGCCCGGCTAGCCGCATCCGCCTCCTCGTGCGAGATGTAGCCAAGCTCAGCCATCCGTGAGAGCACCGTCGCGCGCCTCGCGCGCGCGGCCTCAGGATTCTTGGTGGGCGAGTAAAGCTGGGAGTTTCGTATTAGCCCCGCGAGGAGCGCCGACTCGGCAAGGTTCAGGTCGCGCACGTGCTTGCCGAAATAGCCCTGGGATGCGGCCTCCACCCCATACACGGCCTGCCCCGGGTAGAAATAGACCTCGTTGAGGTAAAGCTCAAGGATCTGGTCCTTGGTGTACGCGCGTTCAAGCTGGATAGCGTAGATGAACTCCTGGATCTTCCGGGTGAACGTGCGCTCGTGCGTCAGGAAAGCGTTCTTGGCGAGCTGTTGGGTGATGGTGCTCCCGCCCTGAACGATCCTGCCTTCCTTGAGGTCCACGAGCAGCGCTCTCAGCATCGCAGTGAAGTTCACGCCGTGGTGGCGGCGGAAATTATGGTCTTCGATGGCGATGACGGCGTTCTGCAGGGACTCCGGAATGTCACGCAGCGGGACCCACACTCTGTTCTCTATGTACAATCGCGCGACTAGCTTGCCATTGACGTCGTATATCCTTGTAGCCTCGCTGGGTCTATATTCAAGGTCCTGGAGCGCGGGCATGTTCCGCAGAGCTCCCATGACAACTCCCACAAAGACACCGGAGGCCACGCACACTACCAGGATGAAGCCGACGGCGAGGATGGAGATGATCCGCCCCATGCCCCTGGACATCGCTCCGCCCCTCTCTGAGCACGTACTCCACATACTCGCAGATTCCTGACCCAATTCAATTCGCTGACTCCCTGTCTCTTACCCGGCCCAATTATACCACACCCTGCGTCGCACGCGTCAACCTCGGCTCGCCTGGCCGCGCAGCCGTGCCGTTCCCGCCCCCGCTAAGCGGGAGTGCGTTAGTCCTTGTCTCTGTTCCAGTAGTCGCCCGGTCGCCGGTGGAGCACTCTCTCTTCGAGTCACTGGCAACCCCTCCCAGAAGTCGGAGGCATTTCTGCACCCTCACTTGTTATGCTGGAGCGGCTGGCACACGTGGCCCGGCGCCGTCCGCAATTGACGCCGGGATCGGCCTGTGCTAAACTGAACGTAACGCTGGCTGGGAGGTATTGGTGGTGACTGTCGAGGAGCAGGTGAACATCCTGAAGAGGAAGACCGCGGAGATAGTGTCAGAGGAAGACCTCCGCGAGAAGCTGGAGCGGGCGTCGCGCGCGTCCAGGCCGCTCCGCGTGAAGCTCGGGCTGGACCCGTCAGCGCCCGATATTCACCTCGGGCATGCGGTGGTCCTCCGGAAGCTGCGGGAGTTCCAGGACCTCGGCCACGAGGTAGTCCTGGTGGTCGGGGATTTCACGGGACGCATCGGTGATCCCACGGGGAAGTCCGAGACGAGGCGGCAGCTTTCAGTGGACGAGGTCATGAAGAACGCTCGTACTTACCAGGACCAGGCATACAAGATCCTGAACCCGGCGAGGACCAGGATCGCATTCAACGGCGAATGGCTTTCGAAGCTTACGTTTGAGGACGTCATCAACCTTGCGTCCAAGTACACCGTGGCGAGGATGCTCGAGCGGGACGAGTTCAGCGCGAGGTTCCGCGAAGAACAGCCCATATACATCCACGAGTTCTTCTACCCGTTCATGCAGGCGTACGACTCCATCGCGCTCAACGCTGATGTCGAGCTTGGCGGCACGGACCAAAAGTTCAACATCCTCTTCGGGAGGATGCTCCAGCGCGAGTACGGCCAGGAACCTCAGGTCGCCATGCTCATGCCCATCCTTGTCGGTACGGATGGCGTCAATAAAATGAGCAAGAGCCTGGGCAATTACATCGGCGTGGCCGAGCCGCCGTCGCAGATGTACGGCAAGACCATGTCCATATCCGATGATGTCATGATGACCTTCTACGAGCTTGCGACCACGCTTCCCGATGAGGAAATAGAGGCGGTGCGCGAGGCGCTTGCGTCCGGACGGCTGCACCCGAGGGATGCGAAGAGGCGTCTCGCCCGCGAGATCGTGGCGCTTTACCACGGCCCGGAGGCCGCGAAGGCCGCCGAGGAGGAGTTCGATGCCGTGTTCCGTAAAGGGGAGCTGCCGGAGGACGTTCCCGAGGTGGTCATCTCCAGCGCGGACCTGGTGGACGGCAAGATGTGGTGTCCGAAGCTCCTCGTGGCTGCGGGCCTTGTCGACAGCACCAGCGAGGCACGCCGCCTCATCGACCAGGGGGCGGTGAGGGTCGACAGCGAGAGGGTGACGGATCCGCAGGCCCACGTGGCGGTCCGGCCGGGCATGGTGGTCCGGGTGGGGAAGCGCAGGTTCACAAGGGTCCGTCTGAATTAGTCGGGTTGTCGGTGTTGCAGCCTCTCTTTGAGTCGCCGGCACCCCCAAAGGCGCGAGAGTTTTTCGCACTTGCCCTTGGAGCAGAATCGCTCGCTGCGGCCAATGCGTCGGACGAAGTGGCGGAAAAGCGACCAGGATGACGGCTGGCGATAGGCGCTCGGCGGCAACGGGGGTCGGCCAGACCTGGTCTTGGTGCTGCCAGGTATGGCCTTTTTGCGGGGCATGGCGAATATGATCTACCACGAACTCCTTACGACTGCCCGAGGTACTCGCGAGGGCAGAGGAGGGACGTGGGCACATGGCGCGTCGTCGCTGGTCGAGCGGTCTTCCCCGCCACGCGTGGTGGGTGGAGCTTGGCCGGGCTCTTTCGAGAGCTTTCGGGCCCAGGTGGCCTGCGCGGGGAAGACCAAGGGTCCAGGCCTCGTCCACGCCCGTCCTCCCAGCGCGAGGTGGGCATGGCCGAAGGGGGCTTCCGGTCCCAGGGCCAGGGCGCGACGGCAGAGGCCCCGCCCTCACGCCGAGGCGACCGCACGCACGAAGGTGGCGGGGGCTACCGCCTCGCCGGCCATGGTGGTACAGGCTCCTGAGGTGGGTGCTGGCTCTCGCCGTGGTCGGTGGCCTCCTTTTCGCCATTGTGGACTGGCGCCTGCGGCCGACGCTGCACCAGATCGCAAATGCCCAGGCCCGAGTTCTTGCCACGGAGGCCGTGACCCAGGCCGTCGCGACGGAGATCGCCGAGGACATCCGGTGGGAGGACCTTTATGCGCTAAGGCCCGACAGCACGGGCCGGGTCGTCCTCGTGCAGCCAAACACGGCCGAGATCGACCGTCTTACCTCTAAGGTGACCATCCGCGTACAGGAGCTACTCAAGAGAATTACCGAGACCCAGGTGAGGATACCCCTCGGGCAGGTCCTCGGGAGCCAGATCCTGGCGAACGTCGGCCCACGCATACCCATCTCGGTTGTGCCTGTCGGCACAGTGACCACGAATATACTCAGCGATTTCGAGCAGGCGGGCATAAACCAGATCCGGCACAAGATCTACCTCGAGGTCGCGGCCCACATCAAGCTGGTAGTGCCGCTTGTCATCTCGACCGTGGACGTGACGGTCCAGGTGCCGATCACCGAGGTCCTCATCATGGGCGACGTACCACAGACCTACATCCAGTTGCAGGGTTCGGAGCTACGGAACCTTCTCCAGCCGCAGACTCCTCCAGGGCAGTAAAGGTGCTGCCTTTCGGTGCGGTCCCCGTGTTTCTCTCCCAGCCCGCCTCCCGCGCCGGCAAGCCGTACGAATTCGAGACCCCGATCTTGCAGGCCCGGAAGGAATCTGCAGGATCGAGGAGAATTTATGCATATCAAGACCAGGGCGCGAGGAGGGGGTCCGGCGCGAATGCACAGAAGTCGGGACATGGTCCTGACTCGAAGCTATATCCAACGCGGGATCGTTATTTGGGAAACGGTCCTTGCCCTGTTTGTGCTGCTGAGCGTCGCCGTGGGGAGCGTGGAACTAGTGAGATATCTCGGGATCCTGCTGCTACGGCCGAGCGGGACTCCGCTTCAGGACCCGTACAGCACCTTTCAGGCCCTGATAAGCCACGTGCTCATGCTGGTGGTTGGGCTTGAGCTTGGTATGATGCTCATCCGGCATACGCCCGGCAGCGTGATCGAGGTTCTCATGTACGTGGCAGCGCGAAAGATGCTCGGCCCGCAGACGACGGTGGTCGAATTCCTCGTTGGCGTGGCGGCGATCGGCGGGCTCTTCGCCATCAGGAAGTACTTGTTCGTCGCCAGAATGGAGGCCAACGAGCACCTATTCAGCGCGGCCACCCCGGTGAGCGCGGTATGCCAGATCGCAGATGTGCATATACCATCAGCAATGGCGAAGACCCTCGGAGGGGTGGTGGCACGTCTTGCGGAGGAGCAGGGGGTGGCCATTGACCCGCACCGGACGTTCCGTGTGGCGGACGCCCTCATCGAAGTTGTAACGGTCACGGATGGCGTGGTCGAGACCCTCAGGGTGACGCGCGTCGATCGTGGCTCCTGACCGGTATCCTCATGCAGATTGTGACACAAGAGCGACCCCGGAACCCTGTCCGGGGTCGCTTTGTCATCTCATTTCGCGCGCTTTCTAGTAATCCATGCCGCCTCCGGGCGGGTAGGGCGGGTTCTTCTCCTCCTTGGGAATGTCCGCCACGAGGGCCTCGGTGGTCAGCAGCATGGACGCGATGCTCGCCGCGTTCTGCAGCGCGCTGCGGGTCACCTTGACCGGGTCCACGATGCCGGCCTTGACGAGGTCGACGTACTGCTCGGTTATGGCGTCGAAGCCGATGCCGGGCTTCTCCTGGCCCTTGACTCGCTCCAGGACGACCGACCCCTCGAGGCCTGCGTTGTTCGCGATCTGGCGGAGCGGCTCCTCGAGTGCCCTCTTCACGATCTGGACGCCGACCTTCTCATCGCCCTCCACCTGGATCTTGTCGAGGGCCGGGATGATGTTCACAAGGGTCGTCCCGCCGCCGGCGACGATACCCTCCTCGACCGCCGCACGAGTCGCCGCGAGGGCGTCCTCGATGCGGTGCTTCTTCTCCTTGAGCTCAGTCTCGGTGGAAGCGCCGACCTTGATTATCGCCACGCCGCCCGCGAGCTTCGCCAGCCTCTCCTGGAGCTTCTCGCGGTCGTAGTCGGAGTCGGTTTCCTCGATCTGCTTCTTGATCTGGGCTATGCGCCCCTTGATCTTCTCCTTGTCGCCGCGGCCTTCGACGATCGTGGTCTTCTCGCGGTTGATCTTCACCGTCTTGGCCTGGCCGAGCATGTTGAGATCAACGTTCTCCAGCTTCACGCCGAGGTCTTCGGACAGGAAGGTCCCGCCGGTCAGGATGGCGATGTCCTCCATCATGGCTTTACGCCTGTCGCCGAACCCCGGCGCCTTCACCGCGGCCACGTTCAGGATGCCCCGGATCTTGTTGACAACGAGCGTGGCCAGGGCCTCGCCCTCAACGTCCTCAGCGATGATGACGAGCGGCTTGCCGGCACGCGCGACCTTCTCGAGCAGCGGCAGGAGGTCAGCGACGGCCGTTATCTTCTTTTCGTGGAGCAGAATGTAGGGATCCTCGAGCACGGCTTCCATGGCCTCGGCGTTGGTCACGAAGTAGGGCGAGATGTAACCCTTGTCGAACTCCATGCCCTCGACCTTTTCGACCGTGATCTCGATGCCCTTGGATTCCTCGACCGTGATGACGCCGTCTTTGCCGACGAGATCCATGGCCTCGGCGATTTTGTCACCGATGGCAGGATCGTTGCCGGCTATGGCCGCGACGTGCGCGATGTCATCCTTGCCTTCCACGGGGATGCTGAACTTCTTCAGCTCCTCCACGGCGACCTCGACGGCCTTGTCGATCCCTTTCTTGATGAACATGGGGTTCGCTCCGGCAGCGACGTTCTTGAGGCCCTCAGCCACAATGGCCTGTGCCAGCACTGTCGCGGTGGTCGTGCCGTCGCCGGCCACGTCGTTGGTCTTTGACGCGACCTCCCTGCACAGCTGCGCTCCCATGTTCTCGTATGGATCTTCGAGCTCGATCTCCTTCGCGACGGTTACGCCGTCTTTGGTGATGGTGGGCGACCCGAACTTCCGCTCGAGCACGACGTTACGGCCCCTCGGGCCGAGGGTCACCTTGACCGCGGAGGCCACTTTGTCAACGCCCCTTTGAAGCGCGCGCCTGGCCTCCTCGTTGAAAGTGAGTTGTTTGGCAGCCATCGTATGTATACCCCCTCTTGACTGCGCCCGGAACTGCGCTCGGAATATGGTGTGCTACTTGATAGCCAGGATGTCGCTCTGGCGGAGGATGATATACTCCTCGCCCTCGATCTTCACTTCGGTGCCGCCGTACTTGGCGAAGATGACTTTGTCGCCGGGTTTCACGTCCATCGGCGCTCTCTGGCCATTCTCCAAGAGCTTCCCGGGCCCGACGGCGATCACTTCACCCTCCTGCGGGCGCTCCTTCGCGGTGTCGGGCAGCACGATGCCACCCTTCGTGCGCTCTTCCTCGGTGTTGGGCTTGACCACCACTCTGTCCTCCAATGGCTTTACCACTCGTCATACCTCCTCTGGGCTGAAATTTAGCACTCACCGAGGGGGAGTGCTAACAATCCGATACCATATTACAGAACGTCATTCGGGATTGTCAATAGGTGGACCCGCGAATTTCCCGGACCGGAGCGGAGCCTGTTCGGCGCCGCCTTTGCGTTCGGCATCCCCCATCTCGCGTGTCTAACCGTCGGCCCAGCTTGCAAGGGTTTCGAGGATGCGGAGCAGGTCCTCTTCACCTGAAACGGGTATCCCGGCGCGAAGGTCGTCCCTTCCGCCCGGTGGGAGGTTGCTCACCTTTATCCGCGTCACGCTCTTGGGCCTGCATCGGTGCCTGGGGTCCCCATAGAATACTGTGACCCAACCGTCCTTTTCCCCAATATGCATGCTTGAAGCGCATGCGGGGGACATCCCGGCTCGCCTCTGGGACATCACCACGCGGCCTGGCGTGAACTCTGTTATGGTCCAATCGGCAACTTCGTGCGCCAGTTCCTCGCGGGTGAGACCCACCATCTCCGGAGGGGCGGCCATCCTGTTCACTTCCTCATGGCCGCACTCGTACATGACCCTGTAGACGATCTCAGTGGAAGAAGATATCTTTGCGGCCGCTGCGAGTCCCTCCAGACGGGCCTCGAGACCCTCAGGGGGCAAAGATGTCCCGTTCGGCCCGGGGCGAGCCTGTTGCAGCCTCTCCCGCGCGCGTTCGATGTTATGGGCAGCCTTCAGGCTGAGGTAAGCGTACGTCACCCCCGCCGACGCCAGGGTGAGGGCGACGCACAGGGCCACGAGCCTGCCCTTGCGGTTCACAACTTCACCCCTCCACGAATAATCGCCAGATCCCCTGGCTATCATGCCCGGAATTGCGCGGAGTATTCCTTCAAACAAAAGAACATGGCATACTTGCCATGTTCTCCTGCTCGATTCGAACGCGCCCCCAGGCAGGGCGAGACCAGGCGGCCGGCTCCGGATGCGCGTGGCGCCGTTCGTAGGTGACGGTGACGCCGCGGTCGCGGGATCTCGCCCGACATCGCGAAGCGGCCGGAGGTCATCCCTCTGCGGCCGCTTCCATCTCCTCGTCGGGTATATCGAAATTCGCGTGTACCTGCTGGACGTCGTCAAGCTCCTCCAGCGCCTCGGTGAGGCTGAGGACTTGCCTTGCCTCCTTGCCTGTGACTCGCACCGTGGTCTGCGGGACCCAAGTCAGCTCAGCAACGGTGAACCTGACTCCGTGGTCCTTGAGGAACTTTTGCACGCTTTCGAAGTCCGCAGGGTCGGTCGTGATCTCGACGGTGGCGCCGTCAACCTTGAAATCCTCGGCACCTGCTTCCACAGCGAGGTTCATCAAGTCGTCCTCGCTCATCTTGGTGTCGGCAAGGTCGACCACGAGGAGACCCTTCTTCCGAAACATCCATGCCACGCAACCGCTCTCGCCAAGATTCCCCCCGTGCCTGGTGAAGATGTGCCGTACGTCGGAGGCAGCGCGGTTTCTGTTGTCGGTCATGACCTCCACCATGATAGCGACTCCCCCGGGGCCGTACCCCTCGTAGGTGATCTCCTCATATGTCTCCGCGCCGGACTCGCCCGCACCCCTCTTTATCGCCCGCATGATGCTGTCATTGGGCATATTCACGGCCCTGGCCCGCTCTATAGCCATCCTCAGCCTGAAGTTGGCCTCGGGGTCGGGGCCTCCCTCGCGTGCCGCGACGAGGATCTCCCTCGCGACCTTGGTGAACATCCTCCCCCGCTCGGCGTCGGCCTTTGCCTTTCTGTGCTTGATGTTAGCCCACTTGGAATGTCCAGACATCTCTCACCCCTCCCGTCACGACAATCTTAGCATACGGGCCAAGGGTTTGTCATCGGGTCTTCGCTCCTAGGCCGCCAGGTCGCCAGGTCGCCAGGTCGCCGCCTCGTCGCGTCGCATCGCGTCGTGCCGCGCCGCCGGGCTCCTTCCGCTCCTTGCGCGCGGGTGTGGGGTCTGTCCGCGGCCAAGCTGGCGCAAAGGTACCACTTTCCCCTGGCCACGATTGAGGGAGGCAGGAGCCCTACCACTCGGCGGGCCCCGAGGATTCGCTCCTTGTGACGTCCTCTTCGGGAGGCGCGGTCGCCGACGCCGTGGAGCCGAGGCAGTCCGGCTGGCCAGGCGTCATCCCGGGGGCTGCTGCAGGGGCCGCGCTGCCGGCATGAGATCCCGCCGGAGGTTCTACCGTCGTCGCCGCCAGACGGGTTCGAAACGGCGACAGCCTCCGGGCCTGGGCGATCTTGCGGTTGAGGTAAGCGTACGTCGCGAGCACCATGAAGATGCCGAAGGCAGGGGGGACTATGCCGCTGATTATGAGGAAGTCGTATATCCCGTGCAGCGCGATGGCGATACCCAGGCCCCTCGCGACGAGGCCCGTGGCGTGCCGGGCGTCGAATTTCGCCCGTCCAAGGTAGTACCCGACTATCCCTGAGAACGAGGCGTGCGCGAGGTCGGTTATGAACGCCCTGAATACTCCCACCGCAAGGCCGTAGGTCGTGGCGTAGAAGAGGTTTTCGGTGGCGGCGAACCCAAGACCTGCGGCGACCGCGTACACAATGCCGTCCATCACCTCGTCGAACTCGGCGTTGTCGTACGCCGCCAGGTTCACCGCCACGAACTTCGAGATCTCCTCGACGACGCCCACCACGAGGACGGAGACCAGGAGGAGGGCCACGAGATCCTGGCGGCCCGTTGCTATGACTCTGCGGAACGGCGCCTCGAGGAAGGCCGCAGGAAAGACCGACACGACACCGTACAGGAATGCCTTTGTCACGAGGACCTTCGGCTCGGGCTCCGTCCGGTCTTTTCGGTAAAAGAACCACACCCAGAGGAGGCCCGGACCGAGGGAAACGAGGGCCAGCGCGACAAAACCGAGAGTAATGGGGTCCATTCGCGTCACCTTCCGCCGCAGGATCTGTTGCTGCCCTTAAGTCTTCCCAGACTCGCTCGCCGCCAATCCCGAAGGTCCCGTCACGTGGCACGCGGACATACCGGGGCACCAGCACACCACCACCACACCGGCTACGGAGCTTCGTCGCCCACCGCCGGTGTGGTATAATAAGGCGGAACCAACCAGGCGGATGGTGGGGTGATCGGGTTTGGACGGGTTCGGTTCGCTTGGGAAGATGCTCATGGTGCTCGGGGGCATGCTGCTTGTCTTCGGAGCGATCCTTGCCTTTGCGGACAGGCTCCCGGGCATAGGCAGGCTGCCTGGGGACATCCTGATCAGGCGGGGCAACTTCACCTTCTACTTCCCGCTTGCCACCAGCATCGTACTGAGCGTATTGCTGACGCTTCTCCTCGCGCTTTTTTCCCGCAGGTGAACACGGTGGGCAGCGCGACAGGGACCCGACAGGGAGCCGGCCCGGCGCACGCGGCGCACGCGAACGGGCACGGGCAGGCGCGCTGCGCATCCCGGGGGCCCGCAGGGGATATCACCCTGGTGGAGCGCGCGCGGGTGCTCAAGACGCGCATCCCAGGCGCCCGCAGGGGATATCGCATATACTGTGAAAAGCCCGGGAACCCTATGCGCGATGGGGATGCGATTCCCTGGAGGTAGTGCCATGGCGCTCTACAGAACTGAGGGGATCGTCCTCAAGACCAGGAACTTAGGCGAGGCTGACAGGATCGTCACGTTCTACTCGCCCACGAAGGGCAAAGTCCGGGCGGTTGCCCGGGGCGCCAGGAGGCCCCGGAGCAGGTTCGTCAGCAGCACGCAGATGTTCGCTCACGCCGACTTCCTGGTGTTCTCCGGCAAGTCCCTTGACAACATAAGCCAGGTCGAGGTGAAGACATCTTTTCCCCGCCTCCACGAAGACCTCGTGAAGCTAGCTTTCGCAAGCTACGCCGCGGAACTTCTCGACGCCATGGTCGAAGAGGGTGGGGAGGGCGG
>JAAYXB010000089.1 GCA_012516125.1 Bacillota bacterium | reverse complement strand
CTCGGGGTTGGTCCCCCAGGGACCACCTGCGCGCAAATCCTGGTCCCTTGAGGACCAGCCGCCCGTGGGCACCTGCGAAGGTGGCTACCTGGGGACCAGGTCGTGCTCGAACCTGGCTCCCTGGGGACCATCTTTGCGTGGGTCCTGGTCACCAGGGGACCAGGTCCAGCGTTTTGCCGGTTGAACCGCGACGAGGGTGGATCTCTGGTGACCAGATTTCGCTCGGGGTTGGTCCCTCAGGGACCAACCGCGCAGGAGATCCTGGGATCCCAGGGACCACCCAGGGACGAACGCAGGCACTCGTAGATCAGGCTTGACGCACAAAGGGCTGCCCGGTCATCAACCCGGAGGCCGTTGTGAGTGGTGTGCGTGTACGTGATCCATGGCCGAGCTCAGAGTTGAACTATGTGCGGGCCGTGCGCGCCCCGCTCAGCCGCCAAGCGGTGGCATGACGGTGTCATCCCTTAGCTCTTGAGTTGGCTATCTGTTCTGTAGCGACTCCCCGGGGACTGGGGCTCCGATGGCACGAGGCACACATGGACGAAGGAGGGCGAGCTAGGATGCAAGTCCTTGATCTGTGCAGGGATAAGTTCAGAGAGCTGATTCATTCGCATGATCTCGCGGGCGACGAGGTCGAAGTGGTCACGGCCCGGCCGCTCACGCCGGAGGAGGCCATCGGCTCGCCGGCGAGGCGCGACTTCCCGCTACTCAAGGGCAAGGAGGTCATGATCCAGGCGCGCTTCCGGGACAGCGGCGGCCAGGCGTACACCGACATGCCCGCGCCGTTCCAGGGCAGGCTCGCCGACGTCATCGCGCTCCCGCTGCGGACCAACTACGAGCGCGCGGTGTTCGTGGCCACCTGTAACGCCGTCATGCGCCACCTCGGCCTAGTCGACCACACCCTTCACTGCCGCGACAACGAGCCCGAGGAGTGCGCGCGGCTCCTTCGCGAGCATGTGGAGCACATCACAAGCGGCGGCGCCTCGGCCCGTCGCGTCACTGCCGTTGGTCACTCCGGTGAAGGGCCGGCCCGGCCGCGCGTCGCTGTCATCGGCCTTCAGCCTGCGATAGTGAGCGGCCTGGCAGGGGCGGGGAGTCTTCAGGTCCGCGTCACCGACATGGACCCGGCCAACATCGGCACGTCCCGCCAGGGCGTCATCATCGAAAGCGCCGAGCGCAACCCCCAGATCATCGAGTGGGCCGACCTCGTCCTCTCCACCGGCACGGTGCTGGCCAACGGGACTGTCGAGGATCTCCTTGCGGTTTTGCGCGGCAAACCAATCATCTTTTACGGTGTCACCGCCGCCGGGCCGGCGAAGCTCATGGGCTACGAGCGCTTCTGTCCGTGCTCGCGCTGATGCGGTCCCCGTTCGGCTATGGGGGATCAGTTTCATCCCTTGAGCCCGGTTGTGACCACTCCTTTTACAAAATGGCGCTGGTTGAATATGAAGATGAGGAGTACGGGGAGGGTCACGACGAGCGTTGCGGCCATCAGGGGGCCCCAGTCAACGAGGAATTGCGACCTGAAGATCTGGAGCCCCAGCTGCACCGTGCGCATATGTTCGGAGTTCGTTATGACGAGCGGCCACAGGAAATCGTCCCACACGCCGGTGAAGGAGAATATGGCCAGAGTCGCGAGGACCGGGCGGCTGAGCGGGAGATAGATCCTGGAGTAGATTGCGAACTCGCTCGCTCCGTCAACCCGCGCAGCATCGTTAAGTTCTGTAGGAATAGAGCTGAAGAACTGGCGCGTTAGGAATACCCCGAATACGCTCACAACATACGGAAGGACGAGGCCCCAGTATGTGTTGATAAGGCCGGTGCCGTTCTGGCCGAAGAGGTTGTTGCCGCCTGCCAGAGGAAACCTCTTCACCAGAATGAAAAGGGGGATGAGCGTCACGTACACAGGTATCATCATGGTCGCGAGGATTGCGAAGAAGATGAGGTTCTTTCCCGGAAAATCGAGCCTTGCGAAAGCATAGCCTGCAAGGGAGCAAAAGAAGAGGTTCAGGAGCGTAGCCGTCACCGAAACGATGGTGCTGTTCAGGAAGTAGCGTGCGAAGTTGGTGTACCTGAACGCGTTTATGAAGTGCTCGAAGGTTATCTTGGTCGGAATCCATACCGGCGGATACGCGAAGAGCTCCTGGTTGGGCTTGAATGAGCTCAGCAGCATCCACACGAAGGGCCCGGCCATTATGACGGCGATCGCTGTCAGGAGAGCGTACACCCCGGCGCTGGCCAACGCGGAGCGAAGAAGGCGGGATCGGCGCCTTTCAAGAAGCACCTTTGGACGCGGTCCAGGCGATCCTGACCGTACTTGCTCAGCGCCGCATGTGCTCTCATGTATTTCACGCATGTTCGCTTCATTCAGATCCAGCGTAAACCTGCGAGTTGATCCCACTATCCGCTCACCGGCCTTTCGATGCGCCTTGCGTAGTGCTGTGTAAGGCAAGATTTCCTCTTGCCGAAGAACCATTCACAATCGATGCCCCTGCGCAGGTTCCTGTACTCTGCATCGATATCGTACCCCCGCTCCGCTCTTGCTTCCTTGCTGCGTACGCGTTTCGTCGCTATGGGATGCTCCCGCGGCTTCCTCCTCCGGGCTTCCTCGGGGGACGGCACCACGCTTTGCCTCCTCCTCTATTACCGTGCGCCGTGCCCTGCCATCATTCGAGCCTTGTTTGGAAATACCTGATGTTTGCAAGCGACAGCGCGAGGATCACCAGGAAAAGCAGGAACGCGACGGCTGCCGCCTCTCCCATCTCGAAGTACTGGAACGCGCGCTGGTATACGAGGAACGCCACCGTGGCCGTGCTGTCGAGCGGCCCGCCGCCCGTCATGGCGTACACCTCGCCGAACGTCTGGAATGTACTTATGAGGCCCATCACAATAATGTAGTACGTCACCGGCTTCAGCATGGGCCAGGTGATGTATCGGAACTTGCCCAGGCCTGATGCGCCGTCGATATCCGCCGCCTCGTACAGGTATTGCGGGATACCTTGCAGCCCTGCGAGGTAAATGACCATGTTCCAGCCCACGCCTCTCCAGACGCGCATGAGCACGAGCGAATGAAGCGCAAGCGCGGGGTTACCCAGCCAGTTGACAGGGCCGATCCCGAGCTTTCCAAGGATAAGGTTGATGAGCCCCGTGCGCGGCTCATATAGCCAGAGCCATATCATACTCACGGCTATTATGGATGTCACTACCGGCAAGTAAAACAGCGTCCTGAAGATGACTATCCCGCGGCTGGCCCGGTTTACTAGGAGCGCGAGCGCGAGAGATATGGCGATGTTGAGCGGTAGGACCTCCAGTGAGTACTGGGCCGTGTTCCTCATGGCCCTACGAAAGAGGTCGTCACGGAACAGAAGCTTGACGTAGTTCGCCACGCCCACCCATTTGGGCGCAGTTAGAATGTTGTAGTTGGTGAAGCTCAGGTACAGCGAGGACGCGATGGGAATGAAGTGAATGACAAGGACATACACCACCACGGGGGCGACGAAAAGGTAACCCGTCAGCATCGCGTGACGTCTGGCGCGATTCTTCCAGTATGACGACAATGACGACACGCCATGGCTCGCGCTCGGGCCCATCGGAATCACCATTCCTTCTTGCGCCCGGCAACACGTGCGGGTCACGTGTTGCCGGGCCTTCCCAGTCTTTCCTTATCGTCTACTCGCCGCCTCTTTGCCACCTACTTCTTGAGGATCTCGTCCCCCTCCTTCGGGCAAGCGACCTTGCTACCTCTACCTCTTCGGGGTTGAGGTCCTTTCTTGTGCAGAAGACCACGACCAGAGCGTCAGCACGTGCGCTTACCTCCCCGGAGCCTGCGGGCGTCGCGGGCATTTCGACGCAGCGGTGGTGCCTGCGCGAGAAGGCTTCAAGCAGCCTCTGCCGGGCAGACTGCCACCGGTGCCGGTGTAGCTCGTCCTCGTGAGCGATGAAGACCACTCCGACGAGGCTTGCCTCGGGAATACGCAGGGGCAGCGCCTTTCTCCTGTCGCGGAGCACGGTAATGGCCCTGCGATACACTTCTGCAAACAGCCTCCGATGTGCCGCATCCCCGGCAGTATCCGGTGGCCTGGATGGCTTGCTCGGTTCGCCAGCCGCCCTCGGGTGTCGAATTCCCGGCTGCTCGGCGCCAAGGGGCACGAGGCCGACTCGGAGTTTCGCGCTAAGGACGCGGCGCACGGCGTCGTCCAGCCTCACAACGCTCAGCCTTCCGGTGGCCAGCGCCGAGAGGAGCGCGTCTCGGGTCACTCGTTGAAGATACTGATCATCGGCCGCCAGGACGAGGTCGATCCCCGCGGCCACCGCCCTCACCGCCGCTTCGCCTGCTTCGTAACGGTCTGCGATGGCTTTCATGCTCATGAGGTCGCTCACGGCCACGCCGGAGAACCCGAGTTCGCCCTTGAGCAGGCCCGAGACGACTGCCGGGGAGAGGGTCGCCGGGATCCCGGGGTCCTGCTCGGTGCTCGGGAACGCGACATGGGCTGTCATTATCGCATCGATTCCGGCGGCGATGGCGCGCCTGAACGGAACCAGCTCCACGGCGTCCAGCCGCTCCCGACTGTGGGGAATGACCGGCAAGTCCAGGTGCGAATCCAGGCGAGTATCCCCGTGCCCCGGGAAGTGCTTGCCGCAGCACAGGATACCGGCGTCCATGAAGCCTCGCGCCGCGGCTGTCCCCAGCCTGGCCACGAGGTGCGGGTCTGCACCGAACGAGCGCACTCCTATGACCGGATTTTCGGCGTTGTTGTTGACATCAAGGACCGGCGCGAGGTTCATGTTCACGCCGAACGCCTTGGTATGTGTGCCGCTTGCGAGGGCTACGCGATACGCCACTTCTTCTCGTCGGTCCGTTCGTCGCTCAGTATCCTCCGGGCCCATGGCCGCTATCGCCATGGCCCCGGGCGGGACGGGGACCTCGCTCTCCCACAGCTGAACGGCGGTGCCCCCTTCCTGGTCGACGGCAATGAGAAGGCCTATGCCTGTCCTGGAGCGGGTACCAGTGGACTGGAGAGCCTCGACGAGTGCCCTGAGCTGGTCCGGCCTCTTGATGTTTCGCCGATAGAGAATGACCCCACCCACCCCGAGGTCTTTTATCACAGCCCTCGTGCTGCCGTCGAGCTCGCTTGACGGAACCCCGACCATCAAGAGCTGGCCGACTTTCTCTTCGATTGAGAGCGAGGACACCAGCTGTTCAAGACTCAAAGATCGCGCCGCCCCTTCGGAGTTGAGTGCGAACCTCCTCTGCATCCAGCATAGCAACTCCCCGCCCTGTCTTGGCTGCGAGCGCGGCCACGACCCCCGCTGCATGCCCGGTTGCGAAACACGTCGCAGTCACGCGGGTGGAGGAGTACGCCTCGTGCGTTGTGGAGATGCACCTGCCCGCCACGACAAGGTTTGCGGAGCCCCGAGGCAGGAGACACCGCAGCGGAATCTCATACCCGGCCTCGGCCTCCATCGGCACGGTGGTGAGCCCATTGCCGTCTGGGTCATGGATGTCGATGGGGAAGGCCCCCATTGCGACTGCGTCCTGGAAGCGCGCGCCGCGCACCACGTCATCTGCTGTCAGAACGTAGGACCCCAACACCCGCCTGGACTCCCTGAAGGCCGTTTCGATGCCGGTCTGAACCACATACGAATCCGCGAATCCCGGGATATACCCGCGCAGAAATGCGTGTATCTCCTCTACCTGCCTGCGGGCCTCCAGCTCCGCTATGGTCATGTCCATCACATTGAGAGGGTCTACCCCGGTGACGCGGCTCATGTTCACAATCACTTCCCCGGGGTGGGTGCCCTGGAAGAAGAGGACCCTGTCTCTGGGCACCCGGAAGCGCTCTTCTGCGGCTGCCTCTTTCACGATGGAGAAGAAACCCGCGACCGAGAGATACCGGGCACACCGAAGGTCGGTGCCAGGATCAGGCCGCGCGAGCACGAAATCGTGGGGTCGGGAGACTATGTATTGCCTTACCTTCTCAATGTCCACGTTTGCAACTCTAAAGATGAGCGTCGCAGGCTGCACCAGCCCGTCCGCGTCGCGGCCCATCGCGGTGCGGAAGCCGGCCGAGGCCGCGATGTCGCCGTGCCCCGTGGCGTCCACTACCGTCTGCGACCTGACGTGCAACGTATCGGAGCCGTGCCTTCCGCGGTGGCGGAGCACGACCCTTTCCACGGTGATGCCGGCCGGTCGAGGCTCAGGCGTGGCGCCCGTGGCAACGTGTGCCGCATCTGTGTGGAGAATGAGCCGGATACCCGCTTCCTCGACCATCTCCTGGAGTACGAGCTTAAGCTTCTCGGGATCGAAGGGGGTGACAGACGCGACGAAGCCGATGGTATCTTGCACGTGCCCAGGCGATCCGCCGGCCTCCACGAGCCGTGCGACGACTTCCTGGCCGATGCCCCCTACGACCTGGCCTTTTCTGCTATGAAACGTCATCATGGGCGAGACGAGCCCTGCCGCAAGCATCCCACCAAGGAAGCCGTAGCGCTCGGCGAGCACCACAGACGCGCCCTCGCGGGCGGCTGCTATAGCTGCCGCGACCCCGGCTGGTCCTCCACCAACGACGAGCACATCCGTTTCGATTATGCGATCTGCTGTCTCATGAACGTCTCGTTGTCCGGCACTCAATAGCGTGTCACCACTTCCCAGTGATCGTTGCCACGTAGCCACGTATGCCTGACTCACTTGTGGTCGCTGTTGCGTAGTCGTTGCGGCCCATCCAGGCTCGCTATCGCGTTACGGAAGCGCTGGACGGCTTCGCGCATCGCCTCCGGCGTCTTTCCGGTGACGACAGCGCCCACCATAATCCCCCTTGCGCCTGCCGCGGCAAGCTGGCGGACTTCTTCGGGGCAGATCGCCCGCTGGGTCGGGACGACGACGGGGCGGCGCATGGTATCGCAGAGGTGCCTGTATGTGGCGATGTCCCTCAGGGACAAGCGCCGGCCGTACGTCTCCGGGTGCATGACGGAGGCTTCGAACACGTCGAATTTCATGGTAGCCAGAGTTGCCACGTCCTGAGCCGTGTACGTGAAATCGGCGGCCACCATCTTGCCGATCCCGTCCACGTCGAGGCAAGTAGGGGAGAGATGGTGCGCGTAGGCCGAAATGAAGTCGAAACCCATGTCGCGCAGCGTCTCGACAAGCCCTGCTTCGACCACGGATGAACCACCGCCGGGCACGATCCCGACAGGCGTGTCAGGCGCAGCAGGTGCCTTTGCCTTGCACAGTTCAAGAATCGCGACCAACCGATCCCATTCCTTGTCGAGCGACCCGAAGAGGGTGCCACTTGCCCTGTGGTGCACGTTGATGTGGACCTTGATGACCTCGGCGCCGCCGTCGAGCGCCGCTTTCGCAAGCTCGGGGTCGTTGGCCGGCAGCGAGGCGACGAGCGTGAAGGGCTGCTTCTTCAACAGCGTGACAAACCAGCTCATTCCTGGAGGCGCCTCCTCATAAGTGAAGGTTCAGCGGAGTGTTGATGTCGCCCATATTTGCTTTTACCCGCTTGGCATAGACGTCTCTACCCGCATTCCGACATCTGCACGCTGTGACCCGGATCCCGGCCCAGGGCAACGCCCGATCCTCACCAGGAGACCCGAATTTGAACCTCGAATGTGCGCTCCCACGGCAGGCGCACTTCCAGACTAACGCGGCTTGTATCTGGCCAGGTCGCGGGCATGCGTAGCCTGTGAGCATCGTCGGCCCCCGCCCAGCTCGACCCGAGCGGCACCGGGCGGCCCGAGAAGAACTGTGCGTAGAGGTCGCGGGCGAGCCTGCCGAGCTTTTCTCGGACCATGTTGTTTACCTTCTCGTAGCGCCCGGGCTGTTCCAGGTTGTGAAGGTTCACGCCGGGAACGGACGCAAAACTGGAGTTCACCTCGGACCTCACGACAGACTGGTACAGCCAGTCGTCAACCAATCGCTCGAAGAGGAATTGGCATAGAGCGTCGAGGGGCCTCGCGCTCCTCCCGAGCATGCCGGACTTCAGGGCGGCGTTTGCGGCGGCGAGGGTTGCCACCACAGTTCCTATGGAATTGCCCGCCGTGTTCCAGGCGGCAAACGCTGCGAGTGCGGCGACGTCTACCTGGTTCAGGAGATCGGCCATGAACGCGCAGTCCGCGCCGTTGGGCCGCGCGATGTCCAAAACGCCCGCAGGCATGCCAGTCTGTATGGCGTCCCGAAGCTGCCCGAGCGGGTTAGAGGGCTCATCACCGAGCGGCAGGCCGCCGTCAAGCGGTAGCGGACCGCCGGTGATGCAAGGGCGACCACCACGGCCTGTTTGCATCATGCCGCGGCCGTTCAGCTTGGAGCCAGGTGGCGCCCCTGTTGCGGCTGCAACGGTCGCACGGTCGTTCACCCTGGCCTCCGTGTTGGGGCTGCGCGGGCAATTGACCAGGCAGAAGCAGTCAAGTTCGCGAAGGGGCGCGCTGGGCGGGGCGACCTCGCCGCGGGCGACGGATACCTGGAGTCAGACGTTCTCCTCGACAGGCCGGTCTTCGAAGACCGGCACATTCCGCTCGGCCCCGGGCGGCACGTAGAGAAACCCAAAGCGGGGGACGAGGCCGCGGCGCTCGTTTATCGCCCTCGCTACGAGGAGCGTCCCTGCTTCATCGGTCCCGGCGTACATCGCTACCCGTTCCGCAAGGCCAAGCCTCCGCACCCGATCCCTCAGGGTCTCCTGCTCCGCCCTGTGCGGGCCGAATACGTGAGCGTCCTCCTGACAGAAAGAAAGGAAATCGATAACACCTGCGCTCACGAGGTCCAGGCAAAAGAGGTTGACAGCGTGATTGCGCGCCCTGGCCCGCTTGTATTGAGCGAGCACGTCCGCCGGGACGCTCACCAGGAGGCGATCCTTCTCTGCGAGTTCAGCCTCGGAGCACAATCCCAGCGAAGCCCTGTCCTCGAGGATGCTGAGCCTGTGAACCATCTCCCAGCACCTCGCCGACGCTGCGTCAGAGCACGTAACGGATATCCTCATCAGCACGTTGAACGCGAGGATGCGCAGGCCTGGTCTGCTGTTCCTGACCCTGTTGAGCGCGGCTACTCGCTCCCGCGCAAGGTTATGCTCCGGCTCCGGCGACCGGGAGGCGATGAGGCCGCCGTAGGCGAGCATATCGATGGAGGCCACGAGGACATCGAGTTCCGGGCCTACCTCCTTGAGCCAGGCAAGGATGCCCTCGGGCGACCCGGGAGTGAGGAAATGGCCCAGCAGCGGCGCGGGGGGCATCGTGAGGTCTTCGCCTGCGATGCGTGCGACTGCGGCGGCGAAGTCCCTGGTGCATGGGCGATCGTCGAGAGGAACGAACCCGATCTTCAAGCGCCGACGCCTCCGCTCCCCGGCTTGCCCTGCCTGCAACGCGTGGACTCGCGTACCACCAGGGACGGCTGCAGATAGATCTGCACAGGTTCGGTCATGTTGCGGTTCAGGAGGTCCACGAGGGTGCGAGCTGCGAGGAATCCAAGCTGCAGCCTGTCCACGTGCACCGTGGTGAGGCTTGGGTAAAGATGGGCCGCTAGCTCCAGGTCAGTATAGCCGGCCACTCCGACGTGCTCTGGCACGGCGATGCCGTGCGCCTTGAGCACACGGATGACCCCTGCAGCCATCCAGTCGGTTGCGGCGAAGATCCCGATGCGCTTGCCTTTTCTGTGGAGGCGCGGTAGAAGCTGCACCGTTGCCTGTGAGCCCGCCGCCTGATCGATGCCGCACGTCAGGATGATGTTGTCGTCCGGGAGGCCGAGGCCGTGTTCGTCGAGGGCTTTGCGGAAGCCCGCAAGCCTGTCGGCGAACGTGAGGATGGAAAGGTCCGCGCCCATGAAGTAGCATTCGTCGTAGCCGCAATCGACGAAATGCTTGCCTATGAGCCGTCCCCCAGACGCGTTGTCTGGGATGACAGCATTACAGGGAGCGGGGTCTTTGAGGTATTTTCCTATGAAGACTGTGGGCAGCCCGCAATCAAGAAGTAACCGGATGTATCTTTCTTCGATTGGGATGCCCCCCACGATGAGACCATCTACCCTCTTCTCGCTCACAATCCTGGGCAGGTCGTTGGAGGAATCGGGTGGGGCGGCCCCCGTGATGGTCTCGACGACTAGGTAATGCCCGTGCTCCTTGACGTATCCGACGGACCCCCCGACAACCTCGCTGAAGAAGCTGTCTGAGGACAGGCCCCCGAGGGGATTTGCGATTATAGCGCCTATCGCGAAACTCTTCTCGCGAAAGATGGCGGACGCGGGAAAACGATACCCCTTCTCCTCGGCAAGGCGCTGGATCTGCTCCCTCCGGGTTTGGCTTATCCTCGAATTCCCCGAGAGGGCCCGCGATACCGTGGAAGGGGAAACCCCAGCCATGCGGGCAAGCTCACGTATGGTCACGGGCATGAGGCTGACCTCCTGGAACGGGAACACCACAGTGTGAATCGCGACGCGATGGGCCTTCGGTCGGCCGGCCTGGCCGGGCGGTCGGCCAGGCCACTTGGCTGCGCGCAACATGCGTGCAACACCGTTCGCGCTGGCGAGTGCGGTCCTGTTATCTGCCGGCCCAGCCCACTGACCCGCGCGTCCCTGACACAAAGGCCGATGCGACCGTTGCCAGCAAGGGATCTTCATGTGCAGATTTCGCGCTCGAACCCTTTGACCCTTCCGGTCCGTGCAAAACCGATGTGCAACACGTTGCGCATGTCATTGTCTCAAATGACGCGTCTTAGAAGAGTTGTTCCCCACGGCACGGCCCCTTACCGGTCGGCGCCGTCGGTGCACAAGGATGCCCAAGAATTCCCGGGCGGGCGCCGTCGTGGGGCGAGAACGAAGAGATTGCGGCTCGGATGACGGGATTCCCCGGGGGTGGTTGGCCTGTGCGGGTGACTTCGGCGGTGCCATCGGTGAGGGAATGGGCTTTGGTGCCCGGTGAGTCGGCTTCAGGCCGGCCCGTGTACAACTGCAAAGCCGGAACGCATTACGCCCGGGCAAAAGCTGCGAAGGGGGCGAGGGCCGAGGAATGCGGGAGAGACACGGGACGAGGCTGCTAAATCGCCCAGTCGGCTGGTTCGAAGCCGACCGCAAACGGGTTCACAAAGAGCACTCCGTCGAGCGTTCTGCTCAACGCCAAGTCTTCGCTGAGGACCCACCGGGACCTGATTCAGCCTAGCGGTGGCCCAGATCTGGGCGTCCCAGAAGGGGAGTTGGTGGTCTCTCACGCCGCGGATGGCTTCGAGGATGATGAAGGTCGTGACATCAAGCACCCGCCATGCCCGGGTGTGGTTTTCGACGCTCGCCATCGCAGCCTCGATAGTGAGCGGCATCCTTATCTTGCGGGTCACGGCGTTGAAGAACTCTGACAACACTTGAGTGCTGATGACCCCTTTGCCGGAGGCAATGAGAAGGTCGAGAACTTCAACCGCTCTCTGTTGGTTCGCCGCCTCACTCCGGTCGTAAGCGTAGACGAGCACATTGGTGTCTACGAAGATCCTATCTCTCATGGAGCTCATCCCTCGTCCAGCCCCTCTTGGCCTTGGCGGCCTCTCCGGCTTTCGCGGCTTCCGGGGCCTGGGCATCCTCCGTGTCTCTTGCCATCCGGGCCTTCCTGGGGTCTGTGGCGGCCAGAGACACCTTGCCGGTCAGGGCTTCGATGAACGCCTTCTCACGTTGCCACGCTGCAGGATCGAGGCGGGGCATTGCAGCTTCACTTGCATACGCGTCCAGCGCCTCGCGCACAAGCTCTGCCTCGGTGGTGCCGAGTTCCTTGGCCCGTTGCTTGAGAAGAGCGTCCTGCCTGGGTTCTACATAGAACTGCTTTCGTACCATTCCAGGCATTGGGCGATCACCTCCTGTCTATACATTGCGATTTATGATATACATCGCAGGAACGGGTGTCAATTCGATCCTTCCCACCCTTGCCCGTGCGGCTCCGCGGATTTCAAGAGCCAGCCTTTTGCTGCAGAGCGCACAGGTATGCCGATTAGGATGCGCCCAAAACTTTAAACATCTTATCGGGACACAGCGGAGACTCGGCCGGCGCTCGGGTGCCGTCGGGCGTTATGACCACGGTGATTGGATCAAACGAATCGGGGATTATACGTGCTGTGGGCAGCGTTGAGGTTCTCTTGCCTGGGAGCGGAAGCTCCTTGCCGGTGGCCTCTGCATATCGCCTCGCATGTTGTTCAATGATCGCCCGCACAAACGCCGCGAGCGGCACCACGTACGCCAAAGCTTCCAGACACTCAGGCTTCCTCACACACATCGTGCCGAGAACATAGATAAGATGGCTCCCATTGGGAGAAAGGAAGGCCACAAAGTACTCATGCTCCGCCCTGCACGATACCAGCCCCACAATCGAAGATGAACCGCTTTTCTCCTGAGCGAAGAGGACTAGGCGAAGAGGCGCTCTACGTCCAGCGCAACCCCCCGCAACAAGGGGCTGGTCAGAGTGGCGCCGACCCAATACACCTGCGAGCTCAGGAGGGCTCCGTCTTTCAGGGCCGCAACCTCGACGGTATGGGCTTGGGGATCCACAAGCCAAAGCTCCCGGACACCGAAGCGCGCGTACAGTTGACGCTTGATTTCCTGATCCCATCTGGCGGTGCCGGGGGAGAGGATCTCCACCACCAGGTCGGGGGTGCCCCAGATGTTTGCCTCCTTGATAATGCTGGAGCGCTCTTTCGACACATATACAAGGTCGGGCTGGACTACGTCATATTCGCTCAGGACCACGTCAAGAGGGGCACAGTACACCTGACCGAGGCCGTGGCCCTCAACCCACCCGGCTAAAGCCATGAGCAGACGCTTTAAGGCCTCCTGGTGAGACACACTGGGCGACGGTACCACTCTTATTGCCCCCCCTATGAGCTCGTAGCGCTGGTGCCCCGGCGGTATCTGGCAATAGTCATCGTAGGTGAGGCGCGGAGAGGGTCTGATATACTCGGGCGTTGCTTCGCCAATGCGGTCGGGACCGGTCACGTTACTCCCCTCCAGTCAAGCCAGCATCGTGCTGTTCATCTTAAGTCAATTCTATCATGATCAGGGCGGCGCCACCATCCTCCGATTAGGGTAGTTCGGGTCAAAGATGGTGGGGCAGCTATCTCTTCGATGTGGGGTTGTGTTCACCCTTCTTGCGCTGCACTCAAAAGAAAGGCCTCTCTAGAAGGAGGGCGCGTAGCGTATGTTGGACCTTCTTGACAAACAGAATATATAGGACTAGAATAGTCCTGTAAAGGGGTATTGGAAGGGAGCGCGTTGCCTTACATGGAGTTCATCAGAAGAAATACCGACTACGCGTTGCGAGCACTGTCATACATGGCGACCTACCCAGCGGGGACGGTGTTCTCGGTGTCGGAGGTCGCCCGTGCCGAGCAGATCCCGGAGGGATTCCTGCGTAAGATCTTTCAGAAGCTGGCGGTGGCCGATATCGTTACTTCCCACCGTGGTCCTCGCGGCGGCTTCTCGCTCGCACATGATCCCGGCGAAATCACCGCTCTTGAGATCGTCGAGGCCATCCAGGGACGGGTTGCAGTCAACCGCTGCCTCCTCGGGCGTGATGCGTGCGAGCGATGGGAAGTCTGTCGTCTGCGGCAAAGTTGGGTCGGAATCCAGGAAGGATTTGTGGCTTTTCTGAAAGGGGTTACTCTCAAGTCCCTTGTCGAGCAGCAGGCAAAGCCGCGGCGTGATAACGGAGAAGCGCCGGGTCCAGGGGGACGCGACCGGCGGGTGGCGCGGCGTGACCCTCGTCCGCGCTTCCAGGCTCGTCGGCGTGCCAGGCGTCGAGAAACGTATCGTGTATGATCCCGACAGGGTGCGCGAGCAAGCGCTTGAGATCATCGACCTTGCCATCGAAAACTTCAAGCGCAGGAAGGCAAACCGGGTGGCGCGCAACCTGAAGCGCACAAAGATACTCACGGGCTTCTCAACCGAGGCGGTCCTCCGCGCGCTCGGTGGGACGCTCGAGCCGCTGCTCGACTCGATCAGGAAAGGCGACATCAGGGGCGTGGTGGCCCTCGTGAGCTGCACATCGTTGAAGGGCGGCGGCCAGGACACCATGACCGTGGCGGTGGCAAAGGAGCTCATCCAGCGCAACTTCCTCGTGCTCTCGGCCGGATGCGGCAACGCGGCGTGCCAGGTGGCCGGGCTCAATTCGCTGGAGGCCCAGGAACTCGCGGGCGACAGCCTGAAGGCCGTGTGCAGGGCGCTCGGCATCCCGCCGGTGCTCAGCTTCGGGACGTGCACAGACACGGGGCGACTCGCGCTTCTCGTGGGAGCGGTGGCCGACGCGCTCGGCGTGGACACGGCAGCGCTGCCGGTGGCTGTGACGGCGCCCGAGTACATGGAGCAGAAGGCCGTAATCGATGCGTTCTCCGCCGTGGCGCTGGGGCTTTACACCCACGTGTCACCGGTCCCACCGGTGACCGGCGCGCCTGATGTGGTGACCCTCCTTACGCGCGACGTGGAGGGCCTGACCGGCGGCAAACTCGCCGTGGAGACCGACCC
Source organism: Bacillota bacterium (assembly GCA_012516125.1). Taxonomy (GTDB): domain Bacteria; phylum Bacillota; class SHA-98; order UBA4971; family UBA4971; genus UBA6256. Next base: position 26,324 of record JAAYXB010000089.1, on the reverse strand, counting down.
TGTGGCCGCCGTGGACGGCATCTGCGGGGCGGGCGAGGGCGCCGAGGTCCTCATACCGTGCCGCTTCAAGGGCGACAGCCTTTGGATATGCGTGCGATGCCTGCCCCGGCTCATCCACGGATGACGAGATTGCCCCTGCCGGTTTACAAATAGCCGCAAGTACAGTACAATGTAAACCGGTGAAAGGAGGTGACGCTGGTGTCGATCGGCCAACGGATAAAACTTGCCCGAAGGACGGCGGCGCTCAGTCTGCGCGGCCTGGCGGAGAAGGCAGGTCTCAGCGCGCAGGCGATTTCAAAGTACGAGAGAGATCTTGACGTCCCGAGCTCGAGAGCTCTGCTGCGCCTGGCGGCTGCGCTGGGGGTCAAGGTGGAGTTTTTCCTCCGACCTTCGTCCGAAGTCGCCATTGTGCCTGCGTACCATCGCAAGCGGTCTAGGCTTACGCGTGCAGAGGAAGACTCCATTGCGGCGCGGATCCAGGAATGGCTGGAGCGCTATGTGGAAATCGAGACCCTGATACCGTTTGGCTGTTGTGCAAGACCCCGATTCCCGGAGGACCTGCGCTACCGTGTTGGCAGGCTGGAGGAGATCGAGGATGCTGCAGAGAACTTACGTATGAGATGGAACCTCGGCCTTTCTCCCATCGAGAACCTCATGGAAGTGCTGGAGGACCACGGCATCAAGGTTGGCCTTGTTGATGGCTATCCCGACTTCGACGCTTGCACCTTCTGGGCCGGGCACGATCCAGTGATCGTGGTCAGGGACGACGTTCCTGGAGACCGGCAGAGGTTCAACCTCGCCCACGAGTTGGGGCACATTGTGCTAGAAGTCGATGAAAAGGAGTCCGGAGCGCCAGCGCTATCAGCAGAAGCGGCTGCCCACAGGTTTGCGGGCGCATTCCTGGTACCGGCTAGCGTTGTAAAGTTGGAGCTCGGAGAACAACGCCGGAACCTGGGCCTCCTCGAACTACATCTCTTGAAGCACAAGTACGGCCTGAGCATGCAGGCTTGGGTTCGCCGGGCGCAAGATACCGGTGTCATATCGGAGGCAGCGGCAGTGCGGCTGTTCAAGACGTTTCGCAGCCGCGGATGGCACAAGGCAGAGCCTGGTGACCAGTTGCCGCCCGAAAGGCCCAGTCGAATGAGCAGGCTTGCCCTGCGGGCGGTGGCTGAAGGTATCATTTCACACGCCCGTGCGTCTGAGTTGCTAGGCATATCCCTCAGTGACTTCCGCAAACAGATTGCGGAGGAGCATGATGGACTACCGGCAGACCTACGTCACTGACGCGAATATCTGGATAGACCTTCATGCGGGCGGGCTGGCGCGCAGAGTCTTCGACCTCCCCGCCAGATTTGCCGCACCAGATGTCATCGTGCAAGAACTGTTGGTCCCCGATGGAGCCGAGCTCATTGGATACGGCCTGGCAAGCTACGAGCTATCAGGCAGTGAGGTGCGTTTTGTGTCGCAATTGCGGTGCCGGGAACGGTATCGAGCAGTGTCTACCAACGACCTTTTTGCGCTGGTGCTCGCGATGCGGCTCAAGGCTCCGCTTCTCACTGGTGACAACCACCTCAGGCGCGCGGCAGAAGAACACGGTGTGACGGTCCATGGAGTCCTGTGGCTCCTTGATGAAATGGTGAGACTGCAAGCCATCGATATGGGAACAGCAGCGACCGCTCTTGGGATGATGCTTGTTGCGGGAAGCCGGCTGCCACAACAGGAATGCGCCGCGCGGCTGGCCCGGTGGCGGAGCAGGTGACATGTAGGACTTGACACATGGCGTCGCGTCGTGGTTTGTGGCTCTGTAGAACACTGTTATAGAATCATTAATCGGCAATCCTTTGCAGAGCCTCGAGTGTGAGCGCCGTTGGTAATAGCAGCGTGGAGCACTCTACCTGCAGAACGCGGTGCAACATCACGCTGAGCATACGTTTCCGCACCCTGGCAAAACCTATTGCGGGGCACGTCTTGCGGTCCAAAGGTTCAACAATGCCAGGAAAGGAAGCGAGTGTTGCATGGCAGGATTTCCGAATCTCACGAGCCCGACGAAGATCGGAAACATGGACCTCCGAAACAGAATGGTCATGCCTCCCATGGTGACCAACTACGCCTATGAGGACGGGTCGGTCACCGAAAGGCTGCGCGCGTACCACGTGGAGCGCGCGAAGGGCGGGGTAGGCCTCGTCATCGTGGAGGCCTCGTACGTTCACCCGTCCGGAAGGGGCTTTCAGAACGAGGTTGGCATCCACTCGGACAAGCTCATCCCCGGCCTGCGCAGCCTGGTGGACGCCGTCCACGCCCACGGCGCGAAGATCGCCATCCAGCTCTACCACGGCGGCAGGCAGACCACCTCCGATGTGACGGGCGAGCCGCTCCTGGCTCCGTCGCCGATACCGGACCCAACGAAGGGCGAGACGCCCAAAGAGATGTCGAAGGACGAGATCGCCATGATCGTGCGGGCCTTCGGCGAGGCGGCGCGCCGCGCGAAGGCCGCAGGTTTCGACGCCGTGGAGGTCCACGGCGCCCACGGTTACCTCATCGACGAATTCCTGTCCCCGTATGCCAACAAGAGAACCGACGAGTACGGCGGACCCCTCGAAAACCGGCTGCGCTTTCCGCTTGAGGTGGTGCGCGCCGCGCGGCAGGCGGTCGGGCCTGATTTCCCGGTGCTGTACCGGATGAGCGCCGACGAGAAGGTGCCGGGCGGACTCACCCTGGACGAAACGAAAGAGGTAGCGAGGCGCCTCGAGCGCGAGGGCATCAACGCTCTGCACGTCTCTGCGGGCGTGTACGAGTCCGCGGTGTGGATCATCCAGCCGATGTCACTGCCGCGCGCGTGCCTTGCGGACCTTGCGAGTGGGATAAAATCCGTCGTGAAGATTCCGGTCATAGCGGTGGGTCGCATCAACGACCCCGAGGTCGCGGAAGGGCTGCTCGCCCAGGGCAAAGCCGACCTTGTTGCCATGGGGCGCCAGCTTCTTACGGATCCGGACACGCCGCGCAAGATCGCGGAGGGACGCGTGGATGAACTCCGGAGGTGCATCGCGTGTTGCCAGGGGTGCATCGACGAGCTGTTCCAGGACCATCCCATCGGGTGCACCGTGAACGCCCGGGCGGGGTTCGAGTCGGCGTTCACCCTCGCGAAAGCCCCGGCTGCCCGCAAGGTCCTCGTGGTGGGCGGTGGGCCAGCTGGTATGGAGGCAGCGCGCGTGGCGGCGCTCCGCGGCCACCAGGTCACGCTGTGGGAGAAGGGCCCGAGCCTCGGAGGGCAGCTGCCGCTTGCGGCGACACCGCCCCAGAAGGGCGAGATCGCCACGTTCAGGGACTTCCTCATGAGGGAGATGGGCAGGCTCAAGGTCAACGTCCAGGTGAACAGGGAGGCGACCCTGGACGCCATCCGCGCCGAGAAGCCGGACGTGGTGGTGATCGCGACGGGTGCTCGTCCGGCGCGCGTTAACGTGCCAGGGGCCGACCGGCCCAATGTGGTGATGTCGTGGGACGTGCTGACTGGCAAGGCGACCGTGGGGAAGAAGGTCGCAATCATAGGTGGCGGTCTCGTAGGGTGCGAGACCGCTGAGCACCTCGCCGAGAAAGGACACGAGGTCACCATCATCGAGATGCTGCCGCGCGTGGCTTCCGATGTTGGGCCGCTCGTGGGGGCGCTCCTGCTGGACCGCCTGGCTGGGCGGGGCGTGAAGATCGTGACCGGCGCGAAGCTCGCCTCAATTGGCGAGCGTGAAGTCACGGTGCAGAAAGACGGGAAGAGCGAGACCCTTTCGGGCTTCGACTCCGTCGTCATCGCGGTGGGGTCGGCGCCGGAGGATGGCCTCGCAAAGCAGCTCGAAGGCGCTGGGATAGACTACTACGTCATCGGGGACGCCTGGAGGCCGCGCCGCATAACCCATGCTGTGTTCGAGGGTATGCGCGTGGCGCACGAGATATAGTCAGGCGTGGGCAAGCAGGGATCGTGGGGCCTCCGTTGAATAGATGAAAGGCCATGCTTCGCAGGGCGCTGCGTGCGAACGGCGCCCTGCGCGTGTGAGAAGAGACCTGTAAACGGGGGGTGGGTGGGAACGTGGCGGCGAAGCCTCTCGTCCTCGGGCACCGGGGCGCGCCTGACGTGGCGCCGGAGAACACCCTCGCCGCGTTCAGGGCTGGCCTCGATGCCGGGGTGGACGGTTTCGAGCTTGATGTGCAGCTTTCCCGCGATGGGAAGCTGGTGGTGATCCACGACGAGCGGGTGGACAGGACGACGAACGGCAAGGGATGGGTGAAGGACATGACCCTTGCCGAGCTGAAGGCGCTTGACGCAGGTTCATGGTTTAAGCGAGAAAGCGGCGGCGAAAGTAGAGGCAGTGGCCGCGGCTCCTTCGGCGGTGACACCCGCAGTGCCGGTTGCGACGGCGCTGATGGCCGCAGTGGCGGTACTGGCACTGCCGATGCTCCATTCGCAGGGGAGAAGATCCCGACCCTCGAAGAGGTTCTCGAGCTTGTGGCCGCGAAGTGCGGCCTCATCAACATCGAGATCAAGAGTGGGCTTGTCCTCTACCCCGGTATTGAGGAGAAGACCATTGCCGTGCTGAAGGATTTCGGCATCGTCGAGAAAACCGTGCTCTCGTCGTTCAATCACTTTTCGTTGAGAGCGGCCAAGGCTCTGGACTCGTCGATCAGGACGGGCGTTCTGTACATGGAGGGGCTTGTGGACCCGTGGGTGTATGCCAGGCACGTCCCGGCGGACGCGCTGCACCCCGCGTTCTACGCGGTTGTCCCGGAGATAGTGGCTGGCGCCCACACCGCGGGCCTCGCGGTCAACACGTGGACCGTCGACAATCCCGACGACATGCGCAGGATGGTAGCGTGGGGTGTTGACGCCGTGATCACCAACCATCCTGCAGCAATGCTTGACGTTGTCAGGGCGGGGTCCGCATAGAGGTGCGCCCCGCCACGCTCGCACGGAACGCACGGTGTCAGCCGTATGTCCACTGTCCTGTCAGCGCCGGCGCGCCCCGGCGGCCCTGGACGGAACGGACAGGATGCCGCCAGCGGGGGGGTGTGCCTGCTGATCCGGGCGAGCCATACGCAGAGCGAACTGGCTAGCTCCACGGGGAGGAATGCTCTCCACCAAGACCCGGGCTGGTCAGCTGTGCACAGAGAGGGCCCCCGCGACAAGTGGACGCGTTCGTCCGGTGTGGCGGTCTTGCGCACAGCAGGCGAGCCGGGGCCACGAGGCTCTATAAGCTCCGCGTAAGAGGGCGGGCTCGCTGCCGCGAAGGCGGAAAGCAGGAGGCATGAAAGACCAGTATGAAGGCTTGAAAGGAGGATGACCCGGTGCGGCTGAATTATCTCAGGACTTTCGTCCTGGGCCTTGGGTTCTTCAGTATATCGCTGAGCTGGTCCATCTACAACTCCTATGTGCCCATCTTTCTTTCCGATCTTCTCAAGGACGTCGCCTACCGCACCACGCTTGTCGGCATCATCATGACTTTTGACAACATCGCCGCCATAACGCTACAGCCCTACTTTGGCGCGCTCAGCGACAGGACGTGGACCAGGGTGGGGCGCAGGATGCCGTTCCTGCTCGCTGGGGTGCCCGTGGCCGCAGTGTTCTTTGCGCTGATTCCACTCACGAGGTTCGCCCTGGCGGCGATGATTCCGGTCATCATCGTGATGAACGTCGCCATGACGGCCTTTCGGGCACCCACGGTGGCCCTGATGCCTGACATCACACCGTCCCCGCTTCGCAGCAAGGCCAATGGCATAATCAACTTCATGGGCGGCCTGGGCGCGCTCCTCGCCTTCTTCGTGTTCTCGCAGCTCTTCAAAGTGGATCCCGGCCTGCCGTTCGTTGTAACCAGCGCGCTCATGGTTGTCGTCCTTCTGGTTCTGCTCAAGACTATTCGCGAGCCGCGCGACGCGGACGGCGCCGCCAACGCCGGCGGCGGCAAGGAGGAGAGCGTCGGCATCGTCCAGGCTATGGGCGAGGTCCTGGCCAACCGGGACAAGAGCGCCCTGTGCTTGCTCCTTGCGATCTTCTTTTGGTTTGTCGGGTGGAGCGGGGTCGAAGCGCTGTTTACGCTGTACGGCGTCGAAGTGTGGGGGATGACCCCTGCGGCGGCCTCGTTCGTGCTCGGGTTTTTCTCCCTGTCCTTCCTGGTCTTCGCCATCCCGAGCGGGTTCATCGCCACGGCCATCGGGCGGCGGCGTACGATACTGGCGGGGATCGTGGGCCTTTCGCTCATGCTTCTCGCGATGAGGTTCGCGCGTCCAGGTATGACGCTCACGGCTCTGCTGCTCGTGGGGGGCGTTGCATGGGCGCTCATAAACATCAACTCGTACCCGATGGTCGTGGACATGACCACCGCGGCCAGGATCGGGGCGTACACGGGCCTGTACTATTTCTTCTCGGCCCTTGCGGCAATCGTGGCCCCGCCGGTCTTCGGCTGGTTCATGGATGTCCTGGGAAAGCAGGTCCTGTTCATGTGCGCGTTCGTGAGCTTCGCCGTGGCGTTCGCCCTCATGCTCGGGGTAAGACGCGGAGAGGCTGTGGGTACCGCCTCAGCTGCGCAGGAGGCGGGCGCGGCGGCGGGCGCGGAGCTATAGAGCATACGGCGCAGCGGGCGAAGCGGCGCGGTGCCTGACAGTCCCGATTAATTCGCGGCCGTCCCGTCGGGACGCGTCCGCGACCGCGCTCCTGCGGCGTGCGCCGATGAGGCCTTTACACGCCAGCACGCCTGTGCTATACTCTCAGTGCAAGACGGTTTCTGTGTCCAGGGTCCTTGGTGCGCAGCACCCGGTCGAACCGAATAGGCTTTTGGTTTTGGTGCCGACGTAGCTCAACGGCAGAGCAGCGCACTCGTAATGCGCAGGTTACCGGTTCAAGTCCGGTCGTCGGCTCCATGAATTTTCAAGCGCCGCAAGGGTTTGCGGCGCTCTTTGCATCGCGGTGCCCAAATGTGCGCAGGTGGTCGTTGCCGGATCGATGCCATGTCATCTCCTGCCAGCACACTCGCGGGGTTTACCCCGTCGATGGCCTGCTGGATCTAAAGCATCATCGTCGTGGAGAAGTCAGCATGCCTCAGGCCCAGGCGCTCCTGGATATCCTTCGGGTGCATGCCGAGGGCGGTGAGCCAGCTCGTGTGCGCGTGGCGCAGGACATCGAACGTCTCGTCGGCGATGCCGTAAGACTTCATCCACTTTCACGTCATACTACCGCGGCCCCTATATCTCACCCCCCAGTTGGTGGCAGAGATGGGACTCTGATATGTGCGTTTTCGGCAACTGCGGCGGAGCCCAGCCCTGAAGGAACCGGGCTCAGACAGTGAGGAAGAGGGCAGACCGTCCCTGTAGGGAATCAATAGCAGCCGCGATCATATCTGCACAGCGCCAATTTCTATGCTGCAGACCCTCTCGAGCGGAATGACAATCGCCCTGACTAGCTCCCTCTCTACCAACTGGCCGCCGCTTATCGTCTTCACCACAATACAAGCGTCTTCGAAGCCTACTAAGACCAGGAATTCGCCGATTACCCTCAGAATCCTCGCATTCAGGGCTTTCTTGCAGCAGTCGTCGCATTCGAACTCAACGGCGATACATAGCGAATCGAGATCTCCGAGGTGTTGGAGCGATGCGAGCAATGGGTGAGGAACGACGCCGGTATCCACAGGCTTCTGCACTTCTTGCTCTTCCATCTTCTCTTACCTCCTTGGCATTTGGGGTTCGACGTGAACCTGTCTTGTGCCCATAGCAGTCTATGCGGGACGTCTCAGAGGTGTTACTTGCAGGAAAGCCGGGTCCGTCGATCGGTTTCATTACTCTTCGGAGGGGTTGCCGGGGATTGCACGGCTGGTGTCAGAATCCGGCTGCTTGCAGACAGCCAATCTCAAAGTCAAACGAGTGTCACGCTGTCTCTCCGTGCGCTCGTAAGCTGCGACACCTTTTGCTATGCGCGGTCCAACTTCGGGCTTGGTTACCTATAGCTAGCTAGCCAGGCGGCCAGCTACCCAGCTACCCAGCTAGCCACTCATCTGGCAGCTAGCCAGCGATCCAGTCGGCCGGCAGCCCGGATGCGGGTGATCGCCCGAGACCGAGGTCGGGGCTAGACCTGGTCGCGTCGGGATCAGTCCTGGTCGGAATCTGGTCCTCCGGAAACCACCCCTGCCGCGCTCCCTCGCTAAAACCGGGCAGGGTGGCGCACCAGGGACCAGATCCTGCGTGAAGATGGTCCTCTCGTGACCAGCTTGGCGCGCGTCCTGGTCCCCCCGTGACCAGGACGCCTCGGCAGCCATCGGGGGTGGTGCACCAGGGACCAGGTTGCCCGCGAGGTTGATCCCCTGGGGACCATCCGCACGCAAAACCTGGTCCCCCAGGGACCAGGGGTTTTTGGATGTCTCGCAAGGTGGTTACGTGGGGACCAGGTGAGGGGCGAAGTTGGTCCTCAGGGGACCATCTTCGCGCGTAACCTGGTCACCAGAGGACCAGATCCGGCATCCTCGTGGAGCGAGCGCCAGGAGGATGGGTCTCTGGTAACCAGATTTCGCTCGAGGTTGGTCCCTCAGGGACCAGCTGCGAGCAAATCCTGGTCCCTTGAGGACCACCCGTGCGCGCGCATCCGTGAAGGTGGTCCCCTGGGGACCAGGCGGCGGAGGAACCTGGCTCCCTGGGCACCACCTTTGGGTCGATCCTGGTTACCAGGGGACCGGGCCCGGCGTCTTGCCGGCCGAACCGCGACGAGGGTGGGTCTCTGGCAACCAGGTTTCGCCCGAGGTTGGTCCCCCAGGGACCACCTTTGCAGTCCCTGGGCCGGCAAGACGCTGGGCTGCCTACCGCCCAGCTTGCCCGCAGGTTCCGGGGTAAAGAGACCGGGGTTGTTGACTTCGTTGAGGCCGTTTTCTGAGCCATCCTCTGGACCAGTCTTTGATGGTAGCGTGTGCCTGCCGCCGTCCCACGACAAAACGCGATCACCGCGTGTGCTATTGCGGCGCACTCGCTAAGGAAGGACGGGGTTACCTCGTGCCCTGAGCCTGACGAGGTGGTCTGGCCCCGGCGACCCTACGTACCGCACAATGTTGCTCCATTCGTGCTGCAATGATGACAGAGACGAGGGCGTTTGGCAGCAACTCGCTTTCTTCGGGAGAAAACCGTGTCAGGACACTTGCAAGAGTCTGCGGCGAGAATGGGGTCGGTTTCCTCTTGCCTGGGTTGCCCGGGGTTAGGCTATGGTGGCCTCTATCGCAAATGTCCTCCCTGAGCACTTGGTTTGGGCGCTCAAGTCGAGCAGTTTCGTAGCTGCAATCCACGAAATGGTAGCCTTTATCACCACCCAGAACTTTTGCAGGCAAGCCATTGACATCCGTAGGCATCCAGATTATGATTGAACTGAGATTTTTTCATAGTGAAAAAGGAGCACGTTCCATGCCAGGGCCAAGACGCTCTCTCTCCAGCACCAGGTTCATAAGATCATTCAACGTGGTCTCAGTGCTCCAAACGTTATACCGAGAAGGCGCGTGTTCCAAATCGAGGATTGCCCAAATTACGAGCATGAGCCCGGCCACTGTGACGAGGATCATTTCGGAGCTCACGGAGCAGGGCGTGGTCAGTGAGTATACGGTCGCGGAGTCTACCGGCGGGCGCAAGCCGGTTATATTCAGGCTAAATTACGACAAGCTCTACGTCGTCGGCATCCAATTGGTGCGAGATCGCGTCGCGCTTGGGCTGTGCGACCTGAAGGGGAGGATCCTCACGAAGAGGTCGTTCCAACCCTATTCCCTCGAACCCAGGAGTCTCGTCGCGGAACTCTCGAAGGAATTCGAGCTTCTTTTAGGTATGAACGGAATAAACCGAGAGCACATACTTGGGAGCGGGCTTGCTATATCGGGGATTGTCAATGCAGACGCAGGCATTCTGCTCCGCTCGGTGAACCTGGGCTGGCGTGATGTGCGGATCTCGGAAGCCCTTGAGGAAGCGCTGGGATTCCCTGTGGTTGTAGAGAACGACGGCAATGCTGCGGCTCTCGCCGAGCTCTGGTTCGGCTGTGCTAGGGATGTGTCCAACTTCATGTACCTGAAGACCGATACCGGCGTCGGAGCCGGTATAGTGTGCGGCGGGAGCCTGATGGCCGGTCCACGCGGGATGGCCGGCGAGATCGGGCATGCGCCGGTGATAAAGGATGGGCGCGAGTGCGTATGTGGTCAGCGCGGATGCCTCGAGACCTACCTCTATGCTCAGGGCCTGCTCAGGCGGTATGAGGCTGAGACCGGGGTTCATCTCGAACAGCCGAGGGATTTTTTCGAGCGCATCGTCTCGGGCGATCCGGCGGCTGGGGAGATGATGAACGAAGCTGGAGAGGCGCTCGGGGTGATGGCGTCCGTGGCGGCTACGATGCTGGATCTCGACCTCATAGTCGTCGGTGGGCTTTGGGGGGAGCTCGGGGAAAGGTTCTGCGGCCCGGTCGAAGAGCGTTGCAACCAGATCATAGAGCGGAGTGGGCTCGCCAAGACACTCAAGGTTCGTGGCTCGGCACTGGGTGAGGATTCCGACATACGCGGAGCAGTTGGCATCGTGATAAACAGGTGGTTCACTCCACCGATCTAGGCGGCGACTGCGACTGCGGCTGCGGAAGCAGTGCCCTGGATGCTGCAGGGGGACCCGGGGATGCGGGAAAAGTACGAGGTGCTTCTGGCCCAACTTATTTGCAGTCAGCATATAAGTCGCCCAGCGTTTATTTCCATCCTGTTCAGGCCCTCTTTGGGGCCCGGAAACGAAGGAGCGAGCCGATGAAATCAGATGTGGGGTCACTCATTGGGCAACTCTTCATTACCGGCCTATCTGGACTTGAAGTGGACTCCGACTTCGAAGCACACTATTCCCGTTGTCCGTGCGGCGGGTTCATCCTCTTCGGTCGAAATGTGCATGACCCGGCGCAGGTAAAGAAGCTGACCTGCGCGCTCTCCGACCTGGCATCACAGCACGGCTCGGACTTTGGGCCGCCGCTTGTGGCTATCGATCAGGAGGGTGGCGCTTTGTCCCCGCTTAGGGGGCTGGTCACATCCTTTCCCGGCAACATGGGGCTCGCGGCCACAGGCGATCCCGAAGCCGCCAGGTGTGCAGGCTATGGGACCGGACGGGACCTTCTCGCTCTCGGGATCAACACCAACTTCGCCCCGGTTCTGGACTTGGCCCGGGAACCGTTGAACCCCGCGGTTGGAACCCGCTCTTTTGGCGATGACCCGCGCCGGGTCGCAGAGTTTGGAGTGGCATACGCTAACGGGCTTCTGGATGCCGGAGTTCTTTTCGTAGCGAAGCACTTTCCGGGTCACGGGAGCGTGTCTGAGGACTCTCATTTCTCACTGCCGGAATGTAAGACACCCAAGGCCGACCTGGTCGCCGGGGATGCTGTCCCGTTCATCGAGGTGGCCAAACTCCCCCAGGCTGCGGTAATGGTCGCCCATGTCAGGTTTACCGACCTGGACCCTGATCGTCCTGCCTCACTTTCCTACCCGTTGGTGACCGGGTTCCTCAGGGAGGAGATTGGCTTTGACGGCGTGGTGCTCACGGATTGCCTCGAAATGGGCGGGGTACGAGCAGTCGGCTCGGTGCCCGAGGCTGCGGTGATGGCGATAGAGGCCGGCTGCGACATCGTCCTCATCAGCCACACTCCAGAGCTTCAGGAGGCGGCTTTCGAGGCGGTGCGAGACGCGGTTCTCTCCGGCAGGATCAGCCTGGAGAGGGTGGAGCGCTCCGTCGCGAGAATACGCAGGTGGAAACAGGGGTTTACGGTTGCCGCGCGCGCGTTTTCGCTGCGGGTAATGGCGCAGAGTGTGTCCCTGGATGACCTGGGCGAGCGGGTGGTCACGTTTGTCGATGGGGAAACACCGCGATCATGGACATTCGGACCGGGCCCACTTGTGTTGGTGACGCCGGCCATGGATCAGATCACCCTGGCCGAGGACTCGATGGACGTCTCACCCCTCCTGCAAGAGCTCGAGAGCCGCGGCGTCCGGTGCGCCAGAGTGCGCTGTTCAATGGATCCAGACCCGCAGGAGATACAGGACGTTATCTCGCTCGTAGAGGACTCCTGGCGTGCTATGAAACGACGCACGATAACAGGGCCGCACCGCGTGGGTGTGGCGGCTGGAGCAGACTGCGACAGGTCGGAGAGTTCAGGCGCTGACGTGCCTCTCCCACAAGTGGCTCTCGTCGTCAGAAACGGCGGTGGCGCCCCAGGGCAGGCGGCGCTGGCGGCGGCGTTAGAAGCCAGATGGAACTTGCTCTTGATAGGCATCAGGGATCCACGTGAAGCGCGTCCGGTACAGGCGGCGCTTTCGCGCCGGGCCCCGGCGCTTTTCACCTACAGTACCGAAAGCGTTGTCCTCTCCGCACTTGCACGGGTGCTGGCTGGCGAAGCAAGTCCTAAGGGGGTGATCCCGGTCAGGATGTGAAGATGCAATAGTTACCAGAACGTTTGTGGGACCGTCGCGGGGAATCGTGCAAAGTGGTACGGTTTGGGAGTCCATCATTACAAGTATTACAAGGCGAGGAGGGACTCACATGTCGTTTCGGAAGCCAAAGGCGCTCATGATCCTGGTTTGTGTCTCGTTGGCCAGTGTGCTCATGGCTGGGTTAGGAGGAAGCGTCGGCGTCGCGGCGGATAAGCCTATCGTCCTCAGGGTCCTTAACTATCTCGACGCTACGAGCCCTTCGGCGTACCGGGAGATCACCGAGGTCTGGGAAGCCTTCGAGAGGAACAACCCCGACATCAAGATCGAACGCGAAGATCTCTTCAACGAACCGTTCCACCAGAAGACAGAGGCCTATGCGGCAGCAGGGCAGTTGCCGGACGTCATTTACATGTGGCCTGGAGGAAGGTCCAGCACTCTCCACACCAAGCACTTGGTGAAGGACCTCACGCCGTTCCTGGGGGAGATGCGGAAGGAGTTCTCCGAGGCGGCACTGGTCCCCCAAGCAGGCGGATACCTGGCTGAGCTGCCCATCGGCGTCACTGCCACCCACGTGCTCTACGTCAACACCAAGATGCTCCACGACATGGGGCTTCCCATTCCCAAGACCTACGAAGATCTGAAGGCGATGGTTCCAAAGTTGAAGGCCGCGGGCAAGGACGTCATCCTCATGGGCGCTCAAGACGACTGGGTGATGCAGTCCTGCTTGTTCAGCATGATCGTGGGTAGGCTGTGCGGCGACAAGTACATCGATGATGTGTTGGCCGGGAAGGCCAGGTTCACGGACGCGCCGTTCGTGAAGGCGCTCAAGTTCTACCAGTCGCTTTACACTGACGGGGTGCTCAGCAGGAAAGTTCTGCAGACACCGTACAACGAGGTGAACGGTTTGTTTGCCTCGGGCAAGGCTCCATTCATGATCGACGGCGACTGGAAGGTAAGCAACTTCCTGACGGACCCCACCACTAAGCAGGCACTCATTCCGCCCGCGGAACAGAAGACCTTCGTCATGACTGTATTCCCCGAGATCCCCGGCGAGACAAGTCACAATACGACGTCTTCGGTCCCAGGTGTGGGCTTCGGGATGAACGCCAACATACCGGCCGGCTCCGAGAAGGAGAAGGCCGCATGGAAGCTCATCATGTGGCTCACCTCTCCCGAGGTTCAGAAGATCCGCCTCGAGACCGGCGCGGCCTTCCCGTCGAGGAAGGGTGTGACCAGCGATAAGCTGGAACCTCTTGCTCAGGAGCGGGCAAGGTTCTATGGGAAGTTTGGTGGGACGTACGTACTGGACAATGTGCTGCACGCGCAGGTATACGGTCCGCTGAACGTCGGCCTCCAGGAGATCGGGCTCGGGATCTCCACGCCGGAGCAGGTGGCGGCGAAGGTCCAGAAAGCCCTTGAAAGCTGGAGGGCTACGCAGAAATAACGCTTCGGAAGTAACATAGCGTGTCGGACCCGGACTTGGCATGTCACAGGATCGATGATGGGCGGACGGGCCGGGTTTTGGCGAAGCGCGCCCCACTTGGGGCGCTGTCCCCGAGTGCGATACCGGCAACCCGGCAGCTACTGGAAGAGGGGCGAGGACTAATGCACCCTCAATTAGAGGCGGAAAGGGACGGAGGCTCCTCTCTAGAACCACTCGCCGGAGACCCCAACGCAGACCGGGACACGGACTTAGCCCAGGATACGGACCTGGCACCGGCGCCGAGACCGTGATCGGGACCGAGATCGAGGCCGACACGGATATGGACACGCACGTCCGGCGGGGCGGATCTTGCGGCGTAAGGCCTCGGGGTTCCCCCGCCGGCATCGGGACGCGGAACGCACGCCGCTGGCCCCGGGACATCCGTGGCCTGAATATGCGCCGTCCGGTTCCAGGCGGGTTCACCAGTCAGCTTGCGGGCCACCTCGGATTAACCCAAGCTCGCAGGTTCGCTGATTCTATGGAGGTAACCTATTGTGAAGCGCAGCAAGTGGAGGGCGGAGGAACATCGTGCCTACCTCACGCTGGTCCTGCCGGCGATCCTGATTTATTGGGCTGTCATGGCCTTCCCCACCGTATTCTCGGTGGCGCTGAGCCTCACCGACTACAATGGAGGCCGTCTCTTCAGCAGTGCCAACCCGGTCCACTTTGCCGGGCTCACGCATTATGTGAGGATGTTCTCCGACCCGTACTTCTGGATATCATTGAAGAACAACTTTTACATCATCTTCGTTTCGGTCTTCGGACAGATCCCTCTCGGCTTCATACTCGCCTATATCCTCTTCAGGAAACTTGTGAAGATGCCCGGGTTCTTTCAGACCATGATATACCTTCCGTCCATCATATCCACGATCGTGGTGGGCATCCTCTGGCAGTCGTTCTTTTCACCGTACGGGCCGTTTTCCGAGTTCATGCAGCGCTTCAAGCCAGGGTGGGAGAACACCCTGTTCATAAACCCCAGGACTGCTATGCTGCCCGTTCTCTTTGTGGTATTGTGGATGTATACTGGGACCTACCTCATCATCTTCCTGGCTAACCTGCAGAAGATCGAACCTCACATCATAGAGGCTGCCAGGATCGACGGCGCATCCGAGGGCCAGGTGCTGAAATACGTGATACTGCCGGCTCTCTCGGGGGTGATCGTAACCTCTGCCATCCTCGCCATATCAGGGTCACTGCAGAGCTTCAACCTCATCTTCGCCATGACCGCGGGCAACCCCGCAAGGAGGACATCGGTGCTCTCCTTATACATGTACGATAACGCGTTCCGGGGCGCGCCCGATTACCCATTGGCCAACGCGATCTCCACGTTCATGGTGGTCATCAGCTTCGCCCTAATCCTGGTAACGAAAGCGCTCGAGGGACGGTTTGGAGGTAGGGAATGATGATGGGGGAATCATACAGCAAGCGGAGGGGGACGGGGAAGAGGGAGATCAGCATAGTGAGCCGGGTACTGGTCTACACCGTACTGATCGCTTTCACCGTCATGACGATGTACCCCATCATATGGCTCGTACTGAGCTCTTTTAAGACAACACAGGAGTTCCAGATCAACCGGCTTGGTTTGCCCCGCTATTGGACTCTCGACAACTATCCCAACGCTTGGCGCATCGGCGGCTTCGGCGGGTTGTTCCTCAATAGCCTCTTCTACACGGGTGTATCAACGGCTGCGATAATCATTCTGTCGCTCGCGGCGTCGTTTGGCTTCGCGAAGCTCAAGTCGCGGGCCACGCCGTTTCTCCACGGGAGCTTCGTGGTGGGCATCCTGCTGACACTGCAGTCGATCATGGTGCCGCTCTTCCTGATGGCTAATGCGACACACCTTTACGACACGCGTCTTGGAGTGCTCATTCCGTACATAGGTATCGGGCTTCCCTTGGGTGTCTACCTGTGCACAGAGTACATCAAGAGCATCCCCGACTCGGTTGTGGAATCCGCAAGGATCGATGGCGCGAGCTATCTCAGGATCTTCTCCTCCATAGTCGTGCCCATGGCGAGGCCGGTGACCACGACGCTGGCGATACTGAATGTTACTAGCATTTGGAACGAGTTCATGCTGATAAACATACTTGTGTCGAAGAATTCTCTCAAGTCGTTGCCGGTCGGGATCCTGAAGTTCTCAGGAGCCCTGTCTTCGGACTACGGAAAGCAGTTCGCAGCCCTGGTGATCGGCATGCTTCCCATGCTTATCTTCTACCTCATCTTCCGCAGCCAGATCACCAAGGGCGTATCCGCCGGGGCGGTCAAGGGATGAGGGTTTCACATAGTGCACATGTCGAGAGGGCCCGCTCGAGGGCGAGCCCTCTCCTTGGTACGCGAGTTAGTGTCCTGCCTTGGAGGTTACTATGCGGCCTGCGACGGTTCCACCGCTGCCGCATGGGCGCTTGCCGGGAAGGCCTCGAAGATGAGGTTCAGGATGATGCCGAAGATGGCGGCGGTCGCGATTGCGGGCAGCTTCACGCCGAATGCCGGGATCATCCCGTTGGGGAAGGCGAAGCTGCCGCCGATGCCGATCACCAGGATGGTTGAGGCGATGGCAAGGGTCCTCGCAGAGAAGAGGTCCACCCTCTGGGAAATCATGAGGGCCACGCCCTGCACGCCTATGACCCCGAAGAGGTAGATGGACACGCCGCCGATGACGGCGCCGGGGACGCTGCTGACCGCGGCGGCGAGTTTGCCGAAGAAGGACAGGCCCATCGCTATGATCGCTGCCAGCACCAGGACTGAGACGGAGAAGTTGCGGGTGATCGCCATCACGCTGTTGTTCTCACCGTAATTGGTTCCCGCCGGCCCGCCGATCGCCCCGGCGATCATATCGCCGATGCCGTCGCCGATGAGGTTGGTGCCCAGGAGGCTGGCGATTGGATAGTGTTTCTTGCGTCCGAGCTGCTTGGCAAGGTTGTTGACATAGAGGTCAATCTGGTACAGGTGCGCGGTGGACTCAGGGATGGTGGCGATGGCGATGGGCATGATCGCCAGAATGGCCGCAGGGCTCCACGACGGGAAAGTGAAGTGGGGCGCGGTCACCGTGGCGGCTTCGCTGATCTTGGCGAAGTCCACAAGGCCCAGGGGTATGCTTGCGAGGTATCCTACCGCCACCCCGAGGAGAACCGGGAGCTGCCCAAGTGTTCCGCGCAGGTAGACTGAGAAGAGGATGGTGGCAAGGAGCGTAATGAGCGCAGCCGTCCAGTTGCTCGAAGCGCTGTTCATGGCCGTGCCGGCGAGGGCTATTCCAATGACAATGGCCACACTGCCCGTCACGACTGGCGGCAGAACCTTCTCGACCTTATCCCTGCCGAACCGGTTTATGATGATGCCCGCCAGGATAGAGACGAGACCTGAGGCTACGATGCCGCATTGCGCCTGAGAGATGAGGGAATCAGGGGCGACCGTCCCGAGCGCTTTGACGCCGGTGATGGCAGCCACCGCGGCGATGTACGAGAAGCTCGAGCCGTAGTAGAGTGGGATTCGACCGCGGGTGACCAGGATGAAGCCAAGAGTTGCGAGACCGCTCGCGAACAGCGTGGTGGAAACATGGAACCCGGTAAGTAGCGCTACGAGGACCGTAGCTGGAAACATGACGACCACCTGTTGCAGGGCGAAGAACACTAGTTTCCACGCCGGGGGCGTGTCATCGGGAAGGTAACCGACGAGTTGGGTGTTTGTTTGGGTAGACATGACGCTCGACCTCCTCAAGATGTGATTCTGCTCGGTTACCCGCGGAGCGCGACACGCAAAAAGGCACTCCCGCCCGCCGGACAGGAAGTGCCTTGCCATCAAGCGTATCCGCTTATACTCCCTTGCCGGCCTCGCTGGACCGTCTTAAAGGGTAACCTTTGTCTCGTATAGGAGTATAATGTCGTTTCCCCATTCCTGTCAAGAATAACTGCGAACTTGACTTATTGTCTCTTTGCCGACGCCATCCAGGCTGGCGCATGCAGGAAACGGGGTCCTGGTGAAAGCCGTCCGGACCCTTGCGAGCGGAGTGGGTTAGTCCCCGGGAACCCTGTGCTTGGCAAGTTCGTTCATCATTTATTGGGGGAAATCCCAAAATGAGTCCGGAAGAGGGGGTAGCCGCTCTTGGCCGGGCATCGATTCTTCAAGACGGCTTTGACGCGGGTAGGGGTTTTGTCTTTGGTTCTGGCACTCGCCTTCGTGTTCGGCCCGGGGACGAGTGCTGAAGTCAATGGAGGTCTCGCTCCAGTCTATAACGGCATTCTCATCTCATGGGACGGTGTGCAAAGGGACCACCTGCGTGAACTTCTCGAGGCCGGTCAGCTCCCTAACCTCCAGGCGCTCATTGATGAAGGCACGATAGTGGAGATCGATGTAACACACAAAACCGACACGAAAGCCGGCCACGCTCAGATGCTCACCGGGTACGGCCCGGAGGTAACGGGTGTATACAGCAACGCTGTGTACCGGTCGATCCCCAAGGGCTACACCATCTTTGAGAGGCTCGAAAACGCCCTCGGGGAGGACAACATCGCTACCGTGATGATCACCGGCAAGGCCGGGAACCTGGGCTCCAAGGGTCCGGAGTGGGCAGGGCCAGGAAGGCCTGGGGGCGCGAACCGTTGGAAACCCGGCTGGAACGGGCCGGTGGCAACCGCCCGCCTGAGAGACCGGCTCGAGAAGAGCGGGATCAGCCAGGCTGAAATCCAGGAAAGGCTCGAGAAGGTGTTCGGCGACGACAAAGTGGGGCGCGCCATTGTCGGATTCATTATGAAAGCACCTGCCAGGCTTCGGGAGACGCTCCTCGTTGCAAGGAAACGCGGTATCTACGAGCTTAGGGCGAAGGACCGTGCAGGCGACTATTCAGAGAGACGCACCGAGAACGGCGCGAAAGAAAAGCAAACGAGGAACCAAGCGACGCAAGCAGCGGGCCCCGGCCTCGTAAGCGCGGAGGGGCTTAAGGACATCTTGAGGCGCACGCAGGCCGAGCCATTCTACAACGCGAAGCCAGCGATCGATCTCTTCGAGGGGGACATGTCGCGCACGGCCGACGAAGTCGGCAACCTGGCCCTCGCGAGCCTGGACCGATATGGTAGCGGACGGTTCTTCGCGTTCTTCCACTTCTCCGACCCCGATCATGCGGGGCACAGATATGGAGAGAACTCGAGCGAGTATTCGAAGGCCATCATCACGGTGGATGAGTGGCTCGGGCGCGTAGTCGCGAAGTTGAAGGAGCTTGGCATATACGAACGCACACGCATCTACGTTACGTCCGACCACGGCATGGACGAGGGGAAGACCTCCCACGCGATGGCTCCACACGTGTTCCTGGCGACCAACGACCCGGGGATCAAAAGGAGAGGCGACCAGAGGGACATAGTCCCGACGATTCTGAGCCAGATGGGTATAGACCTCTCGAAGATCACACCGGCCCTGCCTGGGAGGCTCCTCACTCAGCCTGAGCGGGCATGGTAGCACAACTCTGCCTCACCGAACGCCGGTGTCGGCGGGCAGACGAGCTGATGTGCCAGATCCCCGGGTCCCCGATCGTTCTTGTTTAGCCCCCCGACAACTACGGGGTGAGTTTCGGAAAACAGGCGTGTGGGGGCTCACTTATCTCAGGCGGAGTCGCTTTGTAGTCGGAACTCGGGAAGTCGGTCTCGATGAAGATCAGCTGTCCGCCGGGATAGACGCCGTTGTTGGTGACTTTGTAGTCGTCATGGTTATGGGCTAGATAGAATTGGGGGAACATGAAGTTGTCTGCCGCCTCCGAGCCGTAGTTCCACGGCACCCAATTGTACGGTGGGATGAACGTCCCTCGACCCAAACTATCCTTTAGAACCGTATTCGCCCAGAGGTCCTTCGCGCCAGGGAAGGGAGGAATGAATGTGCCGGCTGCCTTGGATTGAGTGGTGGCCGTAGCGATTTGGCTCTTCAAGGACGGGAAGCCTGCTTTTCCGCAGAAGATGTAGTCCGCATAGATCGCTCTCTTGTCGTCAGCGGTGTAGAGGACGTCGTAGCTTTCGCCGGATCCCACAAGCGTTGTGAAGTTCATTTCACCTGCTGTTCGTGGGTTTGCGTCTTTCCCTACGATAGCACCATGCCAGCCATGAACGTGGAATGGCACCGGCTGGTAGCCGATGTTTATCATTCTGAGCAGGAACTTGTCGGGTGGTATGCGTCTTGCCGGGTCACCTGTTGATACCTTGACATAGCAGTCGTATCCTTCCGGGATGGTGTACCCGAAATTGGGTACAAGCTCCGGCGGTAGCGTGGTGGGCAATAGAGTGTCCGGGAAAGCCCGGCCGTTGACCAGCCAATAATCCGGCTTGTAGTCCACGGGGTTGAAGTCGGTCTGAGCGAATACTGCGTCGTGCCAGCGCGTGTCGATGTCCGAAAAAAGCAACACCCAATCGCTGTTAAAGAAGGAGTTAATGTCATTGTACGCAAAGTTCCTGTTAGTGGCGGTGGGAGGAATCTGTGGGAATGGTCTGCCTTTGAAGAACCAGCGCCCAGTAATGGGGCTCTTTACAATACCTGCTTCTGCCAGGCTAAGCGCGGACGGATAGACGATTAGGGCGCCGTACATTCCCATCTGGACGTGCTCCGATGCTTCTTCGTGGCAGTGATAGAAGTACGTGCCCGGCTTCTCTGGCTTGAAGTAATAGGTCACCGCGATTCCTGACTCACCTGGCGGGGTGACCGGCACACCGAAGGACGTTTCGGGGACGCCGTCAACCTGGGTAGCCACGTGACCTCCGTGTATGTGGACTGTATGGACGTCGAGGATGGGCGGGGTCGTGAGGTATAGACCGAGGTTCACAAGCGTAATGTATAGTTCGTCGCCGATTTCCATGTCTATTCTCGGCGAGGGGATTACCGCTTTGCCTCTGAGCGCGTCGAGGTTTGCCGGAACGGTGATATCGAATTGGGGGTTCACTATTGTAGGTGGGCCTGTTGGTACCCCGAACGCCAAAGGCTGAACCTTGAATAGTCCCCCGACGAAACCGAAGATGTAGACCTTCCGACGAGGCTCGGTTCCCGTAGGGTCTATCGGAAGATAGATGAAGCCGTCTGTAGCGAACAAGTTGTAGAACAGCCTTCGAGACACTGGTCTCATCCTTTCAGTTGCTGACTTGGGAGGGGAACGCCTGAGCATACCCCTGTCCGATATATTTTATGAAGGCTGGTTGAACAACGTGCTCGCCATCCCCTCATGCTCGCTATCCCCTCATGCTCCGCGATTCTCGTTCTCGGGTTATCGCATACGTAATCCCCGCAGTAGGCGCAGTTCGCGGGCCCCGTGGTGATGACGCACGGCCGGACAGGGCAGGGTGCGTCCATGCATTTCGGGTTCTTGCTACCGTCCTCAAGACCAGTGGTCTGGCAGCTCTTCCGGCGGCCCTTGCCTGCAGAGACCGCACGCACCCAGGCCCATACCTATACCCAGGGATAACCCAACATCGCGGTCTGGGTACGTCCTTCACGCCCCTGAGGCGGTGTGCATAAGATGTGGCAGAAGGGACAATGGTCGCGGCTTCGCCTAGCTGCACACCTGCAAGCGCGCGGCAGTGCGCGGAGGCAAACAAGCAAGCAAGCAAGTAAGCAGGAGGGCAAGGGAGGCACGCACAGGCGGCCGATGCGCGCGTGGCCGATGTGCGGCCTGTGCGCTACGCGTGCGCGACCCGTGCGACGGGCTGACGAGTTTGCATCGGGCCCGCCCCAGATGCACCGACGCGCTGCTGCGATCATTGCCCCGTCCCGAGGGAGGGATCTGTATGCCGTCATTCACGTTCACCGGAGATGCCGCCAATACTGGCAACCAGGTGCTTACGGCCACCGTAAGCATTGCCATATCGCCTGAAAGCGCCGTGCTTGCGTCCCCGGCGCTTCTGCCCGGAGCCTCGGTTGTGGGCACGCTCGCCGTCTCCAATGCCGGCGACGTGAACTGCCTTTACTTCGTCTCCGCCGACTGGGCCGCCGTGTCGCCGACCACGGCGAGCATGGCACAGATACTGGCAGGCTCACTCAATGCGAGCGTGGTGGCAAGCCCACCGACGACCACGCTTTACACGGGGGCGCTCACCGGCCTCGTGGACCAGCCCACTGGCGGCCACTCGCTGCCTCTCGGCTCGGTCCAGGAGGTGACCATTACCGTGGCGCTCGATCCGGGCGCGGGCAACCTGGTTCAGAACCGGGATCTTTCTATCGATTTCGTGTTCGTGGCGACCCAGGCGTAACGGCATCCGTGTGCGCTGGAGTGAGAGGAGAGTCGATGGATGGAGCGGGCGGGGCCGTGCGAGGCTGGCGCGGCCTTGCCCGCGCAGGGTGATGAGAAGGGGACAATGAGAAGAGAGCGATGAGAAGGGAAAGCGGCGGTGCGACAATGAGAGGCAAGTGCATGGAAAGCACGGAGGGCGCAACGCCCGTTCGCAAGTCGTCGGGCAACAAATTGACCGCCATGATGGTCGTCCGAAACGAGGCAGGCAGGTATCTTCGCGAGGTCCTGGAGGACCTGTCCGAGTGGGTGGACGAGATCGTCATTCTGGATGATGCGTCCGATGACGACACCCCTTCCATCTGCACAGGCTGCCACAAGGTTGTCAGGTTTGAAAGAAACTCGTTGCCCATGTTCATCAACCACGAGGGGAAGCTTCGGGCGAGGCTCTGGACGATGGTGGAGGAGACCGGTCCCGACTGGATCCTGGCGATAGACGCTGACGAGCTGTTCGAGCCCAGGATGCGCCACGAGGTGCGGGATCTCATCAATCAGGTGGAGTACGACGCCGTGGAATTCAGGCTTTTCGACTTTTGGGGCTGTCTTTCGCATTACAGGGTGGATGGCGAGTGGAACCCCTGGAACCGGTTTGTCCGGCTTCTTGTGCGGCACGTGCCAGGCAGACGCTGCACGTGGCCGGACGTGCCCATCCACGTCGGGCGCTGGCCCCTTGAGTATCGGGGGCCGCTATTGACGTTCCATTCGGACATACGCGTCAAGCATCTGGGCTGGGTCAGGGCTGATGAGCACCGGTCGAAATATGAGCTGTATCGGGCCAGGGAGGTCGAGGCGCGCGGCGCTCCATCAAAGCACACCGAGAGCATCGTGGCATCGCTCCAGGACATCAAGCTGGAGAAGTGGTTCGACTCCAAGCCGCTTCCATACCCTTCGCGGTTCGCCGCAGCCGGCGCAACGCCGGTTGGAGATGGCGAGGAGGGCAGCAATGAAGGCCGTCCGCGCCCCGGGACAGCTCTGACGCCCGGGACGCCGGGGACGGCTGAAACACCTGCGACACCCGAAACAGCCGGAACAGCCGAGGGACGCCGGGGTCGACCTGCCAGCGGTGTTGGTGCTGGCGCCGGTCCGCGGCCTGGTGTTGGTCCTGCTGTAGCTGCTTCTGCTGCCACTGTTGCTACCGCTACCACTACCGGCACGTCAATCAGAGGACGCGACTTGTTCCAGGCGATACCCGTGTGCATCGGAGACCACCAGTCCAGACGCCTCAAGCGGCGGGTGGGAGTGCTCACGACGAATCACTTCAGCCCCGACGGAAACCGTGTGGTGTACGGCGGCGCGGAGCGGTACGGCGTGGAGCTAACCAGGCTTCTCCTGGACATGGGGTTCGAGGTTGAGTGGTGGCAGGCCGGGACGGGATGGGAGCGCGAACTCATCCCGGGAGTGCCGGTGCGGTCGATACCTGAGGGCGACGCCCAGTTCCAGACGGCGCCGCGCCTCAATCACACCTTTCACGAGCGTGCCACGGGCATCGACTACGCGATATACTTCGTCACGTTTCTCGCCTACCCGCAGGCGCTGGAGAAGAGCATCAGCATATCCCACGGCACCTACTGGGACTACCCCACCTTCGAGGCCACCCTTGGCGGAGGCGAAGCGAGGCGCGAGTGGCGCCGCAGGTTGTTCATGGCGCTCGCGGCCGTCCGGAAGGTCGTCTCGGTCGATACGGCCACGATCCAGTGGGTGGCAGCCACATGGCCGGGCCTCAACCAGAAGTTCGAGTATGTCCCCAACTTCGTGGACCTTGCTGCATATCGCTGCCTTCCAGAGCCCGAGGTGCATGAACGGGTTCGAATCGTCTTCCCGAGGCGCCTCACGTCGGTGCGGGGGATCAACGAGGCGGCCAGGGCCGCCGAGGTGCTCACGAAAGAATATGATAACGTGGAGTTCCACTTCGTTGGCCGGGCGCACGACGACGTTCTCGAGAGTCACATGATAAGATGGGCGAACGCAAGCGACAGGATCTTCTACTATTGGCGCCCACCGGGATTGATGCCGTGGGTATACTGCAACATGGACATCGCTCTCATCCCGTCCAAGTCAACAGAGGGGACGTCGCTCGCCTGCCTCGAGGCGATGGGGGCGGGCTGCGCGGTCATCGCTGGCGCCACCGGGGGGCTTTCGGACCTCATCATCGACGGCTACAACGGCCGCCTCATCAAGCCCACGGTGCAGAACCTCATAAATGTCCTGAGCGAACTCATCGAGGATCGGGAGCAGCGCGTGCGCCTGGGGAACGCGGCTCGCGACGTGGCGCAGGCGTTCAGCCTCGAGAGATGGCGGTGCAGGTGGGCGAGGGTGATAGCGGAGACGTTCGTATAACGGGCCCATAAACAGCGAAGCTTCAAGGCAGGTGCCCATCCAAAGGTGGATTCGCAAGTTCACGCGATTCTTCCAGCAACTGCCTGGTTGTTGTTGCTTCAAAGATGGGGCTTGCGACATTACGGGAGGGGCTACTCGCCCGGATGCCTTATGTTCACGTCGATGGCACTCAACCAGGACAACATCGTAAAGGTGGGGCCGGGGCCCCCCGCGCCGATCAGAGTGCCCGCCGACGCGAACGTGGTCGTGGGGCGGGCTTGGAAGGACGTCTTCGCAACGTCGCTCGTCCCGGGGTTGGTTTCGAGCTCGCAGGTGATGGGGGTCCGGCCGGCGCGGGGCGGCGTCCGGGTTGGCGCACTGGCGGTTCGCGGCAACGGCGGGAATAGCACCAGGGTCATCGTTGCAGGCGCGCTCGAGTTTGCCATCACTTACAGAAGGAGCGACGGGCTGGTGGGGTTCACCCTGCTCGAACTCCCGCTTTCGACCTTCGTTGATCTGCCGGAGGTCGAGTTCCGCGAGGGCATGCAGGCGGAGGCGGAGGTCTCCGTAACAACGGCGGTCTGGGATGCGCCGCCCGGCCCCACGCTTGGCGGGCTTATACAGCTCGAGGTCGTCGTGACACGGGAGGAGATCATCGTATTGATAGCGCTGCCGCCGGCGGAAGCGCCGTCGTGAACGACGGTCTTGAAGACCATGTTCCGTCCTGTCCTCCCGTGGGGGGACCGGTACATGGCCCTTGCGGATCGGTGTTTTCTCCCACGGAAGGTGAGGGAGCCGTGAGAGCGGCATGGCCGCCTCCGTTGCCGCGCCTTCGCTGGAAGCTGCAGAGGAGATGAGCCGAGAATGTGAAGTCGGAGCCGGGGCGCTATCCAAGAGCCCCGGGATTCAAGCGACTGAAGAAGTAGGGGCATGCCTGGCGACAGCGGCGGACGGCATCACGACAGCAGAGTCCTCAATTTCGCAATGACATCCCTGACAGTGTTGTCCGGCAGCCTGCAAAGATACGCCGCTTGTCTGGCCTGCCAGTCCAGGCTTTTGACCTGGTCAGCCAGAATCGCGCCTTGCACTGGGCATCCTTCCGGGAGCAGCACCTCAAAAGGATAGCCCTTCACCTGCGATGTAATAGGGCAGAAAATGCCCAAACCAACTCTCCCGTTATATTGGCGTGGTGAAACTACGAAAGCCGGCCTTCGTCCTGACTGCTCGTGACCGGCCTGAGGGTCGAAGGAAAGCCAGACGACCTCGCCTCTATCAGGGACGTATCTGTGTTCCATCACCACAGTTCCTTTCCCCAGGGATTCCCGGTGAGCTGTTCTTTGTGAATGTTGGCATCATGTACCTTGGAAAGCAGCTCCTCCAGGGAGTACCTCGGTGCTCCGGGGGCGATGACAATTTCACCGTTTCGCAGCGAGAGCTCGACGGGAGCACCCTCCTTCAGGTCTACTTCCCGGGCGAAAGACCTGGGGATGCGCAGTGCCAGGCTGTTTCCCCATCTCTGAACCTTGACTATCATATGCTCAGCTCCTCAGCGCAGCCGGTCAGTATCTACATTGAGTATACAGAAGGACGCGGCGCATGGCAAGACGTTTTTCAATTGCATTCTGACGCCAGGGGCGGCGTTTCTGTCGGACCTCAACGATGATCTCATCAACGCATACCTTGTGGTGAAAACCGATGTCGGCGCCGGTGCGATCTGACGTTGATGTAGGCGGGATTTCCGGTGGAAGGTGGCATACCTCCGGGACCCCCTTGGGGATGGGGTGGTGACCGGGGGTGTTGTTTTGCCTGGGTGGTAGCAGGATAGCTGCGAGTGGCG
>JAAYXB010000009.1 GCA_012516125.1 Bacillota bacterium | reverse complement strand
TCACCGATAACCCGATACATAGGTGCCCTTCGCGAACTCGCATGCTGGATGAAGCCCTGGCCCATGCCGGGGCTTCCTCATTCTGCCACCGGCGACGATTTCTCCGGCACTGGCGACGTCACGCTGGGCCGGCTTCTACACCCTCAGTGTGGAGGCCAGGAGCAGAGCCTGGTCGTGATGGCAGCTCCGGCTCCTGGCCTGCAGCCTACGACAAAACCCGAATCACTCCTCTATCTTGATCCCGTTCTCCTTGTAGAACTTTAGAGCGCCCGGGTGAAGAGGAACCAATTCGTTGTTGTATCCCTCAAACCGTATGGTCTTGGCACTGGGATGCACCTTCCTGACCTCGTCCAGGTGCTCGTAGATGGCCTTCGTGATCTTGTAGACAGTATCGTCATCTACCTTTGAATTCACAACGAGCATATCCCGCACCCCGACCGATACCACGTCGCGGTCGACCCCCTTGTAGGTGCCAGCGGGAATGACCGCCCTCTCATAATACGGATACTTGGCGTGGAGCATCTCCAGGACATCGTCCGAAATGGTCACGAACTTGATCTTATCGCGACTGGCGAGTTCGTTTATGGCCTCGATGGGCGGGGCACCGTGGGGCATGGTGACGTCTACATTGCCGTCCTTGATCGCCGAAGTCCCATCCGCGTACGACATGTAACTCGGCTTAACATCGTCGATGCTCATCCCGTAGAAAGACAGCAGGGTACGGAAGAGGAGGACGCCGCCTCCTCCCGCGGGGCCCACCGCTATCCTCTTCCCTCTGAGATCCGCAATGGTGTTGATGTCCTTGCGCGCCTCGAAGGTCACCAGATGAAGGATGCTGTATTGCAGGGGCATGATACCGCGGATGTTCATCTTCTTTCCGTATGGCTGGCCACCCGAGTATGCGACGCTGCCAGAGTAAAAGTTCGTTATCGCTAGATCCGCTTCCCCGCTGTCAACGAGCGTCGGGTTACCCACCGAGCCCTGGGAGACTATGGCACTCACTTCGACGCCGGGCACGTTCTTAGTGATCACGTCGGCGATAGCCGAGCCGATTATGTAGTAGGTTCCACCGAGGCTCGCCGTTGCTAGAGACATGAACCTCCTGGGAGCGGCAAAGTTGACTGATGTGCAGACGAGAACGAGGCTCAAAACACACAGCATGCTCAGGATCCGGGTTTCCTTAGGCCGTTACACTTGTTTTCACCTCACTGCTCTCATGATGGTCGTTGTCGCGGCCGGTTGAGCTCATTGTCGCATCCGTGTCAGCGCTGGTTTGCCCACTCCACGCGCATCTCCGGGCCCTCCCCCCTCTTCACAAGGATATTGCGGGTAAAGCGGGGTTCGATGTCAGGATAGTCTTCGCGGTAATGTGTCCCTCTGCTCTCACGCCTAAGCAGCGCGGATCTGGCAACCATCTCTCCTACAGCGAGCGCGTTTGCCAGAGAAATGTCACGTATGTCCCCAGCCGGCGTGCAGACTCTCTCTTTCAAGTCCTCGATCCTCTTCAGGACTTTCTGGAGACCAGCCTCATCGCGAACGACAGTCAGGTGGCGGTAGTAGAGATCCTGGAGTTCACGCACGAGAGAGTCGTTACATGGAGCGTACTCGGGCTCTGCAACGCGGTCTGGCCACGTCACGGGCGCCTCGATCGCCTCCTTGGCGGCTGAGACTCCTGCCCGGTACCCAAACACCTGCGAATCTATAAGGTTGTTCCCGCCAGGCCTGTCAGCGCCGTGCACGCCGCCGGACACCTCTCCAGCACAGAAGAGGCCGGGGACGTCGGTCCGCGCATCCTTGTCTATCCGCACGCCTCCGTTGAAACTCTGGACAACCGGGGCGATCTCCACTCTCTCGGACGCCAGGTCCACTCCTGCTTTGAGGAGGGTGTCGTAGGTTATGGGCGCCTTCGTCGTCAGCTCTGCCCGAGGCACATGAGTCACGTCGAGGTAGACCCCGCCGCGTTCAGTCCCCTTGCCGGCCATGAGCTCTTTGAAGATGGCGATGTCCAGGTACTTCGCGTCAGTCCTGGTTGAGAATGGATATGACATGGCCTTGAGGTCGAGGACATCCGCAGGGCTGACGCCGGCAGGGCAGTAGCGGCCAAGGAACTCCTCCCCGTGCTTGTTGAGAAGCCTCGGGATGAACCGCCACATGTGGCTGTGAATGATAAACCTGATCGGCGGGAACACCACTCCGGGCCCCACCTGGATGAACTCCATGTTCGTAAGGGTAGCTCCGGCCCGGTACGCCATGGCAAACCCATCGCCCTTGATCCCCTCTGGGTTGATGTTCCCACGGAACAGCCTTCCCGCCCCTCCGCATGCTAGCACGACGGCTCTGCCCAGCACTGCAACCGGGGTTTGCCCTTCCCGAAGGCAAATCGCTCCAACGACCCGACCTTCCTGTTTGATGAGCTCCACGGCGCGCATGTGCTCGTACACCGTGACGCCGAGCGCCTCATTGGCCCGCTTGAGCGCCCTCACGATCTGAACCCCGGTTTGCCCACCGCAGCTCAGCGACCGCGCTTTCGTGCAGCCGGAAAGCTTGCGTTGCAGCAGGCGACCGTCCTTTCGGTCGAACTCGACCCCGAGCGCCAGAAGCTCCTCAACTCTGTCGGAGGCCTCATAGGCGATGACCCTGCAGAGTTCCTCGCTCGCGAGCCCGAGCCCCGTGTCCAGCATATCTGCCAGGTACACCTGAGGGCTGTCAGTGGGATCCGCACAGCCGAGTGGCGCATTTATCCCGAGGGTCTCGGAGCCCACAAACGTGGTGCTGCCACTTGCTCCATAGGCACCCTCCACAACGAGCGTGACCCTTAGGCCTGCGTCGAACCTTTTGGCCTCGTAGGCGGCCCGGCTTCCCGCGCCCCCGCCGCCAATCACCAGAACGTCTGTCCTCAGCGTCTCCATGCTCCGACTCCTCCCGGTCGTCCCTTGCTCATACACACAAACCGATACATAGTCAGACCGACTTGCCCGCGCCGCAAGAAAGGCGAGCGCTAGACCTGCCCGATGTGTGGATGGACGCCAAGGTGCCGACCCCGAGCGCCATAGCGCTCGCCGCCAGCCCCACGTAGAGCGGGTCTGGGCCCTTCCCGACAAAAAGAGCCCACATCAGGATAGCGGCTGGCCCGGCCGCAGCCCCGAGGATCCCCACCCAAGGCGGGTAGCTGCGTCCTCTGGAAAGCATTGCCCCCACAAGCGGAAAGAAGATGGCGGAACCCCGAATTCCCATCGACAAGTAAGCCCAGGATAGTATCATGGATTTCAGATTGGTTGCCGCGAAGAACGTGCTCGACGCGAGTATCACGGCCACCGCTGCCCTCGAGACCGTCAGGATTTCCCGGTCTAGGGCATTCTTCCGGAGGAGCCGCGCGTAGACGTCCTTCGCCACCATGACGCTCATGCCCAGGGCCAGGCCCGCACCTGTTCCAACCACCGCGACCAGAAGAGAGGCCACGGCAAGCCCCCCGATCACAGGCCACGTGTGCTCCAAGAAGAACAACGGCAGCACGTGCGCAGAGTCGATCTCGGGCCGGCTCATCTTCATGTACATGCCCACAAGCACACATGCAAGCCCGGTGGGTGGTATGAGGACGGCAGAAGCAAACGCCGCTTTTCGGCACGTGGCGACGTCCTTCCCAGCAAACATCACCTGCAGGTAAGTCTGTGTGGACAGCAGCCCTATCACGACGGATACGGCTGCCGCCCCGTCCTCGTCAAGACCACGTCCGAAGAGGCTAAACCACGGATACCGCGGGAAGACGCTCCCGAGTCCCTTGATCCCTCCCGCGAGCCTGTAGGCGACAACCCCCGCGCAAGCCAGCGAAATGTATATCAAGACTGACTTGACCACCCCGACCAGCCCCGCTCCCCATGCTCCTCCGAAGAACACGTAGGTCAGCATGAGCCCTGCGGACAACAGCACAGCAACCGATGGGTCCAGACCGAAACTAGCACCGAGGAGCGCCACACACGACAGGACTTGCCCGAACACCTGGATGAACATGGCCAGCGTGGCTACAACCCCGGTTACCACCCTTGTGCCTGGTCCGTACACCCTGCCGATGAACTCAGGCACGGTCTCCGCCCCCGATCTCCTCAAGGGACCGGCATAGAATAACCCCATGGCGAGACATGCTATGCCGCCGCCCAAGGTGAACCACCACCCCGACAGCCCGTACTGGAAGGCCATCTGAGAGGCTCCTACCGTCGCGGCACCGCCGACGATGCCCATGAGCATGCCAACCAGAACGCCCACTCTGGCCCGCTGACCGCTCACCGCGAAATCCCTGGAGTTCTGCACGCGCCTTCCCGAGAATATCCCGACTACCCCTACGGCCGCGATGGTGACACCCATTACGCCTACATGCAAAGGGCTCGGAACGGACACCCGTCGATCGCCTCAGCTCTCCCTGTCTTTCCTGTGCACCTCTACGGTCCCGCCGTCCGCATCGACTATCACATAGTCGCCAGTCTCTATCTTGCTGATGTCCACCCTGTCCACCATCGGAAGGTCGGCTACGATAGCACCGATCGCCACAACCGACTCGGCCTCGGCGTTCACGATCGCGATCGGACCTTGACCGTTCTTGACAAGGTCATATAGCATGTAAGATCCGCCCGTCGAGCCTTTTGAGCAGGGGAAAACAAGTACTTTGCCCTTGAGGCACTTGCCCTCGATCTCATGGCCGCGTTCGATGACGACGCCAGTCTTTGGATTTACGCTGCCCATGAACGAGATCGGCTCCCGGGTGACAAGCGCCTCTCCCTCGGCCCTGCCTTCAACGATCTTGCGGCCCTTAAGCACAAGCGTGTTCATCCTACATCACCCCAACGTCCAGTGATCGACGCCTCCACGCAGTCCTCGATTTGGAGCAGCGCCGTCCTGAGGTTCCACAGTCCCGGGGCATAGTGTGCGAGCTTGGCCGAATTCGTAACGAGGGTCCTGTAGCCTTTGGAGAGCGTCGGGGCTAGCACTGGGCATGTGTCGCATACGACTCTGGCTCCGGCCGCTTCTATGATCGCCGTGTAACCCATCTTGTCGGCGAGGGTCTTGATCTGCCTCGACGTACACACCCAGAAGTCGCTCCGCACCTTCTTGCCGGCCAAAAGCCGTGCGACCGTTCCGATCTCACTTATAGAACAGTGAGGACACCCGGTTACGACGAAATCCACGTCGCCCGCGAGCGAAAACTTCGAGCAAGTATCCTCGTACTCTCTATGGCCGAACGCGATGGGATCGGCATTGCTGATGACGGCCTCTCTCGTGAGAGCCTCTGGCGTAACACCAACGACGTGGTAGAGCGCCACCGCGCCAGAGGAAGCTAGCGCCGCACCGAGGGCTTTCAGGTTGTCCAGGGTTGGACGCCGCTTTAGCCCCTCGAACACTGGCACGTCCTTGCCTGCAATCCTGCCTGCAAAATAGCCGAGGACCGCGAAGTCGCGATCTGTGGCGAGCTCCATGTCCACCCTGAACAGGAACTTGCCCTTCCTGTTCCTGTCGAGGTGGTACCCGCACTCCGGGACCCTTCCGGTCAGGGCGGCCGCCAGCGCGCTCGGGCCACCTTCTCTGTTCGTCCGTGCTCCGATGACGGAGTTCGCGAAGATGATGGCCGAAGACTCTCCCCACGCCACGTGTTCCCCCGCCATGGGGTAGTTCCCCACCAGGTATGGCGTGCACGTATAGGTCGGAACAGCACCCATCGTCTTGTATGCATCCAGCAACTCGAGCTGTTTCAAGGCGAAATCCCGCGGGAAACCCAGCTCATCCCATCGCTCCGAATCTATGCCTATGGTATTCAACGTGGTCAATACCCTGCAACGGGCCGCACTGCTCGCTTCCTTCACGAAGTTCAATCCCGCGTCTCCCGCCACGCGGTAAGAGACGCCCGGGGAGTGCACGTTGAAAACCTTGATCATCCTCTCGGCCCCGTATATCTCCCCAAGGGTGACCAAGATCTTCATGGCTTTTCGGACGACATCGCCGTACACGCCGTCAAGCATACGCTTTTCTTCATCTGTCAGATACAAAGGCGTATCCCCCCATGCCGACGCCCCTGCCAGTGCCAGCAGGCAGGGTGCCCGGGCAGGGCCACCGGCCCTGCCCAGTTCTCAAGTCATCGACGTGAGTCTGACTTGGAGTTGCGCTACCGCGTTTGCCCGCGACCGGTTTTATGCGCCTATGGTCACGTGCGGTGACATTCTCAGTTGCGGTCGCGTTTGAGAAAGCACCATGCCGTGTCAGGAATCCATGAGCAAACCCGCCTGGGCACTTACCTGGCGTCCACTCGCGGCCGCACCATGTACGCGGCGTCCTGCGGGCACACCTCGACACACATGCCGCAGCCGTCACACTTCTTCTCGTTGATGACCGCGCCGACCTTGGTGAGCTTTATGGCCTCATAGAAGCAGCTACGCACGCACACCCCACACTTGGTGCACTTATTAGCATCGACAGCGGCGTGCACCCCCTCAGGCTCCCTCTCAACGAACTTGGTCGTGATGATGTTGGGAAGGGCAACGCCTTTCATCTCAGCGACGCTTGCGTACCCCTTCTGGTCCATCCAGCTAGACATGCTCTCCGTCCACTTCCTCGCGACGTTGTAGCCCTGGAGCATGATAGCTACACCGGATTGGACAAGGGTAGCACCGGCCATGATGTACCTGACGATGTCCTGCCACTCCCACACGCCCAGCCCGGCGATGATGGGGATGTGCAGCTTCCTGGCAGCCTGGCTCACCCACTTGAGGCCGTACCCGATGAGGTAGGGGCCGCCGTATCCGCCAACGGAACCCCAGCCATACGGACGGGCGGTCTCTATATCGATGACGAACCCTGACAGCCTTGCAGACATATTCACTGCGTATGCCCCGGCCTTCTCGATCTCAACGGCGATTGCCACAGGGTCTGCGGCCTGCGGAGAGATCTTCACGCTGAAGGGCTTCTGGAGTATCTTCGCGCATGCTTTGGTGATGGTCGGCGCAAGCTCAACCGCGCCGGCGCCCATCTTCACGCCCATGTCGGCCGCGAACGGACAAGACACGTTGAGCTCGACGAAGTCGGCCTTGGTCTCGTTGACCATACGGCACATGGTCTCCCACTCGTCCATGGTTGCACCGGACAGGCTGGCGATGATGACCCCGTTGTCCCCGACCTCTTCCTTAGCCTTGTTTATATCTGCCATGTACTCTTCGTACCCAAAGTGTGAGCACTCCTCGAGAGAGTTGAGGGTGAAGGCGTGGGGGAGCTTGTCAGGGTACCCGGGGAAGTCTTTGTAGTCGAACAGCTTGTAGCGCGGCCTCGGGAAGCTGCGCCCGGTCTTGCCAGATTCCCCGAACAGGGACTTTGCGATGACGGCGGAAGCACCACCCTCGATGCCTTTTCTCATCCCCACATGGTCCATCGTCGGAGAGGCAGAGCCCACGACGACAGGGTTCTTGAACTTTACTCCTCCGATTTCAACACTAAGATCAGCCATCCTATTCTATCCTCCCTATCTAAGTAGACTGGTGTGTGATGTTCTCGACGATGTTGCCTTGGACCGGTCAAGGCTGCTTTAGCATCTTCTCATACTGAAACTTCTTCTCGACTTCGATAAGAGGGATACCCCTCTTAAGTTCCTCGATCATCGCGGTTTCTTTCTCCAGCAACTCAGAGGCGACACTCAAGACTTCTTCAGCCTTCTCAACAGGTATCACCACAACGCCGCTGGCATCGGCCACGATTATGTCGCTGGGCCTCACCTGTGCGCCTCCGCACTGGATGAGCTGGTTGAAAGACTCCTGAGTGATCCTACCGCGTGCCGTGACGGGGACTACGCCGCGAGCATAGACAGGAAAGCGGATTTCCCTTATAGCGTCCAGGTCTCTAAAGGCACCATCGATGACGACCCCTGCAACGCCTTTGATCTGAGCGGCGTAGCTGAGCACCTCTCCCCAGCACGAGACATCCTTTCGGCCGCCGTTATCGATAACTATGATGTCGCCAGGTCTTGCCGCTTCAATGGCCTCGGTGCCCAGATGGTACCTGGATTTCACCATGCCGTATGCAGTAACCTTAATAGTCACCGCCCGGCCGACGAGCTTTGGACAATCGAAGGCGGGCAGGATCCCGATGACGCCACTCTTCAGTCCGAGCTTGTCCAGAGCATCCGAGAGGTTCGTCGTGGAGAACTTCCTGAACGATGAGACCAGGCTGTCTTCGGCTCGTTCCCCGCAAAAGCACTCCATCGTGCGCCACCCCCTTTCAAATGTGCACATCTCTCCGTCTGTCTACTGCTGTTTATTCTGAAGCTGGTGATAGTGGTAAGACGCCCTTGCCTGCGCCAGGGTCATGCCCCGTTCAACCGCCTGCTCGATCCCATTCTCGGCCTCTGCTATCTGCTCCGCGAGCTTCAGGATCTCCGCGGCCTTCTCTTGAGGAACAACTACCACACCGCTGTCATCCCCGACGATGATGTCGCCAGGGTTCACTTTCACGTCGGAGATGGCCACGGGGACATTCACCGCTGCGAGTTCAACGCGGTTCTTCCCGGTCATCATGAAGCACCCGCGAGTAAAGATCGGGTATGCTAGGTCCCTGATCCTCGGCACATCGCGGCACACCCCGTCTATAACAGTGCCTGCGATCCCCCGTCTTACAGCAGTGACGGTGAGGAGGTCGCCCCACACGGTGCAGTAGGTCCTCCCGCCGTTGTCTATGACAACTACGTCTCCGGGTGGTACATCATCTATGAAATCCCCTACGGTGCCGGGCACCGTTCCCACCGGCACGTACTTCAGCGTGTACGCTGGCCCGACCAGCTTGGTCCCGGGGACAACCGGGGTGATGCCCTTGCATCCTCCGCAAATGCCCAGCTTGTCCAGCGCATCCGATATGTTGGGGGTTGAAAGTTTCCGGAAACCTTCAATAAGCTCTTCATTAAGTCTCACAATCCCCTGAGACGCCACTCTCGTCTCCCCCCTTTGACCTTCCTCCACGGGTGAGTTGCTCGCGAGCCCTGAGGGACCGCGAGAACGCATCCCTTGCGGCGCCAGCCCGCTTCCCCTTCCGTTACGTCGCCCGGTCGCTTCGGAGCCCCTCAGAGTCCACCAGAACCCCTCAGAGGTCCTGAAGCACCTTATCGAAACCGAAGATCTCCACAGTGGTCTTGCCATCTTCGATCAATTGCTTTATCTGCTCTTCCCACGCGTCGCGACGACGCCCGAGTTCCAGCACCTCCTCAGCCCTCGCCCGCGGTATGATGACCACGCCGTCATCATCGCCCAGGACAATGTCACCGGGGTTGACGAGGACCCCCCCGCAGACTATCGGCCTGTTGATGGAGCCGAAGCTCTTCTTGCTCGTCGCACCCGGGCTCGAAGTCCGGGCGAAGATGGGAAACTTCATCGCCCGCAAGATCGGAACGTCGCGGGCCGCGCCGTCGATCACAACCCCCGCAACTCCCCTCTTGCGCGCCGCCAGGGCCATGATCTCTCCCCACATCCCGCCGGCTTCCCTGTATCCGCCCGCGTCAGCCACGATCACATCGCCCGGTTCGGCGAGCTCGATCGCCTTATGGAGCGTTAGGTTGTCGCCCACTCGGCAGGCCACGGTAAGTGCACTCCCCACCACCTTTGCACCGGTCCACAGCGGTTTTATCTCGCTGGACATATTGAAGTGTCCTTTCAGACACTCGAGCGCTGTCGGGGTTGAGAGTTCTCCGATGGCCGCCAGCAGGTCCCGAGGCGGCCTCTGAAAATCCCCGATATCCAGACTCACTCTGCCTCGCCTCCGTTCGGGTTCTGCTCAGTCCCCACGCTGTCGCAAATGGACGATGCCACGGCGCGCCGCGCCGGGCCACCCAAGAGGCCGAGCCCGGGCTGGCCCGGCCGCCCCGCCCTGCCGGATCCTCTACCGCCAGAGCCGGAACGGGTTCTCCTTAACGTTGCGGAGGTGCTCCGCGGACAAGCGGCCGGCCAGTTTGGCAGCGGGACGTTTGAGGGCCTGCCCGGTGTCGTTGCCGATATGTGCCTGATCCGCTGGATTTGATCGTTCAGCCCCCGCACGAACTCTGCCAGCCTCTCATTGCCTGACTGCTCCACTATGAAGTCATGAAGTGTCACATCCGCCCGAAAAAGGTCTTCATAGCTGCCCCTGGGCAGACTCCTGCCTACGAGAGATACTTGCTCAGGTCCAGCGTGTCTGACCCTGGAACCCGCACCGTCTCCGGGAAACCCTTGAGCGGCTTTGTCGCATCAATGCCTACCTTGGTCACGAGGAACTCGTTACGCGCTGTTGGGTCCAGCGGATGTCCTTTGGCGTTTCGGACCATAAAGGCGCCGCCGTCGGCGTGAAGCCTCGTGGCTATAGCACGCAGGACCGCGCTGTCGTTGAAGATGTCCACATCGTCATCGACTACGACAACGTACTTCACAAACGGGTCCGCCGCGAACACGGCAGCGGCGACGTTCTGGGCCTCGCCCTCATGCCTCTTCTTGATTGAAACATAGCACGTAAGCCGGCAGCACCCCGAGGGGGGCATGAAGACATCCTTCACCGTCGGGCACGCGGCGCGGACCATCTTGTAGATGAAGCTCAGCCTGCCAATCCCGCCCAGAAGTTGATGATCAGGGTGACCATTCACAACATCCAGGAATATCGGGTTCTTCCTCATGAGGATGGCGTTGATGGTCACCACGGGGTTGTCCCGCGGGGCTCCGTACAAGGTGGTGTACTCGCCGATCGGCCCTTCTCTGGCCCGCTCCGTTGGATCGATCTCTCCTTCCAGGACGATCTCGGCGTAGGCGGGCACCTCGAGGTCTACGGTCTCGCATTTCACAAGCTCCAGCGGCTCTTCCATGAGCGCACCCACAACTTCGTATTCGTCCACCCCGAAGGGCAGGAAGCTCAGGACGCCGAGGAAGAACGCCGGGTGATGCCCTATGGTGATGGCAACGGGCATTGCCTTGCCACGCTGCGCCCACTTCTCATAGATAAGTGTCGCATGGCTGGTCTCAGCGAGGTGTATGCCGACCTTGTTCCTGCCCTCTACCATATGCCGGTAGATCCCGACGTTTCTGATGCCTGTCTCGGGGTCCTTTACAACCATCGCCCCGCAGGTGATGTACGGCGCTCCGTCCTTCTCATTGTGGAGCGGTATGGGGAGGCGCGAAAGGTCTACATCGCTCCCCTTTATCACCACTTCCTTCACCGGGCCGTCCTCGACGAGAACCGGTTTCACCAGTTTGTCCTCGCGCTCGCGGTACACTCTGTTCAGGTCAGCCTCGGTCGTTCTCAACGCGAACGCGAGTCTGGACCGCCTTGCGAAGAGGTTGGTAACTACAGGTATGTTGAACCCCTTTACTTTCTCGAACAACAGAGCCGGGTAACGGCCCTCCTGACCAAGGCGTTCCGCAACGGCTGAGGTTTCGTATCTTAAGTCGACTTCCCGTTTAACCCTCATTAGCTCATCTGGGGCATTCGATTCGAGTTCCCCAAGGAAGCTGCGGAGATCCTTTGCCACTTATATTCCTCCCATGGTTAAGTAACCGCACGATAGTGACACACGTGATACGCGCCTTTCGGGTGGCCGCCGGTTTTGCATTCGAAATTCCCACTCGAAGCGGGACCACAGTCACCAGCAGCTCGCTGGAACCCTACGCCAGGAGTAAGGGGTGAACCCGTGACGGTCCGGCTAACTACGTCCGGTGGCTCTGATGGCCCTCATGACGTCCGCCATCGGCATCACGTCAGCGTACTTCAAGTGCATATCGAGGAGGTTCACCTTGTGCGACACCGCGATGCGGTCGCTCACGGCCTCTTCGGGGATTATCACATTGAAGTTGTAAGAGGCCGCGTCCACCACCGTCGCCCTCACGCACCCGCTCGTCACAAAGCCAGTGATGATCAACGTGTCCACGTGCAGGGAGTTGAGGATGGTCATCATCGGGGTGCCGAAGAACGCGCTGGGATACTTCTTCAGCACTACGATGTCGCCTTTCTGTGGGGCGAGCTCGTCTACTATCTCAGCCCCGCGCGGCTTGGTCATCATCGTCTTTGTGACCTCGGGAAAGCGCTTGCGCCGGAAGCTGTCATACACCCGATCCTCTTCGGTGCGCTTGCACACTGTGTAAACGACCGGGATCCCCAGCTTCCTCGACTCCCCTGCAAGCTCGGCGATCCGTTCCACAGCCTTCCACGCATCCTGTCCTATCCCCGTGGGCGTTTCGGTGAGAGACTGCTCAATTGCCGCCTTCTCCCCGACGAAGTTGTATTGGGCGTCGATGATGAGGAGAGCCGGCTTGTCCCCGAAGCCCCTAATAGCACCGAACCCGCACGTGGCTACGACATGCCTATCCCTCTCGTCGAGTATGTCATCCCATATCGCCATTGGCCATTACTCCTCCGGGACCTCAATGCCCTTCTCTCTGAAATACGCAGCGGCTCCAGGATGGTAGGGGTGCCCCTTGTAGGAGGTAGCCGTCTTCAAAGTGATCGCCTGGGCAGCTGGGTGGATTCGGTGGAGCTTGTCGAGGTTCTCGAAGACCGCACGGGTCGCTTCGTAGACTGTATCCTTATCCACCAGTGAGTTCACTATCACCATGTTGATCGTAGCGAAGGTAGTGACCTTTTCCCGCAAACCGTACACAGAGGGTTCTATGTCGACCAACTGATAGTACGGGTACTTTTTCATGAACGCCTCGAGTATATCGGGCTCTATTTGGATGAGCCTGAACCGGTGCCGCACCCCTAGCTCCTTGATGGCGCTCGTGGGAATCCCCGCTAGAATCACAGCGGCATCAACATTCCCGTCCTTGAGTTGATTTATGGACTCTTCGTAGGAGACGAAAGTTGTCTTGAAGTCCTTTATCGTCATTCCGTAGAATTCCAGGAGGAGTGCAAAGTTCTTCCAACCAGACCCTCCCTGCGGGCCAAGCGCGACCCGTTTCCCCTTGAGGTCTCTTATACTCTTGATCCCCGAACTTTCCAGGGTGGCTACTTGCATGGCCCCTGGCTGCAATCCGGAGAACATCACGCGTATGTTCTTATAGGACTCGCGGAAAGGCTCCAACCCGTGCGTCCCCTGGTACAACGCCTCCGCGGTTGCGATCCCCATTTGCGCTTCGCCAGTGCCGACCAGGATCACGTTATCGATCGCAGCGCCTGTCACCTCCGGCTCAACCACGAGCCCCTTCACAGTGTCAGTTATGATCTGGGCTATGCCTACGCCTACAGGGTAGTACGTTCCGCCTTGGCTCCCAGTAGCCAGAGACAAGTGCCGCTCGCGTGCGGCGCCTGCGCACACGCCCACCATGCTGAGCATCATCACGAGGATGAGCCCTAGTCCAAGAGATACTGCCGTCCGTCTTTTCATGTCCCTCACCCTTTCTGGTTCTTTATGGTTTCTCTATAATGCACTCCAGCACAGAACCGACCCTATCAGGTGTTGATCGCCTGGCGGTGCGCTTGTCGCTGAACCACCCGTCTCTCGTATAGCCACACGCCAACCGCAATGCCCAGCCCAACTAGGTCTGTGGCTAGGCCCGGTTTGATCAGCAGCAAGGCCGCCACGACCAAAATCCCCCTTTCCAGGATCGGAATCTGCCGCTTCCAGTAGCCCTCGATCCCGACCGCAAGAAGATAGACTCCCAGGAATGCAGGCACAGCAGCTACGAGCACCTCCCCCATGCTTCCCTGCGCGGCTAGCGCCGGCGAGTACACGAACATGAACGGCACGATGTACCCAGCCAATCCGTAGAGGAACGCCGTCCAGCCGGTCTTGCTCGCATTTGACCCCGCCAGCCCTGAGGCCGCATACGCGGACAGCGCCACGGGCGGCGTGACCGCGCTGATTATTCCAAAGTAGAACAGGAAGAGGTGTGCGGCTATGGGCGAGAATCCGGCCGAAACCAACGCGGGACCGTTGAGCGAAGCAAGGACCACGTAGACAGCAGTTGCAGGCAGACCCATGCCCAGGACGAGCCCGGAGATCGCGGTAAGACCCAGCAGGGCGATTTTATTACCCCCAGAGAAAGCGATGAGAAGGCCGGAAAACTTGGTGCCTAGGCCAGTAAGCCCGACGACTCCGGAGATGATGCCGGCCGTGGCGCAGGCGGTGGCCACGGGGACCGAACTCAGCACGCCTGCCTTGACCGCGTTCGCCAGCTTCGCGATGGTCGGTCGGGTGGATGGACGGACCGCTGCGACAGCGATAAACGCCAGCGTACACCAGAAGACAGATTTCATCTCCGACCATCCGACCGCGAGCAACCCGATGAGCAGCAGGAGCGGCAACAAGAAGTGCCAGCCGGCACCGAGTACCGACCGTGTATGAGGCAGTTCCTCCTTTGCGACCGCGCCAATCCCGGTCTTTTCAGCTTCGAGATGCACCATGCAGAACAGCGAGTAGTAGAAGAGAATCGCCGGGATTGCCGCGGCCAAAGCTACTTGCGCGTAGTGTATGCCGAGGGTATCGGCCATGAGGAAGGCAGCGGCCCCCATGATCGGAGGCATCAGCATACCCCCGGTTGCCGCCAGGGCTACTATGGCAGCCGCCACGTGCGGTTGGTACCCGACTCGCTCCATGATCGGGATTGTGAAGGTTCCAGAGGTAGCGATGATCCCGATCGCCGATCCGGACACCGTCCCCAGGAGGCCGCTGCTGATTATGGCAGCCTTGGCGGGGCCGCCTTTCGACCTGCCAGTCAGCGTGACCGCTAGCTTCATGAAAAAATCCCCAGCACCAAGAACACCAAGGAACGCGCCGAACAGCGTGAAGAGTATTATGAAGGTGGACGATATCCCTATCGGTCCTCCGTATATCCCCTCGGCTGTGAGATAGAGGTGGCTTATAAGCCGGCGGAGGCTATACCCGCGGTGACCGAACATACCGGGTATGGATCCGCCCAGAAGGGCATACAGCACGAACCCCAATGCTACCAAAACCATGCCCATGCCCACGGTCCTTCTGGTGGCCTCGAGTACCGCGATGAGCAGGATCACGCCGAGGACGGTCTCCAGTTGCGTCGCCAGCCCGGCCTGGTACATCCTGGACTGCCACGTCAGCAGAATGTAAAGGCTCGGGATAGCTGCAAGAACAACCGCAGGGACATCCGCAAGCCAGCTGTATTTCCGGGCGCGCCCGCTCAGGAGCGGGTAGCACAAGAACGCAAGGGCGCACATGAATATCAAGTGTATGGACCTTTGCGTCATGGTGGAGAAACTTCCGAACGCACCGGTGTACAGGTGAAACAGGCCCGCACTGATTGCAGTTATTGTGACTACGAAGGCAACGACGCGGTTCTGAGACTTTTGGTTTGCATTAGACTTCTTGGCGTCGGGCCCACTTACAACGGTCTCCAGGTTCATACTGTCTCAGTTACCTCCCTCTGCACCAGCGTCCGACACCGCTCCTCGTTCAAGCCCGCCGGCGATGACTTCGCCGCTCGGAACAACTTAGCAGGGTCGGAAACCCTTACCACGACACAGGGTTCAAATCGGGATTGTGGCCCACGTCCTGTAACCTACTCGCTCCAGGAAACCACCTTGCAGGAAAGGGTCTACATCCGCCTTACATACGCCGTGTATACACGCGTGCGCATGCTCCTCGAATACGTGGTCGGCGCGCGTCCCCTCGCGAAAACGCCTTCCGTTTGCCGCTCGAAACGCCTACCTCGCGTCTTGTCGAGGCTCGTTTAGCAGGTGCAGGCACTGGGGATCTCGTCAATAACCCGATACGACCAGCACTGTCTTCTCCACGTTATTCAGATGGCGCATCAGGCGGCTTTCTGCCGACTCCACGTCTCTAGCCTGAATCGCAGCAAGTATGGCGCGGTGTTCCTCCAAGGATTGCCGC
Organism: Bacillota bacterium; assembly: GCA_012516125.1. Lineage (GTDB taxonomy): Bacteria > Bacillota > SHA-98 > UBA4971 > UBA4971 > UBA6256. Next base: position 1,981 of record JAAYXB010000009.1, on the reverse strand, counting down.
ATCCTCCCAGGCATCGTCGCCGATACGCGGCGCAGCCTTTCGATCTGGTCCCCCAGCACCGATACGAAATGGGTAAGCCGCTTGTTGCCTGCCATGTCCACGATGAAGCCATGCAGCCGAATATCGGACTCAAAGAGCGCATCGTAGTCAAGGCTCTCTACCTTCCGATCAAGCCCCGAGAAGAGCTCGATAAGCGGTTCCAGATCCTCCTTGCGATACCTCTGAATGGTCACCCGAAGTGCCGCCGCCTCAAGGACACGCCTCAAGAAGAAGACCTCGTGCACATCCTGGATTGAGATATCAGCCACAAAAGCGCCCTTTCCTTGAATGTAACGGACAAGCCCGTCGCGCTGTAACTCTCTCAGAGCCTCCCTTACGGGCGTTCTGCTGACCCCGAGTTCCCGGCTCACTCGCTCTTCGAGGAGCGGCTCCCCGGGTTTGTACCTGCAATGTATGATGGCATCTTTTATTGCCCAATACGCCCGGTCTCTCAATGAGGCATACTTCACAGCGGTTGTCTGTTCACTCATGGCATCGCTACCAATCGCGCTATACGCTTTGCATACTTCTTGTATCCATGATTCAGATATTCGCCGCAGCCTTCGAAAATCCTTCTCGCCTACACCAAAATTCTCGCCGGAACTTCTTACCTCCTGAACGCCAGGGGCGTGCGCTTCATTCAGGTCCATCCTCCGTCTCAACGGGTTCCTCATTCCGGGTCAGCGGCGCCTGCCACCTACAACGAAGACCGTGCTCCACACCGAAAAGGTCCAGCACCCTCCCCACAAAGCAATCTACGAGATCGTCTAGGCTCGCCGGCTTCATGTAGAACGCGGGATTCGGCGGCATGACGATGGCCCCAGCCCGGGTTACCCTGAGCATGTTTTCCAGGTGGATGCTGGACAGCGGGGTCTCCCTTACGACGAGCACCAGACGCCTTCTCTCTTTCAGAGTGACATCAGCGGCCCTCGCAATCAGGTTATGCGAGAACCCGTTGGCGATGCTGGAGAGAGTCCTCACGCTGCACGGTACGACTACCATGCCCAACGACTTAAGCGAGCCGCTCGATATGGGGGCAGCTAGGTCCGATTCGTCGTACCAATGCGTGGCAAGCTTCCTCACCTCGCTGATGGTCCTGGCCGTCTCAAGTTTGATGGTTTCCTCTGCCCACTTGCTGACAACCAGGTGAGTCTCGACCCCGGCTTCCTTAAGCACTTCCAGCATCCTGATGCCATATACCGCACCTGACGCCCCCGTAATCCCGATAACCAGCACGTGCTTTCACCTCTGAATGACCCGTTTCCCAAAGAGTATATCCGATGCAGAGTTCAAACGTTTTCGGAAACCCTGTTGACCCAGCGACCGGTGGATTCGGGCTTATCATGGACGGCGGTTTCCAATCCGGTTTATCTTTCCTGTGCTACCAGCCGCCCGCTAAACCTCAGCCCGTGGCCCGTAATCTCGACCATGAGTCTCTTGGCAAGTCCGAAGTGTCGCAGCAACGTTAGCCTGTCAAGGGTAGACCCCATGTCAGCCACCCTTCCGCGCGTGGGCAGGACCACCTGGTCGTGCTCCTTTATCGCGTTCTGGACGGCATCCACCGAAAGCCCCACAAGGTGCGCAAGGTCCGCAAGCCAGAGCGCCACCCCTTGCTGATACGCCTGGGTGCAGAGCCTCTTTATGCGCTCCCACTTCAGAGCCTGCGGGCTTATCCGGTTTACGAGCCCCCAGTCCTCTTGAGCCACATAATCCAGCACCACCATTACAAGCTGCGCTTCCGCAAGGCTTCGCCCAGGAGGCTCGGCTTCCGACACCCCGAAGGTGACGATCTGCCCGGGCGTGCGCTCGACATTGTTGATGCGGAACGCAAGGTCGCGTAACTCCTGGATGAAGCTCCTCGCAGACGCCGGGGTATACCCGTGAGCATGGAGGAGCCTATCAAGGAGCCTGTCCTCCTCGTCAGCAGGACAAGCTGCCCTTG
>JAAYXB010000088.1 GCA_012516125.1 Bacillota bacterium | reverse complement strand
CGGGTGGGGAACGGATGGCAAGAAGTGCGGCACATGAGGGGTGTTGATATGGGAGACGCAGAGTCGCAGGTCCGGAGGAAAACGCGTCTTGAGAAAGACCTCCTCGGGACGCGCGAGGTCCCGGAGGACGCATATTACGGGATCCAGACCCTGCGGAGCGCGGAAAACTTCCAGATCACCGGCCTCCGGATGCATCCTGCGCTGGTGACCTCTTTCGCGATGGTCAAAAAGGCGGCGGCCCTCGCCAACATGCGCATGGGGTACCTCCAGAAGGATATAGCCCGCGCCATCGTGCAGGCGGCCGATGAGGTCATCGCCGGCGGGCTTCGGGAGCAGTTCATCGTTGACGTTATACAGGGTGGGGCCGGGACGTCCATGAACATGAACGTCAACGAAGTGCTGGCGAACCGGGCCATCGAGATCCTGGGGGGCAGAAAGGGCCAGTACGAAATAGTCCATCCATTGAACCACGTGAACATGTCCCAGTCCACGAACGACGTGTTTCCGACCGCGGCGAAGCTGGCCATGCTTCAGCAGATACACCCGGCGATCAAGGCCCTGACAAGGCTCGTCAACGCCCTCCGGGAGAAGTCCGAGGAGTTCAGGGACGTCATCAAGATGGGGCGGACGCACCTGCAGGACGCTGTCCCGATCACCCTCGGCCAGGAGTTCGGTGCCTACGCCGGGGCGGTCAAGCGCGACCTCGAGCGCATCGCCCGGAGCGCTGACGGGTTGCTTGCGATCAACATGGGGGCAACGGCGGTCGGGACGGGCCTGAACGCTGATCCGGAGTACATGAGGCTCGTTGTGGAGGAACTCGAGAACATAACGGGATACGCGCTTCGGCTTGCGGAGAACCTCGTGGACGCCACGCAGAACGTGGACCTCTTTACAGACGTTTCGTCTTCCATCAAGATGTGTGCCATCACGCTCTCGAAGATCGCGAGCGACCTGAGGTTACTGGCATCCGGCCCGTTCGCGGGTCTCAAAGAGATCAACCTGCCGCCCGTCCAGCCGGGATCGTCGATAATGCCGGGCAAGGTGAATCCGGTCATCGCCGAGGCCGTGAACCAGGCGGCGTTCCAGATAATCGGCAACGACGTGACCATAATGCTCGCAGCGCAAGCTGGCCAGCTCGAGCTCAACGTGTTCGAGCCTGTGCTCGTCTTCAACCTCCTGCAATCCATAGACATACTCACGAACGCCGTGAACATGTTCGTCGACAGATGCGTGACGGGAATCACGGCAAACGAGGACAGGTGCCGGGCCGTGGTCGAGAACAACGTGGGCATCCTCACGGCCTTGAACCCTTACCTGAGCTATGACACGGTCTCAGCAATAGCCAAGGAAGCCCTGGCGTCGGGCAAGCCGGTGAGGGACCTCGTCTTGCAGACAGGCCTTCTGACTGAGGATGAACTTGGCCTCATACTGAGCCCTGAACAGATGACCCGCCCGGGGATTCCAGGGGCGAGAAAACTTCGGGAAAAACTCTTGTCCTTTGACAAGAGGGAAGCGCGGACGGCCGCTGGGGCGCCGGGGTCCGGTGGGCTGGAGTCTAGGACGGCGGCCCCATCGGCGTCGGGCCCAGGCCTGGGGGCTGGGCTGGTGGCGGGGGTGACGCCGGGGCCCGGACCGGTTAGGGGG
>JAAYXB010000087.1 GCA_012516125.1 Bacillota bacterium | reverse complement strand
CCAAATGGTCCCCAGGGGATCAACTTCGTCCGCCACCTGTTCTCGGCGTAACCACTTTCCCAGATGCCCATGGACGGGTGGTCCTCAAAGGACCAGGATGTGCGGGCAGGTGGTCCCTGGGGGAACAACCCTGTTCGAAATGTGGATGCTAAAGACCCAGCCTCCTCGCGCCTTACCCGGCGAGAAGCCAGCGCTGATCCTTTAGTAACCAGGTTCCACGTCGAGATGATCCCTGGGGGATCAACTTCGCCTGCCACTTGGTCCTCGCGTAACCATTCTCCCGGGTGCCCCTAGCCAGCTGGTCCTCAGAGGACCAGGATTTGCGTGTGGGTGGTCCCTTGAGGACCAACCCCGCGCGAAATGTGGTCACTGAGGACCCACCCTCCCGGCGCCTCACCCGGCGGAAGGCCGGCGCTGGTCCTCTGGTAACCAGGATCCGCGCAGAGATGGTCCCCAGGGAATCAACTTCGAGCGCCACCTGGTCCCTAGGTAACCACCTTCGCACATGATCATGGGAGGCTGGTCCTCAAAGGACCAGGATCTGCGCGCAGGTGGTCCCTGGGGGACCAACCTCGAGCGAAACCTGGTCACCAAAGACCCACCCTCCTGGCGCTCGGGCGACGAGGATGCCGGATCTGGTCCTCTGGTAGCCAGGTTACGCGCGAAGATGGTCCCCTGGGGACCATCTTCACCCGGCACCTGGTCCCTACGTGACCACCTTGCGAGATGTCCAAAAACCCCTGGTCCCCAGGGGACCAGAATTTGCGTGCGGATGGTCCCCAGGGGATCAACCTCGCGGGCAACCTGGTCCCTGGCGCACCACCCCCGGCGGCGGCCGAGACGTCCTGGTCACGAGAGGACCAGAACGCGCGCCAGGCTGGTCCCCAGAGGACCATCTTCACGCGGGATCTGGTCCCTGGTGCTCCACCTTGCCCGGTCTTGGTGAAGGAGGGCGGCAGGGGTGGTTACCAGAGGACCAGATTCCGCGCCGGGCTGGTCCCCGGAGGACCAGGTCCGGCCTTCAACCTGGTCCCAGGGGGATCACCCGCACCACGCACGGAGATCGCGCGCAGAGAAATCACCACATAGAAATCGCCACATAGAGATCACCACAAGAATCACCACAGAGATCACCAGCAGAAGAGGTTACCCGAGCCCCGGCTGGCGCCGGGCGCGTGCTCACCTATAACCCATGAATGCGCAACACCATTGGCCCCATCGGAGGGCGCACGGCTGGCTGGAGACCAAAGGACGTTACAAACAAGACTCGGCGCTCGTTTGTTTGTTACCTTCTGGAACCGTCACTGGCCTTGCCGATGGCACAGCGCCTCGGATGGAATACCGCGAGATACACCAGGAGGGCAAGCCCGTTCCCCACGAGCCCTGCGAGCGCCCAGAGGACGGCGCTTCGGTCGGCCTTGCGGGTCGCGACTACCCTGTCGAGGTACATCCATGTTGGGACGGAGAGCCACCATATGAGGCTCCAGAGACCCCACTCCGCATTCGGTGCGTGCGTTATCATGATAGCACCCGCGACCCAGGACGTACACAGCACAGGCGGGCACACGACCCATATCCTATAAGACGTGCCCCGCGCGGCAGAGCGCGCTTCTGCGCTCCCAATGTGGTAGATTCGATCACTGTGCAGCCCCGCCCCGGGCGCGACTTGAGATATCCATAGCTTGAGCGCCTTCCTGTTCTCGAGACAGCTGGTAGGTATATCCTTACCCTCCAGAACCGCCTCGGATGCTACGACCACTTGCCCGTTTTCATTCGCAACGAGCGCCACGAGGATGTCCGGGCAGATCCTCTTCCATCTCGCCACGAGATCTCTGACGTCTGACCTATCAGCATCGTGGCGAATAAGGCCTGCCAGCTGGTATGCGCATAAGTTGGCCGACGTCACAGGCAGGTAACGGAAGATGCGTTCGAAGAAGATCCCTACAACTGCCACATTGAGGAAGCAAAGGACTCCCGCCACCGCAACCCAACGCTTCGTGATTGTCAGTCGTCTCCAGCGATCGTTCGGTTCCGATTGGGCCTCGGCGCTGGCCTTAGCCTTAGCCTTAGCCTTAGCATTAGCCTTGGCCCCTGCCCCTGCCCCTGCCCCTGCCCTTGCGCTTGCTCTTGCTCCTGCGCTTGCTCTTGCTCTTGCTCTTGCGCTTGCCTTGGTCGTGGCTCTGGTCGGGGCCGGTGGCGCGTTCTGGCTCCCGGTCCCATCCCAACCCTGACCCTCGACCCCCGTTTGAGCCCCGGCCTGGCCCTCGTCCCGGACCCGGTCCGCGGCGCTAACTCGAGCATTTCCCTCCTTGCAGGGCTGCCGATCGCTCATAGTCAGAATGCCTCCTCCCGGAGGCGCCTGATGCCGGCCCTGATTCCCCAGAGAAGCACGACCGGAAGAGCCGCCACGAACATCGTCAGCACCCGTGAGACGATCGTGCAGAGACCAGGCCTGAGCAGGCCCACCGGCAACCAAATCCTCGGCGCGACAAGCGCAAGGCTTATGACGAACGCTGCAACCAGCGTTGCATACTCTGCCCACCACAGACGCTGCAGGCCCACGCAGTTGCGGCCCATGACCGCAGCCGGTGCGCTGGCGGTGGAACCAGAGGCAGCCGCGTCTCCCGCCGCACGTGACCGCGCCAGCACGTTTGCGACGATTTCCCCAGGCTTCAGGGACGGCTCAGCGAACGGCATGGCCCGGAGCGAAGCCGCGAGATCCGAGATCTCGCGCAGGTTGCGGGCGCATGTGGCACACTCGGCAACGTGCCTTTCGACGAGGTGCTCGTCCTCGGAGCCAAGTCCGCCACCCGCCGCGTAGATCTCAAGCATGTGCCGGACCCTCCGATGGACCAAATGATGGGTGGCCCTCGCCGGACGGGTGATCTGCGGGTGGGTGATCTGCACGCGGGTCATCTGCAGCCGGGTGATCTGCAGGCCGCGCCAGCGGGAACCTGTGCTCTCGGCGTGGCCTCCCCGTGCGGCGCCGTCTGTCGTTTTCCCGTCTCGAATTCGGGAGCGTCCCAATCCTACTCCTCCCCCTCGGCCCCTCTTATGCCTTGTTCGCGAAGTCGTGCCCGAAGATTCCTCAGACCTTTGTGGATCCGGCTCTTCACAGTTCCCATAGGTATACCGCACACCTCAGCGATCTCTTCGTACGTCATGTTCAAGTGAAGCCTGAGCTCCAGCACTTCCCGGTAGCACGGCGCAAGCGTGGCCATGGCGCGCCGCACCTGCCCATCGAGGAGCGCCCGCTCGACTTCGGCGTGGGGGTCGGCGCAGGGATCAGCATGGACGCCGCCCACCTCAGTGTCAGCCCACCGGCCAGCGGCGGCGAGGCGCTTCGACCGCCGAGCCGCGCTGCGGGCGGCCGTCCGCGCAAGGTTGCGGGCTATCGCGAACACCCACGGCACCACTCGGCGCCCGACCTCAAAGCCCGGGGCATTCTCCCATACCACGAGAAACGTGTCCTGCGTGACCTCCTCCGCCAGATGATCATCCAGGACGATCTGCCTTGCGAACGTGAAGATGGGCACGCGCATAGCCTCGACCAGAAGCCGAAGGGCTTCCTCGTCACGCGCCGCTATACGCAGGACAAGCTCGCCATCCCCCACACCCGGAACGGCGCTGTCCTCGCGCCTGCTCTGAGCGGCATCTGAGGACGAACTGGCGCCAGCAGCCGAATCGTTGCGATTTCGTCCCTTGGGGGAGCGCCGAACGGCCACCCTGGTGCCTCCCATACATACTTCGCCGCACAGGCCGGAAATGTTCGCAGGGGACCGGCCCATTCGGGAAGTTTTCTTGAGCGCGCTGGAGTGCTGCTAAGACGTGGTGCAGTAGTGGTGGGAAGACCTGGTGCTGGTGTGGTGGTGCGACGATGCCTGTGCTGCGAACGAATAGCCCTGAAGCCAAGAACACGGACGAGGCCCGGAGCACCGACGCCGAGGGACCAGCCCGACAACATGGACAGGCACAGCGTTACTTCAACGCAGCCCGGTCCGGTCGGGCAAAGCCGCCGCCGTGCTCGGCCAAACTGGCAGCTGATTGAGAAAGCTAGCTTGAGAAAGCTCAACAGTCTCCTACTGGACTACTTGCCCACTCCATGATATTCGAGGTACCCAGCCGACTTCCTTCCGCGCGGACATTTCGCAGGTCTGCGGACCATCGCTGTTATCGAGTTGTGGGATGAACTCAACCATGCTGGGCTGTTCCGGCTCCGTATGTTACGCGATCATCTGGGCATGGAGATAGACCCAGCATTCCAGGAGGAACTGCAATCCCTCGCGACTGACATAGACCGGTACGGCCGGGGGAACCCCTGAAAGGAGTATGATGAGGCCGACCTCCTCCGCCTGGTCAAGCAATGTGAGTGGCTCGACGTGGAGATCGACCCTATGTTCATGGCCGAGGTACGAAGCCTTAACTCAGACATATGGAGTTACGCCAACAATGAGTCCTTGACCGAGGAAAAACTGAGGGCGCGCATTGGAGAGATCATCAAGTGGGCCGAGGAGATACGGCGAGGACTCCATGACAGGTCATCACAGATGGGGAATCCTGGATGAGCCGGAGGGGTTCCTCAGTCACTCGAAGGCCGACGAGTGGCTGCACTCTCTCGTCGTTGCGATTGGTGCCTTCTTCGCCCAGGAGGCCGGGGCATTTGGTATGTGACAAAGCAGTCCCACGTGCCGACGGCAGCGGGCAAGAGCGACTACCCCAGAAACAGCCGCAGCGGCACGACGAGCGTCCGCTCATCGTGGAGCTTGTGCGTGTCCCGGCTCACGATGATGCGAGCGTCCGGTGAAAACCTCCGCGTGAAGTGCTCGAGGCCGCGAAGGCCCTCGCGGTCAAGCGGGTCCGTCCTGAACTTGACCTCGATGGCAAGCAGGGTGCCGCTGCGCTCCATGACGAAGTCCACCTCGCGGTCCCTCTCCCTCCAGTAGTGGATGTCCCGGAGGTCGTGGCGCTTCAGCTCCGCGAACACGCTGATCTCGGCGAGGCGCCCCCATCCGCCCGTGCCGTCCAGATCGGCGGGCCGCACCCGCGCAAGCGAGAGGTAGAGCCCCGGGTCTATGGCATACACCCGCTCCAGCGACCTCGCCTCAGCCTCCACGGAGGCGGCGAACTTCGGCAGCAGGTACAGCAGCCCCGCCGTGCCGAGGCAGCGGAGATAGCTTGCCACCGTCGAATAGGGCGCGCCCAGGTTCCTGGACGCCTCGGAGATGTTCATGAGCGCCCCGCTCTGGTTGTTGCTGTAAAGGAACAACCTCTGAAGCAGGTGCAGGTCGGTTGTCCCAAAGACCGGCCCGATGTCGTGGAAAAGGGTCCTCTCGACGACGGTCTCCAGGAAATAGCGGTGCTTGTAGCGCTCGGATCCGGCGAGTATGTACTCGGGAAACCCGCCCTCAAGAAGGTAGAGCCTCACCGGTAGGTCATCCAGGAGGACCGGCCCGAACTCCCTCTCCGCCTCCCGCAGGTCGGCGTGAAGCCGCGCGACGTCGAGGTCCCTGTAGAACGCCGCCCAGAGGTCGCGCAGCCGGGCGTGGGCCTTCACCAGGCTCTCTTCCATACCCCGGAGCCCCATCACTTCCGAGAGACAGAACGGATAAACCTGGATCGCGGATATCCGGCCAGCCAGGCTCTCGCGCGACCGCTTCTTAAGGAATGCCGCTGCCGAGCTCGTGCACACGAACCGGAAGGGGAACCTGAGGTCGTAGTAGCGCTTGACGAAAAGCTCCCAGCCCTCAAGGGCTGTGACCTCGTCGAGGAACACGTAGAATGTCTCGTGCGTGCTCCGGAGATCGCGCCTCGCAACGAATTCCTCGAAGTAGTCCTGGATGTCCCTGAACAAGGTCTCCCTGTTGAGGTAGGGATCGTCCACGGAAACGTACAGGATATGGTCCGGCTTGACCGATCCCACCAGGCGATCTATGACCTGGTAGATGAGCGTGGTCTTACCTACCCGGCGTGGCCCCTCGAGAAGCAGGACCTCGCGCTGGCTCGCGAGGTGCTCGAGGATGTGCTCGTAGTAGACTCTGCGGACCGTGCCAACGAGATCCACGGGGACCGTGCCCGAAACCCACCAAGGGTTCTGCTCGCGGATGACGGCGATGTTCTCCTTCCAGAGGTCCACGGACGTCCACCTCCTGGTACTGGCGGCGCCGTCGGAACTACCGCCAGACCACGCTGAATGTTTGCAGCGCCCCGCGTTGAAGGGTGCCCCGGTAACGTTATTAGCATTGCGGTGAGAATAATGCTTGCATATATCATATCATGGGGTGGCAAATTGTCAACGAGCGGCTGGGCGAGTCACTCAGCGGGGAAGCGTGGCTCTCATAGATAACTATAGATAACTAGGATAACTAAGCGCGAACTCATAAGCCGCACGTGGCGAAAAGCATGGTCCCGAGCCTCCCCGATTGCGGCCCGCCCGGTGTCGGTGTCGCCGGCGACGCTCTTGCCGCTCGGCGCGGCGGATGTGGTATGCTGATGGTGTGAAACCCTGCTTTTCGCCACGCACCGATCGTGTTCACGGGGGGAGCGTGTTCACGGGGGGTCCTCGATGATGTTACCACCCGGTGAAATGCAGGAGGCCAAGTTCGTGATAGGGGACACATTCTGCCGTCTGGATACGCCTATCAAGCCTCGGCAGTAACCTCCAGGCAATCTAGGATCTCTGACGCAGAGAGCACCCTCGCAAATCCCTTCCGCAGCACTTGAAGTTCGGCCTCTTGCAACCGGGGATCGTCTGTGGCAGTCACGTCGCTGCCGAAAACGACATAGAACCCACGCTCGTAACCCTGACGCGCCGTCATCCCGCAACAGAATAGGAAAGCTCGCTTCTCCGTTCGTATATGCCTGCACCGCAAGGCGCAAGACCTCGTCTTCACTAAAGTGCCGCCCGCCTATACAATTCGATGCCTCCTCCTGTACACTAACATGGGTAACATGGGTGCAGCCGTTGGTTGCGGCTGCGAGGCCGCGTCCGATTAACGGCACACGCCTTGGACAAGTCAAAACCATCATCTGTCAAAGCAGTCTGGGTGCTGGTCGGATGCCGTGAGGTGTCCTCGGCGTCCCCCGCGACAGTCCCCCGCGACAGTCCCCCGCGACAGTCCTCCGCGACCGTCCCCCGCGCTGCCCTCGGTCGTAGCCGCCGGCCGTGCCGCCCGCCGGGCCACGCGCGGTGCGGTGGCCATCAGCCCTACCGCCCGCCGAACTGCCGCAGTAGGCTTCTCTTGAACCACTCGACCGTCTTGCTTATCACTTCGGCCTCCCACACCGCCGAATTGAAGGTATGGTCAGCCCCCGCGACTATGTGCACCTCGACGGTTACGCCTGCTTCCTTCATCGCCCTCTCATACATCGCGCTATGACTGACTGGAACCGATTCGTCGCGGTCGCCATGGATCACGAGGACCGGAGCCTTGCACCTCCGCACAGTCTCCAGCGGTCTCACGTCAGCGAGGGTCAGTATGAACTCCCTTCCAACCACGTTGCCCTTCACATCCACTCTGCGCGGTATCGCGAACGGGGGTATCTGGACGTTACCTGATCCCTCAGGATGCCTGCCATTCTCTCGCTCCTCCCCATCCGCTCTACTTGCTCCGTTCCCTCCGCCCGCTCCATCCGCTCCATCCGTCCCATCTGGTTTTCCCGCTGCACCTGCTCCACGCGCTCTAGCCGCTCCAGGGGGTCCACTCGCTTCGTCTGCCTCATGTGCTCCATTTGGGGTCGCCCGTCTCGACCTTTCCGCGCCCCCGACGCCGGAGACTTCCTGCCACGTGCCCGACCTCACAGCATCCATGAATGTCCTCTCCAAGTCCGCCACCGCCGACCACATTACCACCGACCTGACTCTCGGATCGTCGCTGACCGACGCGGCGACAGCCCCGCCCATGCTGAGGCCGAGTATCCCGATGTTGTTCCCGTCCACCCCTGGAACGCCGGACACGTAGTCTAGCGAAACCCTGGCGTCCGAGATCTCTCCCGGGAGAGTCATGTCCTCGAAATCCCCCTCGCTGTCGCCCGAGCCACGAAAATCGAATCTCAAGGCGGCGATTCCCTCGCGTGCCAGCGCCTCAGCGGCTTTGACAAAGATGCGGTGGCGTTCGACCTTGGTTCCCGTGAACCCGTGGAAGAAGACGACCGCCGGGATCTTGTCCCGGTATGCCTCAACCGGACGATGAAGGACACCTATGAGCTTCTGCCCCTCGTTCACAAAGCTGATGGGCTCTCTCGTGGTCAGCATGTCTACCCCTCCCAGAATGTCTCGCTTCGTTGTGACGTTCAGCAGAGCCCGGCCAATTCCTTCAGCAGAAGAGCTTCGCTCTGGGGATGGCGCTCGCGGGCCAGATATTCGAGAGCGTGCTCGTGTGCCTCGATGAGGAGCTAGCCAAGACGCGGGATCGCACACTCAGGAACAAAGGAACCGGCGAGCGGACGATTCAGACGGTACTTGGTGAAGTGACGATCAAGAGGCGCAGATACCGGGAGGAATTTCCCTATAGTGTCTGGTCAGGTATTCCAGCCCGTGCACAATGTCCGACAGGCGTGCAACAGAACGCCAGTGACCCTTGGTCGGGAAGTTCAGAATCCATGGAAGCACCGGCCGGCGGAACAGGTACGCCTCCCAAGAATGTGAAATCCCGCGTGGTCAAACCCCCTCCCCTCGAGTCGCCTAAAGGACGATGAGAGGTTCCCTATTGTAGATTGTAGCAGCCACAGAGGGCATGTGAGCAATGGACGGGCGACGACCGGGACGGCGACATGAGTCGTCCATGAGCGGATCGTCCACGGTGCTCTGCAGCCACACGAAAACCGTGTCGCCCGGGACATCCGTCACGCGACGGCGGATGTCAGCAATGGCCTCGAGGTAGGCGCGGTACGCCTCGCCCGGTGCCCCAGCATCCCACTCCGCCCCAAGTTGGCGTCCCCATCGAAGTGTGGTCAAGCTTGCGCACGGACGAGGTGCGTACTATGATGGAAACCTGTCCAGTGCTTAAGGAGGAATTTCCCGTCTCGCATCGAATAGTAGGATTGTCTGACAATATGATTGGCAGTCAGTCAGAATCCATTGGCGGGAGCGTCGTTGAAAGAGTGTTAAAACCAGTAACCATTTCACGCAAGTGTGAAGTCATAGCCAACCAACTGGTCGAGCTTATACGGGAGGGAAAGCTGAAGCCGGGTGATAGGCTGCTGCCCGAGCACCAGCTATCCTCCTACCTTAGAGTAGGCAGGTCGTCCGTGAGGGAGGCGCTCAGGCTCCTTGAGTCTCAAGGCCTCATCAGCTCGAGTCGGGGAGGGTGGGTAGTATCGTCAAACGACGTGGTCGTTGAGAAATCGCTCGCGCTTGCGATGACCCTGGACAGGATCAGCACGGACGAAATCGTGGAGATGAGAAAGATCATCGAGACAGAGACTGCTGCGCTGGCTGCGAGGCGGGCCACTGAAGAGGATCTGGCAGTGATGGCCAACGCAATTGAAAAGATGCGTGCCGGCCTCGATTCGTGCGAAGCGTACATTTCTGCAGATCTTGAGTTCCACATGGCGGTAGTGGCCGCTAGCAGGAACAGGGGGCTCGCCACCATGATGGCAGCAATACGCGATATGCTGAGAGATGCCCTTGCAGGAATTTACCAGGTACCCGACAGCGCAGCCAAGGCGCTTCATGAGCACACAGAGATATATGAGTCCATAAAGGCCCACGACGAGCAAAAGGCGCATGAAGCCATGTCCCAACACCTCACCAGGGTGGGGAAGGAGGTGTCGGAATGGGAGAAGGCCCACTGCCGGCAGAGTGATGAAAGTGGCTGCGGGTGACAGCGGGTTGTGGGATCGCACCAATAACGCAGTTTAGCACAACGACATGTGCAACGAAACGTGCTCCGACAGCACACAAGGGGGGTATCAGTGTGAAAGGGCGACTTTCGTTGGTGGTATTCAACCTAGTGCTGTGCCTGGTGCTCGGTACCTGCGGATCTGTGAATGTATCAGCAAGTGCCCCGCGCGACCCCATCAAGATCGGGGCGGTGTTTTCGCTGACCGGAGAAAAGGCTGCTGTAGGATACTACGACAAGATCGGCATCGATCTCGCAATAGAAGAGATTAACGCGGCCGGAGGTGTTAATGGCCGTCCGGTAGAGGTCATCTATGAGGATTCACGCGGTGAAACCGCTGGTGCAGTGAGCGCCCTCAAGCTGTTGTTGAGCAGGCATCAAATAGCGGGCCTCCTTTCCTCGCAGTATAGCACGCTTTGCTTTGCCATCGATCCCCTGGTCAAGGAGGCACAGCTTCCGACCATTGTAGGGGGAAGCAACTATAAGCTCACCCACAGCGGTAACCCCTGGATGTTCAGAAATCGCCCGAATGATGGCCTGATGGCCACGACGATGGCGAAATTTGCGGTCGAATCACTCGGAGCGCAGAGAATCGGGATCTTGCATAACAGCGACGAGTTCGGGACAGGCGGTGCCGAGATCGCCACGGCCTATCTGGACAAGGCAGGGAAGAAGCCAGTTTCCGTTCTCAAGTACAACAGCGGTGACAAAGACCTCACAGGTCAACTGCTGGCCCTGAAGAACAAGGGCATTGACACCCTTCTCTGGTGGGGCCATGCAACTGAAGCTGGGTTGGTGGCGAGACAGGCAAAGCAGCTTGGTCTAAAGGCAAACATCGTCGGGTCGAACTCATGGGTTCAGCAGGACTCCTTGAACCTCGCGAAGGAAAGCGCGAATGGAACATACGCGGTAATAGATTGCGTTCCCTTGGAGAACCGGATGAACGAACCCAGGGTTGCTGAACTTGTCACAAAGTTCAAGGCCAAGACAGGGGGCGTCCTCTCCCAGTACGGCGTTGCCGCCTACGATGCCGCGTACCTTCTCGTAGAGGCGATCCGTAGGGCCGGCAGTACCGACCGCGAAGCCATCAGAAAGGCGCTCCACGCCATTAAGAACTACGAAGGCATCCTCACGACCTACTCCTTCGACGAGCATGGTGACGGAGCCCACTCCGGGGTTGTCGTACGCGTGGTAAACGGGGCGACCGGTCAAATGGAAGTTGTGAAAGTGGTGTGGGAGGACGGCTACGAACCCAAGTAGGAGCAGTATTGTCAGGGGATGGTGCGTCGGGGCATGTGGGCCAGTGCCTGCGGCCCCGACGTGCTCCGAGATGCCGGAACATGCGGGGATGTCTTGTGTGGAAGCGACGTGGTCCACTGGGCAAAGCGAGGTGTATGCATGGTCGTCCAGCTAATAGTGAACGGACTAGCGATGGGTTTCATATACGCCCTCGCCGCTCTGGGGGTAGTAATGCTTTACAACGCACTCGGAATAGTCAACTTCGCCCAGGGTGAGTTCGCTACCCTCGGGGCGTTTATTGCCTATTCGCTGATAGCAGAGATGGGCGTGCCGTACCCGCTTGGGTTCGTAGTCACCGTCCTGATCGTAGCAGCGGTCGGAGTGCTGTTCGAACGCATCGTCTATCGTCCTTTGAGACATAAACACTTCCTCACAGTGATAGTCAGCACCATTGGAGTGATGATCTTCTTCCGCGAGTTCGAACGTATCGTGTGGAAACCCATCCCGAGGTTCTTCCCCGACATCTTTGAAGGCAGACTCATCACGATAGGGAACGTGGTGATCGTGCCGCAACACGTGTTCATCATCGGCGTCGCGCTGGTGCTTATGGTTTCGCTCTACCTGTTCCTCAACAAGACGTCCGTTGGTGCGAAAATGCGCGCCACAGCCCAGGACCAGGAAACAGCCAGCCTAATGGGCGTCGATGTCGAAAAGATGATCGTTCTCACTTTCGTGATAAGCGCGTGCCTCGGCGCGATAGCTGGGGTCCTATTTGCTCCCATCTTCTTCATTACCATTGACATGGGGGGGACGGTCGGTCTAACGGCCTTCTGCGCGAGCATAATCGGCGGATTCGGCAGCATCCCGGGGGCCATATGCGGCGCTCTTCTCTTGGGGCTCGTGGAGGTGTTTGCGGCTGCTTATGTATCCTCTGTCTACAAGCCTGCCGTGGCATTCATGCTGATGATAGCATTCCTCATGTTCAGGCCCAGAGGGATATTTGGCGAAAAGGTCTCCGTGAAAGTGTAGGTGGGACGATATGGGACGCAGGACGCGTTGTGCCGTCGCTGTAGGAGTCGTTACTCTGCTTGCAGTGTTCCCTTTGCTCGGCGTCGGGCCTTACTATATCCGTCTGCTCAACCTTGCCGGGATTTACGTAATACTTACGCTCGGCCTGAACTTCTGCGTGGGCATGGCAGGGCAGATATCCTACGCTCAGGCCTCCTTCTTCGGCATCGGGGCTTATGCGTCGGCGTTGCTTACCTTGAAGGCCGGTGTGTCGTTCTGGGCAGCTCTACCTCTCAGCGCGCTTGTCGCGCTTGTATTCGGCGTGCTTCTAGGGTTACCTTCCCTTAAGGTAGGCAGGTACTACCTCGCCATCGTGACTATTGGATTCTCGGAGATAGTGAGGCTTGTGTTGCTAAACTGGAAGGAAGTGACGTATGGCGCGGAAGGGGTAAAGAACATCCCTGTCCCAACGATCGGGGCGTTCACGCTTAACACAGACCTGAGATACTATTATCTAGTCCTGACGATCGTTCTTTTCGCCGTATTCGTGTCTATCCGGATCGTCCATTCTCGGATCGGTAGGGCGCTGCACGCGATCAGGATGAGCGACCTCGCTGCGGAGGTCATGGGAGTCAACACCAGGTACTACAAGATCCTCGCCTTCGCGCTCAGTGCTTTCTTCGGAGGCCTCGCCGGAAGTCTCATCGCTCACTACGACACGTACCTCCATGCTAACTCCTTCAACTTCATGGAGTCTGCGAAGATACTCTGCATGCTTTTCATTGGGGGGAGTGGCTCGATCGAAGGCCCGATCATCGGGGCGGTGGGCCTGACGCTGTTGCCAGAGTGGCTCAGATTCTTAAAAGACTACTATATGGCGATATACGGTGTCGGCGTGGTGCTACTGATGAGTGTGATGCCAAGCGGTATCAGGAGCCTTATACCGCAGCTTGCCCGCTTCGTTCAAAGGCTCTTCACCAACAAGCAACGCGCAGTCCGCTCGGAGCACTAGGAGGGAAGGCCGGCCATGCGTGCGATCCTGCAGGCGGAGGATATCACCGTCAGGTTCGGAGGGCTGGTTGCTCTCAATGGCATAAACCTAAGCGTTCAGGAAGGGCAAATACACGCACTCATCGGACCGAATGGAGCAGGCAAAACGACCCTGATAAACGTCTTATCGAACGTGACCACACCGACCACAGGGCGGGTCACCTTTAAGGGCGAGCCAATTACGGGCCTGCCAGCGCATAGTGCGACGGAAAAGGGTATTGGGCGCACATTCCAGAACATTTTGCTGTTTGCAGGTGCAACAGTCCTGGAAAATGTGATGATCGCTCGGCATTGCCGCACGAAATACGGTCTGCTCGAGGCTATCGTGCGGACAGGCAATATGTTGAACGAGGAGGAAACGGTCCGCCAGAAGGCGTTCCAGGAACTCGAGTTTGTCGGCATGGCGGATAAGGCAAGCACAATTGCGGGCAATCTCGACCACGGCGGACAAAGACTTCTCGAGATCGCTCGGGCACTCGCGACTGAACCAAGTCTGCTCTTGCTCGATGAGCCATCCGCTGGTATGAACCCGCAGGAAGTCAACAGCCTGATGGATCTCATCCTCAGGATCCGTGGCAGAGGTATCACGGTCCTACTCATCGAGCACAACATGCAGTTGGTTATGGGAATCGCAGATGTTGTCACTGTGCTCAACTTCGGTGAAAAGATCGCAGAAGGTACGCCGAAGGAAATCCAGAACAACAAGGATGTGAGAGAGGCCTATCTCGGGAGGGGTATCCAGTATGCTTAAATGCGATAGCCTCTCGGTCTACTATGGAAAGACCTGCGCTGTTCATGACGTGACGTTCTCAGTGCCTGAAGGGAAAATCGTTGCCCTGGTCGGGGCGAATGGAGCGGGCAAGAGCACGACGCTGAAAACCATCTCCGGCCTCTTGCGGCCGAGTCACGGCACGATTACTTTCAACGGCGAAAGAATAGACGGAATGCGTCCCAGGGATATCGTTGCCCGGGGCATCATCCATGTTCCGGAAGGAAGACGCATATTCCCCGGGTTGACAGTGAGAGAGAACCTGGAAATCGGCGCATGCTTGCGGTGCGACGACAAGACTTCCTTGGAGAAGGACGTAGAACACGTCTGTCAGCTGTTTCCGCAACTCGCAAAGAGGATGAACCAGCTAGGGTGGAGCCTCAGCGGCGGCGAACAGCAAATGCTCGCAATCGGCAGGGGTCTTATGGCCAAGCCAAAGGTCTTCCTGCTTGACGAACCTTCCCTGGGGCTGGCGCCAGTGCTTGTGGAGAAGCTCTTCGAGGCGATCAAGCAGATCAATGCCGAAGGGCTTACGATCCTCTTAGTGGAACAGAACGCCTACCTTGCACTGAATACAGCCGACCTTGCCTATGTAGTGGAAAACGGGAGGACCGTCCTGCATGGTGCGGCCTCAGACCTTCTCAAGGATGAGAATGTCAAGAGGGCATACCTCGGTGGCTAGTTTGCGGACGTGCTAGAGACCAGATGTGCTGCGTTACTTGCCCTGCAAGGGAGGGAATGCTTTGGAATCGCGGGAGAAGATGCTGCGAATGTATAGGTACATGTTGGCAATCCGGCAGTTTGAGCACAAGGCCGGAGACCTCTTCACGAGAGACGCTGTGCGAGGTTCGATCCACCTGTACATAGGCCAGGAGGCCGTAGCTGTTGGGGTATGTTCTGCTCTTGAGCCTGGAGACTATGTAGTGAGCACTCACCGTGGGCACGGGCACTGCATTGCGAAGGGCGGACGCCTGCGAGAGATGATGGCAGAGCTCTTGGGAAAGGCGACGGGATACTGTAAAGGTCGCGGTGGTTCGATGCACATCGCCGACTTTGGCAGCGGAATCCTGGGTGCCAACGGAATCGTAGGTGGGGGCATAGCAATTGCAGTCGGGGCGGCATTCTCAGCTAAGTACCTGAAGAACGGACGGGTGTCGGTGTGCTTTTTCGGGGACGGAGCTGTTAACCAGGGGATCTTCCACGAAGCACTAAACCTCGCAGCGGTGTGGAAGGTGCCCGCCATATTCGTCTGCGAAAACAACCTATACGCGTTGTCCACCCCCTTTCGTGATGCGTTTGCGATAGAGCATGTAGTGGATCGGGCTGCGGGTTACGGTGTGCCGGGCTGCTGTGTCGACGGTAATGACGTGCTTGCTGTGTACGAGGCGGCACGTGAGGCATGCGCTCGCGCTAGGGGCGGCGGGGGACCGACTCTGATAGAAGCAGTGACCTACCGCATGGACGGTCATTTCAGGGGCGATCCCTGCCTCTACCGGTCGAAACAAGAGGTCGAGGAATGGGCGGCCAGGGATCCGATCACGAGATTTCGGGCCAAGCTAATCGAAAGTAAGGTTGCCAGCGCGGAGGAGTTGGCGGCAATCGAGGACGAAGTGCGAGCCGAGGTCGAAGACGCCGTACGCTTCGCCCTCGAGAGCCCGGACCCGAGTCCACAGGACATGCTCAACGACATCTACGCATAGCTCCTAGTGCTACTTTGGTACGTTTGTACGCGGTCTCTGCCTCATATTTGGCATCTGCGAAAGCAGTTGACCATACTGGGCGTTTGCGGGTACCAACGCGGCATGGACTGTGCACTTTCGGGGTAGTCCTCCATGGCGGTCTGCTGGAGCCGCCGATGCAGGACGGAAACGGCAACCGTCGATGATTCTGAAAGCAGCACTGAACATTATATGGAGGCCTAGCAACATGCGAGAGATAACCTATGCGCAGGCACTGCGGGAAGCTCTCCGGGAGGAGATGAAGCGGGACGAATCTGTCATACTCATCGGAGAGGACATCGGGATTCATGGTGGTGCGTTCTCCGTTACCAAAGGCCTCATGGAAGAGTTCGGGCCCGAGCGTGTGAGAAATACTCCCATTTCGGAGGCGGGCTTTGTGGGCGCGGCTATCGGTGCAGCGCTAACGGGTCTGCGACCGGTCGCGGAAATCATGTATGTGGACTTCTCCACCATAGCCATGGACCAAATCGTGAACCAGGCTGCAAAGCTGCGCTTTATGACAGGCGGGAAGACGTGCGTTCCGTTGGTCCTCAGAACTCAAGGAGGTGCGGGCAGGGGAAACGCAGCCCAGCATTCCCAGAGCCTCGAAGCATGGTACGCCCACGTACCCGGGCTCCTGGTTGTGATGCCCTCCTCACCTTATGATGCAAAGGGCCTTCTGAAGAGTTCCATTAGGGACAATAACCCGATCATCTTCATCGAGCACAAACTCCTCTACGCTACCAAGGGGGAGGTACCAGACGAGGGCCAGGAATACCTTGTCCCCATCGGGAAGGCCGACATCAAACGAAAGGGGTCGGACGTCACCATTGTAACCTGGTCTCTGATGGTGAGAAAGGCCCTGTCGGCCGCGGAGATACTTGCGGAAGACGGCATTGCCGCAGAAGTTGTGGACGTTAGAACGCTGAGACCGCTCGACACCGAAACAATCGTGGAGTCGGTGAAGAGGACCGGAAGGTGTGTGGTCGTCCATGAGGCATGCAAAACCGGCGGATTCGGCGCGGAGGTGGTAGCCCGTGTCGTGGAAGAGGCTTTCGATTACCTGGATGCGCCGGTTTTGAGGGTGGCGGCGGCGGACACTCCGATCCCGTATTCCAAGACGCTCGAAGACTGGGTGATCCCGAGCGAAGCCGACATCGTTTCGGCTGTAAGAAGGGTTGTGGACGGGTAACAGCGTTCACGTCACGCTTGGGAATCCATTGGATTTGCAGAGGGGGTGCGCGGCAGTGGCAACGAAGGTGATCATGCCCAAGCTCGGATTGACCATGACGGAGGGAACCATAGTCACTTGGCTTAAGCACGAGGGTGATCCTGTCGAGGAAGGAGAACCCCTTGTCGAGATAATGACCGACAAGGTTACAATGCACATAGAGTCGCCAGCCCAAGGGATCCTCGCCAAGATCCTGCGGCAGGAAGGGGATGTCGTCCCCATTACGGAGGCTATCGCAGTTATAGCGCAGCCAGGGGAAGACATAAGTGATGCCTTCGCTCCACCCGGTTCTCTCCGGGTTGAGCCCGAGCGTGAAACAGCTCCACCGACCGCTCAGGGGGCACAGGCACCCGAGTCTAGAGCCATGCGCGATGCGCGAGTCGTCAGGATTTCTCCTGCCGCGAGGCTTGCTGCGAAAGAGCATGGGCTCGGCGAGGCAGAACTTCTGTCGATCAAGGGGACGGGTCCCGACGGCAGGATAGTCAGACACGATGTCGAGGAATACGTTAGGAAGCAGAAGAAGAGTGCACCTCTGGAATCCGGCCAGAAGGAAGCTACCGGGGCTCTGGTCAAGGTGAGGCCGCTATCCGGCATGCGCAAGTCGATCTTTGAGCATATGGCTGAAAGTAAGCACACTGCTGCTCACGTAACGCTGTCCACGGAGGTCGACATGACAGACGCCGTTCGCCTTCGTGAGCAACTTGCGAGCGACGGTACACTGAGCGGCTTACAGAGCCTCTCGAGTTTCTCCTATACCAGCTTGATTGTGAAAGCCGTTGCCACCGCGATACGAGTGCACCCAGATATCAACTGTAGGCTGGCCGGTGACGGCATTGAGGTCATTGCGGATGTCAATATAGGCGTAGCCGTCGACGTAGAAGAGGGGCTCATAGTGCCCGTGATAAAGCACGCCGACCGCATGACTTTGCTGGAGATCGATTGCAAACTGAAAGACCTGGCCGCTAAGGCGCGTGCCGGGAACCTGACGGCGGACGAGGTCACCGGCGGCACGTTTACAGTGACGAATCTGGGCATGTATGGGGTGGAGGTTTTCACCCCCATCATCAACCTCCCCGAATGCGCCATCCTGGGCATAGGGCGCATCACCCAGAAGCCCGCCGTCTGGCAAGGTGGGATCGCGGTCCGAAGCATGATGCACCTGAGCCTTTCGTTCGATCACCGTTTAGTAGATGGGGCACCGGCAGCGAGTTTTCTCGGAACAGTCAAGGAACTCCTAGAGCGTCCGTGCAGGCTACTTCTGTGAGGTATCATGGCCATGGGATACGGTTTTGCAGGACGGATTGCCAGGGTTGATCTCAGTACGCGCAAGGTCACCTATGAAGGACTTGACGAAGGGTTTTACCGGACCTACCTGGGGGGCAAGGGCATCGCCCTGTACTACCTCCTGCGGGAACAGAAGGGCCGGATTGATGCGTTCGCTCCACAGAACCACCTGGTATTCGCAGTCAGCGTAGTCGTTGGGGCTCCTGTGCCTGCGTTTGCGAGATTCACGGTGGCTGCCAAGTCCCCTCTGACTGGAGGCTATGGCGAATCCGAGGCCGGGGGATACTGGGGACCGAGGCTCAAGTTCGCGGGCTTTGACGCCGTTGTCATCGAGGGGCGTTCCGAACAGCCGGTGTACCTCTGGTTGCACGACGGCATCGTCGAGATCCGACCGGCAGTCCATCTGTGGGGACTCGATACGGCTGAGACCGAGGGAGCGATACGTTCCGAGATTAAGCAGCCCTTGGCGAGCGTTGCATCGATCGGTCCCGCCGGCGAGGCGGGCGTCAGGTATTCATGCATTATCGCGGACCGCCTGCACGCCGCCGGTAGGTGCGGAATGGGCGCGGTGATGGGCTCGAAGAGGCTGAAGGCGGTGGCCGTAAGCGGACGACAGAACGTGCAACTCAAGGATCCTGAGGCGGTCACGAGAATCGCCAAATGGTACGCCTCCCAGGTGATGGTAAACCCTATGAGTCGCCTGTTGTACGAAATGGGCACACCCGCCGTGTTGGCTCCCGCAAATGCTACAGGCACATTGCCGACCAGGAACTTCAGGGAAGGATCGTTTGAAGGATGGGAGAAACTGAGCGGGGAGGCCTTCGAAAAGACGATTGCCGAGAGACAGGGCTGCTTTGCTTGTCCCGTGAGATGCAAGAAGATTCCTCACGGTTCGCCTGACGATGAGATGTACGGCTTGCCCGAGTACGAAACAATCGCTGCTTTCGGGTCGAACCTGGGCGTTTCGGACCCATCGATAGCCATCGAAGCGCACAAGATATGCAATCGGGCCGGCCTCGACACAATCTCGGCGGGGATGAGCGTGGCGTTTGCCATGGAATGCTTCGAGCGAGGGATACTGGGACAATCCGATGTTGAGGGCCTAGACCTGAGATTCGGCAACGGGCAGGCGGCTCTCCAACTCCTGAGGATGATAGCCCGGAGAGAGGGCATAGGCAAGCTGCTAGGCGAAGGCACGAGAAGGGCCGCGGCAGAGATCGGGCGCGGAAGCGAGGCGTTTGCGCTCCACGTCAAGGGCGTTGAATTGCCGATGCACGACCCGAGAGGCAAGGTCGGGGTAGGTTTGGGGTATGCGGTCGCAGAACATGGCGCAGACCATATGACAGCGGCGCATGACACGCTCTTTGCCAAGGAGGGGATGTTAGCGGTTCAGGAAGTCTCCCCTCTCGGACTTCTTCATGCAGTGGACCCCTTGTGCCTCGACGCGGGCAAAGTCAGGTACTACTTCTACCTAGAGACGTTCTGGAACGCGTTAAAAGCACTGTCTGGTTGTTTCTTTGGTATTGCCCCGAGGGGCCTTATGCCGATAACCATGGTAGTCGATGTTGTCAGGGCCGTTACCGGATGGGATTTCAGCCTGTGGGAACTCATGAAAGCAGGGGAACGCGCTTCGTGTATGGCCAGGGCCTTCAATTACAGAGAGGGATTCAGGAGTACAGATGACCAGCTCCCACAACGGTTACTCGAGGCTTCCGCAGGCGAGCGCACGAACCCCGGGATCTCTGGTGCCGCTCTGGACAGCGCAAAGAGACTATACTACGGCATGAGCGGTTGGGAGCCGGCAACCGGCAGACCGCTGTGCCCAAAGCTTGAAGAGCTTGGAATCGGATGGGTTGACGGCTTACTCGGGTAATGCCTTCGTGTGCGGACTGTTCCCGTTCCGATCACCGCGGCCTTATTCGCTGGACGAGTACCGTAAGGCAAGCCGCGGCCAATTCCTGTACGACGAGATCCTCCGCAGGGGTCGACCCGTTGATGCATAGCCAACGGTCGCAAAGACCTGCGGCGGCGCGGATTCGTGTGCGCGGTCTTGAAGCCGGGCAGCAGAGCCACAAGGAGCGTGCGCTCGTCGTGGAACGTGTGCGTGTTACCGCCTACGATGATGTGGGAGGCGGCCGGAAACCTACGCGTGGAGTGGTCCAGACGGGTGCCGGGACTACGCTTGCGCCTATTCTCGTCAGGCCAGCCCCTCGTCACGTAGTCAGGTGCAGACGGCAGCGAGGAACTCATCTGCGATCCTATCACACCGCGGATAGGCGCGAGAGGGTGTGTGAGGCGAGAGGTACGCGCGCATAGCAAATGGTTTTATGGAAGGGCCCGGCACATTAGGCAGGAGCCTGGAAAGCTGCGCCGAATAAATCATTGCACGGCAACAGTCGTCAAAAGACCGCAGGGATAGGAGGTGATTCCAGGGCCGGTAGCCCGCGTATTCTTAAGCAGAGCGATGCAAGTGCAGCGGCATAGATGTGGGTGCATATTGCCGAGAGACGTCCCGGGGGGCTTGGCCTTCCGTGGCCAGGCACTACTAAGTAATCTGTTGCGAGACTGTTGAAGTTCGCCAGCAGTTGCCAGTTTGGCAGAGCACAGCGGCGGTTTTGCGGAACTCAAGCAGACCGCGGTGACAGAATGACAGAATGTGGGAATCGTCAACAGTCTCTGGTGCTTGTTCTTGTACGTCCCCCTCTTACAAACGGTCGCTCTACAGACCCTCAGACTGTTCCACCATTCTTGTCTACCAGCGACAACTAAGCCTTGATACTAACACCATGCCAAGCTCAGAGCAACAGTCGCACTAGTGGCGCGGCGAAAGCCTACTCTAGCCCACTTCGATCTTGGTGCTCGGGCGTCTGCGTTTCTTGATCGTTGCCCGTCTTGGTCGTTGTTCGTCCTGGTCGTTGCTCGTCCCGTGAAGTGAAGGCAGTGCGCCTTCCCGGACCTCAGTTTCCGCACGCAAGTCCTAGAGAGGAGGCAAGACGCACATGGGTTTACGCACGTCATGGAGGACCTTGTCTATCTTGCTCATCGCCTGTGTGGGAGTGCTTGTGACAGCTATGTCCGTTGCCGGCTGTTTTGGCGGGGGCGGCGGAGCAACTCCGACAGTGGGGGTCATCAAAGGGTACGTCACGGAGATCGACGCAGCATATGAATTCCGAGCTAACGCCGGTTTATTGACTTCCG
This sequence comes from Bacillota bacterium, assembly GCA_012516125.1. Taxonomy (GTDB): domain Bacteria; phylum Bacillota; class SHA-98; order UBA4971; family UBA4971; genus UBA6256. Next base: position 11,439 of record JAAYXB010000087.1, on the reverse strand, counting down.
GGCCGGGTGTTGAGGGTGCTTCTGTTAGCCTCGTCGGAACCAGCAAGGTGGCGACCACCAATCACGTTGGGGAGTTCACACTCTCAGGTGTAGCCCCGGGAACTTACGACATCTTGGTGACGAAGCACGGGTGGGCTTCTGCAATAGCATACGGGGTATATGTGCAAGCCGACAGGACCACTGAGGTGGCGCTCAGAATGGTGAAGCCCGGGGGAATGATTGCGATCACAGAGTCTGTCGCTCCGACAGTCTCCATTAGCTGTCCATCTCCCGTGTCGGGTACCGGGTATGTCTTCGTGAACGCCAATGATGGGGCCGGGATGGCAGGAGTCCTTCTACTCATAGACAACTTGCCTGTGTATGCAGTTCAGGCGACTCCTGAGGGTACGCCTGTCGTCCAGGGGACATACATGTGGGAAACCTACTCAGCACACACCGGGTCTGGATGGCACGATGGTGAACACGTCGTCACGGCTATCGCCCTTGATACCAGTGGCAACATTGGTTGCAGGTCAATTACGGTGACGGTGAATAACGGCACCGTACCCGGCTCAGTCCCCTACGCCCCCACAAACGTGACCGCTCAGGCTGCGACCATCCACTATTCCGTTTTCGATCTCTTGGTCTTGCCGCACATCTATCAATCATCGGCCGCATCCTCCGCGCCAGCGGCAAGGATACTCAAACTAGCTGAGAGCGTACGGGAGTCAACTTCGCGCGTACAAGCACGCGGGACGCCTGCTGGGTCAGACGCAGCGGTGGCGTGCGGGGTTAGCTGGCTACTACCGTCCGGCTCGCCTCCCGCGACAGGGTTCAAGGTATATCGCGACGGGGCGTTCGTGGGAGAATCACCCGCGCAACCGCCCGATTCAGGCACGGTTCCTCTACCCCCCGATATTGCGTGGCTTTGGCTTGACGGGTCTCCGACGCTACGCCCTGGAAGCACAGTCTCGTACAACGTATCTGGATACAACCGCTCGGGGGAAGGCCTGAGAAGTGCGTCGGATGCTACAACCCCACTGTACCCGCTGGCGAAAGTCTCTCTCACAGGACCGCCGCACGGGCTATCCGTGTCAGCCACTCCATTGTTCAGTTGGACCCCCGTGCCAGGCGCTGAGCTTTACCTTATCACGGTCGTGGATGAAACTACAGGTCGGCTGATGTGGCAAGGCTACGCAAGCCGGTATGAGAGTTCCGTGTACTATGGCGACTACTGGCACACTGTTCCGGGCATGCCGGCTGAGCAACTGTATCCGGGTACCTTGTACGCCTGGTATGTCATGGCCATAGCGTCAACCCCAGACCCACCCATTCCACCTGGGCCTACGTGGTCACCTGACGCAATGGCGATTTCTGCATCCGACGTCTGGATGTTCCGGGTTCAGTATTCATACTGATTCTTGTCAACCCCATCAATGTCCCTCCGTCTCGTTGACGGCACAAGGCGCGTCAGAGGACAGCAAGTGAAGCAGTCTCGTCTGCTGTCTTCTGACGCGCCTCGTAGTAGGGATTAACAAGCGCATGGCCAACAGAATCCAGATCTTTTCCTTAGTCGGGTTCTCCTCGAACGGCGTATCAAGACAGGCCTGGCTGCAGAACTGCTTTGCTGAAGCACTCTTTTCGCAGCGCGCAGCCGCTGGCGGCGACCAGTGCTGCAAGATGGCGCTTTGTACTGCCTGATAGCACTCGAGGGCGCGCGGGCGCATGTGCCCCGATTTCGTCTGGCGTTGCAGGGAATTCGGACATGTCGCCGAAATTATCAACAGATCGCGACACAGACTGCTGCACAAGCACTCCCAAAGGTCATCCCCTGCACGCAGCCCGGTTTTGTAATACCTACCCTTCAGCACTGCCCAACGGTGTCACCTTGAGATTACCGGATAGTTGCCATCTTCATCTCTCGGATGCTCGAGGCCACAGGCCGTCATGGAGGACTACTCGCCTTCCCGTTATGGTACTTTCATCACCGGCGTACCGCATATAGGATTTGACAGACGGCGTCATAATGCGGTTTGTGGACGTTCTAGAGACTGCGAAAGCCTTAAGTTGCGATCTTCTATGAGGCTACGAGATCACGAGCCATCGGTAATCACTACGACGTGGTATGTTCTGCCTGCGAAATCTGGGTCGTCGCGAGAAACGGGCTCAAATCCGCTGCTTGACCGTTCTGTCGGTCTGATGCTTCTCTCTTGGAGGGAACAGGTAGCTTGGGGGTGATGCGTGCGTGGCTGTGAAATCGGTGAACAAGTTCATCGATTGGTACGTGGAAACCCTTCCCGACGAGACCGTTGATCAGGCCTTGACGGTTGCTCGTGACCGCTTCTGCCCTGGTGAGAAGCGGCATCGGCGGACCAGGGACAAGGACCGGGAAAAGGACCCTGAGGCCCTACATGCCTCCGAAACGGCCGCCAGCGCCAGCGCCGGTGCCAACGCAGACGCCAATGCCGACACCAACGCCAGCGCTAACGCTAACGGCAACGCTGATGGCAACGCCTATGAAAAGCGGCGGTTGCTGAAACGTCTCTGGAGGATGGAACCACAGGCCAGGCGCATATCCGCCTTCTTTGCGAGCAGACTCCAGCATGTCACGAGCAGGCTGGCGTCCATGAGCATTAGCGACATCACGGACGACCTCGATAATCTGGTGAGAGAGTACGGTGTGCCTGCCCTCGCGTTTGCGTTAATCATGAATTCGGATGAATTCAGGCGGGAGATCGGGTTCGATCTGGTGAACACCCGCGTGTCTGAAGTCGTCTTGCCTAAAGATCTGTCCAAGCCACTTGAAGCTCAGGTCGCCAATGCCGGTGAACCTTCCACCCTTGGGGAGGTCCATGCCAGCGCGTCACTATGTGACGACGCCGAACGCATAGTGGCGTGCGGTGGTGAAGACGGCCAAGCGGGTAGGGATGTGGGTGCGCCAACGTCAACATGCTCGCAGGCCGACGAGCCAGCGGGCTTTGATCCCGTCCGGTCGCCTGGCTCTCCCTCAGACGCGCTGTCGGACTTGCCCGTGGATTCTCCGGTGGACTCGCCCCCAGACTCGCTTCCGGAAGGGCCGTTCGATCTCGTGGCCGCGGTGAACAGCATATGCAGGCGTCTTGGAAACGCGGATCTCGACGTAGACCCATCTGCGCTGGATGAAGCTATCGAGGCTCTCGTTGCAGCCTGGCAGCAACACAAAGCTGCCGTGTCGACCAGAACCTGCCTGCTAGAGCGGGTACAACGAACTCTCTCGTCACTCTCTACCGAGTACGCGAGCGACCTCGCCTATTATGAGGTCGCGGGGCACCTCCCTCTTGATGTAGAGCGTTATCGGTGTTTATCCAACGAGCAATTGTCCGAGGCCGACATGGCACTATCCGATCTCGAGGCGCTTCTTGTGGAGTCTCGTGCCCTCCTTGCCTCAAAGCCGGCGTCCTTTAGGGAGGACATGGACCGGATGAGCCGCCTTGGAGAGATCAGGCAGATGGTTACCACTGGAGTAACGCGATTGTCGGCTTGCTTCGCTCAGAGTCCATTGCAATCCGGTGAACTCAAGACGGCCATGAGCCCCGGGCAGGAACGGAGAACGTACGAAGCAAAGCCCACGAGCTTGCCCGGGGGAGGTCCGGAAACCAGGAGGCTCGACTCGCCGGGAACAGATTGGCCAGGAACTGACTCGGCAGGCCCTGAGTCGCCAGGCCCCAAATCGGGGGCGGGAGCAGAGGCCAGCTCCGGGGTGCGGCGGCCAGGGGAGCAGGGAGAGGGGCCAGAGCAAGGGGAAGGGGCAGGGGAAGGGGAAGAAGACGAAGACAAGCGTGCGTGCGGTCGCGGCAAGGAAGAAGATGAGAAGGTGCGGCGGACGCCGGACACGCAGGGCGGCCTGGAGGGTGTACGCGACCAGGGAGGCAAAGAAAGCCGGGGTGGTCGCTCATGTCAGGACCATCTGAAGAAACACGGCGGACACCCAGTCCAGGTGTTGGAAGAGCCGACGGGGTCGGGGGAAGCGAGGGAACTGGAGCCGCTCTCTGAGCCTGCTGAGCCCGCTGACTCCGTTGAGCCCACTGAGCTGTGCGAGCCGACGAGCCCGAGGGAGCCAGGCGAACCGGCGGAGTCAGGTGTACCGACTCGGCAGACCGAGCCGACTGAGCCGCCCGAGCCGACTCACCCGACGGAACCGGGGGAGCCAGAGGACCCAACGCGGCGGGGGGCGCCGACGCAGCTGAGGCCGACGGCTGAGGAGGAAATGCTCGAGAGTAAACCCGTCCAACCAGGCCCGGCGGGCGTTCTAAACGAGCTTGAGGATGCCGTGTGGCGGGCGATTGCCCGCGCTGACTTCGGAACTGCATACTGGCTGGTCCGTGAAGTGCAGGATGCAGCGCGCGCCAGGGTGGCCGGAGTGGCACTCGAGGGGAAACTGGTGGAGCCACGGCAAGCCACGCGTGTGGTGGGGCGTGTGCCACCGTCCTGGGCTATACTTGCCTGTCTCCTTGCCCGAGAAACGGATTGGGCGAGACCCACGACTATAGATGCCCTGTATCGTATCTGCCTGAAGCACTCGCGGCCTCTTGCAGAACTTGCAGCTGCGATGCAGGTGTCCAGACGAGAGGCAGCGCTCTTCATCGTGGCGATAGCGCTTAGGCCGACGATCTTCGCACCTACGACCGGGATCCGTGACTGGTTGCAGGATGCCGAATCGGAGACCGGGTCTGCGGACGACCCTGTGGGTGCGCTTGTCCGCGTAGTCCTTGAGTTTACGTCGCGTGGTGAGCCCCTGGATATCGCGGTTCTCAATGAGGCACTCGCCGACGTGGACTGGGATAGCAGAGCCGCCGAGACCTCGCGACGCATAAGAGCCTGGAGAGACGCCGCTGGCACTAGCCAGCTCATATTTGCCACGGCCACGAACGTGATAAAGTACCTGGCCGGTCCGAAGAGCAGCCTGGCGTCTGCGCTGGATGTCGCGGCCGGGAATGACCATTCGCGCAGCGATGTTGTCCGCAAAGCGCTCCAGAAGCTCCTCGGAAACCGGAAAGATATGGAAGCACTTGTCAAAGAGGCTTGCGAGGCCGTGCGCGGCAATCGGGCGAGGATCGGCCGCCCACAGGGAAGCGCACTCGAGCAGATCGTGCGGAAGCTTGACGACGTCCGGGCGCTCCTTATAGAATGGCTGGACGCTGTGTCTCGACGAGCAACCCATACCAGACCAGCGTCACATGTTCGTCGTGTATCAGCTCTTTATGGCGAGTTGCTGAAGTGTTTGAAGGAGTTGACATCGCCTTATCTCCGCACTCCTCACGACGGGGCTGTGTCAGAATGGCCTGCATGGAAGACCGGTGCCTCCACTGATGCGCCATGGTCCGCAGGGCCCATCCCTGTCACTGCGGAGCTTGTGATCAGGAAGCTCTTGTGCGAGGCGTGCAACGAGATGATAGCTACGCTTGAAAACCGAAGCCGGGAAAGCTCCGCGGGAAGCACGCCTTCTTCATCCCAGGGACCTCAGGGCACGTGGGAACGAGCGCTTCTGAGGCCGCTTCTCCTGATCGATGATCCGCCTATCGAACCACTTGTGGGCGCTGTATCAGTGGACGACGAAGGCGAAGTCGAGCTGGGCGGCATGTTCCTCCCATCGGAGCCATTCAAGGCGGTAGTGCTCGGCGGTCGAACTCTCCGTGAGGCCTTCGATCGCCACCTATCTACCTACGACTTCGTCGCGGCCGACGAGGTGCTTCGGGAGATGCGGCACATGGGTGCTCAGGACGGAGAGACCCTTGAAGAGCGCCTGCGTGCACGGCGAACTGAGGCGCGCGTGCTCCTTGCGCAAGCTCTCCGCAGAACGAGGGCTGCACTCGAGCAGGCAACGATAGACCATGTACTTAGCGAGGCCGACCGCTCGACCCTTGATGCACGCCTTCTCTCAATCGAGGAACAGAGGAGCGACCGCGTCGGCCAGGTGCTCGCCGATCTAGGGAGGATCGAAGAGACACTTTCGATCCTAAGGAGGGAGAGGTACAGTTCCCTGCGAGCCCAGGTGGAGAATCTCGCTGAAGAGTTTCAGGTGGCAAGCGCTTCTTCAGAGGGCACGCCTTCTGAGACGGTTACAGGATTCATTGAGAAGGCTCGGGCGGCGCTAGACAGGGGAGACCTCCCCCTTGCCGATGAATACCTGCATTTTGCCGAGGTTTCCATGTCAACCGGGGTCGACGTCAAGTTTGAGCACCCCATCTCGGACGGACGTGTCGTGGAGCAGTTTGTTCAAGTGCATGACGAGCTCAGCAGAGCCATCGAGGAAGCCGAGAGTCGCCGCGAGCCGACTGCCGTCATGGATAGCCTTGCGCAGAGGCGATCAGTTGCTGGCCTTGACATGCGGGAGATTCCCGGTGCCCGCGGCCGCGAGATTAGACGCGGGCTTGAGGCTTACCGCACCCTAAAGATACACGGGCGCCCCAGCTGCGATCCATGGTTTGCCCGGAATGTTGAGCAGGTCCTCGAGTACATGGGCTTCCGTTCTCCGTCAACAAGAGTAGAAGCCACAGACAAGAACTCTGCGCATCTTGTGGTCGAGACGTCAGCCGGGGGTCTATCACCCCTTGCAGACTTTGGGTCCGACCGGCACGGTGAGTACCACGTGGTGGTCGTGTATGGTCGCCCGAGCGCAAGCACCATGGGCCAACTGCTCCACTACTATCAGGTCACGTCAGCGCGGCCGATCATAATTTACATGGCCCGGTTGACACTTCGGCAAAGAAAGGAGTGGAGCGAGTACTGCCGGATGCACGCAACTACGGCCATGCTCGTGGACGAGTTGCTCCTGTATTTCCTGGCATCTCAGCGAGACAACCGGCTGCCTGCTGCTGTGAAGTGCGGGGTGGCGTGGGGCTATGCCGTGCCGTACCACTCGTCGGGTCTCATACCGCCTGAGCTGTTCAAGGGACGACAGGCGATGATACACGACATAGGCGAGCCGCGCGGAAGCTGCATCGTATATGGAGGGCGGCAGTTCGGTAAGTCCGTCCTCCTCAAGATGGTCGAACGCGAGTATGATCGGCCGGACCAGGGCTCTTACGTATGGTATCAGGATATCAAGCTTCTCGGGCATCCCCAGGGATACCTGCGTCCGGCTGACCTGTGGCCGCGTCTGCGCGACTGGCTAGTCTCACGCGGCCTGCTTCAGCGCGGGGTTGGGGACGCACCTGAGACTCTCGTTCAGCGCATCGCGGAGGTTTTGAAGGATGAGTCAGCGGTACGAATCCTGATCCTACTTGACGAGGCCGACAATTTCCTCGCTGCAGACGCGGGCTCGAATTACGAAGAAGTAGAGCGACTGCGGAGACTCATGGAGCAGACCGACTATCGGTTTAAGGTGGTGTTCTGCGGGCTTCACGGCGTCCAGCGGTACTGCTCGCATTCCAACCATCCGTTCGCGCAGCTCCGTGCACCTGTGGTGGTAGGGCCCCTCGAGCCGCAGGCGGCCCGGGAATTGGTGGTGGAGCCCCTCTCTGCGCTTGGCTTTAGCTTCTCGGAGGAAAACACCGATACGATCCTCCGGATCCTCTCGTACACCAACTATCATCCTGCGCTGATCCAGTTCTTCTGTGAGGAATTGCTGAAGCTGGTTCGCCAACGCTCTGACGCGCCTCCCTACCGGGTAACCATGAATGATGTGGAGGCTGTCTATCGACGTGACGACGTCCGGCGCATGATGCGCGAGCGCTTCGTATGGACGATAGACCTTGACTGTCGCTACCAGGTCATCGTGTACGCCATGGTGCTTGAACAACTCAACGACAGGGATGGTTACCGCCGTGAGTTTTCGACCTCGGAGGTGTTCGAGCTGGCCTCTTACTATTGGAAAGAGGCATTTGAGTCTCTTTCCGTTGATGACATCTCTGCTTTCCTCGAGGAACTGATTGGTCTTGGGGTACTCGTGAAATCCGATAAGGGTGCGTACAGATTGAGGAACGGAAACGTGGTACGGGCCCTGGGTTCTGAGCAGGAGATCTGGGAACGCCTCGGGCAGATAGTTTCTCAGTCTCCGCCGGCTCAGTTTGACCCCACGGTGCTCAGGATAAACCTTGGTTCCACAGAGGGCATCTGGAGCCCCCTGACGGTAAGGCAGGCGAGTGAGCTTGTCCGCCCGGCCACCGGGGTATCTCTGGTGTTCGGAAGCGATGCCCTGGGACTTTCGAAAGTTCCGCACACTTTGAAGCTCGTTGTAAGGTCGGCAGCCTCCGATAGGTGGTCGAGGGTTGTTTGCGAGGAGACGCCGCCCGAATGTGTTACCGCAGAGCAGCTTGCGGCCTATCTCACCAGGCTTGCACGAGACGTGCGGCACGGGCGCGTGGTCACGTGTTCATGGGCGAGCCGTTTGCTTGCAGGCCGGCAGCAGCTCACAGACGTAGTTGCGACCATAGCCAGGGTGGTTGCGAAACAGAGGAGCCGCAGCAGGTCTCTTCGGTGGACTCTGCTGTTCGACCCTCCTGCAATGAGACATTGGTGGAACGCATCTCGCGGCGCCCCTGGGGATGTCGAGGCTCGAGTGGACAGCCTCGTTGTCATCACGAGGTGGGATCCCCGAATGGTGGAACGATTCCTCTCGAACGCGGAGAGGCTGAGCACCCCTCCGGTGGTTTCAAAGGTCCTTGAGGTAACCGGGGGCTGGCCCTGGCTTATGGAGCACCTGTGGCGGTTCATCCAGGAGGAAGCTGCTGCTACACGCGGCCTTCCTGATCCAACGCCTGCGGCGGAGAAGCTTGACGAAGCGCTGCGAAATGACATCGGGGGGTTAAGGACAGCTTTTAGAACGGCACTCGCTGTCGACGAGATACCGCACGGGCCGGCTTTGGTGCGGTTGCTCCACGATCTCGGTCCTGTACCAGCTGAGGACCTCCCGGTTGCAGTGTCAGCGGCCGACGATGACTCCCTTAAGATTGATGTTGACCTGGGTCTCGACAGCAGAGCTCTGACGTCCTCGGTCGAGACCCTCGTGCGGATGGGGATAGTCGAAAGAACAACGGATGGCCTCAAGGTCGAGCCGGTGGCCGCGAGGGTGATAGTGTCGGTATGATAGACGTATTGAAAGCTCTTTGCGACTTGCCGCGGCCGTCAAGGAACCGGGAGTCGATAGTGGATGACTTATGCGCCGGCCGAAGCGTCGTATGGGCTCTCCCGGAGACTGTCGATGCAGAACACCTTGTGGGTTCGGTTCTGGATTCGTGCGCGTGGCGGTCCGTGAGGCTACAAACGGTGCAGGCAGACGCGGCTGACGGTAATCCGGAGGCGGTTCTCATAGATGCCCTTGGGCTGCGGGTGGATGGTCAGCAGGACGTATGCGTACGGGATCTCTTTGCGGCCGATGGCATGCCCGATCTCGTGCTGCTCGCCGGATTTGACGAGATAAGCCCGGACATCGTCCCGGTGTGGTTGCGGCTTGTGACGGAGTGGAGTGAGGCGGCCAAATGGTACGCCGCAGAGACCGGGGTATCGCGTGCCCTCTTTATTCCAATCCAAGACGCGAGGTTGGCTCAAACGATAAGAGGCGACGTCTTCCTCGCGGTCCATTGGTACTGGGGATGGCTATCCACCCAGGAGATGGCTCTTGTGGCAGCGAGTGTGTCTGAAGAGAGGAATTTGTCGTATGAAGTAAGAATGTGGATACAATCGGTAGGCGCTGAACTTGCGGGCACCGACCCTGAGCTGTTATGCCACCTAATATATGAGTCCGAAGAAGAGGATTTCAGGGGATTCGAAGCAAGCGACGTGATACGGACCATGGTCCGATTCGCTGAACGACGGGGTTGGACGCAAGAGTGGCTGTGGGAGCAGGCACGCGCACTTGGCGGTGATGACGCGCTTGCGTGTACGCCGTGGATTCAGCCCGGGTCGGCGTTTGCTTCTGGCTCTCCTGCTGTTTCAAGCTTTCGACCCGTGTGTTCTGATCCTAAGTTCTGGCTTACCTCTGTCTCCGGACCGGGAGCTACCCGGCGTGAACGGCCGGCAGCGCCCCCTGCAAGTCTTCTGCCGCTGTGGCAGGCCGGTGTGATCGACTGGCAGCCTGATGAGGGCCTCTTTATTCATTCTGCGGCTCTTGCTGCCTTGAATAACACCGTAACCCTCAGGCACCGGATGTGGATGGGGCAAGCCAGGCTGCTCCTGCCTCTGATCGACGCAAGGCGGCTAGAGATCTGTCGATACCTCGAGACTGCGTTCCACGACTGGGTCCCATTCTGCGAGGATTCGGGATGCGTGGGGTCCGGCAGCTTTGGTGTTAGCTGTAATGAAGCCGGGGGCTCGTCATACTCCGACTCTGCGAGCTTGCTAAACCAACAGGAACCTGTGGCGGAGTTCTCGGAGATCCTACAGTTCCTGAAGACGCGGAGGGCCCTGGATTACGGGGGTCTCTACTGCGACGTGGACGTCCTGCGTAGAGCCAGGAACGCGCTTGCACATTATACGCCCTTGACCTGGCAGGCATTCTGCGAGACCCTCAACACTGCACCCGGCGCGCGGGGCGGGACGGTTGGTTGGTGCTCATAATGGGATGGTCTTCTCTGACCGCACGGATGTCGAGTCCTCGCTGGCACCAGACCACAGGCGTCTTTCTACCGAAAAGGACGTTATCCGCCCCAGTACGGCCTCGTCGGGCGTCTCGAGCTGCACGATCATGAACTGACCGTGCATGGGCGAGCACTGAAAGTCGCTTCTATAGGGGAGCACCACGTCAGCGTGAAACTCGAGCCCGCCTTCGGTGAAACTTCGGAACACTCCTACTATGCGGTCCCGTTCAAACAGTTCGATTGCGGGCATGCTCATAGCCGCTGGTACCTCTCTTTGCTCAGGTCTGTGCTCTGTATCCGCAAGACGTCAACTACCCCCTTTTTCGCGGACTCGACCATCCCACGGATTCCTACTGCGCGGGTAAATGCGGTGCATGGCTGTTCGCAAGGGGCGGATCTCTTCCCTGAGCACGGAGAGGAGGTCCTCGTCTTCCTTAATTGCCTTCGTCACTCGCTCCTCCAGGCGCTTGTACGTATCGGGGTCGAACATGTGCTCACCTCTCAGGCAGCGCCGTTAGCATCTACCGAGGACGAGACGACGTCCGCAGAGCTTACCGATTATACAAGATTCGGCGTAACAGTAGAACATTCCTTCAATTAGAGCGAACAAGAGCGCCAGAAGTGTCAAGCTGCTTGGCAATGGCCTACATGGCCGAGACGGGAAGGGGGTCAAGGAATCTCCTTGCTTGCCGGGGGACTTTCCATTACAATCAAGCCGTAGGCGAGGCGGAAATCCCGGAGGCGCTTCTCCGGGGTCAGCCGGCCCGGCCCACGGCGATGGTCACCCACCCCGGCGGCACGGCGACTTTCGCTTTGCTGGCCGTGGCGTGGCACCCAGCATTCGGTCGCTGCTACGCAGGGTTCTTCAGGACTCGACTGCGTGCAAGCAGAAACGCTGGGACGT
>JAAYXB010000086.1 GCA_012516125.1 Bacillota bacterium | reverse complement strand
TCAAAATCCGGCTGCCTAGCCAGACGGGCCGGATTTTGGCGAAGCGCGCCCCGCTTGGGGCGCCGTCCCCGAGTGCAACACCGGCAACCCTGCACGGCACGTGTGCTCTCTGAAACCGGCGATTACTTGTGGCGATCTACTTAGTCCCTTTGGGTAACCGAAAATCGCCCGTCCGTGTGGCTGGCGACCGCGGACGGGCTGTGTTATCATGGGCTTGGAGGTGGAGGTTGTGCTTCTGTCGACGACTCCTTACATCGAGGGGCGACCGGTGCGCGAGTACCTGGGTGTCGTGGCTGGCGAAGCCATAATGGGCGCGAACATCGTGAGGGACATCTTTGCGAGCATCACCGACATTGTTGGGGGCCGTTCTGGTGCGTACGAGGAAAAACTCGCCCACGCCCGCCGGATAGCGCTCCAGGAGATGGCTGACCAGGCGGCGCGCCTTGGTGCTAACGCTGTGATCGGCATCGACATCGACTATGAGGTCGTGAGGGAAGGCATGCTCATGGTCACGGCAAGCGGGACGGCGGTCAAGATCGAGGGGGCATAGGCCGTCGGCGAACCATACCTTCTGTCCCGGTCGGCCTCGGTGATATGCGCCCGGCGGGCGAGGCGCTTGCGCGATACATAGTGGGTTTCCCGAAGTGCAGCGGGGCACGGGGCTCTGAGGATGCGCCTGCCGCCGACTGTCGGGAGAACTCTTGAGCTGTTGGCGGGTGACGGGCCACGCATGACAGAGTCGGGACGAGCCGCAGGGGCCGGGGACGGATAGGCTGCACGATCGTCGCGGGCGTGATGTGTCTCGCGATGCTTCTCGGCGCTCCGTCTCCTGGCTCCCGAGCGAGCGCCCCGGGTGGGTCCGTGACATCAGCCGACCCGACCTGGAGAATGGCTGTTGCCCTTGCCCGCGCAAACAGGGACTGGGTGCCCGGCCTGGTGGGCGTCAGGGTTGAGCTGCTTGACTCATCCGGTAGGCCGGAGCACTCCCAGGAGGTCTGGACGCGCGTGGAAATGGGGCCTGAAGGCGACCTCGTCGCAAGTCAGGTATGGTTCGCGGAAGACGGCGCCGTAGCGTCGTCTGATGAGGAGCGGCCCGCACGTGGGCTGCTGCGCGACGGGCAAAGCCCCGCGGGTCTTCCCCCGCTGGAGCTGCTTCGCGGTTCGCCTTTTGACCCCGAGGTTCAGAAAGACGTTTCCGCGAGCCGCACCGGCGAGAGGCGGGACTTCGACGGCAGGCAGTGCATTGCCTTCGCGTTTTCTCAACGGAAAGCTGATGGCCTCTCGAGAGGCATCGCGTGGCTGGACGAGGCAACGGGTGCTCCGGTCGAGGTACAGGTCACCGGCGGCAGGGTGCCGGGGGTGGTCGGAGTCCGAGCTGTGACCGTTCGCTACGGGCCCGTCGAAGGGGGCGCGTGGTGCGCGAAGGAGATGTCCATCGAAGGAGTCCTCGGCTTCATGTGGATGCGAAGATCGTTCCGGATTGCTGTGGTCTACGCTGACTACTGGAGGATAGGTAGAGGGGGTTCCCACGAAGAAGGTGCCCAGTAGTCTTGCCTGGAGGCAACCCATAGCATGAAAGACAACGGTGCCGGGAGACCGTACGGCGGACTGGAAGAGAACCATGAGCAAGAACTGCTGGGGTAACGTTCGCCGCCCTTTCCGCGAAACCATCCCGAGGTCTCCAGGTGCCCCGCATACCGGCTGCAAATGGCGTGCTGGGAGTTTGACTGGGCCGGGTATATCATGGACGCATGCGCGAGTGGCCTCGTACGGAAGAGTGGCGCGCGGCTATGCTCGCCAGGTGCGGAGGATGTCAAGTGTACGCCTCACACAGAGAGCGGATGGACAGGATCCTCGGCAGGCTCCGCAGGGTATGAACTTGTAAGCGGCCAAGTGCGCGGCCATACTCAGGCGAGAGCACCCTCCTATCCGCCTGCGCCGCGTCGCACTGTCTCGAGCGCATCCGTGAGACCTTCCCGAGCGGCCTGATCCTCCAGGTACGGCCAGTCGATTCCGGACGCGTGCAGAGCGATGATCCGCGCGGCCCACTCGCCGTCCGCTGCCGACCGCCAGTGGACGAATGCCCGTAGTCTATCCATGAGGAGATCCTCGAGGCCGATGATGTGAACTGTAAAGCCCTCCACTTCAACAGCGACCACTCGCTCCAGAGACCCTGCGAGGACGCTGTCCGGCGCCTCAATGGCGAGGTCCAGCCCTTCGCTGTACCAGTGCCGCTGGCCCGCACCTTTTGAGAATCCCAGACTCCGCAGGACCTCATCGAATTCGTCGCGCCCGGATACGACGACGTCGACGTCCTGGGTGGCGTAACTCCCAAGGGTATAGAACTCAACAGCGCAACCTCCGACCAGGATGGGCACGATGCCCCTTGGAGCGAGCGCGGCGGATATCACGCCAAGGGCGTACATGCGGCGCTTGAATGGCTCTGCGATGTCAGCCGCCTTCTGTAGATGTTCCCGCAGGCGGGCGATCTCCGGACTTGTCGAAGACACGCAGGCGATACCTCCTCGGCCCGATCACGGTGAGCTCTCCTGTGGCCAGCGCACGACGGAGTCGTGCCCTGGCAAGAAGCGTGAGTATCTTTGCTTCCTCGTCGCTCCTTGGGCGCCGTCTGACGCTTCGGGGCTGCCCCAGGCGCGCGCTCTGCGCTTGGAGCCAAGCGAGGCGTGCGCGGGCCTTGTATGTCGTGACATATTCCTCCAGGTCAATACGGCGCATTTGGGGAAAGGCCGCTCCTCTCACGTCGCCACGTTGTGACATCGCGTTATGTGGGCCACCAAGCACATAATAGCACAGCCCTTGCAATGCCGTCACCAGGTTCCGACTCATCGAGGCTTGACATACTCCCCAAAGGCCCCGCGAAACTTCCCATCCTCGAACCGGGGGAGGGGATCGGCAATTAGTGCTCACCCAGCCGAGGCGGAGGTGCCCCCTGGAGCCTCGCTGGCAATGACGTGGGTTCTTTCAGGCGCGAACGCAACGAATGCCTCGCCACCTGTCATGGTCGCGGTGCCGGGGTCTGGGACGTCCACGGTCCAGAGAGCTCCATCGGGAAGGCGGACGGTGTGCCTGGACCTGCTTCCCAGGAAGGTCGTCTTGACTACCTGACACGGGAGTACGTTCAACTCACCAGCTTCCCAACGACGTTCCTCGCCTGCCGGGGGTGTGGTCGCGGCGATGTGCACTGACTCTGGTCTTACGGTAAGAAGAACGCTTTGGCCGGGCGCGAACCTTCGCCCTGGGCTCGTGGCTACGAGGGTGGTTCCTGCCGCTGCCAACACCACATGCTCGCGCTGAGCTGTAAGAACCACAGCGCTGAGGAGATTCGTGTTGCCCACGAACTCCGCGACGAACCGGTTGGCGGGTCGATAATAGATGTCTTCCGGCGTGCCTACCTGCTGGATCCTGCCCTCGCTCATGACCACCACCGTGTCTGAGAGGCTGAAGGCCTCCTCCTGGTCGTGGGTCACGTAAATGGATGTGATGCCGGTCCTTTGCTGAATATCCCGAAGCTCGCTCCTCACCGCCTCTCTCAGCTTGGCATCGAGATTTGAAAGGGGTTCGTCTAGAAGGAGGGCATCCGGCTGGATGACGAGGGCCCTCGCAAGCGCGACGCGTTGCTGTTGTCCTCCAGAGAGCTGCGCGGGGAAGCGGTTCTCCATCCCGGTCAATTGCACGAGATCGAGAGCTTCGGTCACCCGTTTCTTGATCTCCTCAGGCTTCACCCCGCGGATTCTGAGGCCGTACGCGACATTGGAGAAGATGCTCATGTGCGGAAACAGCGCGTAGTCCTGGAACACCATCGCCGTGTTGCGCAGGTACGCTGGAAGCACGTCCACACGCCTGCCGCCGATGTATATCTCGCCGGAATCGGGTTCGTGGAACCCTGCGATCATTCGCAGGGTCGTCGTCTTCCCGCAGCCGGACGGGCCGAGGAGCGTGGTGAGTTTTCCGGGTTCCACATGGAGGTCCACGCTGTCGACCACACGGGTTCGCCCGAAAGATTTTGTGACATTCTTCAGGTCAACTGAAACCGCAGTACGTGCGATCGTCATTGAGGTCCTCCTATATTTCGAAGAGTCTGACCTTCTCGCCCAGGACGAACCTCGCCACACCTAGGACCACGAATATCGATCCGACCACCGCGACACCTAGCGAACTCGCCTGACCCCAGTAGCCGTGGTCCGCAAGGTTTATGATGGATACCGACGCCAGTGTCCAGGTTGGAGAGATCAGGAAGATGGGGCCGCTCACTGAGTTCATGGACCTGATAAACGTGTACACAAGTCCTGTGGTAAATGCCGGCCTCATAAGAGGCAACATCACCGACCAGAACGACCTCAAGCTGTGGGCGCCGAGGTTTGTGGAGGCCTCCTCGATCCCTCTATCAATCTGTTTGAGCATGCCGGACGCTGTCCTGTAGCCGACTGCCATGTAGTGAAAAACCATGAACGTTATGATTATGAACGCGGTTCCTGTCATAGCGAGGGGTCCGGAGTTGAACGTGAGAACGTACCCGATGCCGAGCACCGTTCCTGGAACAGCCGACGGCAACACCGCCGCGAAGTCCAGCACAGCCTTGCCAGGTACTTGCTTGAACTGAACCACATATGCCAGCACGACTGTAAAGAGAGCAGAGAACGCTGCAGCGGCTGCGGAGAGCATCAGGCTGTTGCCGAGCTCTCTTCCATGTATTACGGCCATGACGAAATGATACGCTGTGGGCGTGAAGTCGGCGCCCCATGTTTTCACGAACGCACAAACCAGGATCACGCCATATATGGCCAGCACGAAGAGGGCGATGGCAAGGCAGAAAACTGCGAGTCCCCACTTCAGCCACGGGGCTGGGCCCGTGCGAGTGCCCTGGATGGGCTTGCCTGTCACCGTTACGAAGGAGCGTCGCTCTACTATGGAGCGCTGGACAAGGAATACCACGAGCGCAGGCACGAGCAGCACCGCCGAGAGCACGGCAGCCCGCGCGGGGCTCCAGTTGGTGATGAGCTCCAGATAAGACTCGGTGGCAAGTACCGTGAAGTCCCCAGCGATGAGCATTGGATTTCCGAAGTCTGCGAGGACCTGCGAGGCGACGAGGAGGGCGGCCCCGGCAATACCCGGAGTCGCAAGCGGCAACACGACGTCACGGAAGACTCGCCACCGGCGTGCTCCGAGGTTTACGGCTGCGAACTCCAGGTTTGAACCTGCGGCCTTGAGCACCGAGGATATGGACAGATACGCAGTAGGGAAGAATGCAAACGTCTGGACTGCCCAAAGACCCTTCCAGCCGTATATGTCCGGCCTCAAGCCGAGGAGGGTCCATGTGATGAGACCACGCCGTCCGAACAACAGTATGAACGCCAGTCCTGTGACGAACGGGGGCGACATCAATGGCAGGAGCCCAATGATGCGGAAGATGCGGCTCCCCGGGACCTCGGCGTACGTGACAGCATATGCGAACGCGAATCCGAGGAGGGTCGCAGATGCCGTCGAGATCGCCGCCATGAACAGGCTGTTGAGGGTAGCCCTTACGAAGCGCGGCGTCTCGAAGTAAGAGAGCCAGTCGCCGGCGCCGGGCATGGCGAGCACCTTCCCGAGTGGCAGGAAGAGGAAAACCACGAGAAGCGCCACTGATCCCCCGACAACGAACACCAAGGCGGGCTCGCGCATGACCTTGCCAGCATGGGTCAGTGTCCGGTTGTGTCGTCCTGTGTGCCGTTGAGCTTTGCCTGCAGAGAGTTCCACGATTATCCCCCGTTCAAGGCGTGCGGCAGCCGGCCGGCCAGGCCCTTGCCCTGTAGCTAGCAGCCGCTTTTGATGGGATGAAGAAGGGCCTGCCATCGGACCCTATAGCGGGCAGGGGGAACCGGCACGGCGTGAAGGCCTGGTGGCGGGGCAGGCTCTGATATCCTCCGGGCCGTGCAGGCGTGTTCAGGATACCGGCGCGCTCCCCGGTCGGTTGCCCCTGCCCTGGGAACTGCAACCCAGTCGTCAACGGGCGAACTTCGTGCTCCAGATTTTCAACAGGGCATCCTTGTCCGCTGCGGCCTTGATGATGTCGAATTCCTCGAAGATGTCCATCTCGGTGAGGGGCTTCACGCCGGGCGGAAGCTCGACGTCGGGCCGCGTCGGGATCCTCATGGTGAGGTCCGTGTGCAACTGCTGCGCCTTCTGGCCTATCACGAAGTCGATGAACTTCTTGGCGTTCTCGGGGTTCGGGCCGCCCTTTATGATCGACACAGACCCAATTTCCCATCCAGCACCCTTCGGGACGATGATCTCCACATTGAACCCGGCCTTCTTCATGAGAAGCTGGTCATGCAGGAAGTTGATCCCGATAAGGAACTCGCCCGTCGCCACGAGCTGGGCGGGGGCAAGACCCTTCTTCGTGTAGTGGTTCACGTTCTTGTCCAGCTGTTCGAAGAACGCCCATCCTTCCGCTTGCCCATACTTTTGGAGGTAAGACGAGAGGAACGTGTATCCCGTGCTGGAGAGCTGCGGGTTGGGCATCACGATTTCGCCCCGGAATTCGGGTCGCAACAGGTCCTTCCATGTCTCCGGCATGGGGATGTTCTTCGGCTTGCATTCTGCGTCGAACCTGTCCTTGTTCACGATGATGGCCACGGGCCCCAGGTAGATGCCGGTCCAGTATCCGTCCTTGTCCTTGAACGCCTTCGGGATCTTTGCCGCCTCAGGCGATACGTACTGGGCAAGAAGGCCTTTCATCTTCATTGCCTCATGGTTTTCCGCACCCGCTCCGAGAAAGATGTCTGCCTGCGGTGAGGTTGCCTCCGCCTCCACTCTCGCTACCGCCTGCCCCGTGGCGAGCGCGAGGTACTTGACCTTGATTCCAGTTTCCCTTTCGAAAAGGGAGAAGAGACGTTTCGCCTCGTTTTCGTGGAAAGTGACGTACACGACGAGTTCCCGCGACCCTTGCGCCGCCGCGAGCGCGGTGCAAAGGCCGAGCACCATGACGGCTACGATGGCTGCGGCTATGCAGCGTGCAACAGCAGGGTTTCTCATGACACGCACCTCCTGGGAGATTTGAGACTCTCGGTAGACCCTTGCCTGCATGTCTTGTGCCAGCCCACCCCATCCGGGCGGACGCTGGGCGTGACGGGAAGAGGCTGCGGGCTGCGGCCGCTCTGGGGCTCTTGCAGAACTATCCATGTGAGCACGGCATGATGCACCATTCTGGTGCACCGTAGCACCATTCTGGTGCCGCACCTCGTGCCCTGGGTCTCGAGTGAGCGCTGCTGACGTGAGCGGGCGCCGAAGGGCTCTGATGGTCGGCGACAGAGAACGGCCGGGCCATGAAGATGCGGGGAGATCGATACGCCTGCGTTGTCCGCATCGCTCGAGGCTCGGCGGGCGTGACCCTGGGGCCACCTGCTTCCAGCGTGCCCTGGAAGAATCCCACGCTAGACTGACATCTCCTTGGAAGGTCATGCCCGCATCCTGGTTCGCGACTATGACGTGCCGGCGGGAGGAGCTATACTGAACTCTTCGAGCTTACGCCTCAAGGTGTTCCTGTGGATGCCCAGGATCTCTGCAGCCTTCCTTTGGTTCCAACCGCAGCTCTCGAGGACTCTTCGGATGTGATCGCGCTCCACGCACCTTATGGAGGCGTTCTTGCGCTCAGCGTGCTCACGCACCACGGCGGGAAGGTGCTCCGGGGTTATGCGACTGCCTGTACCCAAGAGGACGGCTTGCTCGATGACGTTCTTGAGTTCCCTGACGTTGCCCGGCCAATGGTACCTCATCAAGAGATCCATCGCCTCCGGCGATGGCCCTTCGAACTCCTTGTGGAACGCGGCGTTGAACATGTGGACGAAGTGTTGAACGAGGAGGGGTATGTCCTCTGCACGCTCCCGCAGCGGGGGAAGGACTATGGTTACAATGTTCAAACGATAGTATAGGTCTTCCCTGAAGGAGCCGTTCGCGACCGCCTGAGCGAGGTCCCTGTTGGTTGCGGCAAGGATCCTGACATCAACACGGATGGTTTCGCGGCCGCCAACGCGCTCGAACTCCTTTTCCTGGAGCACCCGGAGGAGCTTGGCCTGCATTGAAGGGCTCATGTCGCCCACTTCGTCCAAGAAGATAGTTCCCGTGTCCGCCGCCTCGAACTTGCCTGGCCTCTGGAATTGCGCCCCCGTGAACGCTCCCTTTTCATGGCCGAAGAGTTCGCTTTCGAGGAGAGTGTCGGGGACCGCAGCGCAATTCAGCTTGACAAGAGGCCGATCGCGCCTGGCACTGTTGTCGTGGATAGCCTGAGCCACGAGTTCCTTGCCGGTGCCGGACTCGCCGACTATGAGGGCGGTCACGTCGTATGGTGCGACCTTGTTGATCATTTCATAGACACGCTGCATTGCGGGACTCGTTCCGATGATCCCGGGAAATGGGCTTCTGCCCAGCATTCTCCCGCGCAGGTGAGCGTTCTCTTCGGACAGGTCCCTCATTCTCAGGCCCTGTTCGATGACGAGGAGAAGCTCATCCATCTCGAAAGGCTTCGTGATGTAGTCGAACGCGCCGGCGCGGACAGCCTCGACAGCCGTTCTTATGGTGCCGTACGCGGTCATGATGATGACCACTGCCCGGGGCGCAACAGCTTTAATCCTGGGAACGGCCTCCAGGCCGCTCATGCCCTCCATGCGAAGATCAACGAGCACCACGTCGTAGTGCTTCTTTTCGAGAAGTGCGAGCGCCTCGCGTGCAGCTGCGGCGGCGTCGGCTAGATAGCCCCTTCCACGCAGTATTACGGTAACCGCCGTGCGAAGACTGTCGTCGTCATCTACCACGAGTATCCCCACAGGCATCTGCAATCCCTCCTTGTTTGAGAGGGCTTGAAGAGGACTCGCAGCCTGTGGCACCCCCATTCTCCGGCGTGACGTATCCATACGGCGCGGGGAGTGAGATCTCGAACAGCGCCCCGTGCCCGGATGCAGCCGGATAGGGGCTTGCCACCGACACGGTTCCCCCGTGCTCCTCGACGATCTGCTTGACGATTGCCAGACCGAGTCCGGTTCCGCGCTTACGGGTTGTGTAGAAAGGCTCGAAAATGTGGGGCAACACGTCAGGATCGATGCCCGGTCCACTATCGGTGAACGCCACTCGTATCGATTGGGTGGCGGCGTCGTAGGAACACGAAACGTTCAGGGTGCGTTCCTCCTGAAAGCTGTCTTCCCGACATCTGTCCGCGTCCTTTGCCTCCATCGCATCCGTCAGACCCCACGTTCCCCGTGTTACCCCTGCTCCCTCCATTGCCTCAAGAGCGTTGATGCAGACGTTTAGGAACGCCTGTCGTATCCTGTCCTCGTCTACAAAGCACCCCGGTATGCTGTCCACACTGAGTGACACGTGGATCCCGGCAGCCTCAGCGCGCAGGCTCACAAGGCTCACGATGTCGGACAGGATCCTTCCGACGTCAGTGTACTTCGGCATAGTGGAGTGCGACTGCGAGAAATCGAGGAGCTGCTGCACGAGCACGTTGAGGCGGTCCGACTCCTTGACGATGATGTCAAGAAGCGCGGAGATCTCCTGGTCTGCGGCCTTTGATTGCATGTAGCGTGCACAGGACTTTATGGATCCGATGGGGTTCCGCACCTCGTGCGCGATGGCTGCGGCCAGGCGGCCGAGCTCCGTGAGGCGGTCCTGTCGGGTGGCCTTCGCCTGCAGGTCTTTCTGCCAGGTGATGTCTTGGAGTGTGACCGCCACACCTGCAAAAGCTCCTCCGGGCTCGCTCATGATTGCGGTGTTCACCAGGAAAGTGGCGCGGCGCGGCATCTCCACTGAGACCTCCCGACCGCAGCAGGCCTTCCTGCTGGCCAGGGAATCGGCGATGAGGTCGATGAGAGGGGGGAGGCTGCGGAGCGCCTTCCGGAATGGGCCCGATGCCGCCGCCACGTCGCGCCCGAGATCCAGCATCTCTGACGCGGCCCGGTTCACGGTGATGACGATGCCAGTGGCGTCCACGGTTATCACGCCTGTAGGGATGGCGGCGAGGATGCTGTCAGTATACTCTTTGAGCTCGCAGATGGTGGCAATGTGGCGCTCGAGTTCCTGGTATGCGGTCCTCAGGTTTGCCATGGATGTGCCGAGGTTCTCCGCCATCACGTTGAAGGCGGCTGCAAGATCCTCGATCTCGTCTCCTGTGTGCACGTCGATCCGGGTGGAGAGGTCACCGGAGGCCGCCCGCCTGGCGGCTGCCGTGAGGACGCTCAGTGGTCGTGCGATCTTGAGGGCCAGCCACAGGACGCCGAGTGACCCCACGATTATCGCGGCCATGGTGAGGGCGACCGATTGCAGCGTGGCCTGATGGATGGCGGCGCGCATCGTACCGAGGTCCATGCCAACCTCGACGGCCCCGACCATGCTTCCGAAGAAGTACAACGGGACCATCACGCGGAATATTGTCTCCCCGGATGGCAGTCGCTGAAGTTCGTCGGCGGGCGCGTGGGTGGCGATCACCCTGGCGAGCAGCGCGTCGTCAGGTTCCACATCGAACTGTGAAAAGACGTCCATGGGTGGAGTTTGCTCCTCGGAGAGGAGGTCAGCCCGTGTGAGGAATCGGCCCTTCTGCCCGTAGATCCGCAGGTACCTTATGCCCGCGGACGTCCTAGCCTTTTCCACGATGCGAGAGATCCCGGAGTCCGTCACCATGGCGTTCTCGATTGAAAGGGCGTATGATTCGGCGAGCGTCACCCCATCCTTACGCATCTGATCGAGGATACGCACGCTCTCGCTCCGCACGGCGATGGCGGTGGTAACTGCCATCACGGCTACGAGGAGCAGCGTGACGTAAAGGATCAGGCGACCAGCCAGGTGCCGCCTCTGCAGAGTGAAGCCGCCGTTCATGATTCCCGCCGTAAACGCTCCCTCCACGCGGTATCAGGGCCGACGATGAGGACTTCGCGCAATAGCAATTCGATGCCGAACGCCTGGTCCCTGCTGGGAAGCTACTTCTTGTGGCCGCAGACGAGGTGGCCTGGGGCGGCGGGCACGGCAACCGGGGCGAGTCCCCCGGTGCAGGTAGTGAGAACCATTCGCAGGTGGGCGCGAGGCCGTCTGCCCGGGCCTCGTCGGCGAGGAGAGCGCCTATGTTTTCCACGGGGCCCGAGTTTATGTCATCTCCCAACGCAAGAGATCTCGTCGTCGAAGGCAACCCCTGCCACGAAGAGGCTCTCGAGGTCGCGAAGATGGCCGGCGGCGACTTCACGTGAACGTGACGTTGAACCTGCGCGAACCTGCGTCCGCATCCGCATCCGGGTACGACGCCCCCGGGGGCGGGCGGCTAATATTGGGTTGGTGGGCTTGCGCGACGGCCCACTGTACCGTAGGATTGGAGGGGACGGAGGGGACGGAGGGGGCGCGCAGGCACGAGGCGCGTGGGGGGAGTAGGAGCCCAGTGGTCGTCATTCAGGCAGAGGGAGTATCCAAGTCGTACGGTATAAACACCGTGATCGCAGGAGCATCGTTCCAGATCAAGGCCGGCGAGAAAGTCGGGCTGATCGGGCGAAACGGCGCCGGCAAGACCACCCTTCTTCGGCTGCTCGCAGGGATCGAGGCGCCCGATTCCGGTCGGATCGTCATCTCTGAGGGCGTCCGGTTAGGCCTTGTTGAACAGGACCCATCGTTCGATTCAAGCGCGCCCCTCATTGACGTGGTGTACAGCGGCCTCCAGGAATTGCTCGACATGGAGAAGGATATCGCCCGGCTCTCGCGTGAGATGAGCGCGCCGGAGGTCGCCGCCTCCCCTGACAGGCTGAAGCGGGTGATGCGGGACTTCGCCGCGCTTACCGAGGAATTCGAGAGGCGGGACGGGTACTCGGTAAACAGCAGGGTCGCCGGTGTGCTGGCCGGCCTCGGTTTTTCCCGCGAGGACCATCTGCGTCCCGTCGGCAGCTTCAGCGGAGGCGAAAGGACAAGGGTTGCGCTTGCCAGGGCGCTTCTTGCCCGGCCCGATGTGCTTCTGCTCGATGAGCCCACCAATCACCTGGACATCCCGTCCACAGCCTGGCTCGAGGAGTTCCTTGCCGACTACGAGGGCACGGTCATCGTGATCTCCCACGACAGGCAGTTCCTGGACTGTGTCGTCACGAGGATCCTGGAGGTCGAGGACCACAGGGTCGTCGAGTACGCGGGGAACTACTCTTCGTACGTCGACGAAAAACAGCGGCGACTTACGCAGCAGGAGACGGCCTACGAACTCCAGCAGAAGGAGATCGCAAGGCTCGAGAGCATGCTCAGGCACTACACCGCCCTTTCCGCCAGAAACAACAAGTTCGCGAGGCGTGCGGAGGACATACGTAAGAAACTTGCCCGCATCGAGCGGGTGGAAAGACCAGTTCTGAAGCGGAAGAGCATGGGCTTTTCCCTTTCGAGTTCAGGGCATAGTGGCGAGCAGGTGTTGAGGGCCAAGGGCCTTGCGATGAGGTTTGGCGACAGAGTTCTTTTCGAGGACGCGGACATCGTTGTGAGGCGGGGCGAGCACGTGGGGATCGTGGGCCGGAACGGCGTCGGGAAATCCACGCTGCTGCATATCATCACCGGCCGCACGGAACCATCCGCTGGAACGGTGCGCCTTGGTGCAGGCGTTGTGATCGGGTACTACGATCAGCAGCACGCAGACCTTGCGCCTGACAGAACTGTGCTCGAACAGATGCTTGGCTCCACGGGCATGACGCCCCAGGAGGCCCGCAACCTGCTCGGACGTTTTCTCTTTAAGGGTGACGATGTGTTCAAGCATGTCCGGGACCTGTCGGGAGGGGAGCGGAACAGGGTCGAACTTGCGAGGATCATGGCGTCCGGCTGCAACCTGCTCGTCATGGACGAGCCCACAAACCACCTGGATATCGACTCCATAGAGGTCCTGGAAAGAGCGCTCGCAGGGTACGGGGGCACGCTTCTCGTGGTGTCTCACGACAGGTATTTCCTCGAGCGGGTCGCCGACAGGATCATTGAGGTCGAGGACAGCCGAATCGTGGACTACCCAGGAGGTTATGCGTATTATGTTGAGAAAAAGTTTGCTCGCCAGACGGGCGGCGATGACGGGCCCGCGCTGGAGGGCGGGGAAGATGGCGCGAATGTTCCGGCAGCGCGCAGGGCGTGCCGGGCGGCTCGCCCGCCACAGGTCCGCGGAGGGCGGGAGGATGAAAAGGGCGCCTGCGACATCGACGCCCTCGAGAAGCAAATCATGGAGCTTGAGGCCACCATCGAACAGCTCAATGCCGAGCTTGCAGACCTCGAGATCTATCTATACCCGGACCGCATGGCCGAAAAGGCAAAGTCCCTCGCCGATGCCGAAAAGAGGCTCGCCGAGTACTATAAGAAGTGGGAGGACTTAGCGGAGATCATATAGGTCTGGCGCCGTAGAATCCCACCCGGATGCCAGGACCAGCCTCACGTAAGGCCCCGGCGGCCAGGGAGTCCCCATTGGAGAGGACCCTGCCGCGACAAGTGTCGCGCGGTAGCCGAGGATGAGCCTTGCCTGGGGCGTGATGTCATATGCGGCCCGCGCGTCCACTGTTGCCAGGGACAGCCCTCCCGGGTCCAGGTGCGTCCAGGACCCTCCCACGCCCAGGGATAATCCCGGCGCCACCCGGCGATCGAAATAGGCCGCTATGGACCGAGTTACCGTACGGACCGGCACAGGAGGTGAAGTATCATCGACCTGCTTCAGTGACAGGAGCCCGGACGCGCATGTTCGTTCATCGAGCACAACAGAGCAGGAAATGGCCGTTGTGAGCTTCCCGACTGTGCTTCCTGTCTCAAGCCGCTGTGTTTCGCCCTCACACGTCAATATTCCCACCGTCTCAAGGTGGCCTGGCAGGACAACACTGGCCCGCAACGAGAGGGTCTCCCGGCGAGGCCCGAACGAAGCCCGGAGATCGGCCCGCCATGAACCTCCGCCCGACGCGTTTCCCGCGAGCAGAAGGGACCCCCCGAGCCTGCCATTGGCCGGCTCATACTGAGCGGCGACCGTGAAAGGTGCCTCGCTGCGAGGTGAGCACCACAGCCCAACGACTGTGTCTAGTGGGCTTTCGCTCTGACCTTGCCGGGTGGTCCCCCCGATATTCCGGCGGTGGGTCAACGACAGACTGAGACCTCGACCGAGCGGCAGGGAGCACGCAACCTCGGCTGCAAGGTGCGGTGCACCTCCCACGGCGAGCCGGCCGGTGACGCCGGACGGGCCGGCGTAGGCAAAGCTCACCAGGGGCGCGATCGCCATCTTCTCACCGTTCCTGGAGACGTCCCCGCCCGCTGTGAGCGTCAGGGCATCCGTCAGTCGCTGTTCCCAGGCTCCAGAAACCCGGGGTGATCTTTGAGCTGCGTCGTAGCCTACCGTCAACTTCAGGCCTCGCATCGGCGCAACTTCCATTCCAACACTTAGGCCAGGAGGCTTTCTGCCCGTTTCGGAGCCTGCCGCGAGCTCCATGACAAGCCTGGCGTTCCTAGAGAGCGGTGCGCCGAGAGTTACCCGCCCGGAGGACATGGCTTCCGGTCCTGACGTGGCAAGGCCGTTGGCCCCCTCGTCCGTCATGTAGGTAGCACGCTTTTCGCCACTCAGGCTGAGCTCAAGCCTGGTTTCGGTTTGTGCCGCGACCTTGCCACTAGCCTGCCATGACGTGTACCCGGGACCCATCTCCAGCTTGACAACTTTCGTTCCCGAGATCACGGCGGATGGCGGCGCCGCCGCGCCAGGTGCTGCACCGTCCATCTGCTGCAGCGGAACCCGCTGCAGCGGAATGTCCAGGCGCACCGTCTCCCCTGCGGCGACGCTTACTGGAATCAAGGCCGATCGCGACTCCCAACCTGGTGGCAGGGTTCGTTCGGCCACCTGCATGACATGATCCCCTGGGCCCAACCCCTCCATGATGAACCATCCGCCGGAGTCGGATCTTGCCGTCTCCGCGTCATCGATGGCCACGAGCACTCCCTGCGCGGGTTGGTCGCCTTCGTTCATCCTGCCATCAGCGTTGCGGTCCATGAAAACCCTGCCCAGGACGGCTCCGTAATTCGCTTCCGTTCCGCTTTCGATGACGAGAGAGATGCTCACCTCTCCCGATTTCACCATGAGCCTTCCAAACGCAGCAGACGCGCGGGCGCGAAGCGCGCCGTCCATGGGCCGTGCGTCTGGCCCCACGGCCGCCTTGAAGGAGAAGCATACAGAAGCCTCTCTTTCAAGCGTCCCGAGATCCCATGAGACACCTGTCGCCGTGGGGGTCATGGTGATGGGGCGACCCGGGCCATCTTCGGAAGCACCGGTCCCCGCCACGGGGCGAAGCCCCGTGGGGAGGTCGAAAGCGACTCGTGCTTTCGCGAGGTCAAACGCGCTCGCGTTCCGTAGCGAAGCACCAATCGTGACGACATCGCCGACCGCTGCCGAATCCGGGTGGGCCCACGCAGAGAGCTGCAGGAGCGCTCCGGCGTGGCGAATCGCGGCGCTGCCCGGCGCCGGTGCTCCGCGCATGCCGCGTTGCACGTTGATGTAGCCCCCGGCGATTACATATACGGAACTTGTAATCGAATATGAGTATACGCCATCAGGGACCGGACGGCCGCTCATGTCCCTTCCGTCCCAGGTTTCCACATACCATCCGTCAGGGGGTCTTGGAAAGGACCTGGTGTAGACCGCCTGGCCCTGGGAGTCGGAGATCCACACAATGACATATGGGTAGACAAGGCGGGAATAGTGGTACTTTATCGCGACAGCCTGGTGGATGGTGGGATCAAATGGGTTAGGGTCGACGTACGACGCCGCGAGTGTGCCGAAGCTCGTCGTGTACACGAGGCTGCTCCGGTACTCCGCTCCGGTCGCGGGTACCGGGGCATCGTATCCAATGCTCAAGCGATAGTCCACGGCCACGGTGCCACCGGTCGCCGGGCCGTTTGAGACTAGCGTCACAGGAGAGGTGCTGCATCGCTGAAATGGCGCCGGCTGCCCGTTCAGGCGCCCAGCAACCTCGAGGTTTCCGATGGGGAAAGTCGGACCGCCTTCACCGGCCGAGAAGTCCCCGGTTGCGCTTACGGTCAGGTTCCAGGGTCCGGCCCCCTGTGTCTTTACCGCAATATAGACGGCGTCCGGGAGCGTGCGAGGTGAGGAGGCCGGGCTCACTTCACCAAAGTCCACTTTGCCTTCCTGGACCGCCATCTCAATCACGGGCTGAGGGGCCCAGGTGGCCGCCGGTGACGCGGATAGCGTCGCCACCGTGACGCACAGTATAGACCCGAGGAATGCTGCGCGCCTGAAGCCCGTTGCCATCTGCGCCGTCACCTCTTGCTCCCGAGAGTGATGCTGCCGCCGACCACGAAAGGTGTCGATACCGAGAGGCGCTCGCTGCGCCATTGCAAGGTGGCCCTGGCCGTATAATAGCCGGGCGACAGGACCTCCGGCCAGATTAGGCGGATCACAGTGAGATCTCGCGGCGCGGTGCTCGCACCTTGGAGAGCGACAACTCCGACCCGTTTCATTTGGTAGTCCCAGATCTCCACGTAACCGATGGGATCGAGGAGCGAGCTATCGGGGTTTTCCAGCGCCACCTCGAGCGGGAGATCGCGCCCTTCGCTGACCGCTGGCACGGTAAGCCGTGCTATTCTGGGAGCCATGGGGCGTTCGCTTCCAGGCGAGGCTGCCGGCTCTCCCCGGAGATCGATGCGGGTGGAAGCCACGTGCATGCCGTCCAGTACCCTGAATGCGATGAGCGCAGAGTCTGCCGCCCTTCCACCGCCTGTGAGCCGCACCTCGGCGATGTACGTGCCCTTTCGGAGGCGCGCCGCATCCACCAGGCCTGACAGCGCGCGGACGCACCCCGGAAGACACATGGCTGACGCAAGCGCGCCTTGTGCGGTCACCTTGCCATCACAGTCTCTTATGAAAACCACTCCGGAAAGGCTGGCGTGGATATTGCCTGCATTCTCGCAAGTGGCAATCACCCTGATACCGTTTCTGTCGGCGTTTCCCTCGACGGCCAAAGAGATGAGCACAGGCTCTGCTTCCAGGCGGACCACCGGGCTGCGGGGCGCCACGGTGAGAAGTGTAAGCACGGCGACCTGCGAGGCGGTGCTGATATCGCCTCCCGGTGGTCCTTCAGCGCGCCTGGCCCGGAACGTTATGACAGGGTAAGCGCCCCCAGAGAACCCGCTCTTCACGTGGACCCTTGCGTAAACGGGTCTGGAACCCCCGGGCGGCAGCCGGAACTCGGCCGGATCGAGCGTGATGTAGACAGCCACGGCGGCTGGGTCTTTTATTGCATAGTGGACCGGCACGCCCGCCTGGTCGTGCCCGCCCATCTCACAGCACCCCTGCACGTCAACAGCAGAGGTTCCGCGATTCGTGACGAGCACAGGCCCGATCGTGTCGCCGTCTTTTACGGCCGCTGTTATGCTGGCGGGGCTGACTCGGATGGAAACCCACTGGGACCCCGCACCAGGCGAGGCAAGGGAAATCACGCCGGCACAAACGAGGGCGGCAAACGCCGTTTTGCCCTTGCGCAACCAGGTACTCCTTGCACCTCCTCTTGAGTCACCGGCAACCCCTCCCAAGGTCGAGAGAATTGCTGCATTCTCACGTGGTTCGCTCACACCGATCACCCCTCTATCTCATCCTTCCTGCCGCGCGAGACCCTCTTAGTGCACTCAGTAAGTCTGGGTGGCCACGTACGTTACCTCGATCCTGTATGCGTGAGCCGGGTCGGGCAACGCCTCATCGTCATAGCTTGCCGCCTGCCTGAAAACGACCGAAACAGTAGCGCCCACAGAACCCGTCGGTGGCATTCCTGCCGCGACCACGGCTTCGTTTCCCGAGATCGGAGTGAAATCCGCGCCGTCCTGGCGCTTCCACTCGAGCGGCGCCGCCATGGTCCTAGGAACGGGCGTGGCGTAGCCTGTTCCGGTCCACTGCCTCATGCGCCCGTCCTGAGCATCCGAGCGGATCTTGAGGGCCCATGGCGCGTTCGAGCGCACGGTAACGGTTTGAGGTGCGGATAGCACGGGAGGAGCGCCCACGTCGAGGTTCCCGAGGCTCACTGCGCCCGGGAATGAGGCCTCGAGCGCAGCCACCACCTTGCACGTAACGGGGACCGTCGCCCGGTCTGAGGTCCCGGCGTCCGTGGGAAGGCTCAGCCCGACCACGCAAATCATCGCGACGGCGACTGACACGATGGCGATGTCTGGCATTCGTCTGAGCATGAGACGGGAGTTCATGATACCACCAGCCTTTCTCCGTTTTTTCACCCGGTGCCCCTGCGGGCTTGCGGCTGCGGGGGATGGTTCGCCGGGAACGCCCAGGCGTCCTTCCAGCTTATGGGTGATCAAAAAGGGTGATTCAGGGGGCACCCGTGCCACGGCGTGTCTGCAGGAGTTCCAGGCCGGGTGTAGAAACGATTGCGCGGTAGAGGAGGAAATTCGATGGAATTATACGCGCGTATAGTGGAGCTGCCGCTTGTGACGCCTTTTACGATCGCCCGGGGGACACAGACCGTCGCCCGAAACGTGGTGGTGGAGGTTCGACATGATGGTGTAACCGGGGTGGGGGCGGCCGCGCCGTCCGCGTTCTACGGGGAATCCGCCGAGCATGTGATGGCTACGATGGCGCGTCTGGCCGAGTGTCTCGGCGATGACCCCTTCGCGATAGAGCAGGTGTTCGACAGGATGAACCGTTCCATAAGGTTCAACGCGGCGGCCAAGGCCGCCATCGACATGGCCATGTGGGACCTTGCGGGCAAGCTCTGCGCCCTACCTGTCCATAGGATGCTTGGGCTTTCCGGTCTTCCGCTCCCGAGGACATCGTTTACCATCGGCATCGATCGTCCGGAGGCCATGGCGGACCGTGCGGCTGAGGCGGCACGCAGCTTTTCCGTGCTCAAGGTCAAGCTCGGCAGCGCCGGCGACCTCGAGATCGTAAAGGCGGTGAGGCGTTCCGCGAACGCCACGATCAGGGTGGACGCCAACGCGGCGTGGACGCCCAAAGAGGCTGTGGCGCTCGCAGACCAGATCGCCCCGCTTGGGGTGGAACTTCTGGAGCAACCGGTGTCCCCCTGGGACCTGGACGGCCTGAGGTTTGTGCGGGAGCGGGTGCAAATGCCGGTGGTGGCAGATGAGAGCGCTGTGACCTTGGAAGATGTGCCTCGCCTTGTAGGGGCTGTAGACGGCATCAACATTAAGCTGATGAAGTGCGGGGGCATCACGGGCGCCCTTCGCATGATCAGGGCCGCGCGAGCTTGTGGCCTTAAGATCATGCTGGGCTGCATGGTAGAGACATCCATTAGCATTACGGCTGCAGCCCAGATAGCCGGGCTTGTCGATTGGGCTGACCTCGATGGGAACCTCTTGTTGTCCCGCGATCCCTGGAAAGGCGTTTCCGTGCGGGACGGAGGCGAGCTTGTGCTTCCTGATGCGCCAGGTCTCGGGGTTTCGCCTTCGGAGTGATGTGGCGCTGTGGGATGGCGGCAGGAGGCGGAGCGACGGGGCCGGGCCGGGCTGGGCTGGGCGGGACGCATGCGAGGGGGCAGGTATCGGCCGTCGTCCGCTCGCATAGGGATAGTGCAGGGCAGGTTGCCGACGCCAAACTGCCCGAAGCGGGTGGCAAGCGGTGTTCGTGCCCAGGAGGATCCTGGTTTACTGGGTCGTCGGGTTTGCCGCGGTTCTCGCCGGCGCCGTGTCGCTGGGTAGCGCCTGCATTCTACCGGCCACGGCGCGGCTTTACACAAGGACGCGCGGGTACCCGGAGATTGTGTATGCGCCCTACTACACCGAGGGGCCATGGGTGACGGCAGCGTCGGCCGTCCTTATTGAGGGCACCACAGGGACGGTCCTTTACGGCAAGAACGAGAACGTGCGCATGCACCCCGCCAGCACTACGAAGATCATGACGGCGATACTCGCTATCGAGCTGGGCGACATGGACTCGGAGGTAGTCGTGAGCGCCAATGCAGCAGGCGTGCCCGGGTCATCGCTGTGGCTTCGCAAGGGGCAGAGACTCAGGCTGGATGATCTGGTCCGGGGGACTATGCTCAGGTCAGGTAATGATGGTTGTGTTGCCATTGCTGAGCACATTGCCGGATCGGTGCCGAACTTCGTGCGGATGATGAACATCAAGGCCCAGAAGATCGGTGCTCTGCGCACGAGGTTCGCGAACCCTCACGGGCTGACCGAGCCGAACCACTATTCCACCGCCTTCGATCTGGCGCTCATGGCGCGTTACGGGCTGCAGTACCCGCTGTTCGCCGACATCGTGAGCACGCGCGAGGCGGAGATAGAGCTTGCGCACGGCGAGGCGGCGGAGCGTCGGCGACTCGCGAACACCAACGCCCTGTTATGGTCCTTTGAGGGCGCCGACGGAGTGAAAACGGGCACCACCGCTGCCGCGGGATACTGCCTGGTCGCGTCGGCTACAAGGGGCGGCGTGCAGTTTATCTCGGTGGTCCTCGACTCCGCTGCGAGGTGGGCTGACTCGGCGAAGTTGCTGGACTACGGGTTCAACCACCACAGGGTCGTGACCTTTGCTTCCCGCGGGCAGGTGGTCACGAGGACGCGCGTCGAGGGTGGCATGGACGGGGAGATCGATCTTACGGCCGCGGACGACCTTCGCGTCGTCGTCCGCAAAGATTTGGCCCACCTTATCGAGGAGAGAATACTCATCGACGGGATTCCCCGGGCGCCTATCAGGCGCGGCGAAACCCTCGGGAGGCTCGTCGTCCTCTTCGACAAGGACGAGATGGCATCGGTGGACCTTGTGGCGGCGGCCGGAATGCCCCGCAGGTCTTTTCCCCGCGCATTCCTGGAGAATTTGAAGGACATCATTCGAAGGGCAGGGCGCAGATCCCTGTCCAGGTGACGCTCCCACGCTGCGACGCTGCAACGGTGAAGGAGTGAGATGGCATTGCCAGACAGAACAACGACGGACCCTGAAGTTGTCGTGATAGGGGCAGGCCCGGCAGGCCTTGCGGCTGCGCTTTACGCGGGCCGCGCGAGGCTTGCCACGGTCGTGCTCGAACGGGGCGCTGCCGGTGGACAGGCCTCCACCACGCATCTCATCGAGAACTATCCTGGCTTCCCCGAGGGAATTACTGGGCCCGATCTCATGCGGAGGATGGAGCAGCAGGCCCGCCGGTTCGGCGCGGAGTTCCGCTATGCTGAGGTGCGCGCCCTTGCCACAGGCGAGGACGGCGGGGCGTTCCTCATAAGCACCAGCGAAGGCGACTTGCAGGCGCCCGCCGTCATCGTTGCCACCGGAACCGAGCCTGTGAGGCTTGGTGTCCCGGGCGAGGACAGGTTGCGCGGCTCCGGCGTGTCGTACTGTGCTACCTGCGACGGCGCGTTCTTTCGGGACAAGCATGTGCTGGTGGTCGGCGGGGGCGACTCGGCGATAGTCGAGGCGCTCTTCCTGACGAGATTCGCGTCGCGCGTGACCGTGGTGCACAGGCGCGACGAGCTGAGGGCGACGAAAGTTGTGCAGGAGGACGCCTTCAAGAACCCGAAGGTCGGCTTCGCCTGGAACTCGGTGGTGGACGAGATCCTTGGCGCGGACAGGGTCGAGGGGGTTATCCTGAGGGACACCAGGACGGGCGAGAAGCGGCGTCTGGACGCGGACGGGGTCTTTGTGGCCATCGGCAGCCGGCCCGACACCGGATTCGTTGCAGGCCTGGTGGACCTCGATCCGCAGGGCTACATTGTAACGGACGACCGCATGAGAACGCGCACAGCGGGTCTCTTCGCGGCCGGAGACGTCCGCGCGAAGACGGTACGGCAGGTCGTCACCGCGGTGGCAGACGGAGCCGTGGCGGCGGTTGAGGCGGAGAGGCACATATCAGGGCACTAAGAGAGAGTGCAATAATGCCCCCGACCCTTGGGAGGGGTTGCCGGTGACTCAAAGAGAGGGTGCAACACCGCCAACCCACCAGATGCCGGGAAACTGAGAGGAGCTAATGAACCCTCACTTAGGCGGGCGCCCGCCATCTCTATAGCGTGCCCGGTCCCGGTACAGCGGAAGCCGCCGACAAAACCTGGCTCGAACAAGGCCTGCGGCGGCTCCCGCTGGGTTTTGGGTGGTCTATTGGCGTGGGTCGGTTGTCGCTGTTGTTGCTGCCGGGAGGGTGTGTTGTTACCCTATCGGTTCCCGCAAGGTATATGTTAAAGGGCGCGCGCCTCGGATACTCCTGGATACCCGATGGTCCTTCCTTGTTCACCCGGCTTTCACTAACTCATAACGCACTTCGCATTCCAGAGTTCCCAACCGGGACGTAATTCCCGCACATTTTGTGCCCTTTGGGACGTTTTGTTTTAGGACTGCGGGTTCGCGGGTCCGAAGCGGTTTGGCGGCAGGTTCCGGGTTGGCGGTGCCGGCGCGACAGGGCTTTGTACGGCTGGTGCGATATGAACGTGCGAGGATGGCACATCCTGCTTGGACGGCAGGCCACTCTTCCTTCGAGGTCCACTCACGCTTTTCCCGTTTGCGTAGCTGCTGTCCGCGGAAGGAACTTGAGCTTCTGTGTCGAAACACTAAGTCAAGGTGCATTAGTCCTCGCCCCTCTTCCAGTAGTTGCCGGGTTGCCGGTGTTGCACTCGGGGACCGCGCCCCAAGCGGGGCGCGCTTCGCCAAAATCCGGCCCGTCCGGCTAGGCAGCCGGATTTTGACACCCCTCGTGCAATCACCGGCAACCCCTCCCAAAAGTCGGGAGCATTTTTGCACCCCCACTTGGAACCATGGACCCGTCGTGCGGGCCCTGGGAAAGCCCTGGTGAGATTCATGCCAGGGTTTTGGCCTGCTTGCAGGGGTTGTTGCGCTGTACTTGTTGTAGTAGAATAGTTGACGGTCGGGAGGTGGGATGCTTGGCTTACGAGGCCCTGAAGCAGTTGCAGGACGCCGAGGCGCGTGCTGACGAGATCGTCAGGGAGGCTGAGGCGCGTGCCAGGTCCATCATCCAAGATGCCCGCGCCACCGCAAGGATGGTCGTGGAAAACGCGGTGGCGGAGGCCGCCGCCGAGGCCGGAGCGAGCGCCAGGGCTCAAGAGGCCGAGGCCAGGGCGGCCGCAGCTGCCATCGCGGAGAGGGCAGCGGCCGAGTGCCGCGACCTGGCAAGCCAGGCGCGTGCCAGGATGTCACAGGCGGTTGATCTTGTGGTGGAGAGGATCGTGACGGCAAGTGGCAGTCGCTAGGATGAAGAAGATCGTCCTGGTTGCACCTGTTTCGGAGGCTTGCGGCATTGCCGAGACCCTGCAGGAACTCGGGCTTCTCGAGGTTGTGAAGGAGGATTTCTCGGCCGATGGCGCTGACTCCAACGAAGGCGCCGATGCCTGCGCCTCAGCGGCGCGGGGTGACCGTGCACGTCAGCTCGAAGAGGCCCCAAGCTTCGAGGAGATTGACCAGCGCCTCGCGGAGCTTAAGTACTGCATAGAATTCTTCGACAGGTTCGAGAAGGTCAAGAAGAGCCTCATCCAGCAATTCGCCGGCGGCAAAGTGCCGCTTTCGGAGTCCTCGTTCGAGGAGTACGGCAGGCTCTACGATGAGGGACACCGGACCTACGAGCAATGCCGCAGGCTGGACGAGGAACTCTCGAGGCTTCACAACGAGGAGACCCGCGTGCACTCGACCCTGAGGGAGCTTCAACCCTGGGCGTGGCTCGACGTTCCACTCGCAAGGATTTCAGAGAAGCGGTCGTATTGCCTCGTTCTGTGCGAGATCCCCGTAAGGGCTTTCGATGAGGTCATAGAGCGGCTTGAAGAGTCGTGCTACGCTGTCCATGTCGAGCGCGGGCCGGAAGGCAAGCGCACGGTGCCGGCGGTGATAGTGTGCCTTGCCGCGGACAGGCAGCACGCTCTTGACGTACTCGCGGAGCACGGCGTATCGCCCACACAGTTGCCGGCGCTCGATGGTACACCCGCCCAGGAGATTCGCGCATGCGGTGAAGAGCTATCCCGGATCGCGGATGAAAGAGCGCGCATCCTGGGTGAAGTGAAACCTCTCCTCTCCGAGCGTGTCAAAATACTCTCGCTCTATGACAACCTGTCACTCGAGCGCGAGAGGCGGCTCCTCGAGCGCAGCTGTCCCGCCACCCGCACGGCGTTCGCGGTTGAGGGATGGGTGCGCGCGTCCGATTTGCCCACCCTGGAGAAAGCACTCACATCGAGATTCGGGCTCGTCCACATTGAGTCGCGCGACCCGGTCGAAGGTGAGGTCCCGCCGGTGGCGCTGGAGAATCCGGGTCCGGTGACTCCGTTTGAGGCTGTGACGGAGATTTACAGCATGCCCCGGAATGGGTCGGTGGATCCCACGTTCGCGCTGGCCCCGTTCTTCTTCATATTCTTCGGCATTGCTCTCGGAGACGTCGGGTACGGGCTTGGGCTTACGGCCCTTTCGCTCCTGCTCCTGAAGAAAGTGAAGATGGCGGGCCTCGCGAAGAAGCTCTTTACGCTTCTCGCCATGTGCGGAGTGTCCTCCGCGATCGTGGGAGCGTTGACCGGAGGCTGGCTGGGCAACCTCGTCAGGATACCGCCGCTCTGGTTCAACCCCATGGATAACCCCATGCTCATGCTGGGGGTGTCGTTCGCCCTGGGCGTCATCCACATCTATGTTGGTCTAGGGATCAAATTCTACTCCAATGTCAAGCAGGGGAGACTCCTTGACGCCATCTTCGATCAGGGGTTCTGGTATGTGTTCCTCACAGGTCTTCTTCTCCTTCTCGGAGGCTCAGGCCTGAAGAACGCGGGGCTTGCGGCGGTGGGTCAGTGGGCCGCTATTGCCGGGGCCGCCGGGCTCATCCTCACCCAGGGACGTGCGCACAGGAACCCCATCAAACGCCTGGGATCAGGAATTCTCAGCCTGTACGGGGTTACGGGGTACCTCAGCGATGTGCTGTCCTATTCGAGGCTTCTGGCCCTCGGGCTCGCATCGTCGGTGATCGCGGTTGTCATCGATGACATGGCCTTGCGCATGCTCGGTATACCGTTTGTCGGCTGGATCCCGATGATCCTGCTCCTTGCCATAGGGCATGGGTTCAACCTTGCGATAAACGTCGTCGGTTCGTACGTGCACTCAAGCAGGCTGCAATACGTGGAGTTCTTCAGCAAGTTCTTCGAGGGGGGCGGGCGGAGGTTCCTGCCGTTTAGAAAGAGGACGAGGTACATCGAAGTCATGGAGGAAGGGGAGGCTTAACACAAGATGGGCGTCACTGTCGGTATGATCCTGGGATTTCTCGGTATAGCTCTGGCGGTAGCTCTGCCAGGTGTCGGGTCGGCAATAGGGGTTGGGCTCGTGGGCTCCGCAGGGTCGGGGGTTGTCACGGAGGACCCCGACAAGTTCGGACAGATACTCCTTTTGCAGGTCATCCCTGGCACACAGGGAATATACGGGCTTCTTACGGGGTTTGTCCTCATGATGAAGCTCGGCGTGTTCAGCGGGAACGTGCTCAGGCTGACCACTTTTGAAGGGTTCCTCGTCATCATGGCGGTGCTTCCCATCGCCATAGTGGGATGGCTCTCCGCTATTCACCAGGGGAAGGTCGCGGCGGCCGGAGTCGGAGTCGTAGCGAAGAGACCCGAGGAGTTGGGCAAGCCCGTCACGTTCGCAGCCATGGTAGAAACGTACGCAGTGCTGGCGTTCCTCACCTCGCTCCTTCTCATCATGTTCGGCCTGCCTCTCAAAGGAGTGGCGTGAATGTCTGCTCTCGAGAAGATGCAGGAGAAAATCCTGGAAGACGCGAAAGCCAGGGCAGACGAGATCGTGAACGCCGCCACAGCTGAGGCTCAGGCGATACTCGCCGAGGCCAGGGCGGAGGCGGCGAGGAGGCGCGATGAGGAGCTTGCGCGGGGCAAGGAGAAGGCCGACGAGGAGCGGCGGCGCACTCTGACCCTCGCGGAGCTGGACGCCCGCAGACAAGTGCTGGCGACAAAGGCAACCCTCGTCGATGAGGTCTTCCAGGAGGCCCGAAAGCGCCTGGCCTCGCTGGAGCCTGCGCGGTACAGGGCGTACTTGAAGCAGGCGATGCTTGAAGCGGTGGAGAGCGGCGATGAAGAGGTCGTCATGTCCGCGCGCGACCTCGAGACCATTGGTCCCGAGGTTGTGGCGGAGGTGAACGCAGAGCTGGCAAGGCAGGGCCGCAAGGCGGCTCTTCGGCTCTCCAGCGCTCCTGGTGGATTTAACGGGGGCTTTGTGCTGCGGACAGGGAGCATGGAAGTGAACTCTACGTTCGACGCGCTCCTGGCGCGAGAGCGCGAGGCGCTGGTGGTGGAGGTAGCCAGGGTTCTCTTCGGCTGAAGCTGAGCACCCGGGCATCCCGGGAGGTGACTGATGGCGAAATGCTGGGGCTTGAATCCAAGTACGCATATGCTACCGGGCGCGTGAGGGTGCTCGAGACGAGGCTCCTCGACCGGGGTCGCATCGACCGCATGATCGACGCCCCCGATCTCGAGGGAGCGCTGAAGGTGCTGGCGGAGGCGGGATATGCTCGTGCGGGGCTTTCTGAAAAGGCACGCCCGGCCGTCGACGACGTTACGGCCGGTGAGGAAAAGAGGCTAGCCGCGCTGGTGCGGGAAACCACCCCAGAGCCGGAGCTTGTGGATTTCATCACCGCAAGATGGGATTTCCACAACCTCAAGGTGATGCTCAAGGCGAAGTTGTACCGCGTTCCTCCGGAGAAGGCTGTGGTCAGGCACGGGACTTGTGACCTGGGCACCATCGAGCGGGCCATCGAGGGCGAGACGAGAGACCTCCCGCCCCACCTCGCCGAGGCTCTCAGTACAGCGAAGGCCGCCCATGACCTCCGGGCCATGCCTGAGACCATCGACATTGCCGTGGACCGGGAGATGTATCGCTACCTTATGGCCAGAGCGAAGTCGCTCGGCATCCAGTACCTCGAGGACCTCGTCGAGACGGAGGTGGACCTCTTCAACCTGTCAGTCTATTTCAGGTCCAGGAGGATGGGAAGGGACAGAGATTTTGCGGCGGAGGCCATGGTGCCAGGCGGGAAGATTAGCCCCTTGCGGCTCATCGCCTCGTACGAGCAGCCTCCAGAGGCTGTGGTCGCAAGTGTTGCCGGCACCGGCTACGAGGCCGTGGCGAGGCAGGCGGCGGCCGCGCTTGCCGAGGGGAAGTCCCTTGCGGAGCTGGAAAGGCTTTCGGAGGCAACCATGTGGGATCGCATCCGAAAAGCACGGTATGTGCCCCTGGGGCCTGAGCCCCTTGTCGGATACATCTTCGCGAAGTTGCACGAGCTTAAGCTGGTGAGGCTCATCCTCGTTGGGAAGCTCTCGGGCATGTCCAGGGAGAGCATCAGAGAAAGGCTGCGTGATGTCCATGTATAAGTTCGCAGCCGTCGGCGAAGAAGAGGCGGTTTTCGGGTTTCGCGCGCTTGGGGTGGACGTGTTCATCGTAAAGCACGAGGACGATGCTGCATCCGTTCTTCAGGAGGCACGCAAGGGCGGGTACGCCGTGATCTTCGTGACAGAGCAGGTGGCGAAGGCCGTACCCGACGTCATCGAGGGATTCCAGGATGCGCCGCTGCCCGCGGTGCTCATCATCCCGGGTGTGGGCGGCTCTCTCGGGCTTGCCTCGCAAAGAATGAAGAGGATCGTCGAGAAGGCGGTCGGAGCCGACATCCTGTTTCAAGAGAGAGGGTAGGATCGTCGATGGACGTGGGAAGGATCATCAAGGTTTCGGGGCCGCTCGTTGTGGCTGAGGGCATGCACGATGCCAGGATGTACGACGTGGTGCGGGTGAGCGAGAAGAAGCTCATTGGCGAGATCATCGAGATGCGCGGCGACAGGGCGTCGATCCAGGTCTACGAGGAGACCGCCGGGCTTGGGCCAGGGGAGCCTGTGTACTCGACGGGCGAGGCTCTTTCGGTGGAGCTCGGGCCTGGCCTCATCGAGTCCATCTACGACGGGATTCAGAGGCCTCTCGATAAGATCCGGGCCGCAGTCGGCGACCGCATCGAGCGCGGCGTAGAGCTGCCGGGCCTCGACCGCGAGCGCAGGTGGTCGTTCGAGCCGCGGGTAAAGCCGGGTGACCACGTTGGTCCT
Organism: Bacillota bacterium; assembly: GCA_012516125.1. Classification (GTDB taxonomy): domain Bacteria; phylum Bacillota; class SHA-98; order UBA4971; family UBA4971; genus UBA6256. The sequence continues at coordinate 26,591 of JAAYXB010000086.1, read as the reverse complement.
GGCGATGTGCTCGGGGTGGTTCAGGAGACCACCGTGGTGGAGCACAGGATCATGGTCCCCCACGATGTCGAGGGGACCGTGGACGAGATCCGCGCGGGCGAGTTCACCGTGCTGGACGTGATAGCCAGGATCAGGACGGCGTCGGGTACCAGGGGCATCACGATGCTCACAAGGTGGCCCGTGCGGCGCGGCCGTCCCTACAGGGAAAAGCTCGCCCCATACCAGCCGCTTGTCACCGGGCAGCGCATCATCGATACGTTTTTCCCGGTAGCGAAAGGCGGGACCGCGTGCGTGCCTGGCCCCTTCGGCAGCGGCAAGACGGTGGTCCAGCACCAGCTTGCAAGGTGGGCTGACGCCGACATTATCGTGTACATCGGGTGCGGCGAGCGTGGGAACGAGATGACCGAGGTGCTCATGGACTTCCCGGAGCTTACGGACCCGCGCACAGGGGAGCCGCTCATGAAGCGCACCGTTCTCGTTGCAAACACTTCCGACATGCCGGTGGCGGCGCGGGAGGCCTCGGTGTACACCGGGATCACCATTGCCGAGTACTTCCGCGACATGGGGTACAACGTGGCGCTCATGGCCGACTCCACGTCGCGCTGGGCCGAGGCCCTGCGCGAGATATCCGGCCGACTCGAGGAGATGCCGGGCGAGGAAGGATACCCTGCGTACCTCAGCTCCAGAGCCGCGGAGTTCTACGAAAGGGCGGGCCGCGTCAGGTGCCTTGGCAGCGACAACCGCGAGGGCACGCTTACCGTGGTGGGTGCGGTGTCGCCTCCCGGCGGAGACCTCTCGGAGCCGGTGACCCAGGCCACGCTCAGGATTGTGAAGGTGTTCTGGGGCCTTGACGACTCTCTGGCGGCACGGCGTCACTTCCCGGCCATCAACTGGCTCATCAGCTATTCGTTGTATCTCGAGAGGTTGGAAGAGCACATGACTGAGACTGTGGCACCGGACTTCGGGACGCTGCGTGCCGAGGCCATGAAGATCCTTCAAGAAGAGGCGGAGCTGGAAGAGATAGTGCGGCTGGTCGGTGTGGACGCGCTTTCAGTCAAGGACAGGCTGACCCTCGAGACGGCGAAAAGCCTGCGCGAGGACTTCCTGCACCAGAACGCGTACCACGAGGTGGACACATACACTTCCCTCAAGAAACAGCACCTGATGCTCAAGGCCATTCTCGACTTCCATCATGCGGCGCTCGTCGCCGTGGAGCAGGGTGCGAGTCTCGACGCCATCCTCGAGCTTCCCGTGAGGGATACGATCGCAAGGATGAAGTACGTGCCGGAGAGCGATATCGCAAGGCTTGACAAGGTTCGGGAGGATATAGCGAAGGTGTTCGCTGGCCTGACCCAAGCTGGGGGTGAAGAGGTTGCTTAAGGAATACCTGACGGTCTCCGAGGTCGCCGGGCCGCTCATGATGGTCGAGCAAGTCCAGGACGTCAAATACGGAGAGCTTGTGGAGATAGAGATCGCTTCAGGCGAGACCCGGAGGGGCAGGGTGCTCGAAGCGTCCGGCTCCAGGGCCCTCGTGCAGCTTTTCGAGGGGTCGGCCGGGCTCAACCTTGCCCGGGCCAGGGTCAGGTTCCTCGGGAGGGGCATTGAGCTTGCGGTGTCACCCGACATGCTTGGGCGCGTCTTCGACGGATTCGGGCGCCCGCGTGACGGCGGCCCGCCTGTGATCCCCGAGAAGAAGCTGGACATAAACGGCAGTCCCGTAAACCCTTACGCCCGCGACTATCCGTCGGAATTCATCCAGACGGGGGTTTCGGCCATCGACGGCATGAACACCCTGGTGCGCGGCCAGAAGCTTCCCATTTTCTCGGGGTCGGGACTTCCGCACGCGAGCCTCGCAGCGCAGATCGCAAGGCAGGCACGGGTTCTGGGCACCGAGGAGAAGTTCTCCGTCGTTTTCGGGGCCATGGGCATCACATTCGAGGAGGCGGACTACTTCATCAGGGATTTCAGGCGCACGGGCGCCATCGAGCGCGCGGTGCTCTTCCTGAACCTTGCCAACGACCCGGCCATCGAGCGGATATCCACGCCCAGGATGGCCCTGACGGCAGCGGAGTACCTGGCGTACGAAAAGGACATGCACGTGCTGGTGATCCTCACGGACATGACCAACTACTGTGAGGCCCTGCGCGAGGTGTCCGCCGCGCGCAAGGAGGTCCCGGGACGGCGCGGCTATCCGGGCTATCTATACACCGACCTCGCCACGATCTATGAGAGGGCAGGAAGGATCAAAGGGCGGAAGGGGTCCATCACGCAGATCCCCATCCTCACCATGCCGGAGGATGACAAGACCCACCCGATCGTGGATCTCACCGGTTACATCACTGAGGGGCAGATATTCCTCTCGCGCGAGCTGCACCGCAAGGGCATATACCCGCCCATTGATGTCTTGCCGTCCCTGTCCAGGCTGAAGGACAAGGGCATAGGCAAGGGCAAGACGCGCGAAGACCATGCGGACACCATGAACCAACTCTATGCCGCGTACGCGCGCGGCAAGGAAGCCAAGGAGCTTGCGGTGATCCTGGGCGAGGCCGCGCTCTCCGAAGTAGACAAGCAGTTCTCGAAGTTCGCCGACGAGTTCGAGGCGCGCTACGTGAAGCAAGGTCCGGAGGAAAATCGCTCGATAGAGCAGACGCTCAGCATAGGCTGGGAACTCCTGGCGATGCTTCCTGTCAGGGAGCTCAAGAGGGTGCGCGAGGAGTACATCGAGAAGTACATGCCCAGGGTGCGGACCGCATAAGAGGCCGGGCTGGCGGGCGATGTGAAGATGTGAAAGGGAGGGAGCCGCAAGGCGCGCCGTGTACGGCGAGGCAGCCGGGGGCGCCGATGCGGCGGTGTCATGGAGGTCAGGGTCAGCCCCACCCGCATGCAGCTTTTGAGGCTCAAGAAGCGCCTCGGGATGGCTGAGCGCGGGCACAAACTGCTGAAAGATAAGCGCGACGAACTCATGAAGAAATTCCTCGACCTCATAAAGAAGGAGCAGGCTCTGCGCGGGCGTGTTGAGGCGCGCCTTGCCGAAGTGCTGCCCGCCTTCCTTCAGGCCAGGGCCGCCATGTCCAGGGAGGCGCTTGAAGAGGTCTTCATGGCGCCGAAGGCGTCGTGCGGCGTCGATGTATCCACCACGACCATCATGAACGTGAAGGTGCCGGAATTCACGTGGCGCGGCGAAAAGGCACGGGGCGTGCACCCTTACGGGTTCTGCGGGACAAGCGCGTCGCTGGACGACGCTGTGGCAGGCCTCGCGGAGTTGCTTCCCAAGTTAGCGGAGCTTGCTGAGGTCGAGAAGTCCATTGAGCTTCTGGCTGATGAAATCGAGAAGACCAGGCGCCGCGTCAACGCGCTTGAGTACGTCCTCATCCCGAACCTCCGGAGCACGGCCCGGTACATCACGATGAAGCTGGACGAAATGGAGCGCGGGAACCTCACCCGCCTCATGAAGGTGAAAGACATCGTCCGTGCAAGACAGGCGTAGCACACCATTCACTGTTTCAGCCTCGGATCCAGGGCATCCCGCAGGCCGTCGCCGAGGAGGTTGAACCCGAGCACGGTCAGGCAGATGGCGATCCCGGGGAAGATCGACCACCACCACTTGCCCGAGAGCAGGTACTCCTGGCCTCGCGAGATCATGTACCCCCAACTGGGCGTGGGCGGCTGGGTGCCGAACCCGAGATAGGTAAGGCCGGCCTCCAGCATCACTATCCCGCCCATCCCCAGGGTGGCAGAGACTATCACAGGCGCGATCACGTTGGGCAGGATGTGCTTGAAGATGATCCTCATATCGCTTGCACCCGATGCGACAGCGGCCTGGACGAACTCCGTTTCCTTGATGGCCATCACCTGGCCTCTGACGATCCTTGCCACCCCTATCCACGACACGACGCCGATCGCCGTGTACACGAGAGTGTCGCTGGGGGGCAGGTAGGCGACGATAGCGATGACGAACAGGAGGAACGGGAAGGCGAAGATCACGCTTATGAGCCAGGATACCACGTCGTCGATGAACCCGCCGTAATATCCTGCGAGTGCACCAAGGGTAGTTCCGATTACGACCGAGATGACCGTAGCGGCGACAGCGAGCCTGAGAGACACGCGCGTGCCGTAGATCACGCGGGAGAATATGTCCCGCCCGTACAGGTCCGTCCCGAACCAGTGCTTTGCGCTCGGGGGAGCAAGCTGCGCCGAGGCTCCTTCCGTCCAGATGAGCTGCTCGATGGGGTCATACCTTGTTATCCAGGGGGCGAAGACCGCGGAGAACACCATCAGCGAAACGAGGGCAAGCCCGAGCATCGCCGACTTGTTTCTCTTGAGGCGCAGCCAGGCGTAGTACCAGAGACTTCGACCGGCCTCTTCTTTGCCCGCGTTGCGGGCGGCTAGGCGCGCGGGAGGCACGATGGCGCCACTGGTTTCTGGAATTCTAGCTCCGGTGTTCGACATAGTGTGCTGTCCCCCTACTCGTAACGTACCCTCGGGTCGAAGAACCCGTAGGACAGGTCAACGATGAGAGTCGCCCCAAGGAAGACGAGGGCCATGAAGAGCACGACCCCGCGCTGAATCGGGAAGTCCCGGTTGATCACCGCTTCAACTGCGAGCCTGCCGATCCCGGGCCAACAGAAGATGGTTTCGGTGAGCATGGCACCGCTCAAGAGGCTGGGCACGTCCACGCCGATGACGGTGACCACGGGGATCATGGCGTTGCGAAGAGCGTGCCTCAACACCACGGCTCTCTCGTGAACCCCTTTCGAACGGGCGGTCCTTATGTAGTCCTGCCGTATGACCTCGAGCATGCTGGATCGAGTGATCCTGGCTATGAGAGCGGCGGGCCGCAGCCCCAGGGTTATCGCGGGAAGGATGAGGTAACGGAGACCCCCGTAACCTGTGCCCGGAAGCCAGCCCAGCTTGACACAGAACACCACGATCATGAGAAGCCCGAAGAAGAATACCGGCACCGAGACTCCCAGGAGGGCAAGGATCATGCTGGCGTAGTCCCAGATAGAGTACTGTTTGACCGCGGATATGATGCCAAGCACCATCCCGAAAGGCACGGCGATCACGAGGGCCGCACCTGCCAGTTTCGCTGAAGCCGGGATCCTCTCGGCTAGCGCCTGAGTGACCTTCATGTTATTCCGGTAGGACCGCCCCAGGTCGAATGTGATCGCGTCTTTGAAGAACTTCACCATCTGGATGTACCACGGCAGATGGAGGCCCATCTCGCGCCGGATACGCTCGATGGTCTCGGGGTCACCTCTCTGACCGGAGAGAATTCTGGCAGGGTCCCCCGGCACGATGGTGCTGAGGATGAACACAACCAGGATCACCCCGGCGAGAACGGGTATAACCGAAAGCAGCCTGCGTGCTATGTACCTTCCCACGGTCGAAACCAGCCTCCCCCGGATTCCTCATCTGGTGGCCCACCCAATGTCACAAGCAGGCTTCCGGTGCGCCGCGAAAGTCCTGCTTCCCTCGCGCCTGGCGGGGAGGGACCCCTCCCCGCCAGGCGCCAGCCTCAAGCCCCTCCGATCACAGATCAAGCCAGACCTCCGTGAACTTGTTGCAGTACTGACCGAACGACGGGAGCTTGTATCCCCGCACGAACGGCTTGAGCATATTGTGGCTCGTGTAGTGGTAGATGAACACCCACGGCGCATCCTCAACCACGATCTGCTCGGCCTTCTGGTACAGTTTCCTCCGGACCTCCTGGTCGGTGGCGAGTCTGGCCTGCTTCGTGAGGTCGTCGAACAGCGGGTTATGGTACCTCGTGTAGTTGCCCGGGTCTCCGAAGTTATCGGAGTTAAGCAACACGTATAGGAAGTTGTCCGGGTCAGGGTAGTCGACGACCCAGCCCATGCGGAAGAAAGGCACCGTGCCCTGAGTGCCGCACGTATCGAGGTGGGCGCCCCAGTCCACGTTCTTAAGGTCGATCTTGATGCCCACTTGAGCGAACTGAGCCTGGAGAGCCTCAGCTATCCTCTTGTGGCCCTGGCTCGTGTTGTACTGGAGCGTCACCTGGACACCCTTGGGATACCCGGCCTTCTTAAGGAGGTCCTTGGCCATCTTCGGATCGTAGGTATAGCCTTTGAGGTTCTCGTTGTACGCGAACATGCCGGGCGGAAGCACGCCCTTGGCGGGCATGGCGCGGCCGTTGAGCACGAAGTCGATGAGCGCCTGCCTGTTGATGGCGTAGTTGAACGCCTGTCTGAGGTACTTGTTGCCCTTGAACGGAGGGAGGGTCTGGTTCATGCCGTAGTAGTAAGTGCCCAGCTGTGGCCTCTCAAGGTAAGTGCCCAGCTCATTCACGGCGGTCTTCACGCCATTGATGACCTTCAGGCCCTTAGAAGCCTCGGGATAGTACGGGTCATCTACGTGGGTGGCATAGAGGTTGCCTAGCTTGTACTCGGTCCACTCAATGGTGGCGTCGGTAATGATCCTGAACTCGATGCCGTCGAGATAGGGAAGCCTGTTGCCCCACTTGTCCTTCATCCAGTAGTTCTCGTTGCGCGACAGCACCAGCTTGTCATCGTGCTTCCAGTATTCGAACTTGAATGGTCCGGTGCCCACCACGTGGAAGTTCCAATCCTTGCCCCACTTCAGCACGTCCTCCTTGGGCAGGACCACAAAGGTGTTGTAGCTGAGCACCGCGATAAACGGGCGAACGGGTAGGTGGTCTCGATCTGGAGCGTATACTTGTCGAGAGCCTTGATACCCGAGATCGACTGGGCCTTCCCCTCGCGGTATTCCTTGTAACCCTTCACCATATCGATGAAGTACGCTCGCGGGGAATTGGTTTTCGGATCGCAGATGTAGTTGAACGTCCACACCCAGTCGTCCGCGGTGACTTCCCGGCCGCCGTTGGCGGTGGGCTTGCCGCCTTCGGTGGTCTTATGGAAGTGCACTCCCTTGCGCAGCTTGAATGTGAAGGTCTTGCCGTCGGGAGAAGCTTTCCACGATTCTGCCAGAAGGGGCACGATCTCGCCGTCAGGGTCGATGGCGACCAGAGTCTCGAAAATCTGATAACCGACCTCAGCCGAAGTGGTATCAGTTGCCATGACGGGGTCAAGGTCCGGGGGGATCTGCGCCGAGGGCGTCCTTCCAGATGCCGCCGTACTTGGGCTTTTGTTCCTCGCCGCTGGCCAGGAGCGTGCTTCCCAGCACCAGTGCAGCCACCAGCAACAATGTGACTATCATGCGGCCTCCACGGAACATTGCTCTACCTCCTTCATTACTCGCGTACGCTCTCTTGAGATTCCCGGGACTCAAGATACCACTCTACCTTGGGAATGACGCAACCGGAACCTCGCCCACCTCCACCCCCCTTCACTCTTGTGACGCATGCGCGACAATCACGGGCTGTCTCCACTTCAATTTAATATTCTGCACTTGGGGGGCATTTCCTTCTAGGAGGGCAAGTTTTGCCACTCTTGTAGAAATGAAGGGAATACAGACGGGGCGTCGAAAGGCTGTCGGGGCGCGTTGCTACGCGAACGTCCGAAGGAACCCTGCGTGATCTCCAGACGAAACGGAGACTCTAATGAATGGCCGCCGCGGGGAACGGCCTCTGATGATCAACATGAGGGGGGAGCAGCGACTGTGGTATCAATCGAAACCCTGGATAATGGCCTTCGTGTGATAACCGAAGAAATGCCCCATATGAGATCCGCGTCGGTGACGATCTGGGTCGGCGCCGGGGCACGGTATGAGGACCCGGAGGCAAATGGGATATCCCATTTCATAGAGCACATGCTTTTCAAGGGCACTCCGAAGCGCGACAGCAATCTCAAGATTTCCGCGGCCATCGAGGGGGTGGGAGGCACGATAAACGGCTTCACCAATAAGGAAACCACGTGCTTCCTGGTAAAGGTGCCCTCGGAGAGCTTCGGGCTTGGCCTCGACGTTCTCACGGACATGGTTCTTCGCTCGCTCTTCGACCCTGAAGCCATTGAGCGGGAGCGCGGCGTGGTTATTGAAGAGATCAAGATGGTCAGGGACAGGCCCGATTCATGGGTTCACGTCCTCCTCGAGGAGATGATGTGGCCTGGCCACCCCCTCGGCAGGAGCGTAGCGGGCACTGAGGATGTCATCCGCTCCATAACCCGTGAAAAGGTGATGGATTACTTCGAGTCCCTGTACCAACCGGCAAACATGGTGGTCTCGGTCGCCGGCAAGGTGAGCGCGGAGGACGTCCGAGAGGCGGTAGCGAGCGAGTTCGGGCCGCGGTCTGGCGGAAAGCGCCGGAATTTCGCCCCTGCAAGGTTCACCTCGGAGAGGCCTCTCGCGAAGGTCGAGAGGCGCGACATCAAGCAGGCCAACCTTGCGCTCGGCCTTCCCGGCTACGAGCGGCTCCACCCGCGCCGCTACGCCCTGGAGATCCTCAACGTGATTCTCGGCTGGGGAATGAGCTCGAGGTTGTTTCAGGAGGTGCGGGTGAAGAGGAGCCTTGCGTATTCAGTGGGGTCCCAGTACTCGGCGTATCTCGACACCGGGATCATGAGGGTGTACGCGGGTGTGGACCCGGCCAGGGGCGCTGACACGGTGAGCGTGGTCCTGGAGCAGCTTGCCCGGATGCGCGACGAGAAGGTCGGCGATGAGGAGCTTCGAAAGGCCAAGGACTTCTACAAGGGCGCTCTCGCCCTCCGGCTCGAGGACACGCTTAACCTTGCTCTTCGCAACGGTGAGCACATGGTGCTCACGGACAAGATCGTGCCTGTGGACGAGGTGCTCGCGAAGGTGGAGGCCGTGACGGCCCAGGACATTGCCGAGGTGGCGTCCGACCTTTTCAAGAAGAAGAACCTCCGTCTTGCTGCGGTTGGACCGTTCGAGAAGGAGGACGAGATGGCTGCCACGCTCCACGCATCTGTGTTATAATACCGAAATAGGTGGGCCTGAGTCGGGAACAGCGCAAGGTAAGAGCGCAAGGTAACGGTGCAAGGCAACAGCGCATGCTGGGCGACCCGGCAGGCGCCCGGCGATCGGGGGAGGGGGATGCTGCATTGCATAACGTAGCAGAGGACGTGCGACGTGAGATCCGGGCTGCCGTGGCGAACGCCATCGCCTCGAGCGAGCTTGCGGCGCAGGTGGGAGAGTACCAGCCCCACGACGTTCCTGTGGAGCTTGCGCGGGACAAGTCCTACGGCGACTTCGCCACCACCGTTGCAATGGTCCTTGCGAAGCAGCTCGGACGGCCTCCGAGGCAGATCGCCGAGGTTATAGCTGCCTCCCTGAAGGCGGCCGTCGGGAAAACCCGCTATATCGAGCGCGTCGAGGTGGCCGGAGCGGGATTCATCAACTTTTTCCTCTCCCGGGCGTGGCTTGAGGACACTATCCGCGCCGTACACGCCGCAGGCCACGCCTACGGGAGGAGCGATGTCGGAAAGGGCAGGCGTGTACAAGTCGAGTTCGTGAGCGCGAACCCCACCGGCCCCATGAACGTCGTGAACGCTCGGGCGGCCGCCGTGGGAGCTGCTCTTGCAAACATCCTGAAGGCTGCCGGGTATGACGTTAGCACCGAGTACTATATCAACGACGCAGGGAACCAGGTAGCGGTCCTCGGGGAGTCTGTGGACCTCAGGTACAGGCAGCTTCAGGGGGAGAACGTCGAGTTCCCTGAGAGATGCTACCAGGGCTCGTACATTATAGACATCGCCCGCGAGGCCGCGGCGGAGCACGGCGAGAGGCTGAAGAGAATGACCCCGGCGGAGCGGGCCCGGTTTTTCCGAGAGTTTGCGCTATCGAGGATGCTGGAAAGCCAGAAAAGATCGCTTGCCCGCTTCGGCGTGGACTTCGACGTGTGGTTCAGTGAGCGCAAGCTCGTTGAAAGCGGTGCTCACCAGAAAGTGCTGAGGATCCTCCGGGAAAGAGGGATGGTCTACGAGAAGGATGGCGCGACCTGGCTTTGCAGCACGAAGTTCGGGGACGACAAGGACAGGGTGCTCGTAAAGAGCGACGGCGAGTACACCTATCTTGCTGGGGACATAGCTTATCATAAGAACAAGCTGGACCGCGGTTTCGATCTCATCATCGACATTTGGGGGCCTGACCACCACGGGCACGTGGTGCCAACCAGGGCGGGCATCCAGGCGCTCGGATACCCTGGCGAGTGCCTCGAAGTGTTGCTCCTCCAATTTCTGTCCATTGTATCTTCCGGCGAGCGAGTGAAAATGTCCAAGCGGGCGGGAGAGTTTGTGACCATGGACGAGCTCGTTGACGAGGTCGGACGTGACGCGGCGCGCTACTTCATGCTCATGCGCAACATCGAGAGCCATCTCGATTTCGACCTCGAGCTCGCCAAGCGCCAGTCCCAGGAGAACCCGGTTTATTACGTGCAGTACGCCCATGCGCGGATATGCAGCATCTTCAGGCAGGCCGAAGAAAACGGGGTGAAGTTCGAGGGGGCGGCCAGCGCGGATCTCTCGCGCCTTGAGGAGGAGATTGAACTCGATATCGCTCGGAAGCTTGCGGCCTACCCAGACGAGGTTGTCACGAGTGCCTCGGATCGCGCGCCGAACAGACTCGCAAAATACGCTCTGGACCTTGCAGGATTGTTCCATTCATTCTACAATAGTTGCAGGGTGATGAGTGACGACGCCGGCCTGACATCGGCAAGGCTCGCGCTTTCCGGGGCAGTGGGCATCGTTCTTCGGAACTGCCTCGGCATCCTCGGCATCTCCGCACCGGAAAAGATGTAGGCGGGGGGATGCCGGCAACAGGAGGTCGCGATGTCAGGACCCAGAGACGAGGTATTAAGAGCAGGCGCCGTGGTGGGAGCGTCGGTGAAAGACGCTTACGGATACCTCGGCACCGTGGTGCTCGTGAGCCTTGCATGGTTCGGGTGGTTCGCCTGCTGTGCGCTCCTCTTGAGCCTCTTCGTGAAGTCCTTCATCGCCATGGTGCCAGCGCTGGTGATTCTCGCCGCCCCGCCGCAAGGGGCGGCCTTTCACGTGATGGCGCTCATTCTGAAAGGGCGCGACGTGGTGCCTCGCGATTTCCTGGAAGGCCTCAGGCGGTTTTCCCTGCGCTCGCTGGCTATCATGGCGGCACACGTGGGGCTTTCAACCGTCGTCGTGGTCGACATCATCTGGTTCATCTCGAGGCCCGGCGTGGCGTTCAAGCTCATCGGGGGGCTATGGCTATACGCCCTGCTCTTCCTTGCCATGATGACGCCCTACCTGCTTGCCGTCATGGTGCAGCAGGACACCGGGTTTCGCAAGGTCTTCAAGAGGGCCGCGCTCCTCGCGCTCGCGAACCCCATTTACTCGCTGCTCGTCATGGTGTTCGAGACGGTCGTGACGATTCTGTGCGTGGTTCTCGCTCCTGCCTTCAGCCTGCTGTACATGGGCGTGGTCGCTTTCACGAGCAACCGGGCTACGAAGGTGCTTTTTGAGAAGTACGGGGTGCTTGACGATGAGGAGTCGTCAGGCCAGGCGGACTCGACAGGGTGAGGGGGTGTCCCTGTGGTTGTGAAGCTTGTTTTGGTCAGTGCAGCGATCGTTGCGGCAGGGTGTCTTTTGGGCAGCGCGGCCAGGGCCGCATCGGGCGGAGAGATCACGGTCAGGTGGTTTGGACACGCATGCTTCCTGATTACCTCGTCGAGTGGTGTCAGGATCCTGACCGATCCCTTTGATGCGACGGTGGGCTATCCTGTGCCGCAGGTTGAGGCGGATGTGGTGACCTTGAGCCACGATCATTTCGACCATAACAACGTGTCGGCGGCGCGTGGAAATCCCATCGTGTTGAAGGGCAAGGACAGGCACGAGAAAGCCGGGATCAAGATCTACCCCGTGGCGAGCTTCCATGATACCGAACGGGGCGCCAAACGCGGTCCGAACACCATATTCGTGATGGAAGTGGACGGCATCAGGCTGGCGCACATGGGCGACATCGGCCATGACCTCTCGAAGCAGCAACTCGACGAGCTCGGCAGGGTCGACGTTCTGTTTGTGCCTGTGGGCGGCACGTACACTATCGATGCCGCCGGGGCCAGGCGGCTGGTCGAAGCGACATCGCCCAGGGTGGTCATCCCAATGCACTACAAAACTCCTGCCGTGGGCCTGCCCATCGCAGGGGTTGACAGGTTCCTGGCGGGCTTCGACAACGTGGTCAGGCTCGACTCGAACGAGACCTCGGTGCGTGCAGGGTCGCTGCCGGAAAGCACCACGGTATACGTGCTAAACTACAAATAGGGAACGGGCCAGACGCGGAAGGGAGCAAGGGACTTGGCAAAGTACGTGTTCGTAACTGGCGGGGTTGTCTCAGGTCTTGGTAAAGGCGTCACCGCTGCTTCTATCGGGCGGCTTCTCAAGAGCAGGGGTCTTCGGGTAACCGCGATAAAGCTGGACCCATACATCAATGTGGACCCCGGTACCATGAGCCCATACCAGCATGGTGAAGTCTTCGTCACCGAGGACGGCGCTGAAACCGACCTCGACCTCGGCCACTACGAGAGGTTCATCGATGTGGACCTGGGCAGGCTGAATAACGTCACGACCGGTATGATTTACTGGTCCGTGATAAGCCGCGAGCGAAAAGGGGACTTCCTCGGCGGCACGGTGCAGGTCATACCCCATATCACCAACGAGATCAAGTCCAGGATAACGCGGGTGGGGAAAGAGTCCGGGGCTGACGTGGTGCTCGTCGAGGTGGGCGGGACGGTAGGCGACATCGAGGGCCTGCCTTTCCTGGAGGCTATAAGGCAGCTTCGCAGCGACCTCGGTCGCGAGAACGTGATGTACATTCACGTCACGCTCGTCCCATACATCGGTGCTGTGGGCGAGCTCAAGACCAAGCCCACCCAGCACAGCGTGAAGGAGCTGCGAAGCATAGGCATTCAGCCCGACGTCATCGTATGCAGGTCTGAACGTCCGCTCTCGGACGAGATCAAGTCCAAGATCGCTCTCTTCTGCGATATCGACAAGCAGGCGGTGATCCCCGACGTGGACGCCGCGACGATATATGAGGTCCCGCTGGTCTTCGAGCACGAGGGGCTCGACGACATTGTCATCGACAGGCTCAACCTCGGGGGCGTCGCCGGTCAGTGTGACCTTACAGAATGGCGCGAGATGGTCCACAGGTTTCTGAACCCCAAGCGGCAGGTGGCCATAGCGATCGTTGGCAAGTACGTCACCCTCCCGGATGCATATCTTAGTGTGGTGGAGGCGCTGCGCCACGCCGGGATTGCCCACGAGGCCGAGGTGAAAGTGCTGTGGGTCAACTCGGAGCTCCTTGAGGCGAAAGATGTGGAAAAGGAGCTTGAGGCGGCGGACGGTATTCTTGTTCCGGGCGGGTTTGGGTGCAGAGGAGTAGAAGGGAAGATCCTTGCGGCGACGTACGCAAGGGAGAACAAAGTCCCTTACTTCGGCCTGTGCCTGGGGCTCCAGTGTGCCGTCATCGAGTTCGCCCGGTCCGTGTGCGGTCTTGAGAGGGCTCATAGCTCCGAGTTCGATCCCAACACCCCTCATGCGGTGATAGACCTCCTGCCGGAGCAGAAGGGCGTGGAGGAGATGGGCGGCACGATGAGGCTCGGTGCGTACCCGTGCAGGCTTGTGCCAGGGTCTCTCGCCATGGCCGCGTACGGCAGGGAGGTAGTGTACGAGCGGCACCGCCACAGGTTTGAGGTCAACAACGGATACAGGGATGTCCTCGAAAAGGCCGGGCTGTGGGCTACCGGGCTGTCTCCCGACGGGCGCTTGGTGGAGATAGTCGAGGCCAAAGACCACCCGTGGTTCGTGGCCACCCAGTTCCACCCGGAGTTCAAGTCCAGGCCGAATCGGCCGCACCCGCTATTCAAGGACTTTGTGGCGGCCGCGCTCGAGCGATCGGCCGCGACACGGAACGTGGCTGATCAAGGATAGGAAACGGGCTGGCGGGCGAGGCGGAAGGAATTTCCGTTTGTATGGCGAAATAACAGTGTGGGTCTTCCGTTCCATCCTGCGCTTGACATATTGAGCCTTCCGACCTCATGGCAAAAGGGCGGATGCCCCGGTATCACGAGAGGTGTACCTGGATTTTATGTAGTCCCCCTGGCAATGCTATAATACCGGTGTGTGACCAGGCCTCCATTGATGCTGCGTGTTGTCACCAGGCACCATAGCGTTGGCACTATCAGCCTTTTCACATGTTTCCTTAATCGTACCCCGCTGCGAGCTTCCTGTCATACGGCCTTAAGATGGTCGTTCCCATGGCGTGGCGTGGTTCCGAGGCAGGATAGCGTCTGGCACCCCAGACGACATGGAACCGTAAGAATTCACAACGAAAGGACTGGATAAATCGATGGGACGAAATGGACAGGGTGTTCCCGAGGAACCCATGAACATCAGCGATTTGGAGGCCAGGACCATCCACGATCTCTATGAGATCGCGAGGGACCTTGGAATCGCAAGTCCAACGAAACTGAGGAAGAAGGAGCTGATCTTCGAAATCCTGAAGGTGCGGGCCGAAAAGGAAGGCCTCATCTTCGCCGAGGGCATACTGGAGATCATGGCCGAGGGCTTCGGCTTTCTCAGGGTGGCCGGCCTTAACCCGAGCCCTGATGATATATACGTGTCTCCGTCACAAATCAGGCGGTTTGCCCTACGCACGGGTGACATGATATCCGGCCAGGTGAGACCTCCGAAGGAAAGCGAGAAATACTTCGCCTTGCTGCGAGTCGAAGCGGTGAATGGCCGAGACCCCGAAATGGCCACGAGGAGGCTCTTCTTCGAGGACCTCACGCCGATATACCCCAACGAGCGGTTGCGGCTGGAGACGACCCCGAGGGAGATAACCACCCGCATGATCGACCTCATTGCGCCCCTCGGCAAGGGGCAGCGCGGCCTCATAGTATCGCCTCCCAAGGCCGGCAAGACGACGGTCCTCAAGAAGATCGCAAACGCCATAACAGCCAATCACCCCGAAGTTGAGCTCCTGGTGCTGCTCGTCGATGAGCGTCCCGAAGAGGTCACCGACATGGAGCGGTCGGTGAAAGGCCTTGTGACGAGCTCGACGTTTGATCTGCCGCCGGAGAACCACATACGCGTGGCCGAGATGGTGCTCGAGCGCGCAAAGCGGCTGGTGGAGCACGGCAAGGACGTTGTGATCCTCATGGATAGCATCACGCGGCTGGCACGTGCCTACAACCTGGTCGAGCCGCCAAGCGGGCGCACGTTGTCCGGAGGCCTTGACCCGAACGCGCTCCGAAGCCCGAAACGGTTCTTCGGTGCGGCGCGCAACATCGAGGAGGGGGGCAGCCTTACGATCCTGGCGACGGCCCTTGTTGAGACGGGAAGCCGTATGGATGACGTGATCTACGAGGAGTTCAAGGGCACCGGCAATATGGAGCTTCATCTCGACCGCAAGCTCGCGGAGCGACGAATCTTCCCCGCCATCGATATAAACAGGTCCGGGACACGCAAGGAGGAGCTTCTCCTGAGCGAAGAAGAGCTCGACATGATGTACCTCCTCCGCCGGGCGATGGGGAACCTTGGTACCGCGGAGATGACCGAGCTCATGCTGGAGCGGCTCCACCACACGAAGAACAATGAGGAGTTCCGCCAGCTTGTAGTGAAGTCATCGTTTGCCGAGAACGTAAGAGCACTGAGCCAGTAAGCCTGAACCGAGCGGGCGACGCGGCGGCCGCCGTACGGGCATAGCGGGCGGCGGGTGCATGCGATGCGCGAGGTGGGGGCAGGTCGTTCAACACGCTACTATACGGCGTCCCAGGGCAGCCCGCCTCTTTCCACATCGCTTGTCGTCTGATCCCCCGTCTCCAAGGCTGCCAGGCGTCGGGATCCGGGCCGTGGCGACAGGGCCGTGGCGGCCCCGATCTGCTGGGCCGACCCGGGTGGGTGCCGACGATCCGCGTAAACAACGCGGCCCAGCGGTTGCCGGGCCGCGTGATGAGCACCTAGTACAGGTGGCACGCCGCAAAATGGCCCGGGGCCACCGGCTTGAGCTTCGGGTCCTCCTCGCGGCACGCCGGTTTTGCGTGCCTGCACCGGGTCTGGAACCTGCAGCCCTTCGGCGGGTTAACAGGGCTCGGGACCTCGCCTTCGAGGACGATCCGCTTTCTCTCCCTCTCAACCCTGGGGTCCGGGATGGGGATCGCCGACAGGAGTCCCTGGGTGTAGGGATGGAGCGGGTTCTTGTAAAGCTCCGCGCTGGGAGCAAGCTCAACCAGCCTGCCCAGGTACATTACGCCGACGTTGTCGGAGAGATGCTTTACCATTGCGAGGTCGTGAGCTATGAAGATGTACGTGAGGCCTCTCTCCTCCCGCAGGCGCGACAGCAGGTTCACGACCTGTGCCTGAATGGACACGTCCAGCGCCGAGATGGGCTCGTCGGCCACGATGAACTCGGGGTCGACCGCGAGGGCGCGAGCTATCCCGATGCGCTGGCGCTGGCCCCCGGAGAACTCGTGCGGGAACCTGTTGGCGTGCTCTGCCGACAGCCCCACGACGTTCAGAAGCTCATGTATCCTGGCGAGCCGCTCTTTGCCCCTTGCCAGCCTGTGGATGTCGAGGGCTTCCCCTATGATGTCTCCCACCGTCATCCGGGGGTCCAGGGACGCATACGGGTCCTGGAAGATCATTTGTACCCGGCGCTTGAACTTCTTGACCTCGGCGCCCTTCAGCCTGCTCGTGTCCTCGCCTTTGTAGAGGACTTTGCCGGCTGTGGGGCTGTAAAGCCCCACGATCGTGCGGCCCACGGTTGTCTTGCCGCAGCCGCTCTCCCCCACCAGGCCGAACACCTCGCCCTTTCTTACGGAGAAGGTCACGTCGTCCACGGCCTTGAGGACCGCTCTCCGGCCGAACTGGAAGTACTTCTTGAGGTTTACTACCTCCAGAACCGTATCCTGCGTGTCGTGAACCATCAGCTTGCGCCTCCTCTGGCCCCGGCATCCCCGGCCCTGCCGGCGTGTCTTTCTCTGACATGCGCGGCCCTGGGGTCCATAAGCCAGCAGGCCACGGTGTGGCTACCGCCTGCTGCGAAGTCCCCGGGCTGGTGGTCCAGGCACACCCTCATCGCGTAGCTGCAGCGTGGCGCGAAGGCGCATCCTTTCGGAGGCACGAAAAGATCTGGAGGCGTCCCGGGGATGGCGAGAAGCTCCCTCTTGGTCTCTTCATGAAGCCTGGGCACCGACTTCAGAAGCGCTTGAGTGTATGGATGCAGGGCGTTATAGAAAATGTCCTCGGAACTACCGGCCTCGGCAACCTTTCCTGCGTACATGACCACTATCCTGTCGGCCAGCTTCGAGACCACGCCGAGGTCATGGGTTATCAGGATTATGGACGTGTCGAGCTTCGTTTGCAGGCTCTTCATGAGGTCGAGTATCTGAGCCTGGATGGTTACGTCGAGGCCTGTGGTGGGCTCGTCCGCGATGAGCAGTTTCGGGTTGCATGAGAGCGCGATGGCGATCATGACGCGCTGTCTCATACCGCCGCTGAACTGGTGCGGATACTGGCGGAACCTCTCCTTCGGGTTTGGTATCTCGACCAGCGATAGCATTTCGATGGCCCGGTGCTTTGCCTCCTGGGCGCTGAGCCTCTGGTGCTTGATGAGACCCTCGGTGATCTGCCTTCCCACCGTCATGGTGGGGTTCAGCGACGTCATGGGATCCTGGAATATCACGCCGATCTCCGCGCCCCTCACGCTCTGAAGGTCGCGATCGCTCATGGCGGTGAGGTCCTTGCCGTCAAACAGCACCGTGCCCCCTTCGATCTTCCCGGGCGGCATCGGTATGAGCTTGATGGTCGATTGCACCGAGACGGTCTTGCCGCAGCCGGACTCGCCCACTATTGCCAGGGTCTCGCCCCTGTTGACGTGGAACGAGACGCCGCGCACCGCATGCACCTTGCCGGCGTAGGTGTAGAAGGACACCTCGAGATTCTTGACGTCAAGCAATCTTTCCCCAGCCATCCTTCTCACCTCCGCAGCTTCGGGTCAAGCGCGTCTCGCAGGCCGTCGCCCACGAAGTTGAACCCGAGCATGGTCATGATGATGGCGATCGCCGGGATGATCAGCTGGTAAGGGTATATCCGAAGATACTGATACCCGTCGTTCGCCATGGTGCCGAGACTCGCGAGAGGCAGCGGCACGCCGAGCCCTATGAAGCTCAGGAAGGCCTCGCCGAATATGGCGCCGGGAATGGTGAACGTCATCTGGACGATGATGACACCCATGGCGTTGGGGATGAGGTGCCGGAGGATTATCCCGAGGTGGCTTGCCCCCAGCACCCGCGCCGCCAGCACGAATTCCTGCTCCTTGAGCTGGAGCACCTGTCCGCGCACGAGCCTCGCCATGCCGACCCATCCGGTGATGGTCATGGCCAGGATCACCGACCAGAGGCCGGGGCCGATGACCACGAGGAGAAGGATGGCGACGATGATGTAAGGGATGCCATAGAGTATGTCCACGATCCTCATCATGACATCGTCTACCACCCCGCCGAAGTACCCCGAGATGCCGCCGTAGATCACGCCCACCACGAGGTCAATGAGGGCGGCCATGATCCCGACGAAGAGCGAGATCTTGATGCCGTAGCACAGCCTTGCGAATATGTCGCGTCCGAGGTTGTCCGTGCCGAACCAATGCTCCGCCGACGGCGGCTTGTTCGTGTCGAACAGGCTCTGTTCCCTGGGGTCCCAGGGCGTGAGAAACGGCCCTATGAATGCGAACGCGAGAAGAGCCACGAGGATGACAAGGCCCGCCACGGCAAGGCGGTTGCGCCTGAAGCGCCTCGCAACCTCGCGCCAGTAACTTATGGGCGGACGCGTGATGGCTTCACCTTCGCCCGCTCCAAGCTGCAACGGTTCGAACATGTCCTGTGTTATCTCTTGCGCTGATGCCAATCTCATCACTCCCTGCTTCTCATGAGCCGGATCCGCGGGTCGATGATCCCGTAAGCCACATCAACCAGGAAGTTCAGGAACACGAGGAGAACGGCGTAGAAGATCGTCGTCCCCAGGATGAGCGTGTAGTCCCGGTTGAAGATGCTCTGCACGTAGTACTTGCCGAGCCCTGGTATGCCGAAGATCAGCTCGATGACGAAGCTGCCTGTCACGATGCCTGCTGTGAGCGGCCCGAGGATGGTCACGATGGGAAGGATCGCGTTCCGCAGCACGTGGCGAAAGACGATCTCCCTCTGCGAGAGGCCTTTAGCCTTGGCAGTCTTGATGTAGTCCTGGCTCGTGACTTCGAGCACGCTCGTGCGCATCATCCTCGCCATTACCGCGAGTGTGCCAAGCCCCAGAGCAGCGGCGGGCATGATCGTGTACCTGAAGCCCTCCCACCGGGCTATTGGGAGCCATCTGAGCTTGAGGCCGATAACGTACTGCATAAGCCCACCCATGATGAACCCCGGCACCGAGATGCCTATGAGCGCCACGAACATCGCAAGGTAGTCCAGCCACGTGTTGTGCCGAAACCCGGCGACGGTGCCCAGAAGGAGACCGAGGGTCACCGCGTACGCGAGCGCCTCGAGGCCCAGAAGCGCCGAGACGGGGAACCCGTCGCGGATCATGTCGTTTACCGAGCGGTGAAGCATCTTCAGGGAAGTGCCGAAATCCCCGCGCAAGAGATTTCCCAGATAAATCACGTATTGCTCCCAGAGGGGCTTGTCGAGGCCGTACTTGCGAAGCATATTCTGGCGGATCGCCTCAGTCACCTTCTCGCCCAGGAACGGATCGCCCGGGATGGCGTGCATCAGAAAGAAAGTGGCTGTGACGATCACCCATAGCGCGGCAAGCATCAGCCCGAACCGCCTGAGTATATAGCGTCCCAAAGCACCCACTCCTTTGCCGCGATCACCTCGCGCCTTGCGCACGTTCCGGAAACCACATCATACGGCAGCGAGGCCCTGCTCTCCTGGCGCAGGGCCTCACTGCTTTCTTCTCGAGACAGTCCTATGCCGGGAATACCCGTGAAAACAGGAGCCTTAGAGGCTCCAGCCGGTAGACCCGGCTTTATCGTCCCGCCCAGCCGGGCTTAAGGCATGGCGTAGCCGAGCTCAGCGAGACCCTCGGCCAGAAGCTGCTTTGCCAGCTTGACATCGGCCTTCTTGGGCAACAGGTCGCCGACGTATACGTCGTGGAACGACACGCCATCCTTGCCGTGGATGGTTGGCGGCACGAGAGATGTCGCCGGCAGCGAGCCGTTCTTCAGCACGTGGTCAACGTAAGCCTGCCTGTCGAGGGCAAGAGAGAAAGCCTTACGGACCTTTGCGTTCTTGAAGACCTCGTGCTTGCAGTTGAACTCGAGGTACCAGGCGGTCGCCTCGGCGATGGTCCTCATGCCCTTGTTTCTGTACTGCTCGATGTAAGTGCCGGGGACACCAACGAGGTCAAGCTCTCCCGCGTCGAACATGTTCAGCGGGGTGGCGATGTCCTTGATCATGTCGGCCTCGATCCGCTGCAGCTTGACGGACTTGGCATCCCAGTAGTAGGGGTTCTTCTCGAGAATGATCTTGTACTCGTGCTGCCACTTGGCGACCTTAAACGGCCCGCACGCCACCATCTTGTCGACCTCGGAGGCGTACTCGTCGCCTAGCTTCTCCACCATATGCTTCGGGCTGGGCATGTAGGTAATGAAGGTGATGAGGTCAAGGAAGAACGGGGTTGGCGCCTCCAGCTCCACGCGCAGGGTCTTCGCATCGAGGGCCTTCACCCCCACGGTCGCGAGAGCGTCGTCGATGGCCTTGTTCTTTTCGGCTTTCTTGGGATCCTTGTCGTCGGGAACCTCCATGCCGTTGACTTTCTCGGCATTCTTGATGACGTACATCATGTACGCATACTGCGACGCGGTGCGGGGATCGACAGCCCTCTTCCAGCCGTACTCGAAGTCGTACGCGGTGACCGGAACCCCGTCGCTCCACTTGGCATCGCGGAGCTTGAAGGTGTACACCTTACGGTCCTTCGACACCGTCCAGCTCTCGGCAAGGCCGGAACCCTGGAGAATCTTCATTTCCGGGTTCTTCCGGGCAAGGCCCTCATAAGTCGCGTTGATAACCCAGAAGGACACCTGGTCGGTGGACGTGGCTGGGTCAAGGTCTGGCGGCTCCTCGCCGAAGTTCACACGGAGGAACTGATCCTTGTCGCCGCCCGGGCGCCCTTCGGTGTAGGCCCACTTCCACTCGAAGTCAGAACCGACGGTCTTGCGGACAACGTTCTTAACATAGGGATGCTCGACGAAGTTCCAGGCCGGCCAGTAAAGAGGCGCGATTGGCATCTCGCCGATGAGGATCTTCTCCGCCTGGGCCATGGCCTTCATGCGGACCGCTTCGTCAGGAGAGGTCTTCGCCACCTGGATGAGCTTATCGTAGCTGGGGTTGCTCCACATGACGTCGTTGAACGGCCCGTCGGTAATCCACATGTCCAGGAACGTCATGGGATCGTCGTAGTCGGCGCCCCAGCCGGCGAAGACGATCTGGAAGTCCTTGTTTCTCATCTTCTGAAGCCTTGTCTTGAAGTCAACGGCCTCGATCTCAAGGGGGATGCCCAGGTTCTTGCGGATCATCTCCTGCACGCCCTGGGCGTACAGCCTCGCGATCTGAGAGTCACCGGAGAGCAGCACCAGCTTCGGCAGGGGTTTTGCTGCGCTGACAAGCCCGACACTCATGGTCGCAAGCACAAGCGCGGCCACGAGCACAACAAGCACTCTTCTCAATTCATGATGCCTCCTTCGTTTCTCGTCCGCCTCGCTCGCAGGCATCATTGCCTGCCTCGCGCAATGCGGCTTTACAGGTAACTGCATCTGGAAGCGTCTGGCTATCTCGCAACCAGTAGGTCATCACTCCCTTCCGGCGTCGAGTTGCAGGTCACAGGTCCGGACGCTCAGGGGGAAAACGGGCCGGGCGCCCGGAGCCATCTGGGCAGCGGGAGCCATCAGAAACCAGTGGAAGCCCGGTTGTGCCCTCCGCGTTTCCTGTCGAGCGGGACCCAAGGGTCACGCGGCCCCGTCGTGAAGACCCTGGTCAGCTTCAGCGTGGTCACGCCGGCACGCTGACGGCGGGCAGGCAATGTTGCGGGCCGAACCGTGCGAGTCTGCTGCCGACGCGGCGCCACAAAGCAGTTGCTGCCCGACTCTCAAAGCTATTCGATGGTACACAGCAAATTCCTCCCGAGGAATCCCGCCCAGAATGTGGATGCCCCATATTCGCACTGGTATGCTGAATATATACGATTCAGACGTATCGGCCCGACCTCCTTGCGGGGTGCCACCCGGGAAGGTATAATTGTTCAACGAGACTACCCGGGCGACCAGACCGCGCGAAGACAGCGTGGTGCGACCACCCGGACGGGCGCAGGAGATTTGCTTTCATGTTTCGGGCTCTGTACGCGGATGACCGGGGAACCATGTTTGACGAGGGAAGCCTGGCGGCCCTCGGCCGGTCATGGGATGAGATGTGGGAGATTCGGGAGAAGGACATGATCCCCCTTCCCGCTGGCTCAACTCTCGCCATGCTTCCGGGGCGCCAGGCCATCGGCATGAGCCCGGACACCGGCGAGGCGCTCGCGCTATGGCTGGAGCCCAACGCGCAACACGGGAGCGAGACCCCCGGGTGGGCGGTGGGAGCGCTGCTGCCGGCCGGGTTCACGCGCACGCTGCTCCCGGCTTACGTGATCGACGGGGACCGCAAGGTTCGGACCCTGCCCCTGTATGGGTATGCTGCGGTGGGAATGGGCGAGGGACAACCGTATGTTGCGGCGATAAGGACGGATGACCCGTCGAGGTGGCACCCAGGCGAGTACAACACTGCCGAGCTTCGGTCGCTGATAGAGGCGCGGTTACGGGAACATCCGGATAACAGGATTCTCCAGCAGCTTGCCAGGTGCTCGGTGGAGTACCAGTGCTTCACGGCGCAGAACGTGTTCTACTGCCGCTGGGAGGCAGGGATCCCCGTGTCACCTGCGTGCCCGGCCTCGTGCATAGGCTGCATTTCACTTCAGCCCGCGGAGTGCTGCCCGTCTCCGCAGACCCGCATCAACTTCGTCCCCACACCGGACGAGATAGTCGAGGTGGCATTGCCGCACCTTCGCGACGCTCCCCATGCCATCATCAGCTTCGGGCAGGGATGCGAGGGCGAGCCCCTGCTGCAGGCGGACCTCATCGCTCGGTCCATCGCGAGGATAAGGGCAGAGGTGAAAGAAAGAGGTCTCATAAACGTTAACACGAGTGCAGGGCTTACCGACGCCGTGGCGAAACTATGCAGGGCAGGCCTCGACAGCATGAGGGTAAGCATGATCAGCGCGAGGGATGAGATCTACGATGCGTACCACCGCCCGCGGGGGTATGGGTTGGCCGATGTTGAGGCGTCGATAGCTGTTGCGAAGGCGAACGGGGTCTTCGTCTCGGTGAACCTTCTGGTGTTTCCCGGCCTCACCGACCGGGAGGAGGAGCTGGATGCTCTGTGTGCACTCATTGAAAGGGCCCACATAGACATGGTACAGCTCCGAAACCTGAACATCGATCCCGATGTGCTCACCGCGGCCCTTCGGGGTCCCAGGGGGCGTGTGCTTGGAATCGATGCGTTCACCAGGGAGCTTCAGGCGAGGTGCCCTGCGCTGCGAGTTGGTAGCTTCACTCCCTCGCGGGAAGAGCTTTCGTGTTCTATGCGGCACGGATGAAAGGCGGGACGACGTGGCTGAGCCGAGAAGGCCGAGAAGCACGAAAAGCCTTGTGCGCGGAGCAGCCGGCGCGGTCCTTGTCAGCGCCCTTGCCATCTTTCTCATCATGCGCCTCACGGGAGGCGGCGAGGGCTGGTCGAGCCTGTTCCGGGTGGACCGTGTGTCTCTTGCCACCGCCGGGCTGCTGGTTGTGGTCGGGTGGATCCTCGAGGCCGCCCGCATAGAAACGCTTGTGAGAGCGCTCGGCGGTAAGCTTGGGTTCGCGAGCGCGCTTCGGATAGCCCTCGCGGGAGCGTTCGTCGCATGCGTCACGCCGTTTGATACAGGAGGTGAACCGCTTCAGGTGTATCTCCTGCACCGCCACGGCATCGGGGCGGGGGAATCCACCGCGGTCATCGCTATCAAGACAATAGTGAGCTCCCTTGCCAGGCTTGCCCTGGCACTCATCTTTCCGGTATGGTATATCGTGGGCCGCAGGTCCTGGGACCTTCCCGGAGGACTTGAGGTCGCGCTATTCGTCGGTCTGGTGCTCTACATTCTGGTCCTCACGCTGATAGGCTTCTTTGCCCTTTACCCCGAGTCCGTCGGAGCCGTCCTCGACCGTATCCTCCGTAACAAGTATGCGAGGCGGCTGATCCCGGCTCATGCTGCGGATTCCTTCCTCGAGAAGGTGAAGACGGAGGTCAGGGACTTTCGGGCGGCGTTCAGGACGTTCGTTCGCGAGCGGAGGCCTGCGCTTGTCGCCATCTCGGTCCTGAGCCTCCTCAGCTGGGCGATGGCATTCTTCATCCCGGTCCTTGTACTACGAGGCCTCGGCGTGGATCCCCCTTTCGCTCAGACTATGGGCGTGGCGGGCATATTCTATCTTGCTGCAGCATACGCCCCTACGCCGGGATCGAGCGGAGCGGCCGAGGCGAGCCTTGCCGTGCTGTTCGGATCGATAGTGCCCTTCAGGCTCCTTGGCGTGTTCGTGCTTTTGTGGAGGGGCCTTACGTACCACCTTACGCTGCTTGTCGGGGCCGTCGCGGTCGCCGCAAGCTACCTGCACGGCCGCACGCGCCGGGATGACGGGAGAGGGAAATCTGCTAGCTAAAGGTGTAAGTGGCTATGACTACTGATGGAGACCGTGCACTCTGCGGCGTTGTCTCGGGGCGCCCTCAGCCGGGGTTGGGCCGGTCGCGGCCGGTCCAGCTCGGGTCACGGCGTCGCATACTGGGTCGCCGGGCGAGGCCGACCAGCACAATCCGGCATAATTTCGTATACACGACGCTTGAGGGGATGGCCACCAACACGGCTTTCGGGCTCGTCAACCCCTTCCTCGGGGTGTACGCAATCGCCCTTGGGGCGTCCAGCCTTTTCGTTGCTCTGCTCACCTCCGCGCCGGCCCTGGCCAACGCGCTGGCCTTTCTCCCCGCCGCGAGTCTGGTTGAGAGGCGTAAAGCTCGCCTTCCCATGATTCTCCTCTGGGCAGGCTTGCACAGGATGCTTTACCTGCCCCTTGCGTTCATTCCGTTTCTACCCTACGTCTCCGGGGTGAAGGCCGGGGTGCTTGTGGCCATCGTCACTCTCATGTCCGTCCCGGGCGCGATCTCGGGCGTGGCCTGGACCGCAATGGTGGGCGACATGTTCCCTGAGAACCGGAGGGGCGAGATATTCGGGCTCCGGAACATGTATGTTGGTCTCACCGGTGTCCTGGGGACCCTTGCAGCCGGGTACCTCCTGGATATCGTGGCCTTCCCCGTCAACTACATGGTCCTCTTCATCGTAGCCAGCGCCTTCGGCGCCCTCGGGATAGCGTTCATGTCGAGGATGCGGGAGGTGATCCCGACCCGGGAGCGCACAGTGGAGGCGAGAGAGGCGAGGCCGGGCCTTATCTACCGGATGAAGGACCTTCTCACCGACGAGGAATACGGCCGGAAATTCAAGTTCTTCTCGCTGAGCTGCTTTGTGCTGTGGTTCGGGTTCGGGTTCACCGCGGCCATGTGGCCTATATACCACGTTGAGGTCCTGTCCCTCTCCAACGCCACCATCGGCGCGTTTGCGACGCTAGCGGGAATCGCCACGGTCGTAAGCTCGGTGTACTGGGGGAGAGTGGTGTCGCGCCGAGGCAACAGGATTGTCCTGCTCATCTGCATGGCGGGGCTCGCAGTCTTCCCCGCCGCTTACATGCTGTCAAGGTCCGTGTCGTACCTGTACGCGATGCAGGTGGCATCAGGGTTCTGTATGGGCGGGATCAACCTCGCCGTGTTCAACCTGGCTCTTGCCTATGCGAAGCCCGGCAGGAGCGCGAGTGCGGTTGCGGTATTCAACATGATGATAAACGTTGCATCCTTCGTGGCGCCGTTCCTCGGCGACGTGTTCTACAGAACGTTCGGGCTCCGGCACACCTTCTACGCGGGGACGTGTGTGCGCCTGGTATCGCTGCTGCTCCTTTCCAGGATCATGGACCACCCGTTTCGCATGATCCCGCGCGTACAGTGGGCCCGCCGCAGGCGCGCGGCCATCTCAAGGGAGGGATGAGGGGATGAAGCTGGTGTTCGCCATCGTGAGGGATAGCGACGCCTCGGCTCTACTTGACGCTTTCGCCGAAAGGCACATCGGCGCCACCCGGCTAGCCTCGACAGGGGGATTCCTGCGCGAGGGCAACACCACGTTTCTGATTGGCGTGGAGGACGAAAGGGTGCAGGAGGTCATCGGCGTCATCACAGAGTGCTGCCCGAGGCGACTCGAGGCCGCCCCCCAGTTCACGCCCGGGACGGGTCAAATGCCGTCGGGCGGGGTCCCGGTGGAGGTCCAGGCAGGGGGGGCTATAGTGTTTGTTACCGGGGTGGAGAGTTTCATTCGGATCTAAGTGAGGGTGCATTAGTCCTCGCCCCTCTTCCAGTAGTTGCCGGGTTGCCGGTGTTGCACTCGGGGACGGCGCCCCAAGCGGGGCGCGCTTCGCCAAAATCCGGCCCGTCCGGCTAGGCAGCCGGATTTTGACACCCC
>JAAYXB010000085.1 GCA_012516125.1 Bacillota bacterium | reverse complement strand
CTCCTGGCCAAGGACATCCCTCCCTGGCCTGCATATTCGACACTCGTTACAAAGTACCTTCTCAGATGATTCTGATAATATCGTCAGACTAGGCACACTATACCAGACAATACCATCTCGCTAACCCGCGAATTATAGGCTTAGTCTTACTCCAAACGGAGCCAGAATGGCCCGCAGGGCTTTGGCTGTCCAGTTTGTGATGGGGTATAGCCCGAACACGGCAGGGTTCATGTCTACGGCACGCGATAGCGCCCACCGCGCGGCTTTGCCGCCCTTGGTTAGACGCCCGGGTCGTTCCGCGTCACGGGAGTGAAACACCGGCAACCTCTGGAAAAGTGGCAGCGATCTCTGAACCCACACTTGGCGTGCCGTTCTGAGTAGTCTAGGTATTCCATCGAAAAGCATGCCATCTCGGTCCTCTTTCCAGATGAGGTCATAGACCGCATCTACGACTACTCCAGGGGTGCCATACGGCTCGTGGCGCGCTTGTGCAAGGGGTGCCTGATAGACGCATACGCCCACAAGCAGCAACTCGTGGACAACAACAACCTGGAGCGGGTGATAGAAGAACTCGCTCTTTAGCAAAAGGGGAAACACGGACGCAGTTTCCATCACAGAGGAAGCCAGGAGATCGAGGTCATCAAATCAGCACCTGCGATTTCCGCCCAGACACATTAACCCGCCACATATCGAAGCCCTGGCTCACCCCGGGGCTTCCTCACTTTCCATGCGTCCGTGCTCGACGGCACATCGTCCAGGCAAGCACGGCGTGCGCAAGGCCGTTGTTGCGGCATCGAACCTGGTTACCTATAATCATAAAGACGCAAGGACCTCCTTCGCCCAGTTCCGAGCCGTGGTGAACTTGCCCGACTCCGCGATTCTGGTCAGTTCGGAGCGAAGATGCTCAGTCACCTCGGGGTCGTTGAGTGTCGGTGCGATCTGGCCCAGCACCCTGACGCACCACGAAACTGCCCATCCACGGTCTTCCTTCTCAGCTTCGGAGAGCATCTGAAACAGCCGAGACACTACCGTTCTCTTCAGATCCGGCGAGAGGAACTCCCCGGACATGCCTAACAGCCGAACCGCGCGGACCGACCGCTTGTCATCGCTGTATGTGGCATCCACCAGCAGGCTCAAGAGTTCATCTCTCTCGTCCACCGACGAGGAGCGCAGCCATGCCAGGAGCTGCCCCGCTGACGGCTGCTCCTGGTTCAATAGCTCTGATAGTATCCGGTAAGTGTGGGATACAGGTCCTCCCGTGAGCGCCGGGTATAGGGCAATGTTAAAACCACGTGGCAACGGCGGGTCCTGTTTCACTAATTCCTCAAGGGCTTCACCAGCGTCTTCGACCGCCTTGAGCAGCCCCGGTGTAAGCTTGTCCCCGAGTTCGTCTCTCTTGCGTTGATCCGTGGTCCTTGCACGCTCCTCGAGGATATTGAGGGATCTTGGCGCCAGCATGATACGGTTGAATACGTCCGGCCAGCGAATCTGCAGGATCAGTAGCTTCGCCAATACCGCAGGATCGTTCATTCTATCACGAGTGTCAGGCTGTCGAGCCCTCACTACTGCGCTCACGAGCTTGAGCGAATTAAGCAGACGCTTGGCTTTCCGGGGATTGCACTCTGCCGCTCGGGCGATGAGCGGCGCAACGTGCTTGAGAGAGATGTCCGCACATAGCTGCTGTACGAACTCCGCCATCCTGTCCTGGGAGACCTGCGGGATGGTGAAGGACAACTGGACAATCTTCTCCAGGTAGTCGCTGACGGTGAACGTTGCCTTGTCCCCGTACCTGCTGTGGATCCCACGAGCGATCACGTTCGGGTCCAAAGAGACAAATACTATGCAATTGCCCTGTTCAAGGTATATCTTGATAGCGTCGAGAACCTCAAGAGCGTGCTCCGGGATACAGCGATCGACGTCATCAACGAAGATGGCGAGCGGACCCGGCAGGGAACCTATGAGCTTCACAAAATGACGTTCAAACTGCGCCAGTCTCTTGAGAACATCGCTCCTTCCCGAACTAGGAAGGAGGTCGCCCAGGCCGGCGTTACCCTGGGTCATGAGGCGGGCACCCACATTAGCTGCAAAGAAACCAACGGTCCTCAAGAGCTCAGACGCCGTCTCTTTCTTGTCTTCGGGAGCGTGTTCATGGAGTTGGCTCAGTATCGACTCGATGAACACCTCTCGGAGCCCCTGTTCGGAGTCGTGCCGCCACGCATTGAAGCTAACAACGACATAACCCCGGTCCTCCAGCCGCGATCGCACGAGTCCCATCAATGTGGACTTACCGCTACCCCACGGACCAAAGATTCCAATAGTGGTCGCCCCTCCGCCCTTCTTCCCGGCAGCGAACTCTGCCAGGGCGTTTGCATACGGCGTAAAGTCGAGTAGGTCCTTCATCGCAGGAGAATCATCAAGCACTCTTCAGCACCTCCTGGCGGCTAACAGAAACGCAACCGGTGTGCTCGCTGACCGCGCCTTGCTTTGCCTGACCCAAAGGAGCACGGATAGCTTCATCTACGGCAGTCCCAAAACGCCAGCAAGAGCCGCGCTCTCTCTTGGTTAGGCCCCTGACCTTCCTGTGAGCAGCACACCTCGTTGAACGCTCTTCTCGATGTCCATACGCAGCAACTTGTCTAAATAGGGTATAGCTGCGTATTGCTTCTCCAATATTCGACATTTAGAATGGATTCCCTTTCTAGCTTTGGGGTCAGCATTGGCCACAGGTGGCCAGGTTCGAAATCGCATCAACCGCTTTGCCCGCGCCATGCTTGACCGGGCGATGTGCTGTCGAGCGCGTACGCATCTTGCAGTTTGAACCTGGGCAGCTATGCAGTTGTAGCGCATGCACGACCGGGAGAGGGACCTCAAGACCGTGTTCGACGAGACCGCTGGCGCTGACGAACACGGCGATCATACGCTTGCCAGGAATTCCGCAAGGCATGAAATGTGACAGAGCGGTAAGGCAGCGGTCAGGCGGTAAGGGACGAACAGGGTGTTCCCATTGACGTTGTGCAACGGGTCCTCGGCCACAGCGACATTTCCATGACTAGGCGATACGCCGAGACCATGCCGGAGGCCCTTTTTCGAGTGGCTGCGAAGGTTGGGTGAAGCGAGAGACCACAGGTAACCTCCGCGCCCAGCCTACGACCCATCCGGGTTACCCATGGAAATACCTCTGCAAAGAGTGCCGCAGATTCACAGCCACGACTCCCAGTCTACCATATCTGCGGACTTCCGAACATTCGTCAACGAAAAGACGAAAGGGGCGGTCTCAGCGGGCTCAGAGTGGCTTGACAGCCCGGTCGTGATTGGGTATGATGGTCTTACCTTAATCTTACTCTTGTTTTATGCAAAGGGGGCACAACGATGGAATGCACACGATTATCCAGCAAAGGGCAGGTCGTGATCCCAAAGGCCATTCGGGCGGCCCATAGGTGGGGGCCAGGGACTGAGCTAGTGGTAGAAGACCTCGGAGACGCGATTGTATTGCGGCCAGCCCGGCCTTTTGCGCCCACTCGGGTCGAGGATGTCTTCGGTTGCACGGGATATAAGGGTCCGAAGCGGACTCTGAAGGAAATGGAGTCTGCCATCGCCAGGGGAGCCCGTGAACAGAGATGATCGCGGCTGATACCAACGTCTTGGTCCGGTTCCTCACGAAAGATGATCCGTCACAGGCAGAGCGCGCTGCTCATTTATTTCAGAGCGAGTCGGTGTTTATTGCCAAGACCGTTCTCTTGGAGACTGAATGGGTGTTGCGCCATGCCTACGGCCTTAGCCGGGATGTGATCAACGCAGCGTTCTGCAAGCTGCTTGGCCTGCCCAGCGTGAGCGTGGAGGACGTGTCGGCGGTCAGCAAAGCTTTAGAGTGGCACGCCTCAGGTTTAGATTTCGCCGACGCGCTTCATTTAGCTGCAAGCGGAGGCGCAAGACGTTTTGCTACTTTCGACCAGGATTTCGCTAAGCGGGCCAGGGGAATACCGGCTCATGTGGAGGTGTTCCTGGTTTGATTCCCGCCATCTTATGGTAGCAGTAGCAAACAGGCCTTAGAGGGGATTCAGAAAGCGGACTCCATGATAGTGGGGGATATGGCCCCTACAATCCCTGGAAGGCTAAGGCTCTGTGCCAGGCGGACGGCCTTGCGGAATCGCGCTGGGGTAATGCCCGATATTCGTCCACGCGAACACGTACCCGGCACCGGATGAGGCCCTGCGCGACGCCTTTGTCCTTCTCCGGAAACTCCTGTTGTCCCTCAAAGCGCCTCGCTTCCCGTGGATAACCTGGGGTCAACCTGCAGGCGACCGCTGGCATGAAGAGACCCCGGAGCAACCCTCCCCGGGGCTTTCGATTTCCAGGTACTTAGCCTGTACGTTTGCCTGTACAGCGCACCCGCCCGCTAACCCATACCCCAAAATAGCTGGTGAGCCATCCGGGACTCGAACCCGGGACACCCGGATTAAAAGTCCGGTAAGCGTCATTCCGCCTAGTACTGTCGAATTCTGCAGATCCCATCTAGCTGGGCAGATGGGACCCTCCGGTTTCCACTCCTCCCATGTCGTACCGCGACGTACCGCCAATTGGATTGGCACGGGATTGGCAAGATCAGCAGAGGCTGACGCTGGGTGAGGGGGGCCTGGGGCGCACCGCCGGCTTGGAGGATACCCGTGTGCTATGTGGAATAGTATGGAAGCCATAAGAGGTCTGAATCTAGAAGTCTCTCTACGTAAGATAACCTCGTTATCGCGCGGGGGCCACCGGGTTCAATGCTCCTCCCCTCGAGCCCCATAAGCCCCAGGACCAAGCTTGTCCCAATCGTCGTGGGATTTCGCGTAGCACACCCCCGCTTGAATGTTTCATGCGTTTGGTGCCTTGCTCGTGATGGCGTTGAGAACCTCGCCCCTTAGGTGCATCCTCAGGCACGGCAGATCTCGGCAGCCTGCCACGCGTCGGAACCTCCGCTCTGCTTCCTGAAGCCCCGCCAGTATCCACCTCAAGACCTGGTTTCCACCACGCCACGTCTTGACCCTGCGCGCGGTGGTCCTTGCCGTTTCTATGGCGGACTCGATGGGATTCATCGAACGTATGGTGCTCCGGAGAGCGCCTGTCAGCATGAGCCGGTTAATAGTTATCGTCTCCTCCAGACCCTCGCGCAGGCTAGCGGCGGCTCCAGGGTAGTTCTTCTCCAAAGAGTCTGCCACTGCCTCAAGTGCTTTCCTGGCCGTGTCTGCATCGGTCTCCGACCAGGCGGCTGCAAGCTTGCGCTTCACCCAGGGGACTGTTCGTCACGGAGATAGTCAAGAACGTTCCTCATCTTGTGAACCTGACACCTCTGGACTGGAACATGATTCCCGAGCATATCGCAAGCGTGTTGAGCCCAACCTCTACGCACAGCGCAGGCAGTCCGTCTTTGGCCCTCTGGCGTGTCGCCTCCAGGCTGACCGCCACCTCGCAGGAGATTGGTGTTTTCGTTGCGTCTTCTTTCCTGTCGGTCCTTCCGGTCTTGCTCTTCCTGTGGTATGCTGACATTGGCGGCTCCCTCGACTCTTCCACGGCTCCGTCTTACCACGAGGGAGCCGCTACCTCAAATTCCACGAGCTTTGGAGCATCCTCAGTGTTCTTCAACGGCAACTGCTTAGTGCTTACGGTAGATTTCGCATCGCGGAGTCGAGCTTGTGCCTTACATCGCTTTCGAATGACCCTTGGTTGTCAAGGTGACTTGCGTCCGCGGCATCCCAAGTATACACAAACGCCATACCTGGGCAGACATTCACATGGTCTCTGTTTGTATTGACAAACGCTTGATCGAGTTGAGCTCGATCGTGATTGGTTATCTGCTTGTCGCAGAGCAATTGGTCGAACAGACCTGTGAATTCCGGCTGACGATACTGGCGTATTCTCCCATTCTGG
Organism: Bacillota bacterium; assembly: GCA_012516125.1. GTDB lineage: Bacteria > Bacillota > SHA-98 > UBA4971 > UBA4971 > UBA6256. The sequence continues at coordinate 15,556 of JAAYXB010000085.1, read as the reverse complement.
TTGGCCCTGTACCAGTAGTCATAGTAATCATCCCACTGTATCTGCGCGGAACTCCAGACCAAGTGTCTCCGTATGTACCCGAAGTGCAAATTGGGCTTGGTCTCCCACGAGCCATTCCGGAACAGTTGTACCTTGCTCTTACTCACACTGTTATAGAACTCCTTTGCCTGGGTGACAGTATCTCCGGCATACAAGCTCAGTTTCACTGACACCCACCTACCTTGGCCGAACTCAGGCCCCAAGTAGGCCCGTGTGGCAATAGCGCCGACTCGAAGAGATGAGAGATCCAGAAACGGTGGGTCTGTTTGAGAGCCCAATTGGAGATTCATCTGCTGGCCCACGTTCGCAAGAATCTTACGGCAGCGTTTCAGCAAACGGTACTCATTCCCGCCGCAGAGCGAGAAGTTTGCATACGGTCCCAGGTGCGGGAAGTACTGGTCTACGTAAGCGAGGAAATCATCGAGTATTCTCTTCTCAGCACAGCATACGACTTGTCTCCTCGTGATCAGAGATATCAACCGCTCAAAGATATCCTTCCACTGAAGGATAACGGGCACAGGATTCACGCTAACCTGCGGGTCAAGATCCGTACCTGGGTCCAGTTGCGTGCAACTAAAGCCATTACTGTCGAGTTTCGCTTCAATGATGATTATCAAGTCCGGCTCATAGATGATTACACCGTCATACACTGCCTGCCTATTACTACGTACGACACGATGCCCTGCACAGGGAGATTGTCCGCCAACTTGCCCGTCAGCCAGAAGCACGGAGACTAGCTCCTTGGCGACGGCTCCGATTCTACCGACCTGGTAGCGGAATTCGCCCGGGCTTGGCAGTGCGGAGGACGAAGGTATCTGGTTGCTAGCCCCAGACTTCGCTTGGGACTCTCGAACTAAATCTAGGAACGCAGCCTCTGCTGCTGGTACCGTTCTCAGAACCCATAACAGGGCCCGGGTTAGAGAATTCTCGTGATTGGGGGGAGGAGAACCAGGAGAACCGGACGGAACAAACGGATTGAGGTTATCCATATTCCTCTCTGCCTCCTCGCATCATGTGTGCCAACCATAAGTTCCGGTCAGAACTACCTGTGGTACGCCCCTCGGCGCCTAGAGCCACCTACAATCGACAGGGTCCTTGGTGCACCAAGTTTCTGGATTCGCCACCGACTGGTAGATCCCCCCCGATGTGATGACGCTTGCCGCCCCCTTGCAACACAACCCTTCTTCGTCCCACCTTTGCTTGCCTTCGGCATAGCCGGAGGCGCTCTTGCCGCCGCTCTGCACGACGCCGACGCTGACCCCACGTCACGCGGTGGCTCCGGCCCCCGCCATCAAGTCGAGTGGCGTAACCAACCCCCGCGCGTCAGTCCACTGGCCATCGTCATTGGGTTTTACGTTCGTCCAGCCAGCGGCGGTCACCTCAATTGTGTCAAATATGGGTTTTCGGCAACCCACAAGTAACCAATGCCTCCCGTCCAAGTCACCCTAAGAAACATGGCTTCTCTTACCATGAGACTACCGCATGAGAAGTCTAAGTGGTCAACTGTCCGGTCGACGCGGTGGTGAAATTCCCGATTGACGTTTGCAACCCGCCCCTTCCGCCCAGTTCACATCGCGGCACGTCCCTCCCATGGGGATGGCGCAGTTAGCGATTGTTGAAGAGTTGGTTTCTGGAATCCGGGTGGCGGAAGCAGCCCGAACGCCATCAATGAACCTCTTCAGGACTTCGGCAAACTCATCGAAGTTCCTCATCAAGGTAAGGATGTCTGCTGCACGGTCCCACATGTCGGGGTAACCATCCCGCACACGGCGACCCAGCACTCGAGCCCCCTCCTCGACGTATCGCAGACCAAGCTCAACAGGTAGGCCGATCCTCGAGAGCTGTGCACTCAGCCAGGCTACGTACACGACCCCGGAACGATCGATGACCAGCGTGGTCAGGAGTTGCCTGCTGCCCCCGGGGTCTGGTAAGCGAAACGAGCAACCTGATGTGCCCCAGGTAACCTTAAGTCCTAGCGAGGGGAGGTAATCTAGGAGATGCTCTAGGAATCTCACTTGCTCGCCAGACAGACGGGTGCCGAGCTCTCCGATGAACTCATCCCTCGAGATTGTGCGTCGCTGGGTCTTGGCCTTGTCGTCATCAGGTACGTCGACTTTTACGCTTATTGATTGAACTGGTCCAGCACTTTCAACTCTCACCACCGCTCGCGTTACTTCCACCGTTCGGGCTATTACCTGCGGGACGACGAGAATGTCCTCATTGTTGCCCATGCCGTAAAGCTGGAGCTCGACCAGCGCCAATGTGAATTGAAGTTGCGGCGTACCTTGTAGGAACGATACCATGTTCTCAACGCTGTCGTGGAGCCCGTCGCCGGCGATAAGGAGAAGAAACCGGCCTTCCCGGAGGTTACGGGATACTCTGTCAACGAACGCACTTTCGCCGTTCGGGTCTCCATCGAAGACCTCCCGGCTTACTATCTCCCAGAGACCCTTGCCCATCGCTGTGCGAACGGCAGCATCCAGGTCTTCGTAAGCCCAGCTCGCCAACTCCTTGGCATAGTCGATTATCTGGCCGACCACCTCGCGCCTCGCCTCTGGGTTGCGCCATAGCTTCGCCTCGACGATAGTCAGTAGCCCAGTTGGAGAAACGTACAGCACATCTATGGGGCCGGCTTGCGTTGGAATCTCGCGACCGAGGGGAAGAAGCGGCGCAAAGCCCGGATCCAGATCCGCTACGGGGAGTATACTTGGGTACTCGAAAAGCAGCTCTTGTAGCCAACCTTCTTGTAGTCGGCGTTCTGTGAATGGGATTCTGCTGAGAAGTACAGCGCGCCCTCCCCTTTGCACTAGTACCGGGGTACAGTCGCGTCGCTGGGACATGTCCGTGTCTTCCTTTCTTAAGGACAGTTAGCGCCGGTTCTAGCGACCGACATCATGGGTGCGGCACCTAAAGTTCCGCCAATTGGGCCGGGCCGTCGAAATCAGCTTCATTCACGCGGATCTTAAAATACCTGTCCCTGATTGTGCTCCAGGACTCTCTGAAAATGCCTCAAGCCATGCTCCTGTGCGAACGCTGCGATCTGCGGCCACGATAGGTACCCCGCACTGGAGTAGTCCCAATAGGGCGGCGCCCTCTTGTACTGCCGGGCAGTCTCGAGAACGCTGGTGACTCCTGGCCCGCACTCTTCTGGGGCTACGATCAGATAGTGGACCGTAGAAAGGTGGCTTGAGATCTGGTTTGACGCTCTCTGGACTACGGGGTTGCTCCCGATCTTCCTCGTTGCTTTACCTTCACGCTTGTGGAATGGAGGATCAAGCGCAATCCCCTCCTCGAGAACACCCTGTTTCGCCGCCTGAACGTAGGACATCTTCAGGTACAGCTGCCCAAAGAGGTTGCTGCACACCCTGGAGTCGTTGTCGCGGACTCCCGTGAGGAAGTCTGCCCACTGTTTGGCGAGCGTCCAATCCGTCCCCCGCTTAACTTCGCAGAATATCAGACCTTTGCTATCGGTACCCGGGTTCTCCCAGAGGAAGATGAGGTCTGCATCTCCGAAGTCTGAAAGAGACTGCTCCACGAGCACTGTGATGTCGGTCTCCTGGCGGATGTCAGGGCCTTGCGTAAACGGCCAGAGCGCCTTTGAAAGGAGTTGCGCCAACAACTGAGGCGCCCGGTACTTGAGCTCATACACCAGGGCATTCACTGCGCCCCGCTCGGAATAACCGATGACCTCTAAGGCGTATCCCTCCCCAGCAACTACCATGGCAAGAAGCTGCGCGCCCTTGCCACTCACGTATACTTAGTCGCCCTCGCCACGTCTTACTCGTTTCCGTCCAAGCATGGCTCCCGCCGCTCAGATAGGAACCTATCGGCAACACCATTGACTCGTTCATATGCATCGTCTGCCGGGTGAGCACGAGAGCCGACCAGGTCATAATCCTCATTAGGAGCGACTTCCCCTATCGTAAAGCCCTCCGCTAGTTCCAACCGGTACGGGCTGGATAGGAACCTGTATTGACTGAAGGGCTCTTGCTGAAGAAACATCCCTGGTAGTCTCGCGCTCACGTCTCCTGGTGTCGTCGAGTCGGGTTGTGCACTCCAGTCTCTTCAGCGGTTTGTGATTCAGGTGATGGCTGCGTTGGTGAGCTACTGTGAGGCGTTTGGGGTTGATGCGGCCGTTGGTGTGACTGGTGGCAAGTTTCTACATAGCCTAAGGATTTCCTTCTTTCTCCTCGAATTTAATCGCACCTGTATCCGACTACCCGGTGCACTATTGGGGGCCTCGTTCCCTCGCCCCGAGCATGCAGAAAGCCAGAAGACGACCCCGGTTCAGCGTCTAGACGCTTGTGGAAGAATCGGTCGGATTCTCATGAATCGTTCCGGCAGGCCCCGCAACAGCGTGCCCGCTACGACCCGACGGGGCAGAAACCCAAACCAGAGTTCAATGAAAATGACACGATTCGCTCAAACCCCCTGCCCGGTAGGTGCGTCGTCACGGTGCATCACCAGCAACGGGGTCGCGACGAGCGACTAGGATATCCTGAAGCCTTTTTTCGAAATCTTCCTGGGCCTTCCTGGGATTCCGTCGCAACTCGCGAATGAGTTCGCGCACAGCCTCGACCCCGCGCCCGCCTCGCTTTTCCCGCTCCTGGTATATCTTCTCGACGACCAGGGCGCCCTGGTAAGGCCACTGGGGGTATTGCCCGCTTGTGGCATGCTCCCATACTATGTCCAGCATCTCCGCGTCCTCTCTAAAGAAGTGCAGTTCCGCCCATTCCGCAAGGGACTCATTCAGCCCCTTGGCGGCTTTCCATCCGTCCTTATCCATGTCAGCGAGTGAAGCCCTCCCGTGTTCACCGATCCCCTCGGCGAAGATCGCATGAGCGTGCTCATGGATAATGACACTCTGGAGAAATGCCGTGGTTAGGTGCTCCCACTTTGGACGAAGATGGTGAGGCAACTCGTACTTTATGCCAAAACCCCTATCGTCGATGACCATCGATGATGCGCCCAGCAATTCCGCAAGTTCGTTCCCGAAATCCTTGATGGCAGAGTTGGAAAGCAGGACCTTGCCGAACGCCTGCATCCCGATATCCGGTTGCTTGTTATGCCGAGCTTTGAGGAACCCGCTTGACGAGCTGTGCACGCCCTGGGGCCCTCTCGGCACATACAGCCCGTAAGTTGGTACGTCCTCTATAAAGAACGCGTGAATGCGCGACTTATGCCGCTTGACCTGGCGAAGTCCTTCGACGAGTTCTTCGCCAAGAACCTTGAGTATGTCACGCACCGTCGACACCTCCGGCTCTTCACCGGGGGTATCACCCCAGTAGGGGAGATTTCTTTCAGCCAGCCAACCTTTCATGAACGCCCTGTCGGCCGGTTCCAGCATTCCCGCTCCTCCCCAGTATCCTTGTGCCCAATGACGAAAGCGCCTTCCCGGTCGCATTCGACTGACTTCGTCTAGCAACTGGATGACATACTCAAGTAGCTCTTTGACCTGAGAGGGGCAATCGCTGGTTCCGTCGATATAGACTCGGAATGTACCCCCATTGATATACTCTATGGCATTACCCAGAACGGCACCCTCGCAGAGACCATGGATAAGTTGACACCGGTACTTATCGCGCAGACAGATATGGGGCAGCCACACAGGCTTCGGATTCTCAGGCTTCTGGTCACACAGAAAGGAAATCAGGGCATGCTCTTCTTCGCGATCCAAATAGCAGCGCACGTGGATAGCCAAGCAAAGGGACAACAGTATTCGGGCGATGCGCTTGAGACGAACCGTGTAGAGTTCCGTGTGTTCACGTAGATCAGCGACCACATTCCGCGGGACCAGGAGTGTCGGCACGGGATAATAGCGAAGCCCTGTCAGTTCCTCGAGAAAGGCGATGGCCTGGGCAGCGAGTCCTTGAATCTTCTCAACCTCCTCCGTCGTACCCGACAACGACGAGTTGTCTTCTCCGTCGAGAAAGGATAAGACGGGAACACGAATCGGAAGTGGCGGCGGAATAGACGGACCCTTCATGGACTTCGCTATCTGCTTAAGCTGGGAGTCGTCCAGTGTGATTTCCGGTCCGAATATGCCTCCGCCTATACTGCGTATGAGGTCCTCTAGCCTGGACTTGTCGTCTGTATCATCACCCAGATAAACGACGGTCAAATCGTCTATCTCGGTCTTTCCAGCAAGAAGCGCATCCCTTACGGCCTTCTCGTCTTTGTAGACGATGCTTCTGTTGTCCTGGCCGTCTGTTATCAGGAAGATCTTGACTTGCGTGCCCGGGGCAGATGTACTGATAACACGCTCAGCTTGCATACCGAGGCAGTCCCATATGGCACTTCCGCCACGGGGGTAGCCCGAAAGGTACTCCATGACTCGCGTGTCCCATTCTGCCAACAGCTCCTCAGGCCCCTCGAACGAGAGCGGTTCCCTGGCCCCGTCGCCGAAAACAACAAGCTCCACCCCGAAGGTCTTGGGTATCTCGCTGCAGAACGCCTTGATCATCTGAAGAGCTGCTTCAAACCTCGAGCGACCTCTGTACAATTCACCCATAGAAGAGGAGCCATCCAGCAACACAACAAGCTTCTTCCGGTCACGAGTGCTCGTCATGTCAGACATCTCCGCCTCCATTTCGTTTAGCGCAGGGAGCCATCATTCACCTTCGGTAGTGCTGCCACTTATGTGACCACTGTGCCCCGCAACCGGTCCTTCGTTGGTTTTCCGAGGGCCAAGACGCGTCCGCCGCGCTTCTCTATGTCGCCGGCTACATAGGTCACCCCGCTTCATGTTCATCGTAAGATACGCAGCGGACACATGCGCGTCCGCGCACTGCACGTAACTCGATGTCGAGCCAAATTCCTGTGCTCCCCGCCATGTGACTCCCTGGCGGCATCCATTACCCCCTATTTCTACGCTTGGTGCAGGGTAGGGAATCAAAAAACCCACCCGGCATGCGGGTGGGTTCACGTGGCTCCACGGCATCGCTAGTGACCAGTCCAGATGCCGTCTCATAGCTCCGCAAGAAGGGGAGCCCCTCTTGGCGCATTGCAATCTGACAATTCTGTACTGCATTGGTTTTTCCTGCCGCTTCGACAGAAAATAATGTAAGAATTGGGCTGGTACACATGCTCGGAAGACATGGGAGGCTCATGGTGCTCGGGCGCAGATTGCAGCCCAGGAACGAACCTGATTTAGCTTCAGGGGGAGGAGAGGACCTGCTCAAGGGCGGCCGCGATACAGTGTCTCAAGACCATCCTCCGCCACCTCAGGGAAGCGTAGCTACCAAGGTTCTGCCAAGGTCCACACGCGGATGATCCGAGCCGCCAGAGGATTCCTTGAGGACACGATACCGTTCGAAACGCTGTCCCGTCCCGCATTCGCGGCACTGCGTCATGGACGGGTGAGGTCCCTGGTGATGTCCTTTCGGGTGAACGCGGGGCGTTTCACGCTTACTTCGGACCGCCCCCAGAACGAGCGCGGCCGACCCGCTGGCGCGGGATCCGGATCGTCGGCCCCGGACACTTTTATGTCCACCACTTGAGGTATCATCATCTCGGGGAGGTGGTGGCCATGCCTCACGAGACGAACGGAAGCCATGTTGGGGGCGGAGAACCCCGGACCCGCCTGCTCTTTGCAGCGAAAGGTGCCGTGGGCGCCGTGCGCGATGATGATGTTGGGTACAAGCCCTGGACAAGCGGGATCGTATGGGATGGTGAGACCCTCGTTTTCGTGACCTACGGTCCGGAGGAGTTTCGCGTCCTGTGGGGTGGAGGCGTGGACGAGTACAACGACTTCCTTGTCCGGCGGCGACAGGTGATAGCTTACCACCGAGGATCGTGGTCCCCATCGCGGATGGTGCCGATCCCCTTTGACATGGAGGACTTCGAGCGGTGGCTGAGCGAGAATCCGAGCGGACGAACCTGCGGTGACCGGCACCGCGAGTGGGCGCTATCCGTGTTCATGGACGCGGGGAAACTTGCGCTCCTTCGCGCGCGCCATCCACTGTCGTACTGCGTCCCTGAGTACGAGACGCTCGAAGTCAGGGTATACGCCTGGAGCATTGCGGTGACCGTGCGGGACAGGGATTCCATGAAGCGGATGGGCCGGAGGCTACCGCTGACGCTCATCGAACGCTACGGAAAGGAGCTCATCTCGAGGAGCTTGTGCCGCCTTCCGCTCTTCGAAAGGCTGTCCTCATGCCGCGTCCGGGGGGCCGGGGTCATCCTCGCGGACAGATTCGTTGCGCCCGAGCGGACCTCGACCCTGGGCGAGCGTCTTCGGAGGCGTGCCCTTCGAGCCTTCCGCGCAGGGGAGATTCCACAGACTCTTGCCGTGTCCCGGCGCTGGCGCCCCCGGTCCCAGGCGCACAGGAGCTATCCGTGCGTCCAGGTAGTCTGCTGGCCGGTGGTCATCATCGGCAGCGCGACCGACGTCGAGACGGTCGCGTCCGTTGTCGGTAGCGCAAGGGGGCTTCTCCACGTTACGTGGTTTCCATACCTGGCGCGGCTTGGGGCGAAGATTCATCCGGACGGGATGTGCCTTCTTCACCCGTTCGACCGCGCCGACATACATGCGTCCTTGTGCGCAAACGGACTTGCGCCGGAGACGGACTTCTTCGAGCCCGACCCGCCCCACCTGAGGCGCATCAAGTAGGGACGCGTGAGCGCCACGGCTGGTCCCGACGCCTAGCGGACGGCTCGGGGAATCCCGCCCTGGGAGGAGGTTGGCGTCAGGCGGCGAAGTTCCAACTCGTGCGGTCTGGCCCATGCATGGCATGCTGAAAGCACGCCAGGGATCTACCGCCAGAGGACACGGCGCCACGTACGAGGAGGGGTGAGCATGGATCCGGTTGTCCAATATCTCAAACAGTGGGAAGGTTATGAGCCCGCAGGGCAACGTCTACCGATGCTAATCGAGGCATATCACAAAGTACGCGGCGACGAACGCCTGAAGGGATGGAGGTTTGCCCCAGGTAGACAGCGTCCGAACGAACACAGCAAGAATCCCATGCACTGTGCATTTGCTGCCACACCCTTCGACACCGACGACTGGTTCATTCTCAGGCTGGTGAAACGGTGCCTAGACAAGTTTTCTATAGGTTTCTGCCTGGACTACGGTGTGCAGGACAGGAAGGGACAATTGACTCGCATAACTTACCGGCGAAGGGAGACTGGTGCGGCCATCAAAGAGATGCAGGAAGCTAATCCTGCCCTCCTGCCCACGGCGTGCTGGCCGAAAGCGGACAAGGACGCCCAACCTCACGCGTTCAAGGGATTTGAGTGGAAGTTCCAGATGCCATCAAGCGCGGACGAACTTGCGGACAGGTTCGTAAGGACAGTCCTTGAGTGGGAGAGACTGTTCAGGATGATCATATGAGTGACGTTGAGTGACTTGCGGTGACCATGCGCAAGAGCGGGTTTCCCACAATCAGATCTCATTACGGGGGGTGCCCGTGCCAATGCCGTACGCGAGAACTGCGAGCCACCCGGAAGCCATGCTCAAAATCCTTATGACCATCATGGAGAAGACGCCATCCGGTGGCGCCTCTCTCGAGGACTTGAAGGAGGCGTACAGGGAAGTCAAGGACAGAGACCCGTCAGACAGGACCATCCGGCGCATGATAAGACGCATCAACCTCTTCTTTGACCCGCTCGCATACGGTGCCGTGCCCGATCCCAGCGAAGCCGAGGACTTGGCCTGGGGGCGCGATGATGAGGAGGAGGAGGAGGAAGAGGTGCTGCCCGGCTCCCGCGCCATCGAAGCGAGGATGAAGAACGGCAGGCGGGTTTACGTCTTTTCCCGCGACCTTACTGCGAGCTCCCACGTGACACCAGACCTTGCGCTATGGATCACCTTGAGCCTGTACCCGCAGCAGCGCAGCATGCTGCCGAAGGAGTTCGAGGTCCTCATGAAGTTCGTCTTTGACGCCGTGCTGCGGGGGCTCGCCGAGTTTGCAAAGCTCCGGCAGGAGATCGAGAGATGGGTGTATGTGTCGGGGTACGGCCCGCAGGACCCGCCCAGGCAGGTCAGGCTCATCAAGGACGTTCTCCACGCTCTCCGGGAGAGAAAGAAAGTTCGGTTGACGTATCACCGGTCGAGCGACGGCGAGATAGTGCGGCGCGAGGTGGAACCGTACGGGCTCGTGTGCAGGCACAACGTTTGGTACCTCGTGGGTCGTTGCTCCGATCCTGGCAGCGGAAGGCAGAGCCGAAGGATCTACAGGCTGGATCATATCGACAGCATGGAAGTGCTTGAGAACACGGTGTACGCGATTCCCGAAGGCTTCTCACTCAAGAAGGCCTACTCTGGATGTTGGGGGGTGTGGACGGAGGACGGGGACGACGACGGGAAGTCGCCCGAAAAGGTTCGGCTGTGGGTCGCCTCCGGCCTTGCGCACAAGTTCCGCGTCACCCGTTACCACGAAAGCCAGGCAACAAAGGAACTGCCCGGCGGGGAAATGGAAGTCGAGTTCACCGTCAGGGACGCTGGAGAGATGATCCCATGGCTCATGACGTGGGGGCCATGCATCCGCGTCCTCGAACCCGAGTGGCTCCGAAAGGCGCTAGCCGAGAATCTCGAGGAGACGCTGCGCCAGTATGTTGGAGCGCCGGATACACCGAGGGAGCGTCCCAGGGAGTGCGAGAGCGACCGCTGAGACACTGCTGCGTCGGCGCACTTGGAGGGCGTCCGAAGGGCCGTCTCACCACCGTTGGGGGCGTGATGCTGCTAGAGCGCTGCCTCGCTGACGGTGAGCCCACGTCCGGCGGTAGCTCTGTCATCCTGTCATCGAGTCAAGCAGTTCAACTGTCTCTCCCTTCTCCCGCTGCGGGCCTATCCAGACCATTGACAGGCGGGCACAGTAGTTCCCGCTGGCTAATATGCGAGCGGCGGCTCCAGCAAAGAGCCCCAGTCCCTGTCGTAGTGTCATGCCGGCCGCCCTGGCGACGTGGAATGCTCCTGGAGAATCCTACCCGGACACGTATGTGCCCAGCAGTTGTGATAGCGTAGTCATGAGGTGGTTTGCCATGCCACCGGATGAAACGAGACGGATTCCTGGTAGAGGTCTTTCGGACGATGAATGCTCTGGTTCCGGGGGACCGCAAGAGCTAATCGTTGATGACCTTGATCGGGATGGGCGCTTCGTGATGGGGCTTAGTGTAAAGTTGAAGTAGGCGAGTAAGGAGTCCAGGAGGGGGGTACGAGATGGAGTGGTTAGTGTTGGTTGGCATCGTTGTGGTGTTGGTACTGCTTACAATCGCACCGGTGCCGACGGCGACGGTTATTGGCGCCGTGTTCGGGGTGCTCGCTGGGCTTGATATGCCAGATATGATGGTTCCGATGGTTATCCTCGGTGCGCTTTTCGGTGCGGCTTTCGGCGCGTGCCTACGCAGCTGGCAGAAAAACCCGGACAGCTTCTGGAACGACGCGGTAAAGTACTTGATTCTCCGTAACCTGCTGAAGAAGTAGCTGTATGTCGGAATACCGACGGAGGGGGAATAAGCGAGGGAAGGTAGTCAAAGTGAGTATCAGGTAGTCAAGTGAGTATCTGGGAGGGGAAAATGCTCCTCCGGAGTCTCGCCCGGACACTTATCTGTCCAGGAGTAGTGATACCGTGGTCGTGGGGTGGTTAACATGCGAGAGGATGAAAGAGCCAGCCGGATTCCTGGTGCCGGCCTTTCGGGCGAAAGACGCTTCGGTTCCTGGCGGCTGCAAGATCTATTCTTTGATAACGATAGTCGAGACGAACCCTTCGAGATGGGGCTCGCGTCTGACGGTGAGCGTATCATATGCGTGACCTACGACCCAGAGGAGTATCGCTCCTTGTGGGGCGGGGGTGTCGAAGAATACAAGGACTTCCTCATCCGCCGGCAGAAGGCGGTAAACTACCATCGTGGTCCGTGGTTATCGCCCGAGGTGATACCGGTCCCTTTTGACAGAGAATCTTTCGAGGAGTGGCTGAACCAGAACGCTGACGCGACCACTTACCCAGATCAGCACGGGCAATGGGCGCTGTCCATGTATGGGAGCCCCGACAAGCTTGCAGCCATTCGTGCTCGCCATCCCCTATCGTATTCAGTTCCAACATACGAAACCATTGAAATCGTATCATGCGGCTGGATCCTGCCCATCATCGTGCAGGACGATGCTTGCGCAAGGCGTCTTGGTCGGACGCTGCCTCTGCAGTTGATAGATAACGTGATGAAAGAGCTTACCACCAAGTCCCTGGGAAACATCATACCGCTTGAGAGGTTATCGCCGTATCGTGCCCGCGGCGCAGCCATCATTCCTGCGGACAGGCTGGTACCCCCGGAGCGTGCATACGCCCTGTGCCTGGACCTGGAGAGTCGTGTCGCCAGCGCGTTCCCTCATGAGTTGCCTTCCCACCTACGTGTTTCAAGTCGGTGGCGTCCTCGAAGCTCGGCGCGCCGGGGATATTCGTGCTTGGAGGTGCTGTGTCTTCCGCTGGTCATCGTCGGTAGCTCAGCAGACGCGGACGATGTCGGCATTCGTCTATCGAGAATACCCTCTGATGCCACGCTGCAGGCCCGCTGGAACGAGTTCCTTCTCCCGCTCGGAGCTAAGCTGCGTGAAGACAGGTTCATGTTTATTCACCCTGCTCGAGAGGTGGGGCAGCTGGCGCGGCATATCGCTCACGGGCTTGAGTTTGAGGATGATCCGTGATAGACCGGCGCGTCTCGTCTGAACCCACCAAAGTGGGCTAGGCAGCAGAACAGAACAAGAGCGATTATCCCGGAGGTTCTTTCCCAACGTCTCACGTCGTTGGCGTCTTCGAATCGAGGCGGATTCGCGATATCCTCGCGTGCGGGCGCTCTGTCTCCTTACTTAAGGCAGGTCAAATAGCGGGCGGAGCCATGTCATTCTACCCGAACGCGTAAGCTGGGAGTTGACGTGATGATGAGGATTGTGTTTGAGGACCCAGCGCTTGAGGAGGCTGTGCGGATGGCTATTCACAAGCCGTCCGGCGATGTCCTGAAGGAAGACGTGGAAGCTCTGAAGACGCTCGTTGCTGAGAACAGGGGCATAGAGTCGCTAAAGGGGCTGCAGTGTCTTTCTCCTCTGGTGGAGTTGTACCTGAATCGAAACAGGATAAGCGACATCACGCCGCTTGCAGCGCTGACAAACCTTGAGGTCCTCGAGCTTGAAGATAACCAGATCACCGATGTCAACCCCGTGGCAAGGCTTCTAAACCTCCGGAGGCTGAACGTCAGCCGCAACAGAATAGAACACGTCAAACCCATTGCAGCGCTGAGGAACCTGAAGTCGCTCAGCTTCTTTGGCAACGAGGTTAAAGACGTCAACTCCCTGCGCTCACTACCGCTGCTTCAGCCGCTGAAGTTCTTCCCGTGGGAGTCCGAGGACCCTATCGAAGAAATGCGGGAAGATTTCGAGAGGGCGGATCATCTCCTCGCCCGGGTCCTCAATCATGCCTGTGAACTTGAGAGTGAGTGGCGTCGGATGGGGATAGCGCGGCGGGACCAGCGAGAAGACCGGATAGAACGCGTCGAGGAGATATTGGGCACGGAACTTGATATTGGTTTTCTCTGCTACAGGCATTCCGTAGACGCGACTATGTTAGGCAAGGCCTACTGCTACAAGCTGGTGGAGTTCTGTGAGGCGCTTCTGGCCTCAGGGATATCGGACTTCCTCAAGGTAGCGTTGCTGCAGGATTTGGGCATTCTATACTACCTTACTCAGAGGTCACCGACCAACCGTTTCGTCTGTGAGGGGATCATAGGTGACTTCCTTGACCGCCTGCAGGCTTTCCTTCAGAAGCTCAGGGCGACACAAGATCCCGAACTCATGGCATCTTGGTCTTGCCAAGACAAGGGTCTGCTTGAGCCAGCAAGGGCGTATATGCAATGTGCAAGAGCATTTGTGCAAGAGGATGCGCCTATGCTCCGGACTTTGGAGCCTGTCCGTCGCCAAGATGTGGTGAGGTGGTTGGAGGAGCATGGCTGCGTGCCGGAAGGGTCGCGTTAGTTCACCCAGGGTGACGGCGCTTCCCGCCTTCTGCATGTCAGGGAAAGGACGACAGTGCTCAGGACATCTGGGAATGCGGCCCTAATCCATTGCCCAGTCTCGCACTGGGGGCTGAGATTTCTGACCAGGATCACCTCAGCGGCGGGTCTTCGCGTACCTTTGAGGGTATGAGGGAGCGGAAACGTAAGAACACAGGGGCAGGGGTACCCTCAACATGTTCGAAAGGAGTGACTCTGCAATGGTTATGAGGAATGAGGCACTGGACGCGATCCGTGAGTGGAGGAGGATGTTCGAAAATGGGCGGCCGAAAGCACACGGCTCTATGGAAGGCGGCGCTATCTGCGAAACCGGGTGGAACTGGATTGCGCAAAAGCTGTTCCACAACCCAAAAGGGAGCGACAGCTGCTACCCGGATACCGAGCATGACCTGAAGATGGATAACTGCAAGCATCCTTAGACTCGACTTTGACAGCCAGCAATTGCCATCCACCGTGACTGTATGGCCGAGAGGCTCTGAGCTCTTGTGACCCCCGAAGTTGTGCCACGTGATAGGTCCAGCACGGGCGGGACTTACAGAGATCGCTGTCAAACGCCAGTTAGAAAACCTTGGCCAGTGTGTAAGTAGGTTCCAGGAGACCGACAACAACAAGGCTTTTCGGCCTGACCTACTTCGCGGCGGGCAGGGCGATCCCTCCGGCGGAATCATGATGAGGAGATGACAAGGAAAGGGTCGCAGAGTGGCAGTAGACAGTGTATCCCTCGACTCCACTTGAGTTTATCCGACTCTTGAAACCGACTTTAGCACCTTAAGGCCTCAAGCTGGGGTGTTGAACTAATGTTTCTCACCACACGCCTCAAGGCTACCAGGTTGTCCCTGGTAGCCTCTCCGGGTTGGCTGACATAGGGTCAGGTCAGCGAGATAAGACCCGCGGCGGCATAGGCACCTCGAGCAAGTGAGCCTTCCCTTGTGAGGGCGGTCTACTTCGGCGCTGCGTGCATTTCCTTGGAGCGCCATCCTTGCCTTTGCGATCTCCCCTTCAGTATAGCGCGCGTAGAGCACCTCCGGCCACTGCTCGAATAGATACGCAACCGCGCAGACGAGCACATGGCCGCGAACGTGCTCTTGGGTCCAGTGGTGTCGGCGCCGGTGCGATCTGACGTTGATGTGGGCGGGATTTCCGGTGGAAGGTGGCATACCTCCGGGACCCCCTTGGGAATGGGGTGGTGACCGGGGGTGTTGTTTTGCCTGGGTGGTAGCAGGATAGCTGCGAGTGGCGTGGAATAGGGGGAGAGAGCAAAAATGGAGCGAGAAGGCACGTCTGCTGCTTGCAACCCCTTCTCGCTCACACAGGTGGAGGTGAAAACACCTCAACCCTCATGCCCATCGTAATGCCAATTGCTGACGGAGTCAATAGGTATATTGCCGACTACTCGCACTCAAGGCCGGACATCGAGGTGCGCTGTCCCAACTGCAATGGCAAGATGGGCCCATGGAGCTGCTACCATCGTCATCCTCGCACGCGTGGCGGTCGCAGGCGCGTTCCAATCTACAGGTGG
>JAAYXB010000002.1 GCA_012516125.1 Bacillota bacterium | reverse complement strand
GGGTTGCCGGTGATTGCACGAGGGGTGTCAAAATCCGGCCACTGGCCGGACAGGCCGGATTTTGGCGAAGCGCGCCCCGCTTGGGGCGCCGTCCCCGAGTGCAACACCGGCAACCCGGCAACTACTGGAAGAGGGGCGAGGACTAATGCACCTTCACTTAGAAAAACGACTACCGTCCCGCTTACTTGAGTTTGCTCACGTTTACTCACTGTAATTCGTGTCGCTCAGTAGTTCTCAGCAAGCGGCTCGTAGAACGCCCTTGGGTGCGCGCAGGCCGGGCATACCTCCGGCGGCTCGATGCCTTCGTGAATATACCCGCAATTCCTGCAGTGCCACTTGATCGCGCGGTCCCTGCGGAAGACCGTACCGTTGTGGACGCGCTCCAGCAGCGCCCGGTAACGCTTCTCGTGGGCCTCCTCGACCTCGGCGACTTCCTCGAAAGCCTTTGCGAGATCCTCGAAACCCTCGCTGCGTGCCGTCTCGGCGAACTCCCGGTACATGGTGGTCCACTCGTAGTGCTCACCGCTTGCGGCTTCCTCGAGATTGGCAGCGGTGTCGGAAATCATGCCGAGGGCCTTCGCCCAGAGCTTGGCGTGCTCCTTCTCGTTGTTTGCAGTCTCCTCAAAGATGGCGGCGATTTGCTCGTAGCCTTCCTTGCGGGCGACGGAAGCAAAGTAGGTATACTTGTTCCTGGCCTGCGACTCGCCGGCGAACGCGGCCTTGAGATTGGCCTCTGTCTTCGATCCTTTGAGTTCCATGCTTCTTGCACCTCCGGTAATCTGATGATCGGGTATTGGGACCCGGGACACCCGGTGCCTGGCATCGGGGCTCCTACCTGAGCCCGGAAGCCGTTGTCGGCCCGTGGGAGCGTCAGGACAGGACGCCGTCACGCGTCGTAACCATATGGTTCCCTGCCGGTTTACACGGCGCTCAGCCCCCGGCACAGGGTATACGGTATGGGCCTCGGGTGGAGCTCTCGCACTCCGCTGCCCGCTGCCGCAGGGCGTGCGACATGCAGGCGCGCAAGCCCGTATGAACGCTTCAGACGCGTTCCTTCGGCTAGAAAAGACGCTGCTCTTGGCGCCAGGACGACAGCCTCTGGCCGCGTAGCTACTTCAGCGCTCCAGATCTCAGCGTTCAAGCCTCGCAACCCACTGGCCGGCCTCGACGCGGCCCGTTCCTCAGCCCCACTTGCCCTTCGATTAAGTGGGAGGCGATCTCGGCCTTCGCGGCCTGGCGGAGTTCCGTCACCTTCGATACGACCTGCTTGTACAGTTGCACGCAGGCGGGGTCCAGGTTGTCTTCTATGCCTGCCCTTGCGAGCGCAAGCAAGTCATCGCTAACAGAGATCAACCTGCAGAGGATGGTGTTGCCTTTTCTCGAGCGCTCGATCAGGTCTGCTGAATTCCCATCGATGAGCGCGAACTTGTCCTTCGGTGCGCCACACTTGGGGCACTTTTCCGGAGCCTCCTCACCGTCATGAACGTAACCGCACACCTGCCAGCGCCACTTCACGTGGGTCGCCCCCCCTTTTTCCCTATGGGCTTCACGGACATCGGACTATGGCAGGCTGTACAAGACATTCTATGAGCGCCCGCAAGATCCTTCACTGCGAGCGCGAGAGCGACTGCGAGAAGAAGAGATGTCGGGACGCTCTCCGAGGCGCGGGCGTTCAGTCGCTTTCCGCGTTAGCGAGGGAGCGGGAAGATGTAGCGAGAGAG
>JAAYXB010000084.1 GCA_012516125.1 Bacillota bacterium | reverse complement strand
GTCCCCGCCCCCGCTTCTGCGTTCGTAGCCAGTCCATCGGTGCGTCGGTGCGCCTCTCCAGTCACCATCGCGTTCATACCGCTGGCTCAAGCCTCGGTAGGCGACATGCCTCCGTTGTCCGCCGCCGCTGCGCCACTTTTACTGCCGGCCTGTACCATCCATGCTAGGCCCCTCTACCGAACGGACACAGCGGGAACGAACACGTCTTGCACCCCAGGCACAGCCCGCCGTGGCCGTATTCGGCTATCTCAGTGGCGCTGAGGCTCTCACCCGCGAGGAGCCGTGCGATGATGAGGTCGAAGAACGCCCTCGGGCGCGCCAGGATGCCAGCAGGCACCCCGAGCACAGGAGTCGCTCCGTGGTACGCGAGGAGCGTCATGGCGCCGGGCGAGACCGGCGCTCCGTAGAAGACGACACGCGCCCCACATAGTTCGATGGCTCTCGGAGTGCAGTCGTCAGGCGACATCCCGCCCGTCACAAGGACCATGTCCACGTCGCGTGCGAGCATAGCCAGGATGGCCCGGGCGATCTCGTCCGCATCGTCGGGCACTATCACTGACGCAGCGACCGTGCTCTCATACTCGGCGAGCCTGCTTGTGAGAAGAGGCGTGAACGCGTCCTGGACGCGCCCCTCGTAAACCTCCCGTCCTGTCACAACGACGCCGGCACGCACGCGCCGAAACGGAGTCACCTTGATTACCGGGTCCCCTCCTACGAAGTCAGCAGCGCGAGCCAGGCGCCCTTCTTCCACGACGAGCCCTCTCACTTTGGCCTTCGCCACGAGGTCCCCGGGACCCACATTGGAGTTGGTGTGGCGCGTGGCAACGAGAAGATCCCCGATGGTGTTTATCGCGAGCAGGCGCCGCACGTCCACCTTGAGGAGACCTTTAACGGTTGCGCGCACGTCGGCCCAAGCTTCCCCGGGCATCTCCACCTTAACGCCAGGCCCTGAGAGCATGGAAGCTAGGCGCAGCGCGGCGTCGTCTTCGTGCACCTCGCCTTTCTCGAGCTCGAGCACGTATACCGCGGATTTCCCGATTCGCTGGAGCGTTGGGATATCCTCCGCAGAGATGCGATGCCCCCGCCTCAGGACCGCCCCCTTCCGCTGACCCGGGACTATTTCTGTAAGGTCATACGCAAGGGGGAGTCCCACCGCGTCGTCTATCCGCACCTCGCGCAGCTTCATATGTACATCTTGTCCTTCCTCTGGCCCGGCCCACATAATTGGTTCGCATCTCCTCGTCGGGGTCGCAGCTTCCCCCGAAGACCCAGCCGGGGCCGCCCTGCAGATTCCGCCGCTACCTGCGGCACCGCTCGACACCTGGTTTACCGGCCTGGCGTGCTTGACCTGCAGCCCACGGCGCCTTGCGGATCGCGCACCGTCGCAAGGCCAGTCGTGTCCCGCCAGTGCTGCCATGTACCTGTGTGCTGAACGAATCCGTGGACCATGTGCAAACTTCGACAGGCGGGGAAACGATCCTGCAACAACCCGTGGCGGGTTTCCTCCAGTGGCTCCAAGGGCAGGATCTCAGGGCGGGGTGGAGAGTGTTACACGGAAACGGACACCGCGAATGGAGGAACTATCATCCGAATGTAGAGTTTTCAAGTGCAAGCCGACTATGGCTACTAAGGGGGGATTAACGAAAGGACGCGGTGGCACAAGCGAGTCGGGTCGTCAAGCAGTAGGTTACGCATAAAAATGCACGTGACACGAGAGGAGTGAGAAGCTATGAGTAGGATAAGCAAGGTTCTCGTTGTAAGCGTGATTGCATCTGTCGTTTGCGCGGTCGCCGTGTCATGTGCCTGCGCGGCGTCGACAACACTTCTGGACATCTACGAGATTCTCAAAACCCAGGACAGAGGGTCATGCGCGTTTTCTTCGGAGATGCGCCTCGACCTTCCGTCTTCTCATGATGCGAACCGCCCGCCAACGCGCACAACAACCCCCGAAAAAACCGCGTCCCTCTTCTTAATCGTTATCGTTTGCTGGTGCCGAGCTGCCGCCCGACACGGGGGACTGGTAGCTGGTAGGAGATTGACCACTTCGCCAGGTGAAGCCCGGCAGATTTCAGCCACTCCGGGGGCCTTCCGCTCCGCAGACCCGGGGAGGTGGCTGCTTTTTGGCCACATGGTGCGGGGGAGTGGTTATCTGCCAGCCACTTTCCCGCTCACCCTGGCGGTTTTTCGGCCACTCCGCTGACGACACAGACCGATCTGGTTGGTTCTTGACCAGAGATCCACACCAGGGTGGTTGCCATCTCGCCACTCCCTGCCCCGAATGCGGTCAGTCTGTGACCAGTTTGCGTTGCGTGCCGACGAAAGTGGTCACTCGGCAACCAGCCGGCTCGAGAAGGCGGCTGATTGGTGACCAGATGCCCCACGAGGAGTGGTCACTCCGCGACCAGTCGCGACGAAACGTCGCCGCCACGGTCTTCAATGCAAGCCGGGTTGACAACGGTGCCGTTGTACCGCATCCGATTCCGGCCAGCGACAGCGCAAAGGTACCGCTTGACTTGCCTGCCGCGCCTGCACCGACGGAGCGGAAGGCACGAGAAGCGAGGGAGCCCAGGGCGAGCTCGTGGCTCGAACTCCCAGGAGAACCTGAACCCAGGGATGGCGGTGGTCGTCATCATCAGGCCTGGAAACAGGCTGAAGAGTTCGGCCCCAACAAGATGCGGTGGACGCGGAAAAGATGAGAAGGTGTTCCCGGGGTCGCGAATGTAAGGCGACAAACAACTGTGAAGAAATTGCCCAGGCTCGTGCGGCACGTTACTCATTTGCCCCTGGGTTACGTGAAAAGACATAGTGCCACCAATGGCGCGCAGTGCTGCGGGTCTACCGTTTACACCGGACCAAGCGCTGCGGCCGGCCGCGGGTCCCGCAGCAAAGCAGTTGGGTTCAGCATTAAAGCAGGATAAACGTCGCAGTCGGTTAATTGCGAACCGACTACACACTGCGTACCCAGGACTTTGAAGCAGCGGTTATCTGTATCATCACGACCGCGCGTTCCGATCGCCCTTCGCTTGCAACCCCTTCAATGGCACGAAACCTGCATGCGTTCCTACGTGAGGGTATAACCAGTTTGTGTCAGGGGAGCACCGAGCAAAGGTGAACAGCCTCAAAATCCGTGGCGAAAGGACAAATGCGCCCACGGCAGCGGACGGGCGAACAGGTTCAGCTGGACTCACAAGCATAATCATACTGTGCTACAACCAGGTGGATTACACCACCGCGTGCGTCCGGAGCATCCTGCGCCACACGCCCGAGCCGGTTGAGCTTATCTTCGTGGACAACGGTTCGACGGACGGAACGCGAAACTATCTGGATTCGCTCGTGTCGCGCACCGGCGACACAGCCTGGCATCTTCCAGCATCAATAACAGGTATCAAGATCGTGCGTAACGACAGGAACCTCGGGTTCGCCGGCGGCGTGAACCAGGGCATCCGCGAAGCTGCAGGGAACTTCATCTTGCTCCTCAACAACGATGTCATCGTGACCCCCGGCTGGCTCGGAGGCCTCCACGCATGCGCAGCCCGCAGCACCAGAATCGGCCTCGTGGGGCCGATGAGCAACTACGTCGTGGGGCCCCAGCAGGTGGTCGACCCTCATTATGACGTCAGGAAGCTTGATGAGTATGCCGTGGCGTTCGCCAGGAAGCACGCTGGCCGGCTGATAAAAGTCGCCCGTGTCATAGGGTTTTGTATGCTTGTCCGACGCGAGGTCATAGACCGCATAGGAGGGTTTGACGTAACGTTTGGAACCGGCAACTTCGAGGACGACGATTTCTGCCTTCGCGCGATCATAGCAGGGTTCGACGTGGTTATAGCTGGGGACGTGTTCGTCCATCATTTCGGCAGCATCACTTTCAAGGGAGCTCGCATGGACTACGCCGCGATCATGCTGGAAAACGCATGGAAATTCGCGAAGAAATGGCGCATTGAGCTGTCTGCAGGAGGCTACAACCCGCTCCCCATCTTGGCGCGCCCGTTCGACCCAGTATCCCATTACTCTCCCCTTGTATCCGAGTGGTCAAGCAAGGCGTTGCTGGCCGAATCGGTGAGGCTGTTTGAACAGGGTCACATCGAGGCGTCCTATGTAGCGGTCACAAAGGCTCTTGAGCTCGAGCCGAACAACCCTGATGCCTGGCACAACATGGCGCTCATCGCCATGAACCAAAGGGACTTCCGCCTGGCCTTGGAGGCGTGGGAGAAGGTACCCCATCAAGACATGGACTCCGAACGCTTCAACCTCATGGGAATGTGCCATTTCCAGGTAGGCTATGTTGACAAAGCAGTCGAGTGCTTCCGGGAAGCCATAGAGCTCGACGCCGATTGCCCCGGGGCCCGGGAAAACCTCGACATAGCGCTCAGCGCACGTAAGAGTAAGAGCTCATCCTGAGGAAACAGCATGGCTCATACGATTCCCGTTCGGTCGCGATATGGAAAAATTCCACTTGCCGAGGTGAGAAGAGTGACGGCAAGACAAACCGCCGACAGTCCAGGCAGCGCGATGAAGGCCCTCATCCTCTCTGGAGGCAAAGGCACAAGACTTCGGCCTTTAACGTACACCACGGCAAAGCAACTCATCCCTGTGGCCAACAGGCCTATCATTCACTTTGTGATAGAGCAGGTGGCAGCGGCGGGCCTTCGGGACATAGCCGTGGTGATCTCCCCCGAAACAGGGGATCAGGTCCGTCAGGCCGTTGGCGATGGATCGCGATGGGGAGTTCAAATAACCTACGTCCTGCAGGAGATCCCCGGCGGACTGGCCCACGCGGTGAAAATAGCGCGCAGCTTTCTTGGGCGTTCCAGATTTCTCATGTTCCTGGGGGATAACCTCATCCAGGGCGGTGTTGGCTCCCTGGTAAACGAGTTTTTGTCAAATAGCCCCAGCGCGACTATTCTGCTAAAAGCGGTACCTGACCCGAGACAGTTCGGCGTAGCTGCGGTCGGCGCGGACGGGCAGGTTCTGCGACTCATCGAGAAGCCCAAGGAGCCGCCGAGCGATCTCGCGCTGGTCGGAGTCTATCTTTTCTCTCCGGAGATACATGAGGCCATTGACGCCATAAAGCCGTCCTGGCGCGGCGAACTCGAGATCACCGACGCAATCCAATACCTCATCGAACACGGAGGCGAAGTGCAAGCAAGGGTCCTGGACGGATGGTGGCTGGATACCGGGAAGAAAGACGATATCCTGGAGGCTAACAGAATCGTCCTTGATGAATACGCGTCCCGCGCAATTGAAGGCAGCGTGGACGACCAAAGCCGCATTGTGGGTCGAGTCGCGGTCGCAAAGGGCGCCGTCATTACGAGGAGCACGGTGAGGGGCCCCGTTGTCATCGGAGACGGTGCCACTCTCGTTGATTGCTTTGTAGGACCCTTCACCGCCATAGGGTCCGGGGCACGCCTAGAAGGTGTATCAATTGAACACTCTGTTGTGCTGGAATGCTGTGACCTTCGTAACGTGTCCAGGATCGAAGACAGCCTCATCGGCAGAAACGTCAAGGTGTCGCATTCCAACGACAACAGGCAGGTCCTTCGGCTGTTTCTCGGAGACGATTCCGAGGTGGCGGTGTGAAGCGCAGATCGGCGCCGACGCTTGTGCAGGAGGAAGGCCGCATGAAGACGGTTATAGAAGGCGTGCGAGTTCGCGAGCTCAGGCTGATCCCAGATGAGCGGGGTTACCTCATGGAGATGCTGCGCTCCGACTGGCCGGAGTTCGATCGGTTCGGGCAATGTTATGTGACAGCTTGTTACCCGGGCGTTGTTAAGGCGTGGCATTACCACAGGAAACAATGGGATCATTTCGTGTGCGTCCATGGCATGGCAAAGGTTGTGCTCTTCGACGCAAGAAAGGACAGCCCAACACAGGGAACGATCAACGAGTTTCACATGGGGAACCTGAATCCTATCCTCGTAAAGATCCCGCCCTTCGTATATCACGGCTTTACAGCAGAAGGGGACGAGACGGCATTGATAGTGAACTTCCCGACGGAGCTTTACAACTACTCGAACCCCGATGAATTCCGAGTGCCGTACGACGACCCGGGTATACCGTACTCGTGGGGAGTAAAGCACGGATAAGACCACGCTGGGAAGGGCTGGAGTCCAGTATGAGAATCCTCGTTACCGGAGCAGGAGGAATGCTCGGCCGCGACATGACGCTCGAGCTTGCCGCTAGGCGGCACGACGTCGTCGCGCTTACCCATGAGGACCTCGACATCGCAGACATCGGGGCTGTGCGCGAGCGCATCAGCGCGTTGCGTCCGGACGTAGTAGTGAATTGTGCCGCATATACGCGTGTAGACGATGCAGAACGAGATAGAGAGGCAGCATTTGCGGCCAACGCCCTCGGTCCGCGAAATCTCGCTCTGGCATGTCGTCGGGTGGGTGCCGTGCTTCTACACATAAGTACAGACTACGTTTTCGACGGGGAAAAGGGAGAGCCATACACTATCTGGGATCTACCCTCGCCCCTCAACGTCTACGGGGCCAGCAAGTGGTGGGGGGAGAACTACGTTAGATCCCTCCTTCCTGAGCACTACCTGGTTCGGACAAGCTGGTTGTTCGGTGAGCACGGGAGGAACTTCGTCACCACCATGCTGAGGATGGCGGATAAGTGTGGTGCCGACGAGCTTGAGTCTTCCCGCACAGTTAGCGCTCCTCGCGGTGCGGTGCAGGGTTTCGATGAGAGGGCAAGCGTCTTTACCACACGGGAAGGGGCAACCGCAGAGAATCAGCGAGCCCCGTCAGGTGGCAGACGGCACATACCGGTCGTCGCAGACCAGCGAGGTTCGCCCACGTACACCGTAGACCTAGCAAAGGCTTGCGCCGACCTGCTGGAGACCGGCTGCTTCGGCATCTACCACGTGACAAACCAAGGCGTGACCACCTGGTACGAGTTCGCGAAGGCCATATTTGCGCGTGTCGGTCTTGCCATTAACGTGCGGCCGGTAACGTCGGAGGAATTCGCGCGACCGGCCAGGCGCCCGAGGAACTCAGCGCTGGACGCGTATCCTTTGCGTGAGACCATCGGCTACGTTCTCCCGCCATGGGAGGATGCTCTCGCCCGCTTTCTAAGCGGTCTGGGTAAAGCGCACGAGCGCCGGGAGGGTTGATACCATGAAACTGCTCGTAACAGGCGGCGCCGGTTTCATCGGGTCAAACTTCATAAGATACGTGATGGGGACACGGTTAGACTGGCACGTCATAAACCTGGATAAGCTTACCTACGCAGGCAACCTGGAGAACCTTGCCGACGTCACCAGCAATCCTGCTTACAAAGATAGGTACTCGTTTGTGCGCGGCGACATTGCCGACAGGGAACTCGTGAACCGGATATTCGAAAACGAGCGTCCCGACGTGGTTGTCAACTTCGCTGCCGAAAGCCACGTAGACCGGAGCATACTCGATCCCACTCCGTTCATTGAAACAAACGTGAAGGGAACCCAGGTACTGCTGGAGGCCGCGAGGCGGTACGGAACTGGGCGGTTCGTCCAGATTTCCACCGATGAAGTCTATGGTTCCCTCGGGCCTGATGACCCGCCCTGTACCGAGGAAAGCCCGCTAGCTCCCAACAGTCCGTATTCGGCAAGCAAGGCTGCGGCGGACCTCATGGCCAGGGCGTATTTCAAGACCTACGGAGTGCCCGTGATCATCACCAGGTGCACAAACAACTACGGTCCGTATCAGTATCCTGAGAAATTCATTCCCGTGATGATCCTCAACGCTCTCCAAAACAAACCCCTCCCGATTTACGGGGATGGCCAGAACGTTCGCGACTGGATCCATGTCGAAGACCATTGCCGCGCAATCGTCCTCCTGATAGAACGCGGCCGGGTTGGCGAAATCTACAACATCGGCGCCAATTGCGAGCGGCGCAACATCGATCTCGCAAAGGCGATCCTCAAAATAACCGGCCGTCCGGAAAGCCTGATCCAGTTCGTGCCCGATAGGCCGGGACACGACAGGCGGTATGCGCTGTGCGCTGCAAAGCTGTCGAGCGAAACGGGGTGGGTTCCGCGACATTTCATTGAGAATGCGATTCTCGAAGTCGTAGAGTGGTATAGACAAGGAGGTCGCCCGCGCGGGTCAGCCACTACAAGACAGTGAGTCAGGTAGAGACCCGTCTGCCCATACGGGCACTATGGTACACGCGTACCCGTACTGGAGTCGCCCGTGCGGGAAAAACGTGTGAACTCACTAGGTGCTATTGTGTGAAACACCCAGACAAACCGGTATCACTGTGTTAGGTATGCAGTAAAAGCTGACCATACGGAAGGTTACTGAATACCCCAAAGGCGGAGGTCTGGCCATGGATACTATTTATGGCAAGGACTACTATGAGAAACAGTGCGGGGAGATCCCGTACGATCGCAACCAACCCCAATGGATGCAGTTCTTTGGCAACGTTGCTCAGCAGATAACTGCCAGGTTTAGGCCGAGGTCAGTTTTGGATGTCGGGTGCGCCATGGGGTTTCTCGTGGAGGCCTTGCGAGACCGCGGAGTGGAAGCAGAAGGAATTGACATATCCGAGTATGCAATTAGCCGGGTGCGGGAAGATATCCGTCCGTACTGTCGTGTCCAATCTATACTTGAACCTCTGAACCGAGACTACGATTTGATCGTCTGCATCGAGGTTCTCGAACATCTTACGCCGGCCGAAGGCACACAGGCAATCGCCAACATGTGCGCACATGCGCCGGTCGTCATCATCTCCTCGACTCCATGCGACTTGTTTGAATCGACTCACATCAATGTGAGGCCGCGAGAGTATTGGGTCCGTGAGTTTTCATTGCAGGGGTTCTATCATGACGTTGATTCGGATGTAAGCTTCATCTCTCCTTGGGCCCTCGTTTTCAGAAGGAATACCTGTCCACCCAAGAAACTCAATGTCCTGGCCTACTTTACAGGGGAGCCCTGGAACGCTTGCCCAGCCATTAGGATTGTCAGCCCATTGAAGTACCTTATGCAGGAGGGTGGGCTCCAGTTCCTCCGGGGGCTACGTCCAAGTCCCACAGGGCTGAAACTGCACGTAGATTCCATTGCGCAAGCAGACGTCTTGGTAATACAACGGGAGGTCCCAATGATACGGGGCGCAGTGGATTGTATTCTGGCAAGAGCCAGGGAGATGAACAAACCTGTTATCTATGAGTTGGATGATCTCCTCATCGACCTCCCACCTTGGCATGCCCTAAAGGGAGTATATGATGGTGGGCGTGGTTCGATCATCGAGCTAATAGAACAGGCCGATGCTGTGTGCGTGAGCACGGAGCCCCTTCGCCGCGCGCTGGCCGATTACAACCCCAGGGTCTTTGTGTTACCCAACTTTCTTGACGAGGAGATCTGGTTTCCCGACGCTGGCTCACCCGGCGACTCGGGTGGGTCAGGACCCGTGATCTTGGGTTATTGTGGCACCCCAGGACACGAAGCGGACCTCGCAATGGTTGCCCCAGCGATCCGGCGAATTCTTAAGAGACATGCTGGCAAAGTAGTTTTCCGGTCGTACGGGGTAGCGGTACCGTCTCTTAGAAACTTGGACTTCGTCGAGGTGTTCGAAGGAGTCACTGCGGATTACAGGCAGTTCGCTCGACAGCTACGCCGTAGCAACATTCACATCGGCCTGGCTCCGCTTATAGACCATCCATTCAATAGATGCAAGAGTCACATAAAATTCCTAGAATATGCTGCTTGCCGAATAGCTGGGGTGTACTCAAACCTGGAAGCTTATGCCAATACAGTTAAGCACGGGGAGACCGGGTTACTGGTGGGGAATGACCCCGAGGAATGGGAAGAATCTATTGAAACGCTCATCTCTGACACAGCCCTCCGGAGGCACATTGCTGCCAACGCTTTCGACGAAGTCAGAAAATCGTGGACTCTGCGCACCGGTGCGCGGCAATGGCTTGAGATGTATACACGGGTGAGGAGACTTCAAGTGAGTCCCGATGTGGGTCGGACGTACGCTGCTGCAGTGCCTGTAACCCCAGGTGCGACATCATCTCAGGCTTCCAGAGAACCTGTCTTGTCTACGCCGATTTGTTCAATCGTTATCCCAATACATAACAACTGGACGTACACTCAGGCATGCTTATCAGCGTTGGGTCCTTACCTACGGCAGTCAGATAAGTACGAGATAATCGTAGTCGACAACGGTTCAACCGACGGGTCCGCCGACAGGATCGAAAGAGAATTCCCGAGTGTAAACGTGGTGGTTAATCCAAGCAACATGAGCTTTTCGTGCGCGTGTAACCGAGGCGCAGGTGAAGCTACTGGGAAGTACCTTGTATTTCTTAACAACAATACACAAGTGCTGCCAGGATGGCTTGAGGAGCTTGTCAGTGCCGCCGACGCGGACGCCTCCATTGGCATAGTAGGGTCGAAACTCCTCTTTCCTGACGGAACTCTCCAACATGCAGGCGTTGATCTATGCTACGCGGCTCCTTATCCTATCACGCCCTCCCACATGAAGTACAGGCAACAGGATAAGGAAGAGGGAGCCTTGCAAGAAGTCTGGGCTGTTACCGGAGCCTCCATGCTTATAAGAAGGGATCTCTTCTTCAACGTAGGGGGGTTCGAGGAGGCGTACCGCAACGGTTATGAGGATGTCGACCTCTGTCTCAAAGTGAGGAATCAAGGGTATAAGGTGATCTATAATCCTAAGAGTAAAGCCATTCACCATGAAGCAAAGACCCCGGGACGACATGCGCTCGAGGCTGACAACCTGAATGTGCTGCACCGTCGATGGATGAACTTGATCTGCGACATACGTACACCTGTGCCGTGCATGAACGAGACGAACCCAAAACGCGCCCCGGTAAGTGTAGTAATAGTGATGTATAACTCACTGTCAACCATCGGTCCCTGTTTAGAGTCAGTCTTGGCCACGGTGGGCAAAGACGATGAAGTTATTATAGTTGATAACCATTCAAACGACCCCTCGCTGGAATATGTGAAGACGCTCAAAAGCATGTTGCCTGACAGCAGGATCAACATCATATCCCTTCGCGAAAACCTTGGCTACGCTGCAGCAGCCAATATTGGTATACGAGAGGCTGAAAACCAGTTCATATGCATGCTGAATCCTGACACTGTAGTATTCCCGGGGTGGCTTGACGGTTTAATCAGGCCTCTTTTAGAGGATGCAACAATTGCGGCCACTGGGCCCGTATCCAATTTCGCTGCCGGTCTCCAGAATCTCCACCACTATATTGGACAAATAGGGGAGAACTGCAATGGGATGCAGGTTGCCACGTTTATGAAGGAGCGGTACGCGCGCCAGGTCTTAGACACCAAACTCCTAATAGGCTTCTGCCTTATGGTCCGCAGGAGCGTATTGGAAGAAAGCGGGCTTTTTGACGAGGATCTCTTCCTCGGCAACGAGGACCTTGAAATCAGCCACCGCTTGAGAGAAGCAGGTTATCGCTTGGCGGTAGTGCCAGAGGTGTTTGTCTATCACAAAGGACAGGTAAGCTTTCGAAGTGAGCCCGAAGTGCGCACGCGCTATCTTGTCCAACAAAGTACTAACCAGCTGTATGGCAAGCTTCGCGCGTATTATAACGGCACACCCCCATCGGGTCGCGAGTTGTGGGGAATTGACTGGTTCCGGCCCACTCAGGGTCTCACAAGCATCATTATCGTGTGCGACGACGAACTCGAGCATGTCGTAAAGTGCGTAAAGAACGTCTTCAGGCACACTCAAGAGGAAATCGAGGTGATCTTGTGCGATTTGGGCAAAGAGAGCTCCGTAACGGATTATGTGAACGTAGTGGCGACCTCTCATCCTAATGTTACTGTGGTGCGGGCTACAAGCGGGTCTTACGCGGGAGCTGTAAACAACGCAATCCGTGTCGCTAAGGGCGATTACATTGTGCTCATGGACGGGGACGTGGTTGTTACGCATGCGTGGCTGGCTCGATTACTCGCATGCATAAGTGTAGCAAATGACGGCGCAATTGTGAGCGCAGTCAACAGCTATAGAGAGGACTCACCAGAGGGGCTTCCAAGCTCAGAGGAAGAACATGACGATCCGACTCTGAACGAAAGGGCGCACCACCGTCGACATGCTGGGTTGGTTAGCCCTGAACAGCTGCTTACTACCTTCTGTACGGTTATCAGCCGTAGACTTCTCGACAAGATTGGGGGCTTCGATGTCAGATTCCAGAGTAGAGCGGTTCTGGAGAGCGACTTCGCGCTCCGCGCAATGATGGTTGGGTATAATGTGCTCGCAGCTAGAGACGTCTTGGTCCATCGATCCTCCTCTACACGTTTCGGCAAGCTACAGGTGGAGAAACCTACGCCTAACGACCACCTCCTGTTTAGGCAAAAATGGGGGATTGACCTGAACGTCGACTACCAGAAAGGGCAACAGATTCTCACCAAGTCATTCGAATCCCGGGACCTTTACGCTCCCCTTGTGTCCGAATGGACCACTGAAGCACTGCTCGTTGAAGCAGTCAGGCTTTTCCATCTCTCGCATATATCACAGTCGCACGCGGTCCTTATGCAGGCCCTACAGCTCGATGAGACAAACACAGATGTATGGCACAATATGGCAATAGTGGCCATGGCCCAGGGCGACTTCGAAACAGCACTTAAGTGGTTAGATCGGTTTGACCCTGCCGATCTGGATCCTGAACGGATGAACTTGAAAGGGATCTGCTTGTTCCGAACTGGCAGACCGGAAGAAGCAGCGCAGTGTTTTGAGGCAGCTCTGAGGGACAACCCTGATCAACCTGACGTTCAAGAGAATCTCAAAACCGTGCTCGAGGCGCTTCATGCCATGGGATTGCAGCCGGAGGGGCAATCGGCAGCAAAGTAAATGACTTAATCGCGCCCGAGGTTGCGTGCAGCCAGGGAGAAAGTCGACACCGCGCGCACCGGTCTTGAGTGTGTATTCAAATGCCCCGTAGGGCCTGGACTTTCCTTACGCACGGTGACGACCTGAGCAATACTGGCGGTCACAATGCAAGTTGAGTGCTTACACAGGTTATGCCGCTATTCAGAGGTAGTCAACTGTAGGCTTGGTGCATAACTTCCCTAGTCAGCCGATAAGCTCATGGCTTCGACCAGTCACCCGACGAACGGCGACAATCATCTCAGCACCCTGCTCTAGAGATGTCACTGCATACGTAGTCAACAGCGGCTTGGAGGTACCGGCTATCTAGCGTGCCGACGGGGCTTGGGGTTTCGGAGACCCGCTCGGGCACGCGGAGCGTGTCGAAGGAGAACCCCTCGCGGAACTTGAAGGCGTACTTGCGGGTATGTATCACTGCGCCGATCCTTTGGAGATCCTCGGAAGTACAGTCGAACCCGGCCACGCGCAGGGCGGCCGCGGTCGTGTCGGGGCTGTATATGCCGCGGGCGAAGAAGCACACAACCAGGCTGGACAGGACCTGTCGCCAGCGCTCCTCCTTCAGGATCTCGCGCGCAAGCTCGTCCGGGCCGATCTGCTTCTTCGTCAGCACCTTCTGGTCCACGCTGTAACCTGCGCTGTCCAGGTGGCTGTGCCGCGCGCCCACCAGGAACCCCAGGTATGCCCCGGGACCCGTGTGGTAGCCTGGCATCTCGTTGCCGCCGAAGGCGAGGGCAAAGTCCTCGCCCCCGTATACCGAGGCAGCGTGCTCAACGCCGCGCGCGAGGGCCGCGTAGAACTCGTTCGGCTGCTCGATGATGCGCCGCACTGCCTCGAGGTACGCGGGATAGTCGCCCCAGGCAAGCCGTAGGCCGCCCGCCGCGTCCTCGGATACGAGACCACGCTCCTGGGCCTCCGTCGCCCAGGCCAGCACCACGCCGGTGCTCATGGCGTCAAGCCCGTAGACCTCGATGCGGTCGATGAGCTTCAGAAGGCCCTCGGGGTCCGACCCGCCGAGCATCGAGCCAAGCGCGTAGATGAGCTCGTAGTCGTAGGAGATCATGCTGGTCTTGTAAAAGTAAGGTTCGTTCTCGTCAGGCTCCCGGAGCGCCGCGATGTGTATGCACCCCACCGGACAGTGAGAGCACGCCAGCCTCCGCCCCAGGTAATGCTCGGCCAGGGCCTCGCCGGAGATACGGTCAGCCCCCTCAAACCTGGCGTCCTTCAGGTTACGCGTCGGCAGGCCACCAAGGGCGTTCAAGGGCAGGACGTTCTCCGGCGTCCCGAGGTCGTGGTATTTCTTCATGACCGGCGAGGCAACGGCCTCCTGGTATATCTGGTCGTACACGCGCCGATATTCCGCGGCACCGCCCCCGCCCACCGGCAGCGAGTGCTTGCCCGACACCACGACCGCCTTCAGCTTCTTGCTGCCGAAGACCGCGCCGAGCCCCAGCCTGCCAAAATGCCTGTAGCTCTCCGTGGTAACGCAGGCGTACGGTATCAGTTTCTCTCCCGCCCTGCCGATGCGCATGATGCTGCGAAGCCCGGCCGCCGGCTCGTTCTCCCGGATGATGCGACCAACGGTGAAGCTGTTCCTCATGCCCCAGAGGGTGCGGGCGTCGCGGAAATGGACCTCGCTGCCGTGGATAGCCACATACCCCGGGATATCATTTGCTCCTCGGATGACGATCGCCCCGTACCCGGCCGTCCGGATGGCGACGGCGCTTCGCCCACCTGCATGACTCTCGCCGAGGTTGCCGGTGTGCGGGGACTTGAACATGGCCACGGTTTTCGAGGCCAGGGGGAACAGCCCCGTCAGCGGACCCACCGCAAATATGATGGGGTTCTCGGGGGAAAGCGGATCCGCGCCCTGAGGACACTCCTCGTGCAGGATCTCGACCGCCACGCCCGCCCCGCCTATGTTCTTCTCGAAGA
The DNA here is from genome assembly GCA_012516125.1 of Bacillota bacterium. GTDB lineage: Bacteria > Bacillota > SHA-98 > UBA4971 > UBA4971 > UBA6256. Next base: position 30,155 of record JAAYXB010000084.1, on the reverse strand, counting down.
GGTCCTCCCGCCGCTCGACCCAGTGCCGCTTCTTCGAAAGGTCGATGTAGAGGACGTTCGCGAGAGGATCTGCTTTAAGCATTGGCCCCAGCCCCCTCCGCCTTCTCTGTTGCGTCTACCGCATTGTTCGCCTGCGGCGCTCTCTCTAGCCTCTCCTGCCTCTCCATGCTCTCTCCCCTGACGGCCATGCCAATGCCGGGAGCGCTCTCAGTCGTCTCGGCCGTCTCTACGCTAAGCACCCCGTGCGGACAGAACTTCGCGCAGTAGCCGCAGTGGACGCAGATCATCGGCTTCGCGGTTTCGTCATCCCAGAAGACCGCACCGATGATACACGCATCACGACAGTGGCCGCACCCAATGCACCGCGCCTCGTCCAGCCGCACACCTCCGCCCTTGCGGACCTGCAGCGCGCCCACAGGGCAAACCCTCGCGCAGGGCGGGTCGTCACAAGCCCTGCACACGACCACCTTGAAGCCCCGCTCCATGCCTCCGATGGACCTCACTCCTATGCACGTGCTGGCGAGGCCCGCCTCACCAAGCCGCCTCGCGCACGCAAACATGCAGCTCTGGCAGCCGATGCATCTTTCCGTATCAACTGCAGACAGTCTCATGAGCCGTCCGCCCCTTTCAGGCCCGCCCTTCTCCAGGAAGAGACCTCCATCCAGCGATCTCGAGCAGACTTCTACATGGCTCAGTACCACTCCTGCTATCCCGGGGCGTCTGGTTCCGTCCCGAAAGCTCCGTTGAGATCGAGGACGCGCCACATGGTCTGGTCGATCATGATCCCCTGGAACCTGCTTTCCACAGCCACGAAGAGCGTCCTGGGGTTTCCAAGGAGCCTGAGCGGTATCTTCAGCTCGATCTCCCTGCCCCGGCTCGCTGCGCTGATGTCCGAGAGATCGCGCCCGCTGCCCGCCGGGCTGCGCACCGAGACCGCCCCGGGCCGCCCCGGCCTGAACGCGATGTCCGCGTCCCCCTCCGGCCCTACCCGGCTGCGCCCGCCGACCGGGTGAAGGCGGACGCGGTACACAACCTCCCTCGACGCTGCGTGCCAGTGCACCGAGCTGACGCACGGCAGGTCGGGCGCCGGTTGTCCACGGACTGTAGCGCGGCTGTCCACGAGTTGTCCGCTTGTCCGCCGATTTTGTGGCCATGGCAGTGGCCGGCTTCGTCACCAGGCAACGGAGCAGAGGAGGTCAACTGAGGGGAAAAACGTCGGGAGACAGTGCGCACAACGAACTTGTTCTCGACGTCATTCTGGAGTCCGCTCCCGGCGCACGCCCTGCTGATCCAGCGACCTGCGAGGGGCAGGCCGGGGTTCTTGCTGGCCGTGGCTTTCCTGCTGAAGGCCGGACGCGGGAGCACCGGGAAGCAGCGCCTCCGCCAGCACGCGGCCCGTGGCATTCGCGGGCGGTCTTATTCCGAGGAGATGGGAGATGGTGGGCGCCACGTCGATGATTTCGACGGGCCTATCGATGACAACCCCGTGCCTTACGCCCGCTCCGCTCAGCAGCATGAACACGTGGCGAGATGTGTCGTCGCCGGAGTCGTGCTGGCCGGCTATTCCGAAGAAAAATCCCTGAGTCTTGAAGTGGTGGGGCGGCCTGGGCCATATGAGCAGTTGCCCCAGGTCCGGGTGGGCGCCGGCTTTCCTGAGCTCGTGGTAGGACATGTACCCCCCGAAATACGGCTCGGTTGACAGCGCATCTATGATCGCGTCGTACCGGGTCAGCGTGATGTCCCGCCTGAAATAGAACTGGACGGCAAGCCCCGCGCTCACCAGCACCACGTCCGTGTCGTCTGCCGCTCGCTCGCCCGGCGCGAGCAACTCGCATCTTAGGCCAAGACCACGCAGCGTGGCGAGAAGATCCGGCAGGCTGGACTTTCCTGAGACAGGCGACATCCCGTGGTCGGCTGTAAGCACGATCGAAGTCCTGTCGAAGATCCCAAGGTCCACCAGTGCCTCCACGAGCAACCCCAGATCTCGATCCATCGCGGCCAGTTGCCGGACCATTTTCGCCTTCCACCCGTCGTAGTTGAAGACCAGGGATAGTCCGTATGCGATCCCGGAGTTATGGCCTGCCGCGTCCAGGTCGTCGGCGTAGATGGCCAGGAACCGGGGAACCTCCGGCACCGTGACAGGTCCATTCTGCGAAACGACAGTCTCCCGCCGGAGGATCTTGACCGCCTCGGCGAGCCTTCGCCGCCAGGGCCCGCCAGGCTGTATGTAAAGATGAGATGGGTCCGAGGGATAAGTTCCGCGGCCGTCCAGCGTGAACTGCTGAACGGAAGCGCACGACAGGTCCGACCTCTCGACTGCCTCCGCGATGGTTTCGGCGGCGTTGTCCCTGCCGGTTTGCTTCACGAGGTTTTCAACAGGATCGTAGTAACGGTACCTGTTCCCATGCACGGCCGGCCATGCGCCCGTGACGATGCTGATCTGCATCGGATTGGTGATGCTCGGGAAACCGTTGCGGGCACCCGTAAAGAGCGCACCGCGCGAAGCGAGGAAGTTGAGGACAGGCGTGCCCGGGCCACTGCGGCCGTTCGCCCATTCATAGTAGTCATAGGCGAACCCGTCCCAGTTAATGTATATCACGTAGTCCGCGAGAGGGCCATGCGGCGCCGCCAGGCGAAGCGAGGCGCTCGATCCATCTGTCACGTTATCACCGGCTTCCACGTTGGTTTCTTCCTCCTCGTCCGCCCCGGCGACGGCCCAGGCCGCGGCGACAGCCCCGGCTGCAGATACGGACACGGGCACGGCCCCGGACCCAGACTCGGAGCTGGAAGTGCGGTTGGAGCTGGAGATAGAGCTGGGGCTGAAGCTAGAGCTAGAGCTGGGACTGGAACCGGAGCCTGCACTGAAGCCAGGGTTCGGGCCCGGCCCGGACCTGGAGTTGGGGCTCAAGTTGGAGTCTGGGTTGGGATTGGGACTCGGGTTGGGGCTGGTTCCGGCCCCGGGCTCGGACACCTCCCCAGGCTGCAGGCCAGGGCGCGGCCCGGCCTCGACCGCATCCCGCGCAGCGCCCGCCTGGCTCATGAACCGTCCTCCGAACGCCGGAACCGACCGCGCCAGCAATGACGCAGCCGCCATGAGCACGATTCCCAGGACAAGCGCGCAAGCAGCGCCGGCAAGAATGACCACCGTCTGCAGCTTCATCGTATCACCGCCGTCCGTACCCCAGTCTCGCCGCGGTGCCGCTCGCCGCCATTCCGGCTTCAGCATTAGATCCGCCAGCTCCATCCAGACATCCAGCCGCCTCGCGCCCGTGCTTTTGCCGTCGCTCATAGTGGAAGGCAGGCCCCGCCGCCCTGCGCTCGGCACGCCCGCTCGGCCTCGTCCTCTTTCGGCGCTGCCTCAGGTGCGGTAGCTCATTCCTCCGCGTTCACCCATCTCGGGGAGATCCTGAGCGAGCGCGTGGCTCCAGTAGAACCTGTCGAAAACCAGGCCGGCGAGTCCAAGGGCAACCCCCATGTCCCCAAGCTGCGACGGAAGGACGCGTGGCATCTGACCGGGCGCCAGAAGGGCCCGCTCTTTCGCCACCGCCTCCACGCGCGACGCGAAATCCGGCCGTCCTCCGATGTCGCCGCCGAGCACGACAAGCTCGGGGTCGAGCAGGTTGACGAGGTTAACCAGGCCTGTAGCAGAGTATTCAACGAGCGCGTCATCGGCCCCTCCGGCCTTCCACTCCCGAATCGAGGCCAGAGCTGCCCCGGCGAGACACCCGATGTTACCGCACAAACACCTCTCGCCGTGCATGTCCACGGTCATATGCCCGAGCTCGCCCGCGTGCATGCGGGCACCCGTATAGGGCTTGCCGTTCACCACGAGCCCCGCACCGAACCCACCTTCCCCCACCGTCATATAGACGAAGTCGCTCACGTTCCGGGCATGCCCGTAGCACCTCTCCCCCCAGGCTGCGGCGCGCACGTCGCGCTCGACCAGCACGGGCAGGCCAAATTCGCGCTGAAGTCGCGCCGCGAGCGGGAAGTTGGCCCACCGCAGCCGCGTTGACTTCAGGATGACCCCCGTTCTGCTGTCGACGATCCCCGGGACTCCGACGCCGATCCCTGCGGCCGCCCCAGCGCTCGCCCGCGGAAGCTTTGCGAGGGCTCGCGCAGCCGCCCTGAGAACCTGGTCCGCGGTGCTTGCCGGGCTCGAGAGGTCTGCGTCCTCCTTCATGACGTAAACCGGGCTTCCCGCGAGGTCAATGACCCCATACAGAATCCTGGCCACCTGGACATCTATGATGGCAGCGAGACTCGCGCTCGCGTTCAGGGTGAGAAGGATCGGCCGCCTCCCACCAACGCTGGCGGCGGTTCCCTTCGTCTCGGTCACGAGGCCGGCCCTGACAAGGTCCGACACTATCCCAGAAACCGTGGACGGGCTGAGCATGGTGAGCTTCGCCACGTCCGCCCGGGAGAGCGGTGAGTACTTCCTGACCGCGTCCACGACAAGCATGGTGTTGACCTTCTTGGCAAGCGTGGAGTCGGCGGCGCGTCTCAAGTCGGTCATGCTCCATTACCTCACAATCATGGCAACTCCCTGTCAAGGTCAAGCGTTCCGCTGGACAGAACCACCCCTCGCGACACGCGGGCCGTTGTCCAGCCAAAGCCGATGATGCCCGCGAGCAAAACCGATGGACGGGCAACGTTTTCGTGTCCTTTACCCGGCGGCCGCAGGCCCCGCAGCACGCGGCCGCGCAAGGAGAGTTAATTCGAGACCACGATGAACGTCTCGGGGAAACCCGTACCAACATGATACGACACATTTGCTGGTATTTCAACACGGTAATGCATGATAGCCCAAAAGCAAGTCATGCTGGTATGATACTCCTGCACAGGCTATGCTTGACTCTGATGGCTATGCTTTGATATACTGTGGATAGGCATCGATCGACAGGAGAACAATTTGTTCGAGTCCCATAGTAACTGTTCCGCTACCGCGCTGGCTGCGACGTCTCGACATCGCCACCGCCGCGGTTTCTAGAGAGGCGTCCAGGATAGAGAGCACACGGGAAACGTCCAGGGAACACTCGGGAAAGACACAAGGGACATGAGAGGCAGGAGTGACACGGGAGAGGGGTGTTAGGGTGCACAAGGTTGCTATTTGGGGCGCCGGCACCATGGGGCGAGTGCATGCCGGCTGCTACCAGCGCAGCGAAGAGGGACGCGTAGCGTATGTAATCGACCAGGATCTCGGTAAGGCCCAGGAGCTCGCATCGACGTGCGGCGCGTTGCCCACGACTGATCCGGAGGCAGCACTCACCGACCCGGAGGTTGACGTCGTTGATGTGTGCCTTCCGACGTACCTCCACAGGGAATCAGTCGAACAAGCCGCCCGCTCCGGCAAGCACGTCCTGTGCGAGAAGCCGGTGGCGCTCTCTACCGAGGACGCGAAGGCCATGATCGATACCTGCCGGGCGTGTGGCGTGAAGCTCGGGATAGCGCACGTGTTGCGGTATTTCCCCGAGTACGAGACTGCGCGCCACATGATAACCTCCGGGGAACTTGGGCACATCGGTACCGTCCGCCTCTCAAGGGTCGGGCCGTTCCCCAGGGGCTGGGCGGACTGGTACGCAGACGAAGGACGCAGCGGCGGGGTGCTCTTAGACCTCTCCATTCATGACTTCGATTTCCTCAGATGGTGCTTCGGCCCCGTGGACCACGTGTATGCGCGTAAGGTGCGTAACGATAGACCTCTCGAGTATGCTCTTGTGGTGGTGCGCATGAAGAACGGCGTCATCGCCCACGTCGAAGGAAGTTGGGCGCATCCGGGTCCGTTTTCGTACAGGTTTGAGATATGCGGAAGCTCAGGGATGATCGAATACGACAGCCTCAAATCTCGCCCGCTGTCCGTTGCGACCGCCGTCTCGCCGGGCGGGGGCAACGGCGAGGCGGCCGGCGGAAGCGGAAGTGGAAGCGGGGATGGGGGCGGGACGCCCGGGGTTGCAGTCCCGGAAAGCCCGCTGAGAGACAGAGAGCCTTATCTTCGCGAGATCCGCGAGTTTCTCGCCTATGTGCGAGGCGAGTGCACGCCGCGCGTACTGCCGGAAGACGCCGTGGCCGCTCTCGAGATAAGCCTTGCGGCCACCCGCTCGGCCTGCACGGGGAAGGTGGTGAGCATGGGATGATACGCGCAACAGGCTCCCGTCGCGAAGTACGCATCGGCATGGTAAGCTTTGCCCACATGCACGCGTACAGCTACGCTCGGGCCGTGCGGGCCGTCGCCGGCGCGACTCTGGCAGGCATCGCAGACGACTCAGAGGAGCGCGGACAAGCCGCTTCGCGGAAGTTCGGGGCACCATACTATCGCGATGTGGACAAGCTTCTCGCTGCCGACCTCGACGCGGTCATAGTGTGCTCCGAGAACGCCCGCCACAAGGAACACGTTATTGCCGCCGCACAGGCGGGCAAGCACGTGCTCTGCGAAAAACCGATAGCAACGACGCGTGAAGACGCCGCCGCCATGGTGAACGAGTGCCGGGCGCGCGGCGTCCAGCTCGCCACGGCGTTCCCTGTCCGGCACGCGCCACCTGTGATAAGGGCGAAACAGCTCATCGATGAGGGCAGGATTGGAAAGGTGCTCGCCGTAAGCGGCACCAACCACGGGCGGATGCCCGGGGATTGGTTCATCGACCGCGCCCTGGCCGGCGGCGGAGCGGTCCTTGACCACACGGTCCATGTGGCCGACCTCCTCAGGTGGTTCCTGGCGGACGAGGCAGAACGCGTGTACGCCGAGATAGACACGCGAATGCACGACATGGACATCGACGACTGCGGCACCCTCTGCATAGAATTCAGAAGCGGCGCGTTCGCCACCCTCGACCCGAGCTGGTCCAGGCCGAAAGCGTATCCCACGTGGGGCGACGTCACCATGGAGATAATCGGCACGGCGGGCGTGATCTCGGTAGACGTTTTCGCACAGGTCCTCGTGCATGCGAGCGACCCGCAGCACACCGTCCTGTACAGGCACTGGGGCGACGACATGGACCTAGCCCTTGTGAAGGACTTCGTGCAGGCGGTGCGCGACGGCACCGCCCCGGCGGCGAGCGGCATCGACGGCATGAGAGCGCTCGAGATAGCACTAGCCGCCTATGAATCGGCTAGAAGCGCGCGGCCGGTGGAGCTATCGCGGGCGAACTGAGGCTTGGAGACGGACGTGGCGCAAGACGTGACGCAAACGGCAGTCGAAAGGAGGCTGGTTGCGGCAGGCAACCTCACAGTCAACAGTAATGCGCAAAGAGACGGATAATTCGGGCCTGACTGCGGGATGGAAAATTATTGCCACTTTCGGAGAGGTGCCCGGTATCTACACGACGGGGCCACTGGGATTTGGCAAACCTGAACGCCGAACTCCATGGAGGCGCACCGTGAGCGCGTCGCCCCTGAAGTCGAACACCGGCAACCCCACGCGCAACGCCAGTCCCAAAAGTGGCGCGGATCCGTGGCGACCAACCTGGCTGGCAAGCCAGGATCTTCATCTCACGTCTCGAGGAGGTATGAACCGTGACCAGGAAGACGAGACGGGTTTTCGCGCTGTGCATCGCCGCCCTGCTTGTCATGTGGATAGCAAGCGGAGCGGTGCTTGCGAAGAAGACGACAATAGTGCACTGGCAGCATCACTCTCCGGCCCGCAAGGAAATGGTGGAAGCATTCGCAGCGGAGTTCATGGAGAAGAACCCCGACGTCGAAATCCAGATCGAGTCGATTCCCGAGACCGACTACTTCCAGAAACTCCTCCCAGCGCTCGCGGCCGGGAGCGGCCCAGACACCTTCCAGATTCCCGCGGGCCAGGTAGCCTCTTATGCGGCGACGGGAGTGTTGCAGCCCATCAGCCCGAAGGTGGCAACCACCGCTCAAATCGAGGCAGACTTCGTGCCATCGGCCATAAAGCGCCTCAAGGTGAGCGGCAGTTACTACGGATTCCCTGTTGACACACAGACGATAGTCCTCTTCTACAACCCACAGCTCTTCAACGAGGCCGGGCTGGACCCCGCGAAGCCCCCGCAGACGTGGGCCGAGCTTATCGAGTACGCCAAAGCGATACACCAGCGCGACGCAAACGGCGTTACTACTCGCATGGGCGTGGCCACCGGCGGATACGGGCCTGTGCTCGCGTCCCTCATGCTGCAGAACGGTGCCTCGCTGTGGAACAACGAAACCGACCTCCCCGACTTCAGCTCCCCCGCGGCGGCTCAGGCCCTCAAGTTTGCAGCAGACCTCGTGACCGAGTACAAGGTCGAGGACAGGCAGATGGGTTCCAGGTGGAACGCCTTCCGCCAGAGCAAGCTTGGGATGGTATTCGCGCACCCGGCGATGATAGGCAGCTTCAGGGCTACGGTGCCGGACCTCGTATTCAAGATCGCGCAGATCCCGGCCCCCAAGCCGGGAGGGTCTCGCGCGACACTCCTGACATCATGGGCATACGTCGTGTCCAAGAAAGCTCCGTCAGAAGCTGCATCCAAGTGGATCGCCTACCTGACGTCGGAGGATGCTCAGAAGAGGTGGATAACGAAGACCGGGGATCTTCCCACGCGCAAGGCACTCCTTGAGCTTCCGGAGTACAAGAACGACCCGCTGCTCGCGCCGTGCATGGAATCGATGAAGAACAGCGTGCCGGCGCCTTGGACTACGCGCCGGCTCGATGATGAGCTTCTGCGCAAGGCGTACGAGCTCGTCATCCTGAAGGGTGAGAGCCCCGAGAAGGCCATGAAGTGGCTCTCTGAAGAAGCGATCAAGGCTGAGAAGGAGCAGAAGGCTCTTGCGAAGCCGTGAGGAGCCGGCCTGGCCCCTCACCCGGGACCGGGGTTACAGCTAAGGAATCTCACATAACGGGTAAGGAGTCCCACATAACGGGTAAGGAGTCTCACATATCGGTAACGCTTACGGAAACAGCTCAACCGGCGGGCCCGCCCGGCCCCTGGCAACGCCGCTACCGCAGCCACGACGCGGCAGGGCGGGCCCGCCCGTCCTCGGACGGAGTGAGCCGGGCCCCGGAAGGAGGTTGGCGGAACGTGAACTCGGGTTTGTCAACAGCGGTCGCCCTAAAGAGGCGCCCGCTCACGTGGCACCGCTTGCAAAGGCTGGTCGCGCCGTACGTTTTCGTGTCCCCTGGTGTGGTCTTTTACCTCATGGTGACCATCATACCGATGGTCTGGGGGTTCTGGATCAGCTTTCACAAGTGGAGCATCATATGGCCCGCACACCCATGGGTAGGCCTGGGCAACTACACCGCCCTCCTCTCCGAGGACCTCTTCTGGATCTCGCTGCGCAACACCGCCGTCTACACGGCGGGCGTCGTACCCGTCGAGGTGGCTTTTGCGCTCATGGTAGCATTGCTGCTAAACACCAAGATGCGCGCCCGAGGCTTCTTCCGGCTCCTGTACTATCTGCCAGTGGTGACGCCTCTCTCCATCTCGGCCGTGATATGGCAGTGGATCTACCACCCCCATGTCGGGCTGCTCAACTGGGTCATGCGGGTCCTCCACCTCCCCACCCACGACTGGCTCCAGGAAATCGGCACCGCGATGCTTGCGGTGATAATTGTGGCGATATGGTCCGGGGTGGGCTACCGGATGGTGATCTTCCTCGCGGCGCTCCAGGGGATCCCGCAGACGTACTACGAAGCAGCGATGATAGATGGGGCGGGAGGATTTGCGCTCTTCAGGCACATCACGCTGCCGCTTCTGAAACCGGCGACGCTCTTCGTGCTCGTCACGAGCATCATCAGCTCCTTCCAGGTCTTCAGCATCGTCAACGTCCTCACCCAGGGGGGCCCGCTGGACTCCACGCACGTCGTGGTCTACTACATATATAAGCGCGCGTTCGGCGACCTCCAGTTCGGCCTGGCGGCTGCCATGTCGTTCGTCTTGTTTGCCATCATCCTCGTGGTGACGGCGATCCAGTGGAAGCTGATAGGAAGAGAGGTCAGCTACGAATGAGCGGGATGAACAGAATGAGCGGTACGAGCGGCGTGACAGGGTGGAGCGACGCAAACGCCGCAAGCGGCGCCGGCACCGAAGGAAGCGCAGGAAACGTCGGCATTGGAGGAAACACGGGCAGCGCGGGGGCCGTGGGCAACATGGGCAGCATCAATGGCGCTCGCTGTGCCCGCAGTGCTCATGGTGCTGATATCACTGATAGTGCTCATGGTGCTCAGAGCGCTCACGGTGATCCCGGCGCCCATGGTGTTCGTGACACCTGCGGTGCTCGCGGTGTTCGCCGTGTTCGGAGGTCTCACAGGGTTGGAAGCGCGGGCACGCACGCCGGAGCATCCAGGCGACGGGGTTCCGATGCGCTGCGAATCCTGGGGCGGGTCCTCACGTATGCAGTGGTAACCGCCGGTGCGGCCGCAACCGCGACCCCATTCGTGTGGCTGGTCCTGTCGTCGTTCAAGTCGCTCCAGGAAGTGGTACTCTTCCCGCCTACGTTCTTCCCGAAAAAGCCGGTGCTTTCGAACTTCTCAGAGGTATTCAGGATGATCCCGTTCGCGAGGTACTACCTGAATAGCATCATCACCTCGGTGATCCCCACGGCGGCGACGGTCCTTACGAGCTCCATGACGGGGATGGGGTTCGCAAAGTACCGGTTCGCCGGGAGGTCGTTTCTGTTCTGGATCATCCTCTCCACAATGATGGTCCCCTTCCCTACCACGATCGTGCCACTTTACGTGATGGTCTCCAAGGCGGGCCTGGTGAACACCTACGCCGGGCTTATCGTGGTGGGGCTCTCGAGCGCGTTTGGAATCTTCATGATGCGGCAGTTTATAACGAGCATCCCCGACGAGCTGCTCGACGCGGCCAGGATCGACGGGGCAAACGAGTTCCGCATCTTCCTGCAGATCGTGATGCCGCTCACCAAGCCGGCCGTGGCGACGCTGACTTTGTTCACGTTCACGGGGCACTGGGGCGCGTACATCTGGCCCCTCATAGTGGTGAACTCCGATCGGCTGCGGACGCTGCCGCTGGCCATTCCGTATTTCTCCGGGCAGTACTTCAGCTTCCAGAACCTCATCAACGCCGCTTCGCTCATGGCCATAGCACCGGTCCTCGTGCTTTTCATGTTCACCCAGAGGTACTTCGTGCAGGGTATCTCGCTCACGGGGCTCAAGACCTGAACAGCAGCGAGCCAACCCCGGGGGAGAGGGGCGACGCCGGGAGTCCGGTCCGCGACTTGGGCGAGCGGGCTTGGCAGGAGATCAGCGAGGGTTCAGCGACGACCCAACCCGGCAGGCGCGCAGGCTGAGGCGGTCGGCAAGCACTTCGGAGCGGTTGTGGCGCAGGGAGGAGACGGACCGGACGTGAAGGTCGGACACGCATGCCGAACACGGGAGGTCGAATGCCGTGCGTAGAAGACCGCCAATCTCCGTCCCTGCTGCTATCGCGCTTGAGGCGGCGCTCACGCTCATGCCTTCATGGGGTGCCGGCACCCGGGGCCTGGAGACGGACATTGGTGCGTGGGCGGCGTGTTCGGCCGCCGAGTACGAGGTGGCACGAAACGCTATCCTCTTCATCGGGGACGGAATGGGTCCCGGCCAGCTCGCCGCCGTGCGGCTCGCCAGGTACGGGTGCTTCGCGGTGGAGTCCATGCCCGTGAAGACAACGGTCACGACTCTATCCTGGGGCGGCAAGCGGTTATCGAGATCTCTTCGAAGGCCGCCGGGATCTCCGGCGGGCGACCCGAGCAACAGAAAGCCACCTCACGGAGCCACAGCCGCGCGGCCACAACCGCAGGTACGCATGAGGCCACGCCAGGAGGCCTGCTAAAACGCGCGACGGCGCCGACGGCCCGCGTCCGCAGAGAAGGAGAACAGAGCCGCGGCAACGAACACAGTCGGCGGCGGGAGTCTCAGCATGCGGAAACCATGGCGTCAGGATGACGCTAAGTGGGGGTGCGAAAATGGTCCCGACTTTTTGGGAGGGGTTGCCGGTGATTGCACGAGGGGTGTCAAAATCTGGCTGCCTAGCCGGACGGGCCGGATTTTGGCGAAGCGCGCCCCGCTTGGGGCGCCGTCCCCGAGTGCAACACCGGCAACCCGGCAACTACTGGAAGAGGGGCGAGGACTAATGCATCCTCACTTACGCCTGTCGCTGAGGCCATCCAGATTGGGGGCGCCCTGTCGTGCAAGCATCGGCAACCCGGAAGCTGCTGGCAAACTGGCACGGCCCTGTGAGCTGGCCCCCAGCGGATCGGTTCCCGCAGGCGTCCTATTCACGCTCGTACGGGACGCCGAGGGCGGCGGGGGCGCCGATCCTATAGTTGCGCGAGCGGGCGGTAGCGAAGATGAGGACGGCTATGGTAAAGATGTAGGGCATCATCTTCAGGAAAAAGGACGGGATGATCGCGCCCAGCACCTGTATCCTGAAGCCCAGCGCGTCGATACCGCCGAAGAGGTAAGCGCCCAGCATGGCCCGGAGCGGGTTCCAAACGGCGAAAATCACGAGGGCGATTGCGATCCAGCCGCGCCCAGCGGTCATGTACTCGATCCAGCTCGGTGCGTAGGCAAGCGAGAGGTAGGAACCGCCGATGCCGGTGAGCATGCCGCCGATGATGGTGTATGCGTATCTTGTGGCGAACACGTTGATTCCGAGGGCGTCGGCAGTCTCGGGGCTTTCGCCGACCGACTGCATGTGTAGCCCGGGTCGGGTGCGGTAGAAGAAGAACCAGAGCGCCACCACAAGAACGTATGACGCGTAGACCAGGATGTCCTGGTTGAAGAGCACATCACCGAGGACTGGTATCCGGGCGAGCCCCGGAACTACGACCGGCTTGAACGACACGGGCGTCGGCACCCCGATGACCGGCTTCCCCAGGTACCCGCTGACCCCCGTGCCGAACAGGGTGAGCGAGAGGCCGCTCACCACCTGGTTCACCTTGAGCGTCACGGTGAGGAACGCATGCAGCGCCGCGATGAGGCCTCCGGCCACGGCAGCGGCCACCACACCCGCGGCTAGGCTCCCGGTGCGCACGGTCACGAGGAATCCGCTGACCGCCCCCACGAGCATCGTCCCTTCGAGGCTCAGGTTCAGAACACCGCTGCGCTCGGTGACGACTTCGCCCAGCGCTGCGTACAGTATGGGGGTGCCGGCCGCCACCGCGGCGGCCAGCACGGACGTCACGAAGGCCATGGCCGTTTGCTCCATCTGACGATACCTCCCGATTCTGCCTCGCGCGGCCTGGCGACGGGCCACGCCCCACGTTAGCCTGTCCCCAGCCGCGGCGTCACCGACGCTGCACGCCCCGCTGGCCCTCCCGCGCGCACAAGCTTTACCCTGTAGCGTGCCAGGGCCTCCCCGCCAAGCACGAAGAAGAGCAGGGACCCCTGGAGCATCGTGGCGATGTCCGCCGGGATGCCGAAGATCTGCACCGCGTATCCGGCCACCAGGAGCCCGCCGAAGAGGAACGACGTGACCACGATGCCCGCCGGGTTCAGTTTCGCAAGCCACGCCACTATTATGGCCGTGTAGCCATAGCCCGGCGAGATTCCGTGCTGAAGGCGGTGGGTGATGCCCGCGACCTCGCCCATCCCGGCGATCCCAGCGATGGCGCCGGAGAGGAGCATGACGAGGACGACGTTTCGCGGGATGTTCATCCCCGCATAGCGCGCGGCCGCCGGGTTCTCGCCGATGACGCGGATCTCGTAGCCCCACCTGGTCCTCGAAAGCATTACGCTCACCGCGACCGCCGCCACCAGCCCGAACACCAGCCCCAGGTGGATCCTGGTGTTTCCCAGGCACGGCAGCCACGCTGCGTTCGAGAACTGCGGCGTGAGAGGGAAGTTGAAGCCCTTGGGGTCCTTCCAGGGACCATAGACAAGGTAATCCACCCAATAGATGGCGACGTAGTTCAGCATCAGGGTGGTGATGATCTCGTTCACGCCCCATATCGCCCTGGGGAGCGCCGGCAACAGCGCCCACAGCGCGCCCGCGACCGCGCCAGCGATGAACATGGCCGTGAGCAACACAAAGGGCGGCCAGCCCGGGTGGGAGAGCGCCACCCACGATGCGGCGAACGCGCCCATATAAATCTGTCCCTCGGCTCCGATGTTCCAAAGGAGCATCCGGAAGGCCACCGACACTCCGATGGTGGCGAGTAGAATAGGCGTCGCTTTTACAACCGTCTCAACGAGTCCATAACGGCTGCCGAACGCCCCCTTGAACATTAGCCTATAGACTTCGAACGGGTCGTAGCCGGTGAGCCGCAGGAATATGCCACCGCAAACGAGCGCCATCGCGACAGAGATGACCGGCGCCATTGCCATCCAGAACGGCGAAATCTCCGGGCGCTTTTCGACCTTGATGGACCAGCCCGCAAGGGCTCTTCCTGGCGCCGCTCCGCCTGCTCCTGCTCCCCCGGCCGCTCTGGCCTCTCCCGTGCTGCCGGCTGCGCCGGCTTCTTCCGTGCCACCGGCTGCCCTAACTTCTCCAATACCGCCGACTGCTCCAGCTGCTCCAGCTGCTCCGGTTGGTCCTTCTGCTTCGGCTGCTCGCGTTGCGCCTGTCGGCGCCGCTGTTCCGGTTGTAACTTTGCGTGCATCCTCCGTCACGAGACCCGATCCCCCTTGTCGGCGCTGCACCCTGTTGTGTCCGCGGTCGCGGAGCCTGCCATCATGAGGCCAATGCGCTCGATGTCCCACTCGTCACGCCGGAGGACGCCCATGACCCGCCCGGCGAAAAGGACGGCAACGCGGTCCGCGAGGGCGGCCAGCTCCTCGAGATCCTCGGAGATGAGGAGGATAGCGACTCCCCGGTTGCGCTGCTCTATGAGCATGCGGTGAATGGCCTCGGTGGCGCCAATGTCAAGACCGCGCGTCGGGTGGACCGCCACGAGAAGGCTGGGGTTCGCGGAGATCTCGCGCGCGAGGAGCAGCTTCTGCGAGTTGCCGCCGGACAGCAGCCTGATGGGGCGGTCGAGCCCCGCGGCCTTGACCTGGAATCGCTGCACCAGGTCGGCGGCGCGCTCGCGCGCCGCCCTCGCGTGGATGAAAGGCCCCTTTGCCACCGGGCGCGACCGATACGACTTCAGTATGACGTTGTCCACGACGCTGAGGTTCGGCACCATGCCGGTCCCGAGCCTGTCCTCGGGGATGTGGCCGACGCCGCAGCGGATGACCTCAAGCGGCGTCCTGTTGGTGATGTCGGCGCCTCGAAGCATTATGCAGCCTTCCTGCACCCGGCGTAGCCCCGTGATGACCTCGGCAAGCTCCCTCTGGCCGTTCCCGGCCACCCCGGCGATACCCAGGACCTCGCCGGCCGCAACTTCAAGCGACACTCCGCGCAGGGCGAGAGTCCCACGGTCGCCCAGGGCGCTCACGCCGGAGATGCGCAGCACGCACTCGCTGCACGCTTCCTTCTTGCCTGGCATCGTACCTCCGATCTCGCGCCCAACCATGAGGTTGGCGAGGAGCTTCGGGGTAGCGTCCTTCCTGTCGAGCGTCGTGATGGCCCGGCCGTCCCGCAGCACGGTGACCCTATCGGCCACTTCCATAACCTCGTCCAGCTTGTGAGTGATGAAGATGATGGACCGCCCGGCCTGCTTCATGCGGTTCAGCGTGGCAAACAGGTCGCGTGCTTCTTGCGGAGTTAGAACCGCCGTGGGTTCATCAAGGATGAGGATGTTCGCGCCCCGATAGAGCATCTTCACGATCTCGACCCGCTGCTGCTCGCCCACGGAAAGCTGCCATATCTTCGCCCGGGGATCCACCCGCAATCCGTAGGTGCTTGAAAGCCGCGCTATCTCGTCCTCGATGGCGCGCATGTTGAGCACGAAGCGCGGCTGCGGCATGCCGAGGGTGATGTTCTGCGCGACGGTGAAGGTCTGGACGAGCCGGAAATGCTGGTGGACCATGCCTATGCCCGCCGCTATGGCGTGCCGAGGCGAGCCGAGTTGGACCCGTCTGCCCTTGACCAGGATTTCCCCGGCGTCCGGGCGGTAGAGGCCTGCAAGGATATTCATGAGCGTGCTCTTGCCGGCGCCGTTTTCGCCCAGCAGCGCGTGAACCTCGCCTGCGTGGACCCGGAAGGTTATGCGGTCGTTCGCCAGTACGCCGGGGAAACGCTTGGTTACGTCGCGCATCTCCACGACGCAAGCGGCATCGCCAGAAAGCATCCTCCTATATCCTCCGCTCCTGTTATGTTCCGGTCATGCGCCCTTGCCAGTCCTTGCCAGAAAGAGCCGGCAGGTGATGAGGGAAGCCTGCCGGCTCTCGTCCTGGGCACTGTAATGGGACCCTACGGGCATCTTTGCCGGGTGATGGGGACTTGGTGCTGCCAGTCCTGTGTTATCCGGCAAGACGTCACTTTTCTGCGCGGTGCCCCGGCGCGCGTCGCGCTCGGGCCATGGGGACGCACCGTTAAAGACCGGAACAAACGTCCCGCTGCCCGCGGCGCGGCACGTGCGCGTTCAAAAACCACGCCGAAACACACCCTGCCCGGAGCCATGCTTACCAGGCCCGCGGCACGCGCGTTCGGACGGGCAAGGCCCGACAACCCGGCTACCTATTTGGGCACGGTCCCGTCCACACCCTCGACGAACCAGTCGAAGCTGAGCATCTCAGCGTCGGTCATGGCCTTGCCCGCGGGCACCCTGAGCACGCCCTTGTTGTCCTTGAGAGGCCCGGCGAATACGACGAGCTTGCCGGCGATTATCTCCTGCTTCTTCTGGGCGACGAGCTTCTTTGCGTCCTCGGGGACCATCGGGCCATACGGGCCGATGTCAACCACGCCGTCCTCCATCCCGCCCCAATACTCTTCGGTCTTCCACGTCCCGTCCATCACCGCCTTGACGGTCTTCACGTAATACGGACCCCAGTTCCAGACGGGCGCGGTAAGGACGGCCTTTGGAGCGAACTTGCGCATATCAGTGTTGTAACCCACGCCGTAGCAGCCCTTTTCCTCGGCGGCCTGCATCGGTGCCGGGGTGTCCTGGTGCTGCGCGATGACGTCGCAGCCTGCCTCGAGAAGGCTCTTTGCGGCCTCTTTCTCGGCTGCTGGGTCATACCAGGTGTTGGTCCAGACGACCTTGACCTTCGCGTTGGGGTTGACCGCGCGGACGCCAAGCGTGAATGCGTTGATGCCCCTCACGACCTCCGGGATGGGATGCGCCGCCACGTAGCCGATGAGGTTCTTGCGGGTCATCTTGCCGGCGACGAGGCCAGTGAGGTACCTCGGCTGATACATCCTACCGAAGTAAGTGCCGACGTTCTTGGCGGTCTTGAAGCCCGAGCAGTGCATGAAGACGACGTCAGGGTACCGGGCCGCGACGTTCTGGACGAAGTCCATGTAGCCGAAGCTGGTGGCGAATATGACCTTGCAACCTGCTTCGGCAAGCTGTGTGAGCACGCGCTCGCAGTCGCCGCCCTCGGGCACTGACTCGACGTACACGGTCTCGACGTTGGGGAGTTGCGCCTCGAGGTACTTCCTGCCTTCGTTGTGTGCGTACGTCCACCCCGCGTCGCCGATGGGGCCGACGTAGATGAACCCAACCTTGAATTTGGATGCCGCAAGCGATAAGCCGCCTGCACCCACCATGACGAGCGAAAGTACGACAGCCATACCGACCAGCACTACCCACCTGCGGACCCTTACCAAGCACCATCCCTCCTGTCTAAATAGTGGTAAGCCCCGGGGACAGCCCTACGCTGGGGCGGCCCGAGGTCAGCCGGGGTTGCGTTCCGCCCTTGTACTTCGACCCTGGCATAATTATTCCTGCCAGACCAGGCAGGGATTTCGGTTGTTTCAAAACGTCGTGTCGGTTGCGTGTCAGTTGGCAGCCGGTGCCGCCACGCGCCCAAGGTGGCGCCATAACCGGGCTTTTCGGGGTGAGGTCGGCGTTCCTCGTGGACGCGGTGACGTTCTTCGTGTCCGCCGTACTGACGCTGACCGTGAGATGCCCGCCCATCCCCGTGGCAGGCGAACGCCTCACCGTCGCCGAGTTCTTCAAGAGCTTTCGGCAGGGGGTCGGGTTCCTCGCGGGCAACTCTGTCCTGAGATACCTCGTGGTGGTGTTCGCGATATCCGTGTCGGCCCTTGGGTTTGTGACGGTCCTCGGCCCGGACTATTATCTGAACATACTAAAGATGAAGCCCGAATTGTTCGGCGCCCTCCGCAGCATCGAGGGGCTTGGCATGCTTGCCGGGGCCGCGCTGGTTGGCCAGTGGGCAGCGAGGGTGGGCCGGGGACGAACCATCCTGGGCGGACTTGCCCTGGTGGGCCTGTGGAGCGTGGCGTTCATCGCGAGGCCGGGATTCGCCTTTCTCGCGCCGTGGACCCTGCTTGTAGGCCTCGGGACTTCGGCTATCCAGGTGCCGCTATCGGCCGTGTTTGTCGAGCGGACGGACGTGGAGATGCGGGGGAGGGTGTTCAGCGTCACGAACTCGCTGCTGAACATGTCGAGCCTCGTGGGACTCGGGTTCGGCGGGGCCGTGGCGCGCGCGTTCGGGACCGCGAACTGCATGGGGGTGTGCGGCGCGTTTGTGCTGATGGTGGCGGCGCTTGCGACGCGCCACGCGGCGTTCCGCGAGCTCAACGCGGGCAGCGCCCGAGCAACTGGCATGGATGGCGAGGCCGAAGGAGAATCTTTGGCTTGAGCTTGGGGGGAGTGAACGGCGGTGGATGACGGTTCCTACACCATTCGTGACATCGGCCAGCTCAAGATGATGGCGCACCCGTACAGGTTGAAGATCATGCACGACCTTATCTCCTTCATGCACATCAATCAGGTTGAACATGCTCTTGGTGGCAATCGCCTCCAGAATGCTTTCCCTGTCGAGATAGAACTCTGGGGGATGACATGAGCCCGTTACCATGTAGTCTGTGTTGGCGGCCTCGAGAGCCTGGATGACCCTTCTCAATAGTTCCTGTTGTGGCATTTCGCAACACGCTGCAGGTATATGCTTCTTATCTCCTCATCTGACAGGTGCGGATACCGTCTTCGTAACCCATGGAGGAAGAGACTCTTCGTAAACTCCGACAACTCAAAGACCTTCCGCAACCTCTGTTCGGGCGACATTCCCCGCAACACACTTATATATAGGCCATGATTTGGACGTGGCTTGGTGTGCATAACCCACCGCCTTCCCAGCGGCCGCTGTTTTCACCATTAAGTATGACACGACAAGCATGACACGACTACACTCTCAACCTCCATCAGTCTGTCTGTCCGCCAGTCCGTCCGGTCGGGTACTTCTCTCCGGGCGGACAGATACCTGCCGACCAAACGAAAGGGTCGGTGACGCCTTCCGAGCGCCCGCCGGCACCCGCGCGACAAGCAGCGGGGCTGGGGGCGCGCATATCAACGGGCATCTGGAACGAAGCCACAGGCGCCGCGGGTGGCGCCTGTGCTTCAGCGGCGCTGCGATGCAGGTGACCGCCAGTCAAGGTAGAACTCTCGTAAGCAGGGGTTCACCGGTTTGCCTGGCTTTCCCAGAGGCTATCGGGTCGCCGGCGCGGAACTCGGAGACGGTGCCCCAACGGAGGTGTATGCCATGAGCGCGCAGGCGCGAATTCCCCGCATCGATCTTCACACTCATTCGCAGGTATCGGACGGCCACGGCACGCACGACGAGATCGTGCAGCGGGCCCGGGAGAGGGGCGTCGAGGTGGCGGCAATCACGGACCATTACGATCCTTTGGACCCGCGGCTCGGCGCCGCAGATGTGGTTCGGGACCCCGCCCGCTTGCAGACTGTCCTGAGCTTGCGCGATTCCGTGCACAGGCTGGGGAGCGAGTGCGGCGTGCGCGTGCTTGTCGGTGTCGAGCGCGGGCCGCTCCCCGCGCCGCGCCTGGGCGCGGCGGATCTCGACCTCGTGATAGGCAGCGTCCACTACCTGGTGAGGCCGATCGCGGCGCGTCCGGGCGACCTGTACAACCCCGAGTTCTGGCAGGCATACAAGGAGGATGTGCTGCGCGTGGCAGCCGACCCCCAGGTGCACGTGCTCGGGCATATCGCGGGCTACCTGCCCATGGACCCTCTCCTCTTGCCGGGGTCCACGTTCGAAGAGAGGCGCGCCATCGAGCGCGAGATCGCGGCAAGGTTCTTCGACCGCTCGTGGTACGAGGAGGTGTTCCGCCGGGTCCGGGACACCGGCAAGGCCGTCGAGCTGCACTGCGCCACCCGGACGCCGCCGCCGGACGCGGTCAAGCTCGGGCTCGACCTTGGAGCGAGGTTCTCCATCGGAAGCGACGCTCACTCCCTGGACAGGGTCGGCGCTGTCGATTGGGCCCTCGACCTCCTTGAGTCGCTTGGTGCTACCAGGGATGACGTATACATCCCGCAGGTGCGGCCGCATCCTGACCATGTTCCGGCGTGACGGCTGGGGGCGGCTTTCGGCGGGATGCAGGGCAGAGGGGAGGGGCGCAAGGGGGAGGCGAAAGACAAAGGGACGGAAGGGCGGCATGCGTGCGCGGGCAGCAGCGCGCGGGCAGTAGCGCGCGGGCGGCAAATGCGGGCAGCCGGCGCAACAAGCCAGCACGCCCGCGCGCCGGTGCAGACCACAAGTTCAGGTCGCAAGCGGGAAACGCGACCGGCGAGCCGTAGGCCGCAGTCAGCAGGCGGCGGGCACCGGACGGCGGGCTGGATCACAGCCCTAGCAGGCACCGTATGGCGTTCTCTGCGAAGGAGCGTACCATCTGGTCGGAGAGCATGTCCCGGGACAGGATGTCCGCCCCGACGTAGAGGGCGCGTCCGGTGGTGGCCACCGCAACGTTGAATGGGTCGGGGTGCGTAGGTTGAGCGTCCCGGTTGGCGTTGGCCAGGTCTCCGGTGTCGGCCTGGTCGGCACTCGCCCATGTGCCCAGCGCGACCGCGCCCGGCAGGCATGTCACGACCACACCCTGGGGCCTGGGCAGTCGGATCGGTGCCTCGATTCCTTTCCAGAGAGAGCGAAGAGTGGCGCCGTGGCTGAGGTCGTCGGCGGGTCCGCAATGTTGTGCCGTCTCCGCTGTACCATGTGTGCCACATGTGCGCGGCGCGCCCGATGCGCGGCATGGCGCTGCATCTGGCGCGCCGGCCTGCGGCATGCCGCCGTCACCACTGCCAGCGCCACGCCCGTAGCTTGTCGGAGGGACGATGGCGCCGTGTAGCGGAGCTACGCCCTGCCATCCCGCGAACGCCACCCCCAGCACGTCCGCAAGCCCAAAGCCGTGGAAGCCCCCGGGCCGCTCGTCCTCGGTCTTGAGCGAGGTCTGTCCGGTTGCCAGGACGCGCCCGCCGCATGCCAGGAAGTCGCGGACGGCCTGGGCCTGCGCGGGAGACATCCGGCGCGCATTCGAGAGCACGAGCACCGTCGCGCGGCTCTCTGCGATGGCGGGAAGGCGTTCGAGATTGTCCCCCGAAACGATTATCCATTCGAAGCCGAGGAACTGGCCGAGCGCCTGTACGACCTCGACGAGGGCGGCCGTATCGTCCTCGTAGTCCCAGCGCATGTCATCATACCAGGCTCTGTTCGCTTCGCTCGTGAAGATGGCAACGAGATGCCGCGCCTCTGCTTCCCCCGCCGGTGCCTCAGCTGCTGCTGCCGCCGCTCGGCTGGCCAGTGTGCCCGGCGCATCGCCGCGCGCCCGGGCCAGCCACGGGAGTTCGATGGTGGCTGCGTACGGGAGGTGGTCCGAGGCGAGGGTGCGCGGCACCCGCGCCGTGCCCGCAGCGGCCGGCACCTTGATGTCGAACGACGTCAGTATGTAGTCGATTCGCCTTGCCGGGTCGTATGCGTCGTATGTGTATCCGCCCTTGAGGTAGTCCCTGGCGAAAAGGCCTTCCTTCACGAGTTCCGCGCTGTCCACGAGGACCCGATACACCTGCTGGGTGTCGTTGAAGTGGCGGAGAAGGACTGCGATTTCCGGGCTGCCAGTGGGCGACGCGTTGAGGTCTCCCATGACAATCTTCGGCCCGGCGGCCTTCGAAGAGATCTCGATGACCGCACGCGCCTGGGCGAGCCTGGAATCGGCATACTCCACATCGAGGTGGGTCACGAAAACGTTCAGGATGCCGCCACCCGTGTCGACCTGCGCCTCGAGCAGGCCCCGGGGCTCGTTGAAGTGTATGTTCGGGAGGGGGTGGTTCGTGGACGAGACGATGGGATAGCGGCTGAGGACGGCATTCCCGAAGGCGCCGCCGTCATACATGAAGTTCGGGCCGTACGCGTAATAGTAGCCGAGTCTTTCGGCTATGTACCGCGCCTGGTCCACCCCTCCGGAGCGCCTGGTCCCCTGATCCACCTCGCACAGGCCGACGATGTCGGCACCCTGGTCCCTGATGAGGTCCGCGATTCTGTCGAGGTCCAGCTTGAGGTCGGCCCCCACCCCGCTGTGGATGTTGTAGGTCATGACGGTCAGGCGCATGGGTGCAGGAATGGCGTGCTGTTTCATGGCCAACTCCTCCGCTGCGGCAGGTGTTTCGGTGGGTGTTTCGGTGGTAGTCTGCTGAGCCAGGCTGCTGGCCGCCTCATCCGCCAGTTTGGCGTCCTGTTCCTGGGAGTCGGTAGGCGCGTCCGCGTCCGCGTTGCGCGGCGTCTCGACGCCCGCCTGTTCGGGTTCGTCTGGCAGTCCCTGCGCCGGCGCCTGCGCTTGCGCCTGCGCGGCGGCGGACTCCTGCGGCGTGGCTGGGGATTCCGCGGCACCTACGCCCGGAGCGGCCTGGTGCGCCCCGTATACAGGCGCGGTGGCCTGTTCAGGCACGGTCGGCTGTTCAGCCGCAGGTGTGGCGGCAACTGTCGCCTGCGGTGCGGTCTCCGTCGGTCCGGTCGCAGCTTTGGCGACCGTTTCTGGCTCTAGCGCAAGCCCTGCAGCTGCCGCTATGATCTTCGGGACATCCGTATTGTCCAGCTGCCCGGCGAACATTTCCTGGCCCGGCCCTTCGGCGAAGAGGGGCACCTCCGCGTCGGTATGTCCGTCGGTTCCGAACTTGAGCTTGCCGTCAGCATCCACCGCAAGTCCCCCGGTTTCGTGGTCGGCCGTGACCACTATGAGGGTGTCCTTTCGCTCTCGCGCAAATCCGAGGCCGCGTGCGATAGCATCGTCGAATGCCGCCATCTCGCCGCGCAGCGCTTCGGCGTCGTTATTGTGGCATGCGTGGTCGATCCGGCCGCCTTCCACCACCAGCAGGAATCTCCTCCCGGGAGACGATAGGAGCCGGACGGCCTTATCCGTCATCTCAGCGAGGCTTGGCTCACGGCGTGGGTCCCTGTCCTTTTCCCACTCCACGTTCGTCATGGAGAAGAGGCCGAGGAGCGGCAGGGACGATGCCTCGTCGAAGCCTTTGCGGTCTTGCAGTACGGTATAGCCAGCCTTGCGCGCTAGCTCCACCGGGGGTTCATCTTTGACGAAGAGGGTGGGGAGGAAATCCGCCGCTCCGCCCCCCATGACGAGATCGATCTTTGCCTCTATGAGGGCCGCGGCGATCGTGCGCTTCTCGTGTCTGCTCTCCACGTGCACCGCGAATGCCGCCGGTGTCGCGTCGGTTATGGGACACGTGCTGACAAGGCCCACGAGCCACCCCGCGTTGCGGGCGGCCTCGAGGATCGTGCGCACCGGGGTGCCATCAGGGAGCACGCCGAGGAAGCCGTTGACGGTCTTGTGTCCGGTCGCAAGCGCGGTCGCGGCGGCCGCGGAGTCGGTGATGTTGCCGCCGAAGGATAGCGTCGCGACGGTCGTCCGCACGGGCATGGACTCCATCGCGAGCGGCCTGCCTTTCGCGAGCTTTCCAGCATGGACCTGGCCTTGCCCCATTCCGTCCCCGATGAACAGGATGACGTTCCGCGCCGGCTCTCGCTCGGCCGCCCGGCATGTTGCCTGCCCTTGAGGGTCCGTCTCCGCCACGCCGGCGCCGGTGCCGGCACCGCACGTGCACGAAAGTGTGGGCGGCAGGACTGCGGCGATCACAACGGCGACAACGGCGACAAGAGTAGCGAGTAACAGTCTGCGCATGGTATTCAACCCCCGTGTCTTACGTGTCTGTCACGCGTCCTCGTTATGCGTCTGCGACGTGTGCTCGCGAGGCGCGTGTGCGACATACACGTTGAAAGCGGGTCATCAGGAACAACACGAGCACCGATGCTATGGCCAGGGGCGACACTCTGTTGATGAAGTTCTGCAAGCTGAAGTGTTGCCCGGAGGAACACGGAACGGCCAGCGACAGGGTCCCCTGACGATCGGAGTTCTGCACTATGAGGGACCGGATATACGCGCCGCGGTGCCCCGTGAACGCGAACAGAGTCGGGGTCGGTACAGCCGGCTTCGTGAGCGGCATCACGGTCTTGACGCCGGGCGCCAGCGTTGCGTTGCCTGTCGTGCTTGCAGTCAGAACCGACAGCCGACGCGTTTTGCGGCTGTCAAACTCGATCATCCCTGCCATCCCTGCGCTTCCGCACACCACTGCGCCTGCCGTCGGCATACCAGTCCGCCCACGCTCTGGGGAATGGCCCGATCCTCGACAGGCGAACGACGCCGATCGTTCAGCTTGTACCTCTTGTCAGCTCTCAGGACTCGCAAGCGGTACAGAAACCCCAACCCCCAGACTCGATCGCTTCTCAGGCCTTAGTTCGAGGTAGTACACGATGGATTGCGATGTCTGAACCACTTGCCACAGCCTCGCTCTATCTTGCTCCACAATGAAAGGCATACCACCAAGTTCCTCTGTAGCGCTTTGTCCGCCGATCTGTCCGCCCGATGTCTCACGCTGGTCGCGCGTTCCCCGGGGAAGCACGAACCTGGCATGCAAAACGACGTCCTTGAGACCCTCATTGGCGAAGACTACCCTTCCAGAAAGCACATCTCGGTGTGAAGCGCGAACCAAGAAGGTGCTAAAGGGCAACGATGATGGCTTGTCCGCCTCGCCGGGAGAAAGGTACGTCTTCAGAAGGCCTGTGGTTTGAGAAGACTTGGGCTCGTCGTAGTTGAAAGACGTGACCTTCCCCTGGTTGACTTCTATCAGCCGGTAACCGACTTCCGTCTCGGCAGCAGCTTGGGCGGTACGAGTGGTGATAATCTTCGTTGTTTCCGTCTCTTCCAGCTGGTCTGTGTGTCGGTGCCCTGCGAAAACATACTTTACTCCATAGCGTTCAATCATCTGCCTGAGGGCCAGCCTGCTTTCGTCCATGAAAACCCAACGATCATCGCACGGGTTGTGGTGAAGGGCCATTACCAGCCGCTTCTTCCTGGACGAAGCCAGCCGAAGGTCCTTCTCCAGCCAATCAAGTTGGGTTGGTCCGATGGTTCCGTTATCTGAAGGATGAGTAGGGTGATCATACGTGTTGACTACAGCGAAATGCCAGCCGCCCCAGTCGAACGAATAATATAGGGGCCCGAAGTACCTGTGCCAGTAGTCAAAACCACTGGTCTGCCCGACGCGCTGACCATCGTGATTTCCCATGACAGTGTACACAGGGAACTCCGCATACTCATCCAGTATGTGCCACATCTGTTCGAAATCCCGGTCATAGGTGTCAGCACTGCTTTCAACCAGATCGCCCAGGAGTATGACAAAGTCGGGTTTCAACAGATTAAGCTCTCCTATGGCCTTCAGGAGGAGATAGTTGACGGGGTTACCAGTTCCCGCTCCGGTCGAGCGCGCGTTGTTCAAGTGAACGTCAGAAAGGATCGCGAAGCGGAAGCTGTCCTGGACGCCATCATGCGTTACCCTAACGGCGTTGGGCTGCCTGTCAGTGACCACTTTTCCCTTATCGGTGGATACAGTCACAATCAGATCGTATAACTCAAGCGGTGTGCAGTAAGGAACCCTGGCTTTGATACGCCAGTAACCGCCGTTCTCCTGCGCGACCTCCTCGACTGACAGAGGGACTTCGTAAAGCACCGTTGCCTTTTCCGAGGATGCTCCGAAGACTTGCCTGTTGCTGCAAGATAGACCTGCATCACGCCGGTTATCGTCACATCGCGCTTGCGCATGGTCCAGGCAGGCCATCGCTCCCCCTTGGACTGACAGCCTGGCTTGCCAGCCTGCCGTTCCGGCCGTTTTCTCCGGCGCCAGGACTCTGACGGAGATCGCATCCCCGGGGCGAACAAAGGCGGGCTGAGTCAGCAGCGGAGAGACTATCCTGCTGATCCCTGCAGCTCTCCCTTGATCAGGGACGTCGTTGCAACGGTTACCCGCGGGACCTGTCGCGCGAGCCCGCGCAACCTCTTGTTCAAAGTTAGGCTCCGAGGAAACCACTTTGCCGCAGGTGAAGTCTTCAGGCGCGGCCGCGTTCCCTTCGACTTCATGCGGGTATTCTGCTCCGATCGAGGCAGCTCCGCCCGTCTCGTCCGGCTTATCGCCCCGTATTCTAGCGATCTTCTGCAGATCAGCGACGTATAGATTCCAACCCTGTCCCAGGTCTGAAGCGAACAAAATGCGCCGTCCGTCAGGCGACCACGCCGGGTATTTTTCGTCCCCATCGAGGTCTGTGACTCTCTGCAGGCGACCGGTCAGCACATCAGCTACCCACACATCCCAGGTTCCGTAGTGATTTGACATGAAAGCAATCTTGCTTCCATCCGGCGACCAGCGCGGATAGACTGAGTTACCTGACAGCGGTTCAGTCAGACAGCGTCGGCTTAGGGCTTCATCAGGCTCGTTTAAGCGCAATACCCAGATATTGAAGGTGCTGCCGCCGCAATCCGATTGATAGGCGATCGTCGATCCGTCAGGTGACCAGTCAGGATATCCTTCATCGGCAGGAGAGTCGATCAACCTTGCGGGATTGCTCGTTCCGTACAGGTCCACTCGCCACAAGTCCCAGTTGCCAGCCCGGTTTGACCGAAATACAAGGCTTTTCCCGTCTGGCGACCAAGCCGGAGTGGTATCATAACTTGAATCGGTTGTTACTCTAATCGGCTTATTCTCCCTGTCGAGATCCCATACCCAGATCTCCCAGTTCCCCTGCTCCTCATCCAGGTTGACGGCTGAAGAGTACGCTACCCGGCGCCCGTCAGGTGACCAGCGTGGGAACGCCTTGGGGTTCCTGTCGAAGGTAAGTTGGGATACCTCGGTCTGTCCGGTAAACTTGAGAAGAAAGAGGTTCAGGTCGGCCGTTTCCTGGGTCGTGCGAGCACACTTGATCTTCCCTAGCGTGAACACGACTGCACTGCCGTCGGGCCTCCAATCCGGGTACAATTGATCGACGAACGGGTAGGAAGAGCCGGATACCAGGCAGCTCAATTGATAGATACCTTTGTCCGGCATGTGAACAGGCTGAGCAACGCGATAACTCATCCCAATGTCAGCTTCATCGCCGTCGGCCGCCTTCCGCGCTCTGGATGGGTCACTTCGGATATCTGCCTGCTTTGTGGGCCGTAGATAATAGAAGCTGTTGTACGGAGGAGCATCATCGCCCTGAACCAGGACACCTGTAACGACCACCCAGTCCCCATTTTCCAAGCTCGTAATGTCAATTCCTGCGTAATCGTAGAACTTAACCTGCATCTTGCCCTTGCCGTCCTCAGTGTTCCCGTCACGGCTTCCGTCTACCCAGAACCCGCGCGTGATCCCCTCGTTATCGTAGCGAGACAGGCGCCCCTCTATGGTCACAAGCTGCCCCTCCAGAGGCTCCGCCTCAGAATAGGTGGGGTCAGTAGGCAGCGTTACTCCCGCTGTCAGAGTGCCGAGAGGATGATTCTGCTCAAGAATTGTGATGTCTTCGGATTTGGAGGGCATGATGACAGTGGTGCCGTAATCAGTTGTGTAGCCACGCACTGACACTTTACCGGTTACCCTAACCAGATCCCCGGCTCTCACCTCGGGACGGGTCGTTCCTGGTAGGTACACTAGCACTCCGTACAGCCGCTCGCTAACCGGCTCCTTCGTCCCTGCACCGTGCCCGGCCGAAGGCGGCTCAGGTCCGACGATAGCAAAGTAATTAGCAGCGTTGTGCCATCTGCCGGTATCCACCACTGCAACCCCTTCGACTGTCACCGTTCTATCCAGCAAGACTGGTTCTCCCAGTTCGTTTGTCACACGCAAATCAGCCAGGTTTACAAGGGTGACCGAACCGGGGCTTAATTCAGAGGCGGCGCACAGACCGACTACTTGAGAAGTCAACGGAATCGAGTGCCGGCCTAACAGTACCGCCACTACTAATGCCATCATTATGGAAATCAGCCTCGTGAGCCGCCTCATACTCATCGACTCCCGCTTGCTCATTCTGGTCGAGCGATATCTTGGAACGTCCCGGGTTCCAGCGGTCGTCACCGGGATAACGGAGCCTCTGTTCCAAGCCTCGGGCTGGTCAATCCGGACTTGCATCATCTTTGCCGCAGGCCCCCGGCTTTAGCCGTGAGGCTATTGACCTGATAAGAGAAAACAATGCCTACTTGCTAGCGGGCGGGTGGACAGTACCATAAGTCGTAGGCTCCGACTCCGCCCTCTCTGTTGCTTGCACTGAAAAAGAAGAATCTCTCATCGAAGGCGACTTCCCGCTCGTCGAACTCGCTGTTGATCGGCTCTCCCACATTCACGGGCGAGGCTGTGTCGCTTTCCGCGACATAGATGTCGTAGGCTCCCACCGTGTCGTCACGCTTTCCATCGATAAACAGGCGGCCGGTGGAATCGACGAAAATGCTCCACTCACTGCCTGCGGTATTAACGGGTGCCCCTATGTTCACAGGAGTAGCCCATTTGTCGCCACTTCGGGTGGACTTCCAGATGTCACGCTCACCAACTGAGGCGGCGCCACCATAGGAACCCTTGGTTGTAACGTAGGCGATCGTTTCGTCATCGTTGACCCAGATATCCCACTCCTGGGTGTCCGTGCTCAACTCCTCGATCTTTATGGGTTCGCCCCATTCGCCCTTTGCCTCGTTCCATTCGGAACGATAGAAATCATAGTCAGTTATCGGGTCATAGCGGGCAAAATAGAGCACCTTGCCGCCTCCTGCTATACACGGGTTAATCTCGTTGGCACCAGTATTGATCGGGCCCGGAACAGGCTGCGGCTCCGACCATTTACCTGAGGCGCCGTCCCAGGTTGACATGTAGATGTCGTAATCCTTGACATAATACAGTGTGCTTCCAAATATGCACGGCATTCTCTCTACTCCGGCGGTACAGTGCTCCCATGGCTTAGGCTTCCCCCACTCGGATTCTGCAACAGCAGCCTGCAGTACCGCCATGCTCAGAATGACAACGACTGCTATGGACCCTTTCTTGAACATAACCTTACCCCCTCTTGTAGTCTTGAGGCTTGCACACGCGTACCATCGCGCGTCGTACATCGCTGAACTGACCGAAAAGGCGCGGGGCGAATTCCTACTGGACTCGAAGAAACTACCATTGTGTCGTTTTGTGTCTACTGTCAGTATATCAGTTTCATCCAATTGAGTCAAGAAGCGTTCAGTGATGGGAGGAAAAGGCTAGTTAGCAGCATTTATGATCGCCATCCATGCTGATGTTGAAACACCATTGAATGTGTCGTATCATTGTAGTGCGTCCGAGCCTGGGGGATTTCTTTTCGTGTCGAACTTATTCGGTCGAAGACCCCTCCTCGGGGCAGGGCTCGTGCGAGAGAGGACGGTTATACCGCCAATGGTAGTACTGCCAGTGGTGGCGGCCCGTACCCGATCCTGCTCAGTCTGAACGCGAGCGCAAGTTTCGCCCTGATTATGGATGTTCAGGTGCCGAGAGTATTATCAGGCGTTATTGATCTGGCGGGGCTCCCCGCCTTGATGGTGATGGAGCCCTTTCGTTTCTCAAGCCCGACCGGCACTGTAAACCAGGTCCTAAGGTGACCACTAAAGCCCTCGCTAGGCTGCCGCGCACAGGAGCCGCAGCAGGTATCGGTGTTCGGAACCCCCGGCATCGTTGACGTCAGAACCGGAACCGTCACAGAGTCAACCAGGCTCTGCTGGGACAACCTACCCCTTGTGACGCTGCTGCAGAGGGGGTTCCCCCTGCCAGCGATCGTCGAGCGCGACGTACGCGCAGCAGCGTGCGGCGAAAGGTCATACGGACACAGCCGCAACCTTCTCGAACTCGGCGTAAGTTATCTCGCTCATCCTGCACACCTCACCTCGCATCCCCGTCTCCTAAGTGAGGATGCATTAGTCCTCGCCCCTCTTCCAGTAGTTGCCGGGTTGCCGGTGTTGCACTCGGGGACGGCGCCCCAAGCGGGGCGCGCTTCGCCAAAATCCGGCCCGTCCGGCTAGGCAGCCGGATTTTGACACCCC
>JAAYXB010000083.1 GCA_012516125.1 Bacillota bacterium | reverse complement strand
GCCGCAATCCTGTATGCCGCAGTTGTCACCAGACGGAGCAGCCCATTGCTGCTCTTTGCGTCAAACCATAGCCTCCTTCGTGCTCAAAAGCTCTCGAATAGCTTTCACCCATGGTCTATCGGCATGCGGCCCATATAGAGCCGGGACAGCCTTACGTAGCCATCTTTCAGGGTCATCCAATACCCTCTCTTTAACCCGGGCTACTATCTTGGCATCCGTCCTGACTTGCCAGGCGATCCTTCTCGACGCATATTCGTGGAGTTCCCCGTTGGCATTTAGGGCCCTCAACCTCGCCATGGCATCCGCCCCGGCAAGTGTCCACCTCATGCCGCGTTTCTTCATCCGGTTTGCAATCACCTTGTCCACATAGGGCTCGATCGCTCCCATGCCGCGAAGCAGTATACCTTGCGGCGGCTTCTCCTCCCTCAATCGGTAGTCGAGAAGCTCCCCCTCATGCTGCTTGCAGAAGTTGAAAACCGCCCTTCTCTTCACCCGGTTCTCGTGGGTCTTCCCCTCGCTAATCGATGCTTCCATAGTGTCCATGAAGGCTTTTACGTCACCTTGGGCAAGAAGACGTATCAGACCAGATGCCTGTTCCGGTCCAAACACCGCTCTTAGACGCCGGTGGAGGTGGAATCTATCCATCTGTATCTGTATACGGTCAAAGTAGTCCCCGGCACCCTTTGTCCACGGGGCACCATCACTGCTTAAGACTACATACGTGCCGTGCTCGAAATCATACCTTCTGGATAGCCCCGCGACCTCCGTCTCCCAAAACACCTCAGCGTTGGGAAATACCCCGCTGTCTACCAACGGGTTTGCCAGGGTATATTCATTGGACCCAGGGCTGCGCTTCTCCCAGCCCTCATGGGAAAGCCCGACCTTGATCTCGCCGAGCTTTTGCTCCTCCCTTTGTAGGTGCACCATAGTGCCGTCAGCCTCGACGAACAAACGGTCCACTTTCTTCTTCTCCCCGGGAAGCTCCTCCCCATACTCGAATACAGCCCGCCGCTGCTCCTCTTGCTCGCGAGCTACCATCTCCCCAAGCTTCCTCGTAAGACTATGTACGGTGCTGTGACTCGGTGTAGGCAGCCCCGCCTCCTGGCGCCTTTCCACCACCTGGCGGAATGGCTCCTCCACCGCCGCTTCTACTACAGCCTTCGCCAAACCGGGCGAGACCCTATCGTCCGGCGGAAGCCCCAGCGCTTCGTCCAGCAGATACCGATATGCCCCCTTCTTGAGCTTGCCGTCCACGCGCACCTCCTCTCGGTATCTGCGCCTCTTGATCGTCAGTTCACCAAAGACCGTCTGAATCGTCCGCTCACCGGTCCCCTTCTTCCTGAGTGTGCGATCCCTCGTCCTGGCTAGCTCCTCATCGAGGCACATAAGCACACTCTCGAATATCTGAGCCGCGAGCGCCATCCCCAGAGCGAAGCACTTCTGCTCAAGGGTCTTGAAATCGCGGGTACCATCCAATATACTTACAATTGCCTCAAGGCTGGTTTTACCGGTACTTGCTGGCATAGAGACCTCGCCTTCTTACAGGGAAGTTCGAGGTCTCTATATTTCTACCCCAAGACCCCGGTCTCCTGCCCCACTACATTTTACACGAACCCTTGACCCCACACGCGCATGCCTGGGCTACCAACTGGCCTGTCCCGCACGGTATATACCTCCTCCCCCCGATCCCGCCGACCCATGCCACATATGGGCTGCGTGTTGGCAGAGAACGCAGCGGCGCGACAGGCGGGAGCAACGTAACGCAGCGCTACGCGAGAGCAACGCAAAGCAACGCAACAAACGAGAAACGAGCGCGCTCGTTCGCGGCCCCTTCGCGAAACGAGCGCGCTCGTTTACCGCTCGTATTCGTAGCGTTACATCAGGCCTCTAAGGGTGCTACCAGGTCAGACGCCGTCCCGGTCGCCGCCTGTCCATTACTCACCTGCCCTCTGTGGCTGCTACCATCCACAATAGGGAACCTCTCATCGTCCTTTAGGCGACTCGAGGGGAGGGGGTTTGACCGCAAGGAAAGCCTCCAGGGAACCAACGAACTCCGTTGCTCTGGCAAGTGCCTCCTCGGCCTGTCGCATGCTGATGGACGACGGTGCATCGTAATCGCTCATCTGCCGCAGGTCATAGGCCTCCAGAAGATGCCGATGCAGGTACGCGGGAACACGCTCTGGCCGTGCGAGGTGCTGTCCAAACGCACTTATGACGCCAGAATGCTTGGAGAAGGTCAGCCCGAGGCTCAAGAGCGCTGCTTCGGCTGCGTAGAACATTGCGTAGTAGCTGCGCGAGATCGATACGCCGAGGTATCCATGTTTGAGAAGCAAAGCGCTGGCCCCAAGGTTTTCACGTGCCTTGCCGAGCAGCGCGGCAACTTCGTCGGACGTCATCACAGCTCCACTCCCTCGCGCTTCACGTTCAAGAAGAGCGGTCTTCTGCTCGTCTCGAATAAGTGCTCGGACGTTGGAACCACCGACAAGACCACGCCGTGTCTCAAACAAATGTCCGAAATGATCCCGGATAAGCGCTTGCGCTCGCCGATGGGGTCATCGACTTCGTCGAGCACGAGCAACACATCAATGTCTGAACCTACCACAGCGTCGCCGCGAGCGCGAGAGCCATACAGAATGGCCTTCTTAAGACGCCGACCGTAAAGGCCTGCCAACGCCCGGTGTAATTCCTTCAGGGCCTCCTTGGCCTCCTGCATTTCACCGGGTGGTAACATCATCGAGGACCCCCCGTGAACACGCTCGGTACGTGGCAAAGAGCAGAATTTCACATCATCAGTATACCACATCCGCCGCGCCGAGCGGCAAGATCGTCGCCAGCGACACCGACACCGGGCGGGCCGCAATCGGGGCGGCTCGGGACCATGGTTTTTGCCGCGCGCGGCTCTATGGTCATGGCGAAGGCAGCTCATACCTTTGCGGCTCGTACCCTCGCGATGGACGGGGCGCTCCCCAAGTTCTCGGCGAGCATAGCCGGCGCGGCCGAGCATGTTGAGAAGCTCACCTGTGGACAGCACGACGCGGCGGGGGCGGCCGCGGATGAACTCCATCCGGTATATGTCCTTCACGACCACGAGGCGGGCGGGGAGATTGACCCCCGCCGCGAGAGTGGGCGTGCATGAGATAACCTTGAGGTGGCGGTTACGAAAGGCGGCCTCCACGCAGGCGCGGGCGTCGCGCGACAGCCCCGCGTGGTGGTAGGCCACGCCGCCGGAAAGGAGCTCGAGCAGGTCCTCCGCTTCCTCGTCGTCCGCGGCGGCGCGCGTGGCGGCCTCGCGGAGGGCGGAGGTGTCGTCGTCGGTCAGGTAGCGGGACACGAGCGGCTTCAGGTCGGCGGCCACTTTCTGCGAGGCGGCCTTGGAGTGGCAGAAGATGATTGCCTGCTCCCCCTTCGCGAGCACCTGTTCCAGCTCGGACTCGAGGCGCTTCGCGGGGTCCTTGGCGACCTCGCAGCGAAACTCCACCTGGACGGTCCGGTCCTCGGCGGACCCGAGGACGAGCGGGACTCCGAGCCAGGCAGCGAGGTGCTCGGGGTTGGAGATCACCGCCGAGAGGGCGCAGATGGACGTGGGCCGCTTCCACGTCTTGAGCCTGACGAGCAGGGTTTCCAGGGTCGGGCCGCGGCTTTCGTCGGCGAGGAGGTGGACCTCGTCGATGACCACGCGCCCGAGGCGCAGGCCCGGCGAGGCGAGGAGGGCCGAGAAGCGCTCGAAGGTCGCGACGAGTATGTCGGCGTCCGCTCTACGAGCGCGATCGCAGCTACGAGGTGATATCGGATATCCCTGAGAAAGTCAGGACCTGTCTTGAACGGGGCCTCGTCAGCCAGGGCAAGGCAGAGGAGTTGCTCGGCAGCTTCGGCTACACGAGGGCAAGCCAGGACCAGGAGGGCGAGGAGGATGAGCCACTGGATTGACTGCCGAGCGCCTGGCTTCCTTGGTACCAATTGCTTCGCGTGTTTTCTCTAGACAGGCAGTCTGCTGACGCCGTGCAGACCGATGTCTGGCGGGTTGTTCCTTCCGGAAGAAAACGAAGTGAGGAAAAGTTGTTTGGTGAAGGTTGCGCAAAAGGTTACATGGCATGTATAATAGAGTCGCCAATTCATGGCAACACTGACACCTGCATACTATGCAATGAGGTGTCGGTGCATGAAGGCACGGCGAGGAATAGAGTCCTGGCACATAGGTTTTCGGTGGAGAGGGAGAACCGACATGTTCAAGTTCATCGTTTCCGGCCCACCTATCTCTGACCAGAATAGGTCACTGGAAAGCGACTTGGCCAGAAGTCGGGAAACAGTGGACGCTGCTCTTCGGAAGTTCTACAAGGCCATCAGCAAAGAGGTCTCCGACTATCTAGACTTCGTGACGCAGCTGCACGATCCGGACCTTGATGCCGACGCTAGGTGGATGGAGGACTGGCTAGCCAACGAAGCACGCCGCAAGATCGACCAGCTCAGATCGCGTGTGAACGACTGGATCATCACGTCACGTGAAGCGGACTCCGTTGTGCAGGTCCTGGAAGCCCTTCTTTCTCTGTCAGAGCGGATCAAAGCCGACGGAAACCGTCACGGCGACAGCAAGGTGCAGATATGGCAACGCGTGATGACGTGGGTACGCCAGACCCCGTATTCTGCAGAGGAGGCTCTAGCTCGCCGCGGTCTTCCGACAACTAGCCCTATAGAGTCGACGCAGTCCATCCTGCGTTCTATGGATCCCATCAGCCTAGGATGCAGCAGACGGATGACCGTGCCTTTTGAAGTCCCGAATGAATTCAGTGTAAGCGAGACCTACGCAAATGGGATCAGTCTAGCGCCTGTGGCCGCATAAGATGAATTCCCCGGGATAGCGGGATGGGAGAATCTGTTCTCATGTCTGATGCGCCAGTGAATGCCAACGAAGTTGAACAGTACTCCAGAGTTGTCAAGGCAGCCGAGCTCGACGAGATACGGTTGCTCAGGGTTGTCGCGGAATGCACTCCAGGCACCCAACCCCAAGAAATCGACGTGGAAACCTCGTTTCGACTTGACAAAGTCGTTGACATTGCGTCGGGTAGGCTGGAGGCACAGGCGCATCTCCTGGTTTCTGGCAAGACTGCCGCTCGGACGGATCAGGCGCACGCCAACGCCCTCGGATGCCACCTCGACGTGGAGCTGCTAACGCCAATAGGACGGGCGTGGGTTAACGCATAGAGTTTACGCTGTTCCTAGTGGTACCGGTCTTGAACGGTGCATAAACACGCTAGCGCTGCAAATGGCATGGACACGCCGCTTACGAGATCTATACCAGGAGAGTGCGGGTCGGCATATCTGACAAGATTTGTCGCCACGATGAAGCGCGGCCTTCATCTGTAACGCCTTCACGAGCTTGCTCCCCCGGACCTCGCCGACCCGTGCCACATATGGGCTGCGTAGTGGCAGAGAACGCATCGGCGCGACAGGCGGGAGCATCCGCGCGATAGGCGGGATAAACGTAACGCAGCGCTACGCGAGAGCAACGCAAAGCAACGCAACAAACGAGAAACGAGCACCCTCGTTCGCGGCCCCTTCGCGAAACGAGCGCGCTCGTTTGTTGCTCGCATTTGTAGCGTTACATCAGACCTCAAGGGATGCTACCAGGTCAGACGCCGTCCCGGTCGTCGCCCGTCCATTGCTCACATGCCCTCTGTGGCTCCTACCATCCACAATAGGGAACCTCTCATCGTCCTTTGGGCGACTCGAGGGGAGGGGGTTTGACCGCGCGGGATTTCACATTCTTGGGAGGCGTACCTGTTCCGCCGGCCGGTGCTCCCGTGGATTCTGAACTTCCCTACCAAGGGTCACTGGCGTTCTGTTGCACGCCTGTCGGACATTGTGCGCGGACTGGAATACCTGACCAGACACTATAAGGACGTACCTCAGAGCACTGGCCAGGACATGTGTGACACGGAATGTACGGGAGACACAGACTCACATCAGAGAAAACTGGGGGACAAGGGTGGGCTGCCACCAAGGATAGAGCCCGGCCATGTGCCCACGGAGACCCAGGCGCCATACTTTCCCCATAGTTAAGCAGACTCCCATCGTCTCAACCGGGGCCTGCGTCTTCGGCAGCCATCCATTCTTCGATCCTGTCCAAGAAGGCCTGCGCATCGGGACGGCCTTGGGTTAGGAAAGCCTTGATGTATTCCCACTTGATGTCGAGGTACTGATGTGCGAGAACATTCCGAAGTCTGGTGCCATCTGCCAGACGCGTTGAAAGGCCCGGGTCTATCAGGCCTAACGATCCGAGTTTCGTAAAGATGTCCCTATAGCTTTCCGGCATCTCGATGTCAGCCTGGGAGAGGATGATCTTGCCTATATCGGATAGGGAGTTTACAACGTTCTCGATCATACGTTCAACGTTCCGCCGGACAAGGCGATCGGAAGTGTAGCGAGAGAAGTCCAGATCGCCAAAGTCTCCAAGGTCCGCGAGTTCTGTTCTCGCGAACTCGAGCCTCCTGATTATGCTGTCCCTGGAAGCCCGCTCCACGTTTAACCCTCCACATGATTGTGCTTAGTGGTGCGACGGTGTGCCCGCCGGAGTCTCCACATATCGTGGAGCAGCTCGCTGAAGTCTTCAGCCTCACGCGAGACATCCAGCATGTACCGCAGGTAGAATATCCGGTCGCGGACGACGAGGGGTATGCCTCTCAAAGCCGCCCATGCCACCGACGCGTTCGCCTCGTTCAGGACGATGAGATCAACGTCCTTGTGAAGGAGTGCCTCGAGTTCTCCTGCGACACCGTTGACTCTGGTCAAATCATGTGCGCCGGCGAAGTATACTGCTACGTCCACATCTGAGCGTCTGGTCGCCTTGCCCCTGGCATGCGACCCGAAAAGAAACGCCACGACGACGTCATCTCTCGAGGCGAAGTACCGCTTGAGTGTGCCGAGAATGCGCCTGGATTCGTCGCCCTCGTGCATCTTGGCGTTTGTGCAAGACTCGTGCGCTCTTGCCATGATGGTCTCGCCGGACATCTCGCTCGTGTTCACTGGCCTGCTCACCACCTGCGGGTGCCGAACCATTCGCGCCCCGGGACCCGAAGACTCCCGGGCCTCCACGCCGACTCTGTCTGCGCCTGGTCACGTCCCAGCGTTTCTGCTTGCACGCAGTCGAGTCCTGAAGAACCCTGCGTAGCAGCGACCGAATG
>JAAYXB010000082.1 GCA_012516125.1 Bacillota bacterium | reverse complement strand
TTGCACGAGGGGTGTCAAAATCCGGCCACTGGCCAGACGGGCCGGATTTTGTCAAGGCGCCCCGCTTGGGGCGCCGTCCCCGAGTGCAACACCGGCAACCCGGCAACTACTGGAAGAGTGGCGAGGATTAACGCACCCTCACTTAGCTCGGCGCATCGGTGGCTCGTGGCTCCGCGCTGCGCCAGCTGGCTCTGGCTCGGCTGGCGCTTCCCTGGTCAGCGCTTCAGTCGCTTGCTGGACCACTAAGTATCAATCCGGCTGCCTAGCCAGACGGGCTGGATCTTGGCGAAGCGCGCACCGCTTGGGGCGCCGTCCCCGAGTGCAACACCGGCAACCCTGTACGGCGCGTGCGCTCTCCGGAACCCGCGATTACTTATGGCGATCTACCTGGATCAGCAGGGTCCTGGAGGGTCGCCCCGCCCGTGACAGGGCTGGACAGACGAAAATCCCCGTCCAGGACGGGCGGGGAACTCGCGCCGAAGCTGCCGGCCGTTGACATAATCTTGTACGCAATCTGGCGGCTCCGAACAGGATTATCTCAAGGTGGTCGGGATGAACGTGTCCACGAGCCCTATGATGAACGCGGCTATCAGGGCACCGAGGACCGTCACGCGCATCGCCGGAACAACGAACTGGGAGACATAGATGACCGCGGCTGATACGAGGAACCCGACTACCCCCCGACCGAACGGAGAAACGCTTCTTCCAACGGCAGCCTCGATGATGTATCCGAGGCCCGTTATGACCGCGGCTGCGATCAGGGCATTGACGAAGCTCAGGGTGCTAAAGCCCGGCACTATGAGCCCGATGAACATGAGCACCAGAGCCGACACAACGAACCTTACGATGTGGCGCAGCCAGTCGCCCACTTGCTTTCACCCCCTGCGCTGAGATTGGCTTGATGCTAACCATAGAGTAACCATATCCTGCTGCAATATGCGCATTACAGGGTGACGCGGCGCACCGTCTTCAGTTCTGACCTACCAGTCCCTCAACGCGACGGCGGATCTCGTCGCGGACCCGCCTGAAGACCTCCAGGACCTCATCGGGCGAACCGGTGGCCTTGGCCGGGTCTTCAAGCGGCCAGTGCTCACGCCTGACACGAGCCGGAACCGCCGGGCATTTCTCATCAGCGCTGCCGCACAGCGTCACGATAAGATCAACGTTTTCAAGAACGGCCGGGTCTATCGGCTTTGACGTCTGCCCTGATATGTCGATCCCGGCCTCCGACATGACCTTTACAGCACTGGGATTCACGCCCTGGGGGTCGAGCCCGGCGCTATACGCGTCCCAGCTTTCGCCGCCCAGCGCGCGGACGAACCCCTCGGCCATCTGGCTCCGGCACGAGTTGCCTGTGCAAAGAAACAGCACCTTCTTTTTGTTCCTCTTTGTCATCCGCACCGCTCCCCTTCCGGTATCGCGGCGTCGAGCCTGACCTCGCCAGCCCGCGGCGGCCTCAGCGTGTCTTTTCATACCGCGACCTCAGGATTATCGCGGCGAGGTCCACGCCGAGGACAAGGGCCAGGAGCACCAGCGCGGTCCCGAAGGCGATCGGGACCTGGGCCTCCGGGTGTGTGCCCTCCGTAACAAGGGCATAGATGTGATATGGCAGCGCCTGGACCTCCTCGAAGATGGACTCCGGCAGCCGTGCCGTGAAGAACGTCGCCGCTGTGAACATGATAGGCGCCGTCTCGCCGGCCACCCTTCCGACCCCGAGGATGCACCCTGTCAGGATGCCGGGCATGGCCGAAGGCAGCACGGCATAGCGCACCGTCTGCCACTTCGTGGCGCCCAGGGCAAGCGACGCCTCGCGGTATGACACCGGGACCGCTAGAATCGCCTCCTCGGATGCCCGGATGATGGTGGGCAGCACCACAATCCCCAGGGTAAGGGCGCCCGAGAGGATGGACACCCCGAACCCGAACATCTTCACGAACACCGCGAGGCCAAACAGGCCGAAAACCACCGATGGAACCCCCGCAAGGTTGTTCACGCCGATCCTGATGGCCCTCACCAATGGACCCTGCCTGGCATACTCAGTGAGGAAAATTGCCGACCCGACGCCGAGCGGCGTCGCCATCACCATGGCCCCCACGACGAGATAGAATGTGCCCAGGATCGCCGGGAGTATCCCGCCCTCCGTCATCGCGTTGCGCGGCATCTCGGTGATGAACTCCCAGCTTATGACGCCGATCCCGCGGGCTGCGACAAATCCCAACAGGAGCGCGAGAAAGCCAAGCGCGAGGACGAGCGCCGCGATCATGAGCGCGAACATGCCGGCCTGGCGGCGTTGCCGCCGTTGCCTGCGAACCCTTGCCTCGGCCTCAGCGGGCCGCGCCCCCACCGGCGCCATCGGCGCCGCCCCTCCGCTCGGAACTACCCTTCTTCCCGTTATCACTCGGTCCTCCGCGCCTCTCATCGCCCGCCCGCCACCTTCCTCTGGAACCGTCTGGTAAAACCGTCGGCCACCATGTTGAATGCGAGAGTAACCACGAAAAGCACGATCGCGATGGCGAAGAGGGCATGGTAGTGGCTGCCGCCAACTGGCGCCTCGCCCATCTCTGCAGCGATCGTCGCGGTCATGGGCCGGACAGGCTGCAGGAACGAAGTAGGCACCACCGCCGCCCCGCCGGCCACCATAAGCACGGTCATGGTTTCCCCTATTGCCCGGCCCATGCCGAGCAAGCTCGCCGTTACTATGCCAGACGAGGCCGCCGGAACCAGGACCCGGCTTATGGTTTCCCACCTGGTGGCTCCAAGCGCGTACGAAGCCTCCCGGTAGGTCCCGGGCACGGCGGAAAGAGCGTCCTCCGCGATGCTGACAACCGTCGGGAGCGCCATGATCCCAAGGATGATGGAAGCCGTAAGCGCCGTGAGGCCTGTGGGGAGCCCGAACACGTTCATCACCAGGGGCGCCATGACCTGCATCCCGAAGAGCCCATACACCACGGACGGCACGCCTGCCAGAAGCTCCACCACTGGCTTGATTATCCCGCGGACGCGTCCGGGAAGAACCTGCGAGATGGTGATGGCTGAAGCCACGCCGATGGGTATGGCGACAACCATGGCACCCACCGTGACGAGGAACGACGCGGCCATGAGCGGGAGTATCCCGAACGAGGGCGGGTCATAGGTGGGGTACCAATCGCGCCCGAAGATGAAATGAGCGAGGCCGATCTTTCGGAATATGGGCAAGCCTTCTCTGAAGAGCACGAGCACGATGCCAACGAGAAACACCAGCGACGAAAATGCGACCATCGTAAGGACGACCCGTATGAGATTCTCGCGTATCCGGCTTCGCAAGCGTATCCCTCCCGCTTCCATGCCCCCTGCGCAACGGGGAGAGGGCAGGAGCGTCTCCGGCCCCTGCCCAGTGGGTTGAAGGTGCGGGTTTGACGGTCGGTTGTTTATCCTATCGATCCTGATAGACCTAATAGAGCGGGACGAAACCCTCTTCCTTGACGATCTTCTGGCCCTCGGCGCTCAGGATGAAGTTTATGAACCTCGCCGCATCCCCGGTCGGCCAGCCGTTAGTGAACATGTAGAGGTTTCTCGCTATCGGGTACTGGCCCGCCTGCACCGTTGCCAGGGACGGCTCGATGTAGGCCTTCCCTGTGGCGCCGATCTTGACCGCTTTCAGCTTGTCCGACAGGTACCCGAGCCCGACGTAGCCCACCGCACCGGGGGTCCTGGACACCACGTCGGACACAGCCCCATTGGAGGACTGCAGCAGAGCGCTTGCGACAACCTTCGCGCCCTGGAGCACGAGTTCCTCGAACACCTCATACGGGCCGGAGCTCGTGTCGCGGGAGACGACCACGATCTTCATGTCGGGCCCGCCAACCTCTTTCCAGTTGGTGATCTCGCCGGTGTAGATCTTCTTGAGCTGCGCAATGGTGAGCTTGTCCACGGAATTCTTGGGGTTTACGACGACGGCTATTCCGTCGAGGGCGATCCTGTGGGGGACCGGGTAGACGCCGTTTGCAACAGCTTTCTTGACCTCGTCAAACTTGATGAATCGGGACGCGTTCGCGATCTGGACGGCGTTGTCGATGAGGGCCGCTATGCCGTTGCCGGAACCGCCGCCTCTCACGGAGATGGACACCTCGGGGTTCTTCGCCATGAAAAGCTCTGCAGCCCTCTGGGCGATGGGAAGAACCGTCGTGGAGCCCTGAAGCGTGATCTGCTCCTTCGCCTGGACCAGGCCGGCACCGAGGCCTATGACCAGCGTGAGGGAGAGGATGAGAGCAACATTCTTTATCGCAGACTTCATGCCCTGTTAACCCCCTTGCCTAGCTTTCGAATGCTTGTGGTCCGACTGCAGCCGGGGTATGTCATCAGGAGCTTCCGCCCGCCGTTCGGGGCCCGAAACCTTCATCCGCGTCGCCGGGCTCGGGTACGAACCGTTCGGAGCTCACCTGCAGGGCGCTTGGCGTGGCCCGCCACTTTCGTTATGTCGCGTGCCCGGCTTTATCTGTGAGCCTCCGCCCGTTCTCCCGCGGGCGGAAGCCCCTGTTGCATTCGGCTGCCCTCGGCCAACCTCATTATGGCATAGCCTGTTTAAGCGGGTATGACGCCCGTGTTAAAGATTGTAACACGTGGGTTAAAGGGGGATGTATGGGCCAGGCCCACGGTTCCCGGGCGCGCGGTTTGGCATCCCGCCACCCTCGGGCGGCCCGCAGGCGTCGTCGAGCCCTAAGTGAGTGTGCAGAAATGCTCCCGACTTTTGGGA
The DNA here is from genome assembly GCA_012516125.1 of Bacillota bacterium. Taxonomy (GTDB): domain Bacteria; phylum Bacillota; class SHA-98; order UBA4971; family UBA4971; genus UBA6256. The sequence continues at coordinate 15,474 of JAAYXB010000082.1, read as the reverse complement.
GGGGTTCCCGGTGACTCAAAGAGGGAGAAAAAGGACAAGAGCTAACGCACCCTCACTTGGGTCCAACCAGGATGAGCAGAAGATCCATCACGTTGGTGCGGGTGGGACCTGTTACAACGAGGTCTCCCAGAGCCTTGAAGAAACGGTACGAGTCATTGTTCTCCAGATAGGCGCGGGGAGACATCCCCGCCTCACGCGCCCGTGTCACGGTGTCGCCGAACGCCATGGCGCCCGCCGCGTCAGTCGGGCCGTCGGTCCCGTCGGTGCCTGCAGACAGCACGAGGACGTCCGGCAGGCCCTCGATGTCGAGGGCGGCCGCCAGGGCAAGCTCCTGATTCCGCCCACCGAGCCCCGTCCCCCGGAGCGTCACGGTGGTTTCACCACCGGCGAGCACGCAGGCGGGTTTCGCCACAGGCCGGTCGCTCGTCGAGACCTCGCGCGCGATCGCGGCCATCACGCGCCCGACCTCCCTTGCTTCCCCCTGTATGCACGACGACAGCACGAGGGGATGGTACCCCAGCTCTTCCGCAGCGCGCGCGGCGGCGTCAACCGCTATGCCGTTGCTCCCAACGATGATGTTGGCTACGTTCCTGAAGAGAGGATCTCCCGGCTTCGGCGTCTCGGGAATCTCGCCCCGCGCGCCGGCCTCGAGGCGGCGCCTGACGGCGTCGGGGATCCGGTCCGTCACACCATGACGTTCAAGGACCTCGCAAGCCAGGGCAAACGTGCTCGTGTCCGGGACCGTCGGCCCCGATGCGATGACATCGAGATCGTCCCCGATGACGTCCGACAGGATGAGGGACACTACCTGCGCGGGGGCTGCAGCCCGGGCCAGGCCGCCCCCTTTCACCAGGGAGATGTGTTTCCTGACGGCGTTCATCTCGTGGATCGTGGCGCCACAGCCCAGGAGCACCTGCGTTGTCGCCTGCTTGTCTGAAAGCTCGATGCCGGGGACGGGAAGGGGCATGAGGCTCGAGCCGCCGCCTGAGATGAGGCAAACCACCAGGTCGTTTTCTCCGGCTGCGCGAGCAAGGTCGAGCATCTCGCGCGCACCCTCGAGGCCTGCGGCATCAGGCACAGGGTGCCCCGCCTCCCTGACGCGGACCTTCCTCAAAGCCTCGGCATGACCGTACTTGACGTTCACGAGGCCTGCTGTCACGCGGTCCCCCAGGACCTCCTCGACGGCGAGCGCCATGCGTGCGCCTGCCTTCCCGGCGCCCACCACAAAGATGCGCTCAATCCTCGCAAGGTCGTAAGATCTCCCCCCCACTGCGAGGATATCGCCCCCGCGGCGAAGGTGAGCCTTCACTGCCTCGTACGGGTCAACCGCTACGAGGGCCTCCTTGAGGACGTCCAGGGCGTCACGACGCAGACGGTTTCTCTCAGCAGCTGTTCGGCTCTCGTCTGAAGCCATTTCGTCGGCCTCCCGTCCTCGGCCCCGCACCACACTCAGGGCCTTCTTTCCAGGCCAGGACCCAGTCCGAGCAGAAGATCGCTCTTGCTTCCTCCCGGCCCCTGAGCCCCGCCGTCTAAGTGAGGGTGCGTTAGTCCTTGCCACATTTCCAGTAGTTGCCGGGTTGCCGGTGTTGCACTCGGGGACGGCGCCCCAAGCGGGGCGCGCTTCGCCAAAATCCGGCCGGTCAGGCCAGTGGCCGGATTTTGACACCCCTCGTGCAATCACCGGCAACCCCTCCCAAAAGTCGGAAGCATTTCTGCACCCCCACTTAGGGCTCCGCCCTGCGATGCACCGTCCATGAGGGCGAGCCGTATTTCCGGGAAATAAGGGCATTTGCCAGGGCAAGCTCCTCGCCGGACAGATCTCCCTCCACCAGCTCTATCGGGGCGATGTGGGACCTCATCCCGGCAATGACCGCATCCTCGACCTCCCGAAACCCTACCCGACGCCCCAAGACCTGCGAGATCGAGGTGGCACGGGACCGAAGATGGCGGGCGGCCGCGGCTCTTTCCTCGTCTGAACTGAACCTGAGCAGACTGCAGAGCTTTTCTGCGTCAAGCTCGATCAGGATGGACCCGTGCTGGAGGAACACGCCCATGAGCCGCGCCTGGGCGCTGCCGACCAGTTTCCGTCCGCCGGAGACTACCTCATACCAGGACGGGGAGTCGAAACACGCCCCCGTCCGCACGGCCCCGCCACCTGCGTCAGCCGTGCCGCCGGCGGCCCGGCCGCGCTTCTCGCCCTCGTCGCGACCGCGGATCTCCGCCTCCACCCCGAGAAGCCGCAGCCCCTTTATGATCCCCTGCGTGGCAAGGCTGAACGACTCCCCCAGGCCCGCGGGAAGCGCGGGGTCCCCTTCGCTCATGATCAGGCTGTACGTGACTTCGACATCGTGGAGCACAGCCCTGCCTCCGGTGGGCCGGCGCACCACATCAACTCCGAGGCTCTCGCACGCCCCCACATCAACATCTCTTTCGAAGGACTGCACACGGCCGAGGGACAGGGTAGGCGGGTCCCACTCGAAGAGCCTGAACGTGGGCGGGGAAAGGCCCCTCGCCACGTGAACCATCACGGCCTCGTCCACAGCCATGTTCCATGCTCCAGGGTTGTGTCCTGTGCGAAGGAGCCTCCACTGCATCCTACGATCCCCCATCAAAGACAATCCTCCAACAGGCGTGCCTCCGAGATCGCCCTCTCTACCTCCGTGCGGGTGAGAGGCCTGGGGTAGTTGTACATGGTGCCGCCCGGGCGCTCGTTGTAATACGGCCTGTTGCAGCCGGGACAGCCTGATGTCTCGAACGGCGTGCCGGTGCGCGCGATCTCGAGCAGCCTCGCCCGGTCCATGCCGAACCCGGCGATACGCCCGTCGCTGAAGGTGATCCCGCCCGGCTTCCCGAGCCTGTTCACAATGATGTGCCGGGCCAGCTGCACGCGCCGGTAAGCGTCAATTGGAGGCTGCGGGACGTGCTCCATCGCCGTGCCCCTTACCGGGGTGAACGCGAAAAGGCCGATTGCGATCCCGCTGTCCGCAAGACGCCGCATCACCCGCACAAGGTCCTCTTCGGTCTCGCCGAGACCCACGATGAGGTGGGTGCCGATCCTGCCCGGGAAGAGGCGCGCGGCCTCCTCGAGCAGGGAGATGGTCCCCTCCCACGACCCGGACTTAGTCCTCGCATGGACATCCGAACACGCCGCGTCCAGGGCGATGCCGATCCTGTCGGCGCCCAGCGCCAGCACCTCCTCCACCTCAGCCACGGTGGACGGGTGATGGGAGATGGATATTTGGAACCGCTGGCCTCCGTCACGCCGGACGGCATCGAGAGCCGGGATGAGCCGCCGGAGCATGTTCCGGGCGCCCGAAGTGCGCGTGACCTGGACGCACACGCGCCTCAGGCCGGATGGACGCCGGACGGCGAGCGCTTCGAGGACGCGCTCCAGCTCGAACTCGGGCCAGCTAACGCGAGACAAGAGGTCGTCCGGCGAAGCGCTCGTCCTCGCTTGAGGGCAGAACGCACAACTCGCAACGCATCGCCCGCCCGCTAGAAGGTAGGCCGTGGTCGGCGCATCGTCGAGACGAGCGCTAAGAAGGCCCAGCACCGCGGCGCTTCCGGTTGACACCCTGATCCTTTCGGTCAAAACGCGCAGCACTCCTCTCGCCACCTTGCGGAAAGGCCGAGCGCCTCCGCTTCCTCTATCGCCCGGGGGGACGGCGCCACTATCCTGTTGACGCCCGCACGGATCGCGAGTTTGTCGAGGACATCGCGGTAGCCGCCCCTGGGGCGCATGCACCCGAGATATATCGGGGTCGTCGGGAACATGGTCCGGGCATGCGCGATGACCCGCGCGGCGTGCTCCGGATCGGGCGGCCTGCGGGATGCGTAGCGCGTCCCTGGAGTGGGGGTGAAGACGATGAATATGATGGCCTCCGCGCCCAGGCGCGCCAGAGCGCGGAGCGCTTCGAACTCGCCCGAAAGCTCGCCCCCTCGGAGCCCGATGCAGATATGCGGCACGACCCGCACGTGGCGCCGCAGCATGGCGTAGGTCGAGAGGAAGTCCTCGGCCGACGCACCCAGGCCGTATACCTCGTGGATCGTCGCGTCATCCGCTACGAGGTCGAACGAGGCCACCGGGCGGAGCGGCGCAAGTTCGGCGACGTCCGCCTCGTCTGCGAGCCCAAGGTGAAGGTTGAGCCGCCACTTCGCCGCAAGCTCCCTGATGGTGTCGATGTGCGCTGCCACGGGTACCCTGCCGCGCCCATCGCAGCCCCCGCTTACAAGACAGCTCGAGACGCGGTCCTCGTCGATGAGCTCACGCCATCTCTCGATGGGAAGCATGTGCTTGAGGTAGTGGCCGCCGCAGTGGGCGCACCCGAGCGCGCACGCGCTCCCCGTCACGCTGAGGACGGCGGTGCGCACCGGGTTCACCCACTCGATCGCCCCCCCGAAGGCCGAGCGCCGGAGATCCCACGCTCTGTCGAGGAGCGCCCCAAGCGCAAGCGAGGCTGACTCGTGTTCTCCCTCTTCTGGGGCGCGGGTCCGGGCACCGCCCGCCGCGCCCGGGCCCGCGCTGTTTTTCTCAAGTGGTGCATTCCTGTCCATGGTTCCCCCATCTCCTACGCAGTCCAAGTGGGGGCGCACACGTTCTTGTCCGTCTTCGAATAGTTGCTGGGTTGCCGGTGACTCAAAGATAGAGGGCAACACCGGCAACCCCTCCCAAAAGTCGGGAGCATTTCTGCACCCTCACTTAGCGTTCGCCTGCTCACGCGGCCTCCAGCGCAGCACCGGCCTGCGCGCCGCGGTGACGTCGTCGAGCCTTCCCACTACCATCTTGTGCGGCGCTGAGTGCAACGCCTCCGGATCCTTCTCCGCAAGCTGCGCGATCTCTATCATGGCGCTTACGAACGCGTCCAGTGTGTCCTTGGACTCTGTCTCGGTGGGTTCCACCATGATGGCTTCCTTCACGATGAGCGGGAAGTACACCGTCGGTGCGTGGAACCCGTAGTCCAGGAGCATCTTAGCTATGTCTGCGGTATGGACCCCGGCCGCGAGCTGATATGCCGCTGAGAGAACGAATTCGTGCTTGCAGTATCGATCATACGGCAAATGGTAATAGGGCGCAAGTTTCCTCATGAGGTAGTTCGCGTTCAAGACCGCGTTCTCACTCGCTTCACGCAGGCCCTTCGCGCCCAGTGCCCTGATGTACGCGTAGGCCTTCACCATGACGTTGAAGTTGCCGTAGAAGGCCTTGACCTTGCCGATGGAGTGCGGCCTGTCGTAGTCGAGGACGAACTTCCCGTCCTTCTTCTCCACGACCGGGACGGGCAGGAAGGGAGCGAGCGCCTTCTTCACGGCCACCGGGCCTGACCCTGGCCCCCCGCCGCCGTGAGGCGTGGAGAACGTCTTGTGCAGGTTGAAGTGGAGCACGTCAAACCCCATATCGCCCGGGCGCGCGATGCCCATGATGGCGTTCATATTCGCTCCGTCATAGTAGAGAAGCCCGCCTGCGTCATGCACGATTTTCGCGATCTCCACGATGTTCTCGTCGAAGAGCCCAAGGGTGTTGGGGTTCGTGAGCATGAGAGCGGCGACCTCATCGGACATCGCCGCCCGCAGTGAGTCCAGGTCCACGCCGCCGCGCGCATCGGACTTCACCTCGACGACCTTGTACCCGCAGAACGCGGCGCTCGCAGGGTTCGTGCCGTGGGCGGAGTCGGGGACGATCACTTTCGTGCGCTTTGCGCCATCCCCCCGGCTCTCGTGGTAGGCCTTGATGATCATAAGCCCCGTAAGCTCCCCGTGCGCGCCCGCCGCGGGCTGCAGGGTGGCCTCGTCCATCCCACCGATCTCGCACAGGTAACGCCCGAGCTCGTACATGAGCTCCAGGGCCCCCTGGACAAGCTCCTCGGGCTGGTAAGGGTGGAGGCTTGTGAACCCCGGGAGCGCTGCGGCGTCCTCGTTGACCTTGGGGTTATACTTCATGGTGCATGAGCCGAGCGGGTAGAACCCCACGTCAACCCCGTGGTTGCGTTGGGAAAGCTTCGTATAGTGGCGCACGAGGTCAACCTCGCTTACCTCCGGCAGGGCGGCGGCGCTCTTGCGGACCGCCCAGTCGGGGAGAAGCTCGGCAACATCTTTCCTGGGGACATCGCACTCAGGCAACGAGTATGCTTTCCTGCCGGCCTCGCTTCGTTCGAAGATGAGCGGCATGGTCATGCCAATCCCTCCAGTGCGCGGCAGAGTGAGTCGATCTCGTCTTTCGTGCGCTTCTCCGTCACCGCGATGAGCATCGCGTCGCCGAGATCCCGGTAGAAGCGGCCCAGTGCCAGCCCGCCGAGCATGTTTGAGCGCAGAAGGACGGCGCTCGCCTGCTCCAGCGGAACGGGCATCCGCACCGCGAACTCCTTGAAGAACGGGGCCGAGCTTGCCGGCCGGAAGCCCGGAATCGCGGTGATCCTGTCGAAGGCGTAGTGCGCTTTTTGCAGGCAGAGGTCTGCGACCTCCCTTATCCCGTCCTTCCCGAGCCAGGAGAGGTACACTGCCGCCGCCAGGGCCGAGAGGGCCTCATTGGAGCAGATGTTCGACGTGGCCCGTTCCCTTCTGATATGCTGCTCCCTGGCCTGAAGCGTCAGGATGTAGCCCCGCCGTCCCTGGGAATCGTGGGTTTCGCCCGCGACGCGTCCTGGCATGTTCCTGATGAGCTCCTGCCGGCACGTCAGAAACCCGAGATACGGTCCGCCGAAGCTCATTGGGCTGCCCAGCCCCTGTCCCTCGCCGACGGCGATGTCAGCCCCGTACTCGCCAGGAGGCGCGAGGATGCCGAGGGAGATCGGGTCGACGCATGCCACGAAAAGCGCCCCGCTCCTGTGGGCTATCTCGGCGGCCGCGCCCATGGCTTCCACGGAGCCAAGGAAGTTCGGATTCTGCAGGATCACGCAGGCCGTGGCGCCAGAGGTGAGCTGCTCAAGCTCCTCGAAGTCGGTGGCGCCGTCGCGTATCCCAGCCTCCGCCACCTCGATGCCGAGGTTTCGGGCGTAGGTCTTGAGCGTGGCGCGGTACTCGGGGTGCACAGCGGCGGAGACAACCACCTGCTGGCGCCGGGTCTGGCGGCACGCCATCGCCGCTGCCTCGGCGACCGCGGTCGCCCCATCGTAGAGCGACGCGTTGCTCACGTCCATTGCGGTAAGCTCGCACATGAGCGTCTGATACTCGAATATGGCCTGAAGCATGCCCTGGCTTATCTCGGCCTGATAGGGCGTGTAGGCCGTGTAGAACTCGGACCGCGAGACGATGTGCCGCACGACGCTGGGGACGAAATGGTCGTAGGCCCCGGCCCCGAGGAACGACACCAGATCGTCTGCTGTGGTGTTCTTGCCGGCGAGGGCTGCCATGTGCCGGGCAAGCTCATACTCGGACACGGGCTTGGGGAGGCGGAGGTCCCGCTCGAGCCTGACCTCTCGCGGTATGTCCGAGAAAAGCTCATCCACGCTCGAGACGCCGATCTGGGCGAGCATTTCACTACGGTCCCGGTCTGTGTGAGGGACGTAGTTCATCCTTTGCTCGCCTCCTCGGCCACGAACGCTTCATACTCCGCGGCGCTCATCAGGCCGTCCAGCTCGCTCGGATCGGCCATCTCGATGACCGCCACCCACCCATCGCCGTAGGGGTCGTCGTTGATGAGCTCAGGATGCTCCTCGAGCGCCCGGTTCACCTTGACGACCCTGCCGCTCACAGGGGCAAACACCTGGTCAGCGGTTTTCATGGAGTCAAGGTCGGCGAGCGGCGCGTGCTGCTCCACCTCGGCCCCTTCCTCCGGAAGGCCCACTCCCACGATGGCGCCCAGCTGCTCCTGGGCAAAAGAGGTGATGCCCACGGTCGCAAGTTCACCCTCCACGCGAACCCACTCATGCTTCTCGCTGTACTTGAGGTCCTGAGGATACATGCGCTTCATCCTCCTCTTGTAATTGTGAGTTATCTATCTGTTTTTCTGCCCAACCTGCCTCCCTCGCCGACGGACCCGGCTGTGTTGCTCGCAGTGCGGCCCGCTCAGGCTGAGGCTTCCGAACCCTGTTCAGAGTATTCGTTTGTAGAGAGCGTTTGCAACGGCCGTTTGCGAGAGCCGTCTGCAGCCGCGATTAAGCTGGACCATATGCCCATCTAACTGGGCAAGCTTGCCCAGGAATGTATTTTTGTTCCACGTGAAACATTCCGTCGCCGGGCGCCCGCCCGCGAACTTGCGGCTCGCTCCCGGGCTCACTTCGCCCTGCGGACACGCGGCTTAACGAATGGCGGTCTCACAGCCTCTGCAGGGACTCCCTTGCCCCGGATCACGATATCGAACCGCGTTCCGGGCTTCGCCGCCTCCGGCGGCACGAAGCACATCCCGATGCCCACGCCCAGGGAAGGCGACAGCGACCCGCTCGTGGTCTCGCCGACCACCCTGCCGTCCTTCGATACCTCGCAGTGTGCCCTTGGCACGCCTCGCTCCAGCAGCTGGAAACCTGTGAGCCGCCGCGAGAGGCCCCTCTCCTTTGCGGCGGCGAGCGCATCCCTGCCGATGAACTCGCCCTTATCCATTGCCACAACCCACCCGAGCCCGGCTTCCAGCGGGTTCGTGCCGGAATCGAGTTCATGGCCGTACAGCGCGTAACCCATCTCGAGCCTGAGCGTGTCCCGAGCGCCAAGGCCTATGGGCTCGATCTCTAACCTGCGTCCCGCTTCCAGCAAGGCATCCCACATGTGTTGGGCGTGACGGGGGTGGAAGAACAGCTCGAATCCGTCCTCTCCCGTGTAGCCCGTACGCGAGATGATGCACTTCACCCCGGCGACCTCGCCTTCCGTGAAGTGATAGTAGTAAAGGTCGTCCAGCGGGACAGGCGTCAGCCCCGCCAGCACCGGCGCGGAGTCAGGCCCTTGGACCGCGAGGAGCGCGGTTTCCTCCGAGAGATCCGTGACCGCGACGTCGCCGGCAGCATGCCATCTCAGCCAGTCCAGATCCTTCGCCGTGTTGGAAGCGTTTACTACCAGGTAGTAGCGATCCTCCATCCTGCAAACGAGGATGTCGTCCACGGTGCCGCCGTCTGGGTAACACATGACGGAGTACTGCACCTGCCCGACCTCGAGCCGCGACGCATCGTTCGTGGTGACCTTCTGGACAAGCGCCAGTGCGCCGGGGCCGCTCACCTCGATCTCGCCCATGTGGGATAGATCGAACAGCCCCACCTTCTCCCTGACCTTCCTGTGCTCCTCGATTATTCCCCGGTAATAAACGGGCATCTGCCAGCCACCGAACTCGATCATCCTCGCGCCGTGGCGCACATGCAGATCGTGAAACGGCGTCCTCTTCAACTGGACCCCCTCTGAACTCACTTCCTCCACCTCCTGGACTTCGTTGCTCTGCACCGGTCCGCGGGTCGGGCGTCTGCCCTCCCGCCGGGCCCTGAAAAACATGAAACGGGCAAACATGTTGCCCGTTTCTCTGTCCTGACGCCTGAGAGATTCCGCCGCCGGCCACCTGCGGCAGGCGGGTTACCCCGTCGGCGGCACCTCCGGCATACATCGACGCGTCGCGTACGCCGCATACATCGGTGCGGCAGAGGTGCCTCTCCAGAGTGCCGTCAGCGAAGGTGCTTTTGCCTGAGAGTTTGGACGCCTGCGTGGCAAACAGGCGTCTTGCTCCTTCGGCTCTCACGCGCCGCCTTTGCGCCTGCTGTCCCGGCGGTCACCTGCGGTCGTCCGCGGTCGCGGAGCATCTCCCTCCGGCTTCATCCGGCCCGCTATTCCCTTTCTGTACCTATCTATATTAGCCCTAAACCCCGGAATTCCTTCCGGACGCCTCGCTCGGAATGTGATTTCTGAGGAACTCCGCTGCGCTCTCCGGCGTGGTCACATTGATGTACATGCCCATCCCGAACTCGAACCCGGCTGCCACTGTAAGCTTCGGAAAGATCTCGATATGCCAGTGGTAGAAGCCGTCGCACCGTTCTCGGGGCGGAGCGGTGTGAAGGATGTAGTTGTACGGTGGATCGTGGAGGCCCGTGCTGACGGCGCCCAACACGTCCACGAGGACCTGGGCCAGTTCCCGGTAGCTCGACGGGTCGATCTCGTGGAAAGAAGGCGCATGCGTTTTGGGCAGCACCCACGTCTCGAAGGGCATCTTCGAGGCGTACGGCTCGAGCGCGATGAAGTCGCGCGTCTCCAGGACAACCCGGACGGCGGATTCAAGCTCCTGGCGCACCATGTCACAGAAGACGCAGCGGCCGGTGGACTCGTGGTGATGCCTGGCACCGGCAAGCTCCTCGAGGACGACGGGCGGCACCAGCGGGACCGCTGCGACCTGAGAGTGGGGATGTTCCAGGGACGCTCCGGCGTCCCTGCCGTGGTTTCTGAAAATCAGGATATACCTGATATCCGGGGCCTCGGAGAGAGCGCGATAGCGGTGGATGTACGCCCGTATGACCTCCGCCATCTCGTCATACGACATCGTCGCGGGGCTCGCGTTGTGAAGCGGAGATTCGATGATCACCTCGTGCGCCCCCGTAGCCGGCCTGACGCTGAAAATGCCGGAGGTCGAAGCCCGAACCGTCGGCTCCCATGTGAGGGCCGGGTACTTGTTTGGCACACCCCTCACCCACCAGCCCGCTTCGTCCGGGCGTGTCCCATCGCGCCGGAACGAAAAAATCTCGGGCGGGGTCTGCCTCTCGTTGCCCGGGCAGAATGGGCAGGCGTCGCTCCGCTCCGGGCGCGCCTTCCCCGCCGCCGCGTCCTGCTGGGCGAAGTCCTTCGGTCTCTTGGCTCGCTCGGTGGCGACCAGCACCCAGCGCCCTGTCACAGGGTCAAGCCTCAGCTCAGGCACTCTCCGGCCCTCCCCACATAACTTCCATACCAGCATACCAACCAAGGAGGCGAGAAAGAGGTGCGACAGGCGAAACCTGGCGTTATCGCGGCGCGCGAGCCTGTCCCCGGCCGCCCCCGGCGTGCCGCCAGATGGCGCGCCGGCCACGCCGGTAACATTTTACCTCCCATGGCAGCACACTTCAAGCGCCACGGCGATATTATGATGGTACGGAGTCACGGAGTCGCGTGGTGAAAGGAGGATCCCCGGTGTATCGCCTGCTCGAGAAGTTCATCGGCCCTCTGTTCAAGTGGCGCAAGAAGACCTGCATCCTGGTGGTAAAGCGCCGGGCGTAACCTGTCGCCCAAAGGATGTGGCCTTTTGAAAGCCCACGCAAGCCTACCCCGGGCGTCCCGGATCGCGCGTCCCGGGTCCGAGGCCTACCAGGTTCTGGGCTTGCAGAGGATCTCCTCCACCTTGAGGCCAAACACGTTGTTGGAGTGCTCGGGCACGATGATCGCCGCGGTATCCGCCCCGGTGCTTGTCCCACCCACGGCCACGACGCGCTCGCCGTACGGCACAAGGCCTGCGTCCAGGGCCATGATGGAGATCTCCACGCACACCTTGAGCCCCTGGCCCAGCATCCTGAGGGCTGCCGCGATTATCTCGGGTGGATACACGCCCCCGAACTTCAGCCTGAGCGACCGGTCCACCCCGGCGAGCACGTGTGTGGTCGTGAGGACCTTCACCCCGCGCGAGGTGAGGTCTTGCCTTACCTCCGACGGCATCTCGTCCACTCCGGGACCACTGAAGCCAACGTGATGGGTGACGCACACAACTGAGAGATCGCCCGCGCCGATCTCAAGAGCCTTTCTCACGGTCGCGCCCGAATTCGATGCGATCACGAGATGGTGTATGCCCTGGCGTCCTGCAGCCTCGATGGCGATCTTGAGGGTCTCGAGGGTGTTCTCTGGGCCGGCTTTCGCCCATATCACTTCGACCACCTCCAAAACAATGTTGAGCAGCCTCCTGAATCCACACTTAGCGTTGCCTGCTCGGGCATACTACATCACCCGCGCGTGGAACGTCGCGTCCAGGCTCTGCTCGCCCTCATAACTTGAGCGCCAGCCGCGCCAGGACCAGCGCAGCGGCTATGGCCGGGAGCATGTTCGCCACGTGGATCTTCTTAATGCCCAGCATATCGATGCCGATTCCGACGATGAGCAGGCCGCCCGTCGCCGTCATCTCCCGGACGGCAGCGTCGGTAAGGAACCCCTTTATCGCCGTGGCAGCAAGCGTCAGCCCGCCCTGGTAGATAAGGATCGCCCCCGCCGACAGCGCAACTCCGGCCCCGAGGGTGGCGGCGAACGCAATGGAGCAAAACCCGTCCATTATCGCCTTTGTCACCAGGATGCGGTAGTCCCCCGTGAGGCCGTCCTGGATCGACCCGAGGACAGCCATGGGACCGACGCAGAAAAGGAGGCTCGCAGCGATGAATCCCCTCGCAAGCCCGCCGCTCTCGCAGCGCGCGAAGCGGGCGTCCAGTCTGGACGCTGTCCGCTCCAGCCACCCCTCGATGTCCATGGCGGTTCCGATGACCGACCCGATGGCGATGCTGAAGAGAGCGATGAGGACGTTCTTCGTTTCCAGCGCCATGCTTATTCCGATGAAGAGCGTGAAGATGCCGATGCCCTGGACGACCGTGTGAGATATCCTGTCCGGCATCTTTCTTCGTAACGCAAGTCCTGCCACCGTGCCCGCTATCACGGTCCCAACGTTTATAGCCGTCCCAGTCAATTGTCGCTACCTCCTGCTGCCATCTGCTCCTACCTGTTCCTCCCATCAGTTGCTGCTATCTGCTCCTAAGTGAGAGTGCGCTAGTTCTGGTCCCCTTCTCTCTCTTTGAGTCACCGGCAACCCCTCCCAGAAGTCGGAAGCATTCTGCACCCTCACTTAGCTTCTGCCGCGTTCTGTCGCGGACTGTCCCGGACTGACGCGTGAATAGCGGTCTTGCGGCGGCCGAACCGCGCTCACGGAGTCAAAGGCCGAATGATGTAGGCGACCCCGTTCCTCCAGGCCCGGAGGAGCTCATCTCTCTTATAGACCACGTGGCCCTCGGCCTCCGTCCGGCCCGCCGGGTCGTTCACGATCACGTCTCCATCCTTGGTAAAACCCCGCACCAGAATGAGGTGCCCGGACGTGCTCCTGAGCGGCCCGCCCTTTAGCTGCCCCGGCCCGAACCTTATGGAAATGATGACGGGGCAGCCGGCCGCTATTTCGTCCTGGACTGGCTCGAAGCCGGGGAAGCGCGTTACATATGCTTCAAAGCCGTAAAGGGCTGCTGCAGCAGTGTTGAACGGCCAGTTACCGTATATCGAGTTGAGGCTGTCGTAAGCCTGCGCGGCCACGGTCGCCGTGGGGACCGAAACGCCGTGGTATTCCAGGACCATCGCGACGCACGTGGGAGAGCATATGCGCCCTGCGATGGAGGGATCTTCGCTCCGCTGTGACCTGAACGGCACCGGAAGGTCCCGAACCCAGGGAGCCTGCGACGGGTCGGACGGCGGCGCGAAGGCGGGCACCGCCGCCTCGCTGGTGGTGTCCGCGTAGCATAGTGCCACGAGCTTCAACACAGGCGTGGCATTGCGGTCCTCAGAAATGAGGGTAACACGGTACTGAAGTACGGAGGCCTTTGAACTCAACTCGAGCGTATCCTCGTTGACGAATCCTGACTCATCTTTCTTGAGGCCTGGCGTGCCAGGGGATCTCAGCCTTCCCCAGCGCGCTATCTCATACCAGCCGGTCCAGTGGGAATCGTCAAAGCCTGCGCGCACCTCGATGATGGCCCCCGTTCCGTCCGGGGCAAGGATGTTCCACGAGGGCACAACGTTATTGAATGGAAACGCCGTCGGAAGAGGTTTCGAAGTCACAGTGCCCGAGGTGGCGTAACCCCCCGGCCCCTTTTCGAGGAGGAAGCCTCCAGTTCGGCCCCGGCCCGCGTGAGCCCTTCCGCTTGTAGGCGCCGACGACTGTTCGTCTTCCTGCCACGCGACGCGCACACACTGCGCGCCGGCGAAATTGGATTCGAGAGAGTGCTTGATCGTGTCGCTCACCGGCGCAGCGAGCGCTGGGCATGAGAATAACGCAAACGACGCGACCAGCACAACCCCGAAAGCAGCGATCACGAAGAAACCCATTCCGAACCCCACCTGTCCCGCGACCACTGATAGCCTCCTCCTCTCTCCTTGCAAGCCTGCTTTGCCCAGGCACTCTCTCTTTGAGTCACCGGCAACCCCTCCCAGGAGTCGGGAGCATTTTCGCACCCTCACTTAGCCGGCGGCCGCCACCTCAATCCCCGTCCTTTATTCCCTACCCCTTGATCCCTCGATCCCTCGTCCCTTGTCCCCTGTCCCTGGCTCCTGGCTCATAGCTGCTAAGTATGAGGTCATCAGTTTTCTCTCGTTTTCCGAGGTCTGGGGTTGCCGGTCATTGCACGAGGGGTGTCAAAATCCGGCCACTGGCCAAACGGGCCGGATTTTGTCAAGGCGCCCCGCTTGGGGCGCCGTCCCCGAGTGCAATACCGGCAACCCTGCACAGCGCGCGTTCTCTCTGGAACCGGCGATTACTTATGGCGATCCACTTAGCTCCTGGCTCGTTATCGCTTGTCCTAGTTCTCTTTTCCCTTGTGATCGCACATTTCGGCGCCCAAGCGCCCGAAAGCGGCGGCGTGCCCCGTATCCCGCCGTAAGCTGGCTATATGACGATCCCTTCCCTGTGGCCTGCCAGTATGAGACTACTTTTTCTACGGCAGGCCTCGGTTTACCTTCCTGCTTGCCCTGACTTTTGAGGTCACGTGTTCATCCGGATGATTCTCGGGGTCCCGAATAGGATACGCAAGTTCGCGCCTTCGGATCCATATCGGATTCACCGCCCACACCCCCGGATTCTCTCCTCTCCGGAAGAATTCGTCAGGAGCCCCCCTCGTACCCCGTTCCATAACACCTTGCGCGCGCGGTTGCAGCATCCCTCACTTAAGAGCTATCTGAAGTTACAAGACGCGATGCTACAAGTCTGCTCCAGAACCGCCCGTGCCGCGCCCCGTGGGCCATGGGACAATCGGTATGCCGCCTAGCTGCGGATTTGCGGGTTGAGCCTGCAGTCGCTACAAGCGCGCGCGAGTTTCGGTGCGCGCTTCTAGCCCAGGAGTTGACAGATGATGCCGTCGTGCCACCGGTTGGCGGGTGAGGGGACCGCGTATGGCCGGCACATGGTCCAACTTCGAGTTGGCCATGTGCATGTTCAGGTACAGGACTCAGGACTGCTTCCTGGTTGATGACGCGGCACCCTTCTGCGTCAGGCTTCGTCGCCCGACGCGTGGTCGCGTGGCTGCGTTCGTCGCGGGGTGGTCCCTGCGATCCCAGGATCTCCTGCGCGGGTAGTCCTTAGGGGAGCAACCCCGCGTGAAATGTGGCTATTGGAGATCCACCCTCCTGGCGCCTCAGCTGGCGGGAAACTGGAGCTGGTCCTTGGGTGACCGGGACCCATGCCGAGATGATCCCCGGGGAATCAACTCTGCGCGCCACCTGGTCCCCATGTAGCCGGTTTTCAAGGTGCCCATAGCCAGGTGGTCCCCACGGGACCAGGATTTGCATGTGGGTGGTCCCTGGGGGACCAACTCTGTGCGAAAC
>JAAYXB010000081.1 GCA_012516125.1 Bacillota bacterium | reverse complement strand
CGTATACCTTGACATAGGGGGTTCGCCCGAGATTGGTATTGAGGTAACAGTACTCGCACAGTCCCGGACACCCGGAGACCAGGGGCAGCTGATAGTGCGCCGACGGCTTGCAAGTCTGAAAGTCCCGTCTTTTCCATACCAAGACCACCATTGTTCGCTTGGACAGGAAGAACCGCTCCGCAAAGGTCTTTTGGGTCGAGAGCGGAAGCTTCTTCTCGTAAACCGATACCTCAACGTCTTCGGCCTTCAACCGCTTCATCAGCTTGCGTCCCAGAGGGTACGCGAGAGCCGCCTCTTGAATGAAGGCCAGCCTAGGAATAAAGGGGCCCACCCGTTGTCACCTCGTACTCATCCTGCCCTGAATTCCGCATTGTTAACCCTGCAGCCGCGAGTTTCCATGACCTCGGTGGGGCTAGACTGTACCGGTGAGCCCATTTCCCGGAAGCCTCCCAGCCTCCTCTCCTAAGTGAGGGTGCGTTAATCCTCGCCACTCTTCCAGTAGTTGCCGGGTTGCCGGTGTTGCACTCGGGGACGGCGCCCCAAGCGGGGCGCCTTGACAAAATCCGGCCCGTCTGGCCGGTGGCCGGCTTTTGACACCCCTCGTGCAATCACCGGCAACCCCTCCCAAAAGTCGGAAGCATTTCTGCACCCTCACTTAGCGTCCTATAGGTAACGAGTAGGTAACGAGGTCCGAAGACGCGATAGCGGCCTTGAGTGTGCCATGGTTCCCCGGGCGCCCGTGCTTAGTGGAGCGCGTGCGCATCATCCTTGAGTCCCGCGCTTGGGCGTGTACAGAGGCATCTACAGAACAGACCCGTCCTCGGCAGCCTCTTCCCGGTTGTTTCCTGGATACGTATCCCGCAATTAGCCTTGAGGCTGCGGTGGGTGCTCTCGCTGGGTTGCTCGGATGCCGAGCATCGAGGAACTCGTCGCGAAGCGCGGCGGGTGGCGGTCATGAGGCGGGGCGCGCGGCGGACATGTGGGCCAAGCGCCTGGCGAGGGTGCCGGGGGTGCGCCGGGGATGCGCCGGGTGCGCCTGAGGTATGTGGCGCCTGAGGTCACAACGTCTGCGGATCTGCTGGCGAAAAGGCCGGGGTGACCCTGCCGTGTGCGGTTGCCGTGTGGCGCCCGAGGTGACACGGATGAGCTGGTTCGTGTATGCGATCCGGGTCCGCGCCGACGAAGTCAATGGGGACGAGCCCACCCCCGAGCGCCAGTCCGCCGAGCGCCAGTCCGCCGTGCGCGACCACGTGATGCGGCGCTTCCAGGAGGCCAGAGGTGCAATCGCGACTAACCCGAACAGGTCGGAGCCCCCGGCTGGGCGGCCGCTCTCCGTGGAGGGTAAAGCCGGCAGGCGTCTTGTCTTCCGCTGGCGGTATCCACCTGAGAACCATATACACCTTTTCCTCCGGCGAATTTGGGTGATGACAAAGTAAGGTAACGATGATGAGCACCCAGATGTTACCTATTCAGGCTTGACTTGGAATGATCCTGGCGGTATAATGTGGCCAAGATGATACATGGACGCCCTCGCTGTGAAATAGCATATATGCCGGGAGGTATTCCGGCATGCAGCATTCGGGGGTTGTCACAGAGGTAAGGCATGAATGGGTTTGGGAAGGAGAGGTTTCGATGCTCCCGAACCGTCTGAGGACTTCCGGAGGTCAGTCATCGTTGGTGAGCCAACAGCCGTGGTTGTTTGTTGAGGTCACTGTACCGCAGAGCGAAGCTGCTGCGATGCAGGCACTTGACCGTTTGTACGGGAGGACGGTCGCGGAATCGACGAGATGCCGTGCTCGTGCGGCCGAGACCGGGGACACCGTAAGACAGGGCTTGGCGAACTGGTTGATTCAGTGGCTGCGAACGGAAGGGCGGGAAATCAGAGACGAAATCGCGCGCAAGATCCGCCTGGCAAGTCCGTCCGATCAGATAGAAATGAGGGCAGCGATCCAGGCTGCTGAGGAATTGCTTGATCTCACCGAGCAACACGTCCCGAAGCCTTCTGATGATTGGGATTGCGTTTGGGAGTGGGCAAAGGAGATCCTTCCTTCCTTGCGCCGCTCCTTTCGGCACTTCCCGGGGTCTGACTTAGATGAGCCGGCTGATGTGACCGACGCGACTCAGCTGTCGCTAGCTCCTGTTGAGTTGTTTCTTGACACGCGCCCGCCGGCTGACACCGTACAGACCTGGGTGGTCCTACGAAGAGCGGAGCGAACATACGATAGACAGCTGTTGGCCGTCGCGTAGCTCCATGAGGCAGTCAGACCCACGAGGCTTCAGTTGTCCGGCACGCGGCTGACAAGCCGACACGCACTGAAATGCGAACTGAACCCGCTCCCAGGGCGGGTTCAGCTGTGTCTGAGGGATGAGGGGGGAATAAAGGGTGGATGCTGGAGACGGTTACCGCAAACTTGTGGAAGCGGTGGAACTGCGTGAGCTAGCGTTGATTGATTTGGTTCACCACCGTGATGTTGAGGTTACTCCCCCGCTGGCCGTTGCCCACGAACTCAAAACCCGTCTCGAGACCATTTCAGCCGACAAGATTGCTGCTATAGCGGAATTCGTTCTTCGGGCGAAACCTCAAGACGGTGACAACGATCAAGTGTCAATCAGGATGACCTGGCGGTTGGTTTACGTACTCAATGCCGGAGAAGGTTATGAACCGTCCGAGGATTTGGGCAGACAGTTTGTGGAACGGAACGTTCCCATCAACCTTTGGCCCTACGTCCGCGAGACTGTCGCCACGCTGACCGCCAAGATGGGCTTGATGCCACTCGTGCTGCCCACTCTCAAGATCATACGGTGAGGTCCATGGATAGTCTGGAGCTAGTCAGGCGGAAAAGAGCCCACCGCTATCCTGCGCCCGTGCTCGCTCTAACCAAGTTCTTGAAGCAGAATAGCCGAATGTGGCCGCTAGTCGCGGATTATCTGCGTGGGGTTTGTGTGGATTCTGAACCTGAGACGCGGCTACGAACGTTCGACGCCCTGAGTTGCCAGCATTTCCTTGCGAAGCCTGAGTACCGAGGCCAACGTGATCGCTTGCGCAGGCTGCTCGACGACCTATATGCGCTGTCCTCGGAAAAGACTGATCCTCGAACGTTGTTCCTGGAATACCTGCTCTACGAGATGGGTCCCTACGGTGAGAAACTGAGGCGAGCGGCAGACCTCCAGCGAGAGTATCAGTGTTCAGTGTATCGATGGAGCGAGGACGGTGTCAGGACGAAAGCGGTTGACTCAGATGCCACGTTTGACGTGTTGTTTCTGTGCGCCGAGGCCTTTGAAGGCCACGAATGCAAAGTGAAGATTTGGAACTACATACCGATGTATCAGGACATCGGACAGTGGGACGAGGATACTATCCAGAAGCTGAGGTTCATGGAGGCAACTCATACCGTTGTCATGAAGACAGGAAGGACAAGTGCGGTATATGTGACAGGACTCGACAGGGCGTTGCTGCCGATCCAGCAGAACCTGCGGAGGAATGGGTTCACTGGTATCCAGCTTCTAGGGGCTGATGAACTGGAGGAGCTGCTTGCGTAGTGCTCTGAAGCCCGCGTTGGTACGAGGGCAAGGCGAGAGCAGCCTGTAGAGCCGGGCGCACGACGGTCGAGCGCCTGGCGAGGGTGCCGAGCGTGCACTTGCCCTATCTGGCGCCTGACGTCACAATGCATACGGAGCGGTTGGCGAATGGGCCAGGGATGGGCCTGCTGTGTGCGGCTGGTGCGGTGCGAGGCGCCAGAGGCGCCGCGCATGAATTACTTCGTGTATGTGGTCAGGATCCGCGTGGCCGAGCGCACCCCAGAGCACAAGTCCCCCGAGCGCCGGTCCGGCGTGCGCGATTACGTGATGGGGCGCTTCCAGGAGGCCCAAGGAGGTGGAGCCCCGGCTTTCCCGTGATAGGATTCGGGGATGGGGCACAGGAAGCAGGGGTGGAGCGCCGCAGGTATTTCGGCCCCAACTCCCCTGCACCCCTTCTACGCGCCGAGTTCGGGTCCAGGGAAGGCGACCTCCTCGTCATCGAGTTCGCCGAGCTTGCCGAGTTTGCCGAGCCCATCGGGCGCACCAGCATCGCCGTCCCCCTCCACGACCGCCTTAAAGGCCCCCATTGCCGAGGAGACCGACTACGTTGCCAGCGTCCTTGAGCGTGCCCTGGGGGAGGTGCAGTAGGCACTGGCACAGTCCTCGCGGTCGCCAAGAGGCTCGGGTTTCTTGCGGAGCTATTGCCTGCCAGAGAGACGCGGACGGGACGCCCTGGAGACGCTGCGTGGGCCCATCAGCACCGGATACGTGGTCCTTGATCCCGCCCTCCCGAAGTGGGGGAGGTTTGCGTCCAGGTGGGGGTTCCGGTTGAGCTGCCTGAGGACGAGATCATATCCTGGGGG
>JAAYXB010000080.1 GCA_012516125.1 Bacillota bacterium | reverse complement strand
GGGGAGAATGGTTACGCGAGGACCAGGTGGCGGACGAAGTTGATCACGCAGGGATCATCTCCACGTGCAACCTGGTCACCAAAGGATCAGCGTTGGCTTCTCGCCGGGTGAGGCGCGAGGAGGCTGGGTCTTTGGTAGCCACATTTCGAACAGGGTTGTTCCCCCAGGGACCACCTGCCCGCACATCCTGGTCCTTTGGGGACCAGCCGCCCATGGGCATCTGGGAAGGTGGTTACCTGGGGACCAGGTGACGCTCGAACTTGGCTCCCCGGGGACCATCTCCGCGTGGGTCCTGGTCACCAGGGGACCAGGTCCGGCCTTCCGCCGGCTGAACCACGAGGAGGGTGGATCTCTGGTAACCAGATTTCGCACGGGGTTGGTCCCGCAGGGACCACCCGCGCACGAGATCCTGGGAGCCCAGGGACCACCCAGGGACCAACGCAGCCACACGGCCACTACGTGACAATGGCGGCAGTCGCCGCCGGGCGCCAGGGCCGTGGCCCTGCGGCTCGGAAGGAAATGCGAACCATATCCCGAAGTATATGATGTAAGTGAGGGTGCAGAAATGCTCCCGACTTCTGGGAGCGGCTGCCGGTGATTGCACGAGGGGTCTCAAAACCCGGCCACTGGCCAGACGGGCCGGATTTTGACGAAGCGCGCCCCGCTTGGGGCGCCGTCCCCGAGTGCAACACCGGCAACCCGGCGACTACTGGAAAAGGGACAAGAACCAACGCACTCTCACTTGGTAAACCCCATCGCCTCTGGAGGGAACGGGTTGCGAAGGTACGTGCCGAGGAGGGCGAGGCAGCGACGGCGGGTTCTGGTCACGGCCACGCTGTGGCTCATTGCCGCATGCGCTGCGGCAGGGCTTTTCGTGGCCAGAGACCCTGCGCTCATCCCCGGTGCGCCCGAATTTCTCGAGCGTGCGATGGTCGTGCGGGATCTCCTGTGCCTCCGGCGTACCCTGCATGTGACCGTGCGGAGCGCGGAGTTCTGGGGGCCGGACCTCCTCGTCGTGGACATGGAGATCCGGAACCGCTCTCCCGTTGTCATCCTCTGCCAGGACCTGCGGCTTGTGGACAGGCGGGGGGATGTGTTCCTTCCCAGCAGCACGAGCGTGTATTACGTAAACCGCCAGGAATCCCTGTGGATGCGCCAGGTGAACCCCGGACGGAGCGTGTCGGGGAAGTTTGCCTTCATAGTCCCTGACGGCACCTTCGGCCTCGCCTGTGCCATCGAGACCGAGATCGGCGTCATCAGGCTTTCGCCCATAAGAGAGATATCGCGGCGCAAGATGTGACCGCAAAGAGGCGGTCAAAAGAGGCGCTCACGTGCCGCACGCGCCGGGGGAGGTGCCCGATGTGGAGCTGGAGTTTGTGAAGGTGGGCCGGGACAGCCGGGACAAAGGGATCGCGGTCGTGACCATCGATCGCCCTCCTGTGAACGCACTGAACTTCCAAACAGTGGGCGAACTTGAACTGGCGTTCGCGCAGCTTGCCGAGGACCCTGCACTGAGGGCTGTCATCGTCACGGGGGCGGGCGACCGCGCCTTCGTGGCTGGGGCGGACATCAAGGAGTTCCCCGGGCTCACGCGCGAGGCCGGGGTCGAGATGTCGAGGAGGGGCCACGCGGTGATGGGCCGGATCGCGGCGTTCCCGCGTCCGGTCATTGCCGCGGTGAACGGCCTTTGCCTCGGGGGCGGGTGTGAGCTTGCCATGGCCTGCGACATCCGCATCGCGTCGGATGCTGCGAAGTTCGGGCAGCCCGAGGTCAACCTCGGGCTCATCCCGGGCTACGGTGGTACGCTGCGCCTCGCCAGGCTCGTGGGACCTGCTGTGGCGAAGGAACTGCTCTTCACCGGCAGGATCATCGACGCGCAGGAGGCGCTCGCCATCGGCCTCGTGAACAGGGTCGTGGCGCACGCGGGCCTCATGGATGCCTGCCTCGAGCTCGCGCGCACCATCGCATCAAAGGCTCCGGTCGCTGTCAGGCTGGCGAAGATGGCGACGAGCGAGGGCATGGAGGTGCGCTTCGAGGACGGGCTTGAGATCGAGGCGCGCTATTTCGGGGACGCGTGTGCTACGGAGGACATGCGCGAGGGGGTGCAGGCGTTCATCGAAAAGCGCAAGCCCGAGTTTGCGGGCAAGTAACCGTCCATCCTGCGCACACTATAATGCATCATGTACATTAAGATTAAGATCTCGTCGAGGCGCGTAGACTGGGGCACATCTGCACCCTGTCGCCGGATCCTCCCGTGGGCAGGGAGGCGGAGGGGGCGGGGG
>JAAYXB010000079.1 GCA_012516125.1 Bacillota bacterium | reverse complement strand
CGCCCCCGCCGTCCCACGCCCCGTCGCTGACGCCGTGCATATCGCGCATATCATCGCGGCGCGCCCTGATCTCCTTCACCTCAGGTAGCGCCCGCAGGGCTTCAACGGTTTCGCCGATCCTATCCGCATGGGCCTCATCGAAGCGGATGTAGATCACGTCCCCTCCGAGCTGAGCTTTGAGAGCGCCTGGTGAACCTATGGCCTTGATCACCCCGCGGTCGATGATGGCAATTCGGTCGCACAGCGTGTCAGCTTCTTCCATGTAGTGCGTGGTGAGGAACATGGTCATGCTGTTCTCTCGGCGGAGGCGCTCGATGTGGCGCCAGATCTCGCGCCGGGTCTGGATGTCCAGCCCGAGCGTGGGCTCATCGAGGAACAGGACGCGAGGCCTGTGTATCAGGCCGCACGCGATATCAAGGCGCTTGCGCATGCCACCCGAATACGACTCCACGAGGTGGTCGGCGCGGTCCGCAAGACCCACTAACTCCAAGACTTCGTTTATGCGCGCGTTTACTTGATCCTTCGGAATGTGATAGAACCCTGCCTGAAGACGGAGGTTCTCCCGCCCGGTAAGGTTGTCATCGACCGCAAGATCCTGCGATACGTATCCCAGCTGCATTCGCACTTCATACGGGGCTTTCGCGATGTCGAACCCGTTTATGACTGCAGTGCCGCCTGTGGGACGGAGCAGCGTCGTCAACATCATGATGGTGGTAGACTTCCCTGCGCCGTTAGGCCCGAGGAAACCGAAGACCTCGCCCTTCATCACCTGGAACGAAATGCCTTTCACCGCCTCGATGCCGCCAGGATAAGTCTTGCGAAGCTCCTGGACATCGATGATGACATCATCAACCCTGGCGTCAGCCTCTGCGCGTTCCACGCTCGCGCTCATCTCCCTTCTTTGTCCCCAAACGTAATACGGCGAATCCGCTCAAATTGTTCCTGAGTTAGCTGCACAATCGCTCCCTTCATCTCGCCACCTCCTATCGTTTCAATTGACCGTGACGCTGTCAACAGCCTTTTTGCAGCGACGCACGAAAAAAGCCCGGCCCCCGAAGGGACCAGGCAAGCGTGCAAGATGCTCGGGACGGCGCAGGCCCGTCTTTGCTCGACTTCGGCCCCTCTTCCGGTTGTAAAGGAGGAGTTGGTAATTGGGACTTGAATACAACTAAGAACACTCGCCCCATCCGGCCACCATCTGGCAGGACGGGTTGCATGAGCGCGGAGCGGGTGGATCGCCCCACGGAGGTTGAGACCACGTCACCCGGAACCTGAATCCGCCGCCGCCCCCGCCGCAAACACAGGGCGCGTGGAACAGAGAGGGCTGTATAACACGGCTGTACGACGAAGAAAGACTGGTCCCAGACTGAGGGTTCGAACGAACCGCAGGCGGAGGTGCGAGCATGGTTACCGTCACCGGTGCAACCGGGCACATCGGAAACGTCCTCGTGAGAGAGCTGCTCACGCGCAGGCAGAGAGTGAGGGCGCTGATACCCCCATTCGAAGACCCCGCACCCCTCGATGGGCTCAACGTCGAGAAGGTTGAAGGCGACATCCTCGATATCGGGTCTCTGGTCCGCGCGTTCAAGGGGTCTACTGTGGTATACCATCTCGCCGGAATCGTGTCCATAGTGCCTGGCAAGAGGGACCTTCTGCACAGGGTCAATGTCGTCGGCACGAAGAACGTGGTCGAGGCGTGTCTTGAGACCGGAGTCAGCCGCCTGGTGTACACGAGCTCGATCCACGCGATAGCTGAGCCCCCCTCCGGCGTAGTCATCGATGAGTCTCTTCCGCTCGACCCTGACAGGATGGAATGGGAGTACGACGAGTCCAAAGCGCGAGCGACCCTCGAGGTGCTGAAGGCGAAAGACAAGGGGCTCGACTCCGTCGTCTTGTGCCCGACAGGCGTCATCGGGCCGTACGATTTCCGGCCGTCTGAGATGGGTCAGCTCTTCATCAATTACGCCAGGCGCTCGATGAGGATGTACATCGACGGCGCGTATGACTTCGTGGATGTCCGTGACGTCGCTCACGGGCACGTGCTGGCCTGTGAGAAGGGGGGCTCCGGGGAAACCTACATCCTCTCCGGCGAGCGAGTCACGGTGCTGGAATTGATGCAGATGCTGGAGAGAGTGACAGGCGTCCGGGCGCCCCGCCTGAAGGTGCCCGTCTGGGTAGCCCAGTCGGTCGCCGCCCTTGCGCCTCTCTATTCCCGGCTTACGGGCCGCAGGCCGCTTCTGACCAGTTACTCCGTTCGCACGCTTCAAAGGAACTCCTTCGTGAGCAACGCCAAAGCTCGACGTGAACTCGGGTATTCCCCGCGACCGCTCTACGAATCCGTAGCTGACACGATAAAGTGGTTCAAGGACACCGGGAGGCTGTAGACAGGTACAATGCGCTAAAGGGCGAGGGAGACTTGTGGTGTACCTCCAAAGCAGCAAGGATCGGCGAAGCCCGCGGTCCTGGTCGCGCTTGTGCTCATCAGCATCGCCGCCCGGTACCTCCGCAACGTTGGGGTCACGCTTCTCAGTAACCGAGATCATTCGCCGCAAGCCGGAGTCTCCTGCTTTGTCTCGATGGCACTCCTTCTCGTGGCCACTCGGGTCTCCGCGGGGTCGAGCCGGGACCTGGCAGGAATCCGCCCTCCGGCGTCGAAGAATGATGAGAGTGAGAACAAAACGTATACTTGCTTCTCCGAGTCCCCCGGCCTAAGGCTCGGCCTAAAGTTCCAGCTACGGCGGGCGGACCGATAGGGTGTGTCGGGAAACGGACGCGCCTCCCGTCACGGAAAGGAGAGCAGGCAACACCAACTGGGTCGCGTTTGGGCCGGGTCCTGCCACCTTTCTGTGGCGCCCGGCCTTCGCTACTTCGAGACTTGGCATTTTCGAGGGGGTGGCAGTTTGCGGCGACATGGTGCGATCTCTCCAGGGCCCCGGGGTGGTGGCCTCGGGCGTAAGCGAATCGCCGTCCTCGTCGTGGCGCTGGCGGCATGCGTGCTCACCGCGGCTCTCGCGAGCCGGTGCGCCGGCCTGCCCGGCCTGCCGCAAGGCAGCTTCACCTTTGCCGTGGTAGGTGACAGCCAGGGGAGGACCCCGGTCTGGGAGCGCATTGTGGACGCCGTCAATGCCGCTCGCCCAAGCTTCGTCCTGCACTGCGGAGACATGGTGGCCTCAGGGACGCGCGAGCAGTACGAGGATTTCCTTCGGCAGACGAAGAGGCTCCGTATGCCGTGGCACGCCGTCCCGGGGAATCACGACGTCCGCGGGGACGGTGCGAGGTTGTTCACGGAGTTCACCGGCAAGGATCGGTATTACTCGTTCGTGGAGAAGGGTTACCGATTCATCGGGCTGGATAGCTCCGCGGCGGCGCTCGACGCGAAGCAAATGGCGTGGCTCGAACGGGAGCTCGCCCAGGCTGGTCCGAAGTTTGTGTTCATGCATGTCCCTCTCTTCGACCCCCGCCCGGGAGGGGACCACTCCTTCGTGGACGTCGAACAGGCGCGCCGCCTCCAGCAGCTCTTTCAGGAGCACGAGGTGCTGGCGGTCTTCAGCGGACACGTGCATCTTTTCAGTTGCCGCGAACTGAACGGTGTCACTTACGTCACGACGGGCGGAGCAGGCGCGCCCCTCTATGCGCCACGCCGGGAAGGCGGGTTCTACCACTACACGCTGATCCGGGTGAACGGCAACCGGGTGAAGGTCGAGGCGAAGCCGGTCGATGTGAAGATCGAAGAGCCTCGCGTCAAGGTGATCGGGCCGAAGGGTGAGAAGGAGTTCACCCTCGGGGAGCTGGTTCTTCTACCGTCGATCGAGGCCGCGACCGCGTTCGAGAACCAGTTCGGAAACGTGCGAGGCAACGGCAAGTACGTGGGAGTCCTCGTGGCAACGCTCCTCGATCACGTTGGGGGCATTCGCCCAGGACAGACCCTCACGGTCCGCTGCAGCGACGGCTACTCCCAGGACTCCGGATACGAGAACGTGCACGTCCCGGGCGACTGGGCCACACTGCAGGACCCCATGATCCTCGCCTACGAGAAGGACGACGGGCCTCTCCCGGAAGAAAGCGCTCTGATCACGTTTGGCGCGAGGTGATAATGGGACCGCTCAGCCGGGAGGTACCGTAGGCGGTGCGCCGGCCTGCAGCCGAGGCGCTCCTCGACCGATAGAGAGGCCCGTATCACACTTGGAAGGTTTCGACCTTGAGGGTGCCCTTTGGCCCGAGGCACACCCTTACGGACTTCATCTCTTTGTCAAAAGTGTGGGACCGACCGCCAACTTGAACCGTTGTCTCTGGGTAGACCTTAAGAATTCTAACACTGGATTGCTCCGCCACTCTGATCCTTACCTTCCCAGCGGATAGTCCCGGCGAACCGGCTTCCTTGATGAATACACTTCCCAGGGCATGTATCTCCCCACCCCGGAAGACACCCTTGATTTCAACTTGCTTCCCCGACCGGAGAGTCGAATGGAAACATCCTTCATTCGTTACGGTAATGCTGCCGCTGGCCTCGAGGACGCTGTTTTGCGCGTAAGAGCAAAGGATGTCTCCCGACTGATCTGGTAGTGAATCGAGGAGGTAATCAACTTCCTCTTTCTTTTCAAGGATACTCTTGAGGTCATCGGGGATAGGGCCCGTCCGGCCTACCGGGCCGAGGGTTATACTTGTAATATCCTGGACCAACTCACGGATGGCAGGCGGAAATGGTAAGTCCGCTGTCTGAAGGGCGGCGGTGTATTCGGCCGCAATCGCGTCAAGCTCTTTTCTCTTTCTCTCGATGAGCAGCCTGACAATCCTGTTGATGTCGCCCTTCTTCAGTCTCCTTCGGTTGGAAGGATGCTGCTGGATTCTGGTGGTCTCCTGAATAATCCAGTCGAGGATCTTTTGGAGATCATTCAGTATGGGAGCCAGGCGGCTATACAACGTCTTCAGGCCGCCCGCATGAACTCGAGACCCGATCAAGTTTCCGCGGCACACCACTTTGCCGCCTGCTCGGAGCACCGCGCCGGTTGCATCCCCTATTATGGTAATATCCCCGTGGGCAGACACCTCTGCTCCTTCTGTGACATTGCCGAGGATCAATAGGTCTCCCCAGAAGCGCACGTTGCCGCTCTTGATGTCTATGTTACCCGAGTGCACCATCGACCGCACAACCCTCAGGTACGGCACCCAACGACCTTCGAGAACAGGTCTCCCGGCGATGACCGCCACAGCCGTTCGGCCATCCTCGCTGAGCTTCACTCCGTCCTTTACGCGCAATACAGCTTCGCTGACAGGACGGGGCAAGACCACTTCTCCGGTCACCTTCTTGCCAGGGGTGCCAGGCACCGGCGGGTGCAATACCGCCAGCACGTCTCCCTCCTTCACGGAAGGGTAGACATACCGTTCCCAGTAATCGGCCCTCTCCTCCTCTTCGTATACAACCTCGGTCGGCTTCGAGCTGAACAGGTATTCAACAAAGCCGTTCCGCCCTTCCTGCACCGGCTCACCCCTGGCCACCACTCGTGGAATTCCGTCAGCGGCATCCGCCGCCCGCCGGATCTCCTCATAGTCGAGGCCAAAGATCACTCCCTTCGCCTTGAGGGCCTCTTCGATTTGAGCGGGAGTGATGACCTTAACTCGCTCCTCATGACGGCGAGTGAGCAACTGGAGCACGTTCTGGGGACCCTGGTCCATCAGCTCATGGCGGATGGTGACCTGCGGGGTTACCCTTACGCTGGCGACGAAACCGTCGTCAGACAGCTCCACTTCGACCCGAGCGGAATGAACTTCTTCCACGGTCTCCACATCGACTTCGTCGTCCTGGCTTATCGGCCTAGGGCTACGGACGACGACCCCGTTTACGCGCAGGATAACCCCGGATGTCGGGATAACCACCGCGGGCTCTCCCTTCCCGCGCGGGCCCCACACTCGGAGTCTGCCGCCGCTTACTCCCGCCGTTCCGTCAAGCTCTGGCTCGTAGCGCCGTCTCTGGCTTTCTGGGCTTTTCTTCGGCGGGACCACCGTTACGCGAATGGCAGCAGGGCGCTTGAAGAAGCCGAAGAAACCCTTTCGTCCTCTCGACAGCACCTCTATTCGCAGTTGGCTCTCGTCTACTTTGAGGGTCTTACTCGCTATCAGCCGTGCGTCTTCCACTGTCCTACCGCGGACAATGACTTCCTTGCTTCCCATGTATCATCGCCACTCCCAGAACTTGATGACAGCGACGCGCCAGTTGCGTTTGTCAGTCCGCATGTTTCCGGTCAAGGCCAGCCCTGAGGCGCATAGTTGCCTGGTTCGGGGAAGGCTGTATGCCTCTCAGCTGCACATGAGCTTTGAAGCATTTGACTACGTCAGGATCAAACTGGGTCCCTGCACATCTCTCGAGTTCTCTCAAGGCATCGCTTACCGACATCGCTGGTCTATACGGGCGTTCGCTGACCATCGCGTCGAAGCTGTCAGCCACACACAGGATGCGCGATCCCAGGGGAATCTCTTCCCCTCCAATGCCGTGAGGATATCCGCGCCCGTCCAGGCGCTCGTGGTGGTAGAGCACGATGTTGGCGATGGCGAGGAGCCCCGGTACATCGGAAACGATGTCGTAGCTTAGAAGAGGATGCTTTCGGATTTCCGCGCTCTCGGCATCGGTCAGAGTACCGCACTTCTGGAGAAGGGCTTTGGGTATGCCGATCTTCCCGATGTCATGGATGAGCCCAGCAAGTCTCAGAGCCTTTTGAACGCTTCGGATAAGCCCCATTTCCCGAGCTATGATTTCGCTGTACATTCCGACCCTCGTTGAGTGGCCTGCCGTGAACGGGCAGCGCATATCCACGAGCGCGGCGGTTGCGACCAAGAGCCCGCGTTGCTGAGGTGTACCGAGCCGTTTGTGAGAAGATAGTTCCGCGATGATTTGGTCAAGCATCTACGCACCCCTCCAACGGGCAAGAGCTGCTAAGTCGCAGACACAAGAGGAAGATGGGGCCCCTCGAACCTTGCTGGCAGTGTGAGACGTCAGGTGCTCGTAACAGTTTCGTGGTCCCTTTTATCGGAGAAGAGCATGGGGCCCCATAGGTGGTATATCGGAAGGGGCGAGAGCTCTGATTGGTCCGGCCACTCACGGAAACTACCCGGCCATCGCATGTGTGGCGAAAAGAATAGCCTGGCAACAACGGCGCGCTGAGGAAAAGCGGCAAGGATGGCTCCCGTCGAAAGGAACGATCACATCCTTGCAACGGACTAGTTATCGCATGGCTATGGGCACGACGATACGCTAGGACTCTGATGCCTGGGGGGGGGGGGGGGG
>JAAYXB010000008.1 GCA_012516125.1 Bacillota bacterium | reverse complement strand
TAGGGTCAGGACATACCAGGCCGCCCTGGACAGGCTGATCGAATTGACCAGGGACGCTGCCGGAGACTCCAGGGTGAAGGTTTCGGTCGTCCATGGAAACGCCCTTGCCGAGGCAAAGCGATTGTGCGAACGGCTCAAGACGGTCGTCAACTGCGGGGAGATCATCCTATCAGACATCGGTCCCTCCCTCGCGGTCCACGGCGGGCCGGGCATAATCGGAGTCGTGTTCCACCCGGTGTGACACCAGGGCACGCAACGGGAAAACGCGCAGGTTTCCGGCCACGCGCGACGGCAACATGCGCGGGGTCTGGCGAGGACAAGGGACTAGGATCTCCTTTCGGATCGCATGCCAGGGGCAAGGCGACCAGACGCTCAGACGTGGACGTAGCAGTATACTTCGCCGGCGCACACGATTTGACCCCAGTCAACGGTGTCGCAGGAGAACTCGAGGCACTTCTTCACAAGCATGTTGATCTCATCGTCCTGAACGAAGCGAACACATCGGTGGCATGGGCAGCTTTGAGAGGCATACCCCTCGTCGTCCGCGACCGGACATTCTACCTCGTTCCGCAAGCAGATGCTGTCTGCGATCTACCCAGTTGCCGAGTTCAGAGTGGTCGGGGTTGAGTACGCGGCTTGGTCGAAGTCATGCGTGGGTGACCGGGACGTTCATGAAGGCACAGGCTTCAACCGCGTTGTCTCTGGACCGCGAACCTCCACCGTCTGACAGCAAGAAGCATGAGCACTGCCACAATCGCAGAGCACACGTAGAACGATTGTCCGAACCCCGCGTATTCAGACACAAGCCCGAATATGAGGGGATTTGTCAGAAGAGCCACCCTGTTCATGACAAGACGGAGGCCCATACCAATCCCCCGCTCTTCGGGCCGTGTGTTACGCGCCATTATGGCGATAGTCAGGGGCAGGTTGAGCCCCAGGCCTATTCCGGAGGCTAGAGCGGCCAGCCCCAAAAGAGCAACGTTCCGGATGAGAGGCGTTGCGGCGACCGGCGCGACCGCCACGACGCTCGCAAGGATGAGTGCGCTTGAGTGCCCCATGCATCGCACGATCGGACTGACGAACGGCCTCGCAGCAAGAGAGGCCAGCCCTTTTAGCGATATCAGAAAGCCCGAGATTGAAGGAGTGAAACCCGCTGATATCAGGTAGACTGGGTAGAACGATGTCCACATCCCCGTGATGAAAAGGTTCGCGAACGTCCCGATCATGCCTATTTGAACCTCTGGGTTCGCGCAGATCCTCCTCGAAGCTAACCACATGCTGACCCGCCCGCCGGCCACAGGGGCTGGCTTATGCTCGGGCAGTGCACATGCACTCACGAATAGGCCAGCGCACATCGCGGCAAAAACCCCGAAAGCCCCAGTATACCCCCACTTCTCTGCAACAAAGCCGCCTATAGCAGGCCCAGCCATTTGGCCGAGTGCCGAGAAAAACGAAAAATGCGCCACGTTGCGGTCTGCATCGTAGTCCCTGCCGAGTTGGGTGACGTACGCCTGGGCAGAGGTCCACACGAACAACTCGAATAGCCCCTCGATCACCTGCGCCACAACCAAGGTTACATAGGCGTGCGACAAGGCCGCACATATGTACAGCACACCAGCTCCAGCCATCGCCAGCGAGCCGAGCGTTAGAAACCTCCGGTAGCCAAACCTATCGGCGAAGCTGCCAGCAGGAATCGCCAGAAACAGCGGGACGAACGACTGAATCCCCACCACGATACCGACAACCGCAGGCGACGCACCGAGAGCGACCAGGAACATGGCCACAACCGGCCTGATCATCTGGGAGGCTGCCCAATAGCCCGCGGACACGATGTACAACAATCTTAGCTGGTGCGAGACGGATATCATGGAGCGAAGGCTGCTGAACTCCTTTCTCTTCTCGACGATTTCGATCCTTTCGGTCCGAGCACTTTTCTACACGGTGTCAGCCTCCGTTCCTTAGCTTCGGATCCCACCGGTCGCGAAGTCCATCACCAAGCAGGTTGATTCCGAGAACCGTGACGAAAATGGCCATTCCCGGGAAAAACGTGAGCCACCAAGCCCGATACATGTAACTCCGTCCATCAGCAAGCATCGAACCCCAGGTAGGGATGGACGGAGGCACGCCCAGGCCAAGAAAGCTCAGGCTTGCTTCGCTCAAGATCACCGTTGCCATGGCGAACGTCCCGATGACAATCACAGACGCCATGCAATTGGGCAGGATGTGGCGAAAGATGATCCTGGCCGGCCTTGCACCGATCGCGCGGGCAGCGGTAACGAATTCCCTCTCTTTCAGGGACATCACCTCAGCCCGCACTATGCGGAAATACTGCACCCACTGACGCACGACGAGAACGAGGATCAAGTTCAACAAGCTGGCTCCCATGAAAGCCATGACAGCGATCCCAAGTAGCAGAAAAGGCAGGGCCAGAAACATCTCCGCAATCTTTGACAGCACGTAGTCCACATACCCCCCATAGAACCCCGCGATTGCGCCCAGCGTGCATCCGATGAGCCCTGCCACGGCCACAGTGACAAGTCCGACGGCCACGGAAATCCTGGAACCAAAGAGGACGCGGCTCAGAACGTCCCGTCCAAGATTGTCAGCGCCGAGTATGTAAACGTGTCCACCTGCCTGGCGCGACAACGGCGGCATGAGTGAATCTCTCAAACTCTGACGCAGGGGATCTTGAGGAGCAAGGATAGGCGCCAGGAGAGCGCACGCCACAACAGCGGCAAGAATACTGCCACCCACAACCACTTTGATGTGGGCCCGGCGTTTTCTTGTGATGACTGGTATTTCCATCTCACCCCGGCCTCCTCACGTGCGTAGTCTTGGGTCTACTGCCGCGTAGAGTATATCTATCACGAGGTGTATGAGCACGTATGCGGAGGCGTAGAAAAAGACTATGCCCTGCACCAGCTTATAGTCGCGCATGCCGACGGCCTGAACGAGAAAGCTTCCTATCCCAGGCCAGGCAAACACGGTTTCCACGATGATTGAGCCGTTGAGCAACGCGCCCACCTGCAGCCCCAGGACCGTGATTACCGGGATAAGCGCATTCCTCACCGCATGTTTCCACACGACAGCGCGGCCCGAAAGTCCCTTGGATCGTGCCACCAGCACGTAGTCCTCCCCCGCCACTTCCAGCACACTCGAACGGGTAATCCTGGTCAGTAAGCCCACCGCTGAGGTCCCGAGGGTGACCGCTGGAAGAACGGCATGCTTCAGGGCGCTCCAGAAGGCTGGGAGATTCCGAGTCAAGAGCCCATCCAGGAGGTAGAAGCCGGTAACGGATGTCACCGGGACGCCGAAGTCTATTCGACCCGAGACGGGTAGCATGCGCAGCATCCCGCCAAACACCAAAATCAGCATGATCCCGAGCCAAAAGTGGGGTACGGAAATGCCGAGAAGAGCTGCAGTCGTTCCCAGGTGATCCACGATCGTGTCGTGACGGGAAGCAGACGCAACACCCAGCGGAATCGCAACGAGGACAGCCAGGGCAATCCCGAGAAACGCCAGCTCCGCTGTCGCGGGAAGCCGCTGAAGGATAAGCCCGAGAACGGGCTCCCCGAAGACCATAGACCGCCCCAGGTCGCCCCTGAGAACCCCGCTGATATAATCAAGATACTGGATTGTCAGGGGACGGTCGAGACCCCAGGCTGCCCTGGCCGCAGCGATGTCTTCGTCGGTTGCCGACTCTGGCAGCAGGAGCTGCACCGGGTCCCCCGGAGCCAGGTGCATGAGTATGAACACGAACACCGACAGAGCCAGAAGGACCGGCACAGCACCCAGTGAGCGTCTGACGAGATACGCCGCCATCAACGGACACCTCTATCGTCAACCTCGCAACTGGGCCTCAAACACGAATACGTACTCGTCTGGCCTGGGTTTCCAAGTAACCCTCTCATTGTGCGCGTAGATGTCGTCATAGGTAAACAGGAAGATCATTGCTGCGTCATCATGTATGATCCTGACCGCCTCACGGATGATCCCTTCCCTCTTCTCCTCGTCCATGGTCTCCCGCTGCAGATTGATGAGCCGATCAACCTGCGGATTGCTGTAGTTGCACCGTGCGGACCCGCCCGTTTGAAAGTACTGAGTTAAGTAATCGTCGGGATCGGAGATCCCGCCCCTCCCGATGTATACCATTGGAAGCTTTCCGTCCATGAACATGTTCGAAAGCATAGCCCACTCAGGCGTCTTGAGCTGCGCCCTGATGCCGACGTCTGCAAGCTGGGCCACTATGGCCTGGCTTATCTCCCTATCCTTCGCATAGCGACCCGTTGGAGTGTAGAAGTCGATCTCGAACCCGCGGGGGTACCCTGCCTGAGCCAGAAGCTCTCGAGCCTTCTTCGGATTGTAGTCGTACGGCTTGAGTCCAGGGTCGTACCCGAACACAGGCTTCGCCAAGGGACCTACCAGCTTGGTTGCACGGCCGTTCAAGACATACTTGATGATCGAATCGACATCCACGGCATGGTAGATGGCCTTTCGAACGAGCTTGTTGTCGAGCGGCTTGAACTTGTGGTTGAGGCAAATGAACATGTGCCTGAGACTCTCAGTGCTGACCACATTGATTCCGCGCACTCTGGAAAGCCTGTCGGCCTCATGTGGCGGCACATTGGTGACGAGATCGCACGCGCCTGTCTCCAGGGCCGTCATCCGCGCGGCATCCTCCGGTATCGGGAGCCATATGGCCTCATCGATCTTGGGCGCAGGTCCCCAGTAGCCTTCGTTTCTGGCCGCCACGAGCCTCGTCCCACGAATCCATTCCACGAACCTGAACGGTCCGGTGCCAACTGGGTGCTTGTCCATTTCCGCACCAAACTTCTTCGCAGCTGCGCTGCTCAAGATCACCTTGTTCGCAAGGCGGTGCAGGAACGGAGCCACCGGCTTCTTCGTAGCGATGACCACGGTCCGGGCATCCCTGGCTGACACGTCACGAACATCGCTCAACGTGGGTGCCTGTCGTGAGCCGTCCATCACCCTCTCCAGCGAATACACCACGTCCGCAGCTGTAAGCTCCGAACCGTCCGTGAAGCGGACCCCGCGTCTTATCTTGAAAATCCAGTCCGTTCCGCTCTCGTTCGTCCACGACTCAGCAAGGACAGGCCGAAAACGCTTCGTTTCGAAGTCAAACCGCAAGAGCGGTTCCATGAAGTGCTGCCAGATGCAGTAACCCACCGTTGAGCTGTGACCGTACGGGTCCCACGACTCAAGGTCCACACCTTGTCCCACTATAAGCCGTGTTGGCCCGCTTGCCGCAGCCACCTTGTAAGTTCCGCCAAACAGAAACCGCGGCAAAGACAACGCGAGCCCGGCAGCGGCGGCGGCTTTCAAAAACTCTCTCCTCGTAAGCCTTACTTGTGAGTTCTCCAGCGCCTGGTTTTCAGAGTCCTTCTTCATTTACCTACTCCCTCCTCTGGTTTTATGTATTGCAGCGTAGCCGCACCATGCCCGTGTCCATGCCAATGCCAGCGCCTATGCCCATGCACCGGATTTCTCCACGTACCCTGGCAGTTGCTGCTGGCGCGTGCCGCCCGGAACTATGCTGGTCTGCATGATACGAGAGCCATCAGGGCATAAACTTTGATGTTGCGAATGTAGTCCTCGATCGCCACGTATTCATTGGGCGAATGTCCTGATTCGTTCCCGAGAGAATAGTTCACGATGGGGATCCCCGCATCAAGC
The DNA here is from genome assembly GCA_012516125.1 of Bacillota bacterium. Taxonomy (GTDB): domain Bacteria; phylum Bacillota; class SHA-98; order UBA4971; family UBA4971; genus UBA6256. The sequence goes on along the minus strand of JAAYXB010000008.1, from coordinate 35,525 downwards.
AGGATCCACCGCGAGTCGCTGGTGGCTTCCATTCCTTCTGCCTTGGGATATACTCCGAGCACGTCCTGGACACAGGCCTGGAGGTATTTCACCACAGGCTCCTCCGGCGATATGCTGGATGCTCTTGCCACAACAAGGGGCTCCACAGGGTCGAACACCATGCCACCGAGGTGGCCATCGCTTCGCTTGAGATCATCCAGGGTGCGGTTGACGGCACCCATGATCTGCTGGACCGAACACGTGGGTGGAAACCGGATATCCACCACAATGGAGCACCTGTCGGGAATGACGTTCTCCTTGAAACCCCCGGAGATCATGTTCACGCTGGCAACCGGCGGCCCTGGTACAATGGGATGCGGTTCCACTCCGGGGACGTCCAGCGAGTCAATGGCCGGGATAACGCGGCTCATCTTGAGGATTGCATTGACCGCCCTGGACTTCCTTGAGGTGTGAGCAGTAACGCCGCGCGTCGTAATGCGGATCTGAAGGAGACCTTTGTGACCGATGACAACCTTATCAGGCATTCCTTCGCCGTACACGGCCCAGTCCGCCTTTATCAAGCCTTCCTCGATCAGCTTGTGGATTCCGAGGTGTCCCCCGGTTTCCTCGTCGGCCGTCGTAGAAATGAGGACGGTCCCCTTGAGTCGAATGCCGCAGCTCTGAAGGGCACGCACGGCAATGACGGAAGACGCTATGCCGAGCTTGCAGTCTTTGGCACCGCGGCCGAATACCTTGCCGTCCCAAACGGTAGCAGAGAACGGGGGAAAGCGCCACGCTGCCTCGTCCCCCGGCGGCACCGTGTCAAGATGAGAGTCGAAAAGCAGGGTCCGGCCCTCTCTACCAGCTCCCTCCAACCGCGCCACGTTGCTCACTCTGCCGGGTTGCGGCTCGATCTGGTCAACACTCATTCCCATAGTCCTGAACTCCCGTGCGAGGTAGTCAGCGAGAGGTTTCTCCCACTGCTCGCTCGGATTGACGCTGGGGATCTTCACCAGGGAGCGGAGAAACTCGACGGCGTCATCGCGCATGCGGTCAATCTCGGAAAAGACCTGCTCCTTGGCATCGCCCGCTTCATCCATCGCTCGCTGAATCTGCGCGAGCGTCTCCCCCACCGGAGGGGGTGACGGCCTTGTTGCTTCCCACTGCCTTTCAAGTTCCATGCATCGAAAGTTGAACGCTGTCACGGGTGGGCACCTCCTACTTGCTGCAATGTGAAAGAAAACTCACCCAAACGGCTGCAGCACCCCTGCAGGTAAGGACCAGCGCATGGGCCCAATGAGGATTACGAACGCCTCAAAGTCCCACGAAGTTCCACCAAGTTCAGAGCCACGCATACATGGATGTCCTTGTCAGACTCCTGGCAGAAGGAGCGGTAGGAGCATAGAAAGGTCCAGGCCGGAAGTTGGAAGCATGGCTGGCCCACTCTCCTAACCTACACCCTGCTTTGGACCGCGCCATCGTTTACGACGTGGCGCATCGCGGCGCACGCTTGTCCTCTCGTTGCTCGACTGCTTCCCTGTCACAGGGGTAAGCGTGCATGGCTGGCCTGGCGATGGCCACCAAAGACTTGTGTCCAGGCACACCAGCACCTGGGCACCTGCATATTTAAGCTAGTTAAATACGACATCATCTGGACAATTCCTCCTTCCCCCGTAATAAAATTTCAGTGTCAGTTTGTGGAGAGAAGGAATCGACACTCCTTCGTCGAAATTCCAGTGAACAATTCCCTCAGAGGAGGCAAGCTGCCACATGTTCAACATCGGCGTAACAGAGCTCATACTAATCCTCGTCATAGCACTTATCGTATTCGGACCAGGTAAGCTTCCCGATGTGGGCCGAGCTCTCGGCAAGACCATCAGGGAGTTCAAGAAGGCGTCACGAGAGATCCAGGATGATCTTGAAAAGGCAGATCGTGAGCCGGATAAGTCGAAAAGCGCGTAACGGCCTGGGGGCGGTGTGCTCGTGCCCTTGAGCAAAGCTGGACCAAGGTGTGCCGCCGGTTCCGCGTTCCGAAGGGTGCGCGAGACGCTGCAAGAGGTACTCGGACGCATACGCGATCGCCGGTATGTCGAAGAGCACGACCGGGCTGTGGACTTGGTGGAACATCTTGCCGAGCTCCGCAAGAGGATCCTGGTGTGCCTGATGGCTATCATTGCGGGCTGTGCTCTCGGATATACCGCCTCGCCGCAAGCCCTCGAGGTGCTCGCGCGTCCCGTGGGTCGGTTTGTGTTCACGACGCCAACAGAGGCGTTTCTCGCCCGCATTAGGATATCGCTGATGATAGGCATTGTCATCGCTTCCCCTATCATCACCATTGAGTCATGGCTCTTCATCGCGCCCGGGCTTCGACGAGACGAAAAGCGGCTGGCATCCAGATTCGTGCCGGCGGTCGCTGTGCTCTTCGCTGCAGGCGTTGCGTTCGCTTACATCGTTGTGTACCCGGTCGCGCTCCAGTTCTTCTTGAGGTTCGCAGGAACCCATCTCGTGCCTGCCATATCAGTCGGGAGATTCCTGCGGTTTCTCGCAGCATTCGTCTTTCCGTTCGGTGTGGCCTTTCAGGTACCTCTCGTGGTGTACGTGTTGGTGCAGATGAACTTGCTTTCGCGGGATATCCTGGTCCGAACCAGAAAGTACGTGTACGTCCTGGTATTCATCGTTGCCGCTACTCTCACCCCGCCGGACATCGTATCGCAGGTGCTTATGGCCCTGCCTATGCTCGTCCTCTTCGAAGGAACCGTCTGGTTGACCCGCCGGGTCGCCCGCCGTTCAACGTCTCCGTCAGAACAGCACGACCGCGGGAGGCGGGAAGCATGATTTGCGGAAGGCGGGGAGCGTGATTCATGACTGGAGGAATACCAATCAGGATGATGACGCAGCTGCAGAGGATCTTGGGGGACCTCCGACGGTCGCTGATCATCGTGACTGGAGTCATGCTCTTTGCCTCCGCCCTCGCATACTCTCAAGCGGACCTGGTGATCGCACGCCTCCATGACAATGGTTTGCCCAGCGTCGTTTTCCTGGTCCCGGCCGAAGCTTTCTCTGTTCGCATCAAGATCTCACTCCTTATTGGGCTTGTGGCATCGATGCCGGTCATGCTCTGGCAGGCATCGAGGCTTGTCGGAAGAACGTTTCGCGTACCCGTGTCGCGCCGGATCGCCCTTCTCATGATGAGCTCCTACCTGCTGTTTCTCCTGGGTGTCGCTTTTGGGTACCGGTATGTCCTTCCCAACGCCCTGAGGTTCTTCCTCAGCTTCTCCAGTGACGTCCTCCAGCCCATGATCACGTTTTCAGGCTACGTCTCATTCGTGGCTGGCGTCACCCTCCCGTTCGGTTTCGCGTTCCAGCTTCCCGTGGTGGTCGGGGTGCTTGCGCGGGCCGGAGTCATCACATATCAGGCTATGCGAAGGAACCGTGGGTATGTGGTCGTGGGAACGTTTTGCCTCGCCGCAGTGCTGACCCCGGCCGATGTGTTCTCTCAGATCGCACTCGCCATCCCGCTCATCATTCTGTTCGAAATAAGTACCATAATCGCATGGCTGGTCCGTCGGAAACCACTCACCCCGGCGCGCCGGGAGTCTCGTGGATGATCTTGCCACCCACCATCGTGAGGTTCACCGGGATGTCTTTCAAGACGGTCCATGGCACTCGAAGCGGGTCTTCTTCGAGCACGATGAGATCCGCGAGTTTACCTGGCTCGATGGTGCCCAGCGATCGCTCATCAAACCCAACCCATGCTGCCGTGGCAGTCTGGGCCAACAAAGCCTGAGCTACAGTTATGGCTTCCTCCGGCGCAACGGCAGTGCCAAGGAAGGTTTTCCTGCCCACACACGCGGCAATGTCGCGGAGCACGCCGACCGGCCAGTAACCGGGAGCATCAGAGCCAAAGGATACCGGAATGCCGGAGGCGAGCATGGTCCTCAATGCAAATGCCCCCTCCATCCGGCTCGGGCCAATGGCTTCATACGCCATGTCCCCGAGGAAGTACATAACCGCGGGGCTTGGAACGGGCAGAAGCCCCAGTCGCGCGGTCTTGTTTCTCCTCTCTTCCGTGAAGAGCCAGTTTCCCATGTGCTCGACACGGTGGCGGTGATCTACCCGCGGATACCTGGCAAGAGCCTTTTGAAAGGCATCAAGCGCCATGTCCATGGCCATGGACATGGACATGGACATGTCGCCCACAACGTGGACGCAGATGCGCATCCCGGCTTCGTGGTACCGCATGACCACATCATCTAAGTGGGGGTGCAAAAACGCTCCCGACTCTTGGGAGGGGTTGCCGGTGTTGCACTCGGGGACGGCGCCCCAAGCGGGGCGCGCTTCGCCAAAATCCGGCCCGTCTAGCCAGTGGCCGGATTTTGACACCCCTCGTGCAATCACCGGCAACCCCTCCTAAAAGTCGGGAACACTTCTGGATCCTCACTTAGCAGGTATCCTCCAAGAAGATTGGCAAGGGATCGGCAAACAAATAAAGCTAAGGTCTTGCCAATCTGCAAAACCCCAGCTAAACAATGGAGCCGACGGGCGGACTCGAACCCCCAACCTGCTGATTACAAATCAGCTGCTCTACCGTTGAGCTACGTCGGCACCTCGTGATCGATATCTTCGAAGCAGCCTACACGGAATTGTAGCGCCTCGGCACTCTGCTGTCAAGTAGCCGCTGCCACTATCTGGCATTCCGGGCCTCCTGCGCGTCCACTCGCCACAGGCAAGCCCGGGGGCCGAGCGCCGGCCCGGCAACAGAACGACCGGTCGACCACGATTCGCCGAGCCTACCACGGACCGCGCTCCTGGCGAAGGCCGCAATGGACTTGAAGAACGGTTACCTATGCGAAGCCGCCTCCAGCACCGGTCCGGGGTGGAAACGCGGCCCACTCTCCGACACGCTCCGGATCCCCGGGCGCAATACTGGCGGATCAGATGGTCTCGTTTCGTTTTTCTATGTACCGCTCGAGTTTACGCTTCACGCGCTGCAGCGCGTTGTCTATGGACTTCACGTGTCTATGTAGCTCGCCCGCGATCTCCTGGTAGGACTTGCCGTCGAGGTATGCCGAAAGCACTTTCCACTCGAGGTCGCTCAGGAACTCACCCATTTTCGACTCGATGTCGATGAACTCCTCCTTGCTTATCACAAGCTCCTCGGGGTCAGTGACCTTGGTGCCGGAGAGCACATCGAGCAGGGTGCGGTCCGACTCCTCGTCGTATATGGGCTTGTTGAGCGACACGTACGAATTCAGCGGAATGTGCTTTTGTCTGGTGGCCGTCTTGATGGCCGTGATGATCTGCCGGGTTATGCAGAGCTCCGCAAACGCGCGGAACGAAGCCAGCTTGTCGCTGCGGAAATCGCGTATAGCCTTGAAAAGGCCTATCATGCCTTCCTGGACGATGTCTTCGCGGTCAGCGCCGATGAGAAAATACGAGCGCGCCTTGGCACGGACGAAGTTTTTGTACTTGTTGATCAGGTACTCCTCGGCGGATCTTTCCCCGCATCTCGCGCTCTCGACAATTTCCTCGTCGAGCATGTCATCATACGCAGAAGATGGCTGGCGCTGCGGCTCAGCACTCACTGGCATCGCCCCCTGGTGTGATGTCGCTCGACCCACGAAGAAATTATACACTTGCGTTCGTGGACAAGTCAAGAAATCGCCGTGAAGCGGGCCTCAGGACTCCCTGGTCCGTGCGGGGACCTCACGGACGCCAGGCGTAATGGTCTCGAGGTGTGCGACGTGCCGATCTGCACTTCCCGGCCCTCCGGCCGGTCGCCGAAGACGCTCACGGTGAGCCTCGACTCCCGGCGCGACGCGCCCCCCTCTGGCGCAGCACCTCGAACATGATCACGGCGGCAGCAACCGACGCGTTCAGCGAGGACACCCTGCCCAATGTCGGGATCCTCACGAGGAAATCGCACCTCTCCGCCAGGAGGCGTGATATCCCCCTTCCCTCCGACCCGATGACCAGGGCAACCGGGCCTGTGAAGTCCACCTCATATATGGTACGCTCGGCGCCTGCGTCAGCCCCAAAGACCCAGAAGCCACGCTCCTTCAGCTTCTCCACCTCGCGCGGGAGGTTCGCCGCCCTGGCGCACGGCACGTACTCCACCGCCCCCGCCGACGCCCGCGCCGCCACGCTTGTGAGACCACACGCCCTGCGCTTCGGGACGATCACGCCCGTCGCACCAACCGCGTCGCACGTCCGTATGATGGCCCCGAGGTTCCGGGGGTCCTCGATGCCGTCGAGCACCACAATGAGCGCGCTCTCTCCGGCTCGCTCCAGGAGGTCGTCCACCTCGCAGTACCTGGCAGCCGCTCCAACCGCCACCACGCCCTGGTGGCGCTGCCCGGCCGCAAACGCGTCCAGCTTGCCCCGCTCCACCTCCACCACGGGAACGCCTGCCTCGCGCGCGAGGGACTTCACCGTCGCGGCGAACCCGGGCTCGACCCCCTTCGCGATCATGATCTTTGTGAGCGGCCGGCCGGAGCGGAGCGCCTCGATGACGGGGTTGCGACCCGTAACTGTAGGCACCTCCCTTGCCTTTCCCGCTCTCGCTCGCGTTCCCGCTCCCGCTCCCGCTCCCGTTCCACCGCAGTCCCTTTCAGCTACCGGCTTAGAAGGTTTGCTGTTACCTTCTTTCATCTGCACCGGCCTCATCGTTATCTTTTGCGAGATCCGCGGCTGCTATGAGACGCCGGCTTGTGGCCTCCACCTTGCCGCAGGACATCTTGCCCTCAGGACAGTAGCCCCGCATCTCGCAGGGCGCCCCGACCCAGGAGAAGAGCCGCGGCGCCACTTCGCGGACGCGCTCCAGCATCGCCCTGGCGAGCCCCCGTATCTCCCACTGCGCCCGCTCGCAAAGGCGGCGCTCGAAGAAGTTGTAAAGACTGCGACAGTTCATGGTCATGACAAGCCTCGTCTCGCACGCGTTCGGCAGGACAAACCTCGCATCCTCCCTGGGGACGAGCGACACAAGCTCCCGATACGCATCGCGGATCTGCTCCATCTGCCTTTCGAAAAGCGCTCGCGCCCTGGGGTTTGCCGCGATGGACGGGGGGATCACGTAGCTGAAGCCCTGCTCGTTCACGTAGCGCTGTGACTGCTGCGAATATGATGCGATGCGGTGCCTTACGAGCTGGTGGCTGAGGACCCGGCTTACGCCCTCGATGGCGAACGTGAACGAGACATGCTCTGTGGGGGAAAGGTGCCCCGCCTCGAGGATGGTCCTGATAAGCTCGCCCACCTTCTCGTCGGACAATCCCTCCGCAAGCTCGGCGGCTCCAAGCGGCGAGTAACACTGCCTGGCCGCGATCGCCACCACTCTCTCGGGATCTGGTGTGTAACTTATGAGACTCACATTCATGATGCCGGGCCTCCTGGATGCACGCCCGCCACGGTCAGCGCCTTTTCGAGCACCTCGCGGAGCCGCTTCTCCCGGCCCAGCAGGTACAGGTACCCCAACACAGCCTCGAACCCCGTGGAATGCCTGTAGTCGAGGACCGCCGCGCTCCTCGGGCCCCGCCCGGTGTGGACGTTCCGCGCCCGCCTGGCCACCTCCAACTCGTCGGGAAGGAGAAACGTGTCGAGCTGCGCCAGGGTGCGGGCCTGGGCTTTCGCGTTCACCCGCATGGTAGCCTCTCTATGCAGTTCATCGAGGTCGCGCCGCCCGCCCCGCACGAGGCTCGTCCGCACGTAAAGCTCGTACACGGCGTCGCCGATATAAGCCAGCACGCCCGCAGGGAGCCTGTCCACTTCGTCAGCGCCGGGTGCCATCATTTCTCACGCTTCCAGACAGTGCCCGAGGCCGTGTCTTCAAGAACGATCCCCATCTCGCGCAGGCCGTCCCGTATCCTGTCCGCGAGCGCCCATTCCTTCTTCGCCCGCAGTTCCCCGCGCACCTGCACGAGAAGCTCCACAAGGCCGTCCACCATCTCGGAGTCGGCGGCCCCCTCCTCCTTTTCGCCGAACAGCCCCAGGATGCCGCCGAGTTCCTCCATGGTATCTACCGCACGGCGAAGCCCCCCACGGCTCACCTCGCTGCCCGAGTGCAAAGCATCGTTGACGGACCTCGCGAGATCGTGGACGGCCGCGAGGGCGACCGCCGTGTTGAAGTCGTCGTCCATCCCCTGGATGAACTTCTCCCACGCCTCGCTCGCCGCCTTTGACAGCCCGTCGTCGCCTGACGTCTCCAAAGCCTCGTCAGCCACCGGAGCCTGCGACGCTCTCCCGGACGCTCCCGTGCGCCCGGTATCGGTATCGGCGATACGTCGCCTGGCTGCGTCCAGCGTGGACCGCAGCCGTTCGTAGGCCCTGCGGGCCGCCTCGAGTTCGTCGGTGCTGTAGCTCGCCGGGCTGCGGTAGTGCCTGGACGCGAAGTAGTATCGGATGACCCCCGGCTCGTACTGGCGCAGCACGTCCCGGACGGCGAAGAAGTTCCCGAGGGATTTCGACATCTTGGCGTCGCCCACGTTGAGCATGGCATGGTGGACGAAGTAGCGCGCGAAAGGCTCCTGGCCCGTGTAGGCCTCGGATTGCGCTATCTCGTTCTCATGGTGTGGAAATATGAGCTCATCACCGCCGCCGTGAAAGTCGAACCCGCTCCCCAGGTACTTCAGCGCCAGCGCCGAGCACTCGATGTGCCACCCGGGGCGCCCGGGACCCCAGGGGCTGTCCCACGCAGGCTCCCCTGGCTTCGAAGCCTTCCACAGTGCAAAGTCCATCGCGTTCCGCTTCCTCGGGTCCACCTCCACGCGGGCCCCGGCCATCATCTCGTCCGGGGACCTCCGCGACAGTTTGCCGTAACCGGGGAAGCGCGTCACGTCAAAGAATACGTCACCGTCCACCTGGTACGCGTAACCCTTCTCCACCAGGCCTTCGATGACGCGGATGATATCCTGTATGTGCTCGGTGACCTTCGGGAACACGTCAGGCCTTTCGACGCCGAGCCTGTCCATGACATCGAGGAAGTCCTCGTGGTATTCCGCTGCGACCTCGGCCGGCGATGTTCCCCGCTCGTTCGCCTTGGCGATTATCTTATCGTCCACGTCCGTGACGTTCTGGACGCAGAACACCTCAAAGCCCCGCCACCTGAGATACCGCCGCACCGTGTCCCAGAACACATACTGGCGCGCGTGGCCCATGTGCGTGTAATCATATGGCGTGATGCCGCACTGGTAGATGTCCACCCGCCCTGGAGTGCGGGGGACGAAATCCTGCTTTGTCCTGGTGAGCGTGTTGTACACGCGCAGCCCCATCTTGGCACCCCCCTCGCGTGGCCTGCAGTCTTCAACCTATAAACTGGCCAATACGCCAGGGAGGCGGGAATTCCTCCCGCACTGCCCGGCGTCTTAGCTTCATTTCTCGCTGAGCACTTCGATGGCCACCGGAGCGACCCCCGGCCCGATGAGATCGATGGCCTCGGCGGCAGCCCTTGAGAGATCGATGTCACGGCCGGCAACATACGGGCCCCTGTTGTTGATCCTGACCGTGACCTGCTTGCCGTTGGAGAGGTTAGTGACTCGAACGAGGGTGCCGAACGGCAGCGTCCGGTGGGCGGCGGTCAGGCTGTTCTGATCGTAGATCTCGCCGGTCGCCGTCGGCCGTCCGTGCCAGCGTCCCCCATACCACGAGGCCCGCCCCACACGCACAGACCGCCCCCTCTCGCCGTCGAGAGATACGAGATGACCGCTCTTTCCACGCAGCACGGGGGCGCCGAGGGCCGCGCGGATGTTGTTCGCCCATCGCAGCGCCAGCTCATAGCACGAGCTTCGGTTCGCCGCCGCGTGCCGCCGGTCCACCATGACGATGAGCCGGTCCCCGGCGGCCACCGCGAAGCTGCCTCGCATGACCGCGGGCATCACAGCTTCTGCGCCCACATCCTCCAGGCTCTTGCGAAGCCTCTCCGCCACAACGCAGGCCCGCTCCCTGGTGGACATGCCCCCACCTTCGGCCCGGATGCGTATCACGGCCTGACCGCTCACGGTCACCTCCCACACTCCCGCTTGCAGCGCTGATTCCATAGCCTCGATGGCGACGCCCTCCAGGCCTGCGGCCCCTGCCGCCGACCCACCCCTTGCCGCAAGCCCGCCGCCGATGGTCAGCACAAAGGCAACCAGCAGTGGCACGAGCCGCGCGCTTCTGGCGAATGCTCGCTTCCCTTCGCGGCGGGATCGGGATCGTCTGCCTTTGCGGCGTCCGCCCCGTCTATCGCCCGTGTCAGCACCCAGACTCACGGATCATCCCCGCCCCTGACCCTTTTCACGCGGGCCCCCAGTGATGCCAGCTTGACCTCTATTCGGTCATAGCCCCTATCGATATGCTGGACCTCGCGGATCTCCGTGTCACCCTCGGCAACGAGGCCCGCGAGCAGCAGCGCAGCCCCTCCGCGTATATCCCTCGGGCACTCCACCGGAGCACCGGTGAGTTTCTCCACGCCCCTCACAATTATCGTGTCCCTGTCCACCTGCAGGTCGGCACCCATCCTGCGGAGCTCATCCGCGTAGCCGAACCTGTTCTCGAACCGGGTCTCGGTGATCGCACTGACGCCCAGGGCGCGTGTCATCATTGCAACGAACTGCGGTTGGAGGTCCGTAGGAAACCCGGGATAGGGCTGCGTCTCAACATTGACGGCCCTGCAGCGCTCCGGCCCGCGCACGCGCAGCACGGACTGGTACTCATCAACCACGGCTCCCGCCGCCTGGAGCTGGATGATCACAGTCCTCAGGTGTTCCGGCACGGCGTTCTCAATCGTGACATCGCCGGCGGTCATAGCGGCCGCGATGGCGAACGTGCCGGCCTCCAGCCTGTCGGGGATGATCTCGTGTCTTGCGGAAGACAGGCGTTCGACGCCATCGATCCTTATGGTGCTCGTGCCTGCGCCTCGTATGCGTGCGCCCATCGAGTTCAGGAGGATCGCAAGATCGACGATTTCCGGGTCGCGGGCGGCGTTTTCGAGGATGGTGGTACCTTCGGCAAGGCTTGCGGCAAGCATCATGTTGACGGTTGTGCCGTGGCTCGCCTTGCCCACGTAGAAGCTGGTCCCGCGAAGCCTCTTTGCCTGAAGCTTTACGTACCCGTGCTCGACTGCCACCTCCGCGCCGAGGGCCCTGAACCCGTCGAGATGGAAGTTGATCCCCCTCGCCCCTATCACGTCGCCGCCGGGAAAAGGCACCTCCGCAGCACCAAGGCGCGCCAGCAATAGCCCTGCAGCGTAAAACGACGCCCGCAGCCGCCGCACAAGCTCGTATGAAGGACGGTGGTTCGTGATACTGGAGCCGTCCACCTCTACCCTGCCCGGCCCCAGGAACCGTATCTTAGCCCCGAGTTCCTCCAGGATCTGGCATTGAACCAGAGTATCAGTATAGTCCGGGACGTTATCGAGAACCGTCTTCCCGACCCCGAGCGCCGCTCCAGCGAGGATCGCGAGAGCGCTGTTCTTCGAGCCGGTCAGTCGAACCGAACCTGAAAGCCTGCTTCCCCCGGTTACCACCAGCTTTGCCACGGCCACCCCTCCACAGCTCCGCTGCCCCCGCCCAGGCACGACCGCCCGGCTGGTCACAACCAGTCAACCGCGCCGACAATGCTGCGCGACGCCGCCATGTGCCATGTCCCGCGTCATGTCATATCACGCTGTAGCCGACGGCAAGCTGCTCGGGGCCATCCACGAGGGCATGGCCGAAGCGTCCGAAGATGGCCACAGAGACTCTCCCATCACCGCGCACGACAGCCATCTTGAACCCACCGCCGAGCCCGGGGTTGATCATGGATAGCTGGATGTAAGCATCCCTGACGGCGTTAGAGACTGCGATCTTCTCCCGCGCATCCTCCGAGATCACGCCAAGCGCAACGGCGGCCGCAATCATGCTCTCGCGCAGCTTCGCCGCAAGGCGGTCAGCGCTCGCGCCGACCTGTGTGATCGCCCCCCTGTACCCGTATCCGCGCACCTTCTCAAGCCAGTATTTCTCGTACTCCCGGCTACGGGTCATCACGAGGTATATGGACGCCGCCTCCACTGAGATCCTGGTAACGTCCTCGTCCCCCGCCATTCCCTTGACGATATCTCTCGGAGACACGACCCCCGCAAGCTCGCCTTCGCTGTCCAAGACCACCAGGGCCGGGGCGTTCGAGTCGCTTAGAAGGGAACACGCCTCCGACACGGTGCACTCATCCGACACCTTGATGAGCCTTGTGTCCATCACGTCGCGGGCAACCAGCCCCTCCCGGGCCGGAGTAAGGAGATCTCTGTCCGATATGATGCCAATCACCTGGCCGGGCTCGGTTACGAGAAGGAAGCTGGTGCCACTGTTCAGCATCACCCTCCGAAGTTCTCCGACGGGCGTATCAGGCCCGACCGTCACCGGATTCGCGTTCATTATCCGTCTTACTGTCACCTGCTCTACCTCCCGGGTCGCTCGTTTCGTGTCCAAGTGAGGGTCTATTAGTTCCTCGCGAGCATTTTTGCCCTCTGACCTTGGCTACTTCCGCGTATGCCGAACGCTGCACGTGGCGTAACAGGCCATGCCCTCGCCGCGCCCGACGAACCCCATTCCCTCCATGGTGGTAGCTTTTATGCTCACCTGCTCCACCGCCACGCGAAGGATGCGCGCCACCGTCGCCCGCATCGCGCTCACGTGCGCCGCTATCCTGGGACGCTCAGCAAGGAGCATCGCGTCCACGTTGTTGACCACAAAGCCAGCCTCGCTTGCAAGGTCCCGGACCTTTTCAAGAATGACCGTGCTGGATATGCCGGCGAACGCGGGGTCGGTGTCCGGGAAGAGATGCCCGATGTCGCCGAGCCCGCACGCGCCCAGGACCGCATCGGCAATGGCGTGGAGGATGACGTCGGCGTCAGAGTGCCCATCGAGACCCAGTTCGAAGGGCACCGCGACCCCGCCCAGGACAAGGGGCCTCCCAGGGATAAGCCTGTGCACGTCAAACCCCAGCCCCACCCTGATCGGGGGCGCCGGTCCCACCGCGTGCCCCGGTGCCTGCCCCACCAAAGGCCCCAGGCTCGGCTCCGTCGCGGCGGGCACCGGATCGTGCATGGTCTTCTCGTCCATAGCCCCAAGAAGCGCTTCAGCGACGACGAGATCCTCCGGCGTGGTGATCTTGATATTAGCGTATTCCCCTTGGACCACTTTGACTCTCACGCCTGTCCTCTCCACCAGCGTGGAGTCGTCCGTCGCCTGAACGCCCTCGCACGCCCCCGCCCTGTGTGCATCCTCGATGATCTCCCTGCGAAAGGCCTGAGGGGTCGCCGCGGCCCACAGGGTGTCGCGATCCAGTGTCGTCACCACCTCGCCATCGCGCACCACTTTCGTCGTATCCCTGACCGGGACTGCGACGACCGCCGCCCCAAACGTGCGCGCCGCCTCCACAACCCGCGAGATCGTACAGGGGCGAATCAAAGGCCGCGCGCCGTCGTGGACGACCACGATCTCGCACGCGGCATCGAGATGACCAAGTCCACGCAGGACCGACTCCTGTCGCGTGGCGCCTCCCGCCACGACCCCTCTTACCCTGGAGATCTCTCCCCAGGTGCCGACGAGGCTCCGGGCCGACTCCACTTCACCAGGCGCTACAATGACGATCACGTCATCGACGCAGTCACACAGCTCGAACGCACGAAGGGTGTGGCGCAACACCGGCTCACCGCGGAGGGGCAGAAACACTTTGTTGACGTCCGCTCTCATCCTGCGCCCGGCCCCTGCCGCGGCTATCAACGCGCACACGGTCACGCACCCACACCCCTCATCACTCTAAGTGAGAGTGGCGAGAATCCTCTTGCCAGCTCACATCGTCTTCGGCTTCGCGAATATCATCCTGCCGGCGGCGGTCTGGAGCACGCTCGTGACCGTGACCCCAACCTCCTCACCGATGTAGCGCCTGCCCCCGTCAACAACGATCATGGTACCATCGTCGAGGTACCCTACACCCTGGCCGACTTCTTTCCCGTCGCGAATGACATGCACGGTCATCTCCTCTCCGGGCAGCACCACAGGCTTAAGGGCGTTCGCAAGCTCGTTGATGTTCAGAACCTTGACACCCCGTAGCTCCGCGACCTTGTTGAGATTGAAGTCGTTGGTGATGATCTTCGCACCAAGGTCCGCAGCGAGCCTCAAAAGCTTCGAGTCAACGTCGAGCCCATCGGCTGGATCCGTGTCAACTATCTGGATCTGGACGTTCTCTTCCTTCTGCATGCTGTTGAGGACGTCAAGCCCCCTGCGCCCCCTGTTGCGCTTGAGCGGGTCCGATGAGTCCGCTATCCGCTGGAGCTCCTCCAGGACAAAGGTCGGGACGATGAGAGTCCCTTCTATGAAGCCGCTTTTGCAGATATCCAGGATCCGACCGTCGATGATGACGCTCGTGTCGAGCACCTTGCAACTTGATGCGCCCTGGTGCTTTACGCATCTTTCCCGCGAGGTGGTCACCGCCCGCTCAACGGAGCGCGGGACCGCCATGAAGAGGTTAAGCAGGTCTTCCCGCTTCTTCACCGCGACATGCATTCCGAGGTAGCCCATGAACAGCGTGAAGCCTATAGGAAGATACACCCCTATATATGGCAACTGCGAAAACGGCAGCGTCACCAGGACGGCGATGAGAAGGCCGACTATGGCGCCAAACGCGCCGACCACAAGGTCCTGGGTGGGGGTCTTGTGAAGGTTCGATTCCACCTTCGAGGTGACTCTACGAAGCCCCTGGGTGACCACGGGCGCAACAAGGAGGCCGACCAGCCCGCCCCCCGACGCCATGAGAACGAATACTGCCGTATCATTGCTGGTTCCAAGGGCTGCAGGCGCCACTCCCCCCATGACCCTGTAGACAAGGATACCAAGAAACGATCCGCCGACAAGGAGCATCAGGCGGATTAACCTGTCAAGCACGAGGTTTCTCACCTCCATTCCGCTTGAAACAGTTGATCGCCCCCTGGGGCTCCGGGGGCGCAAGCGGTCTTGCGACATCTCGTGCTGGTTTTCGGGGTTATTATGGGAATTGCGCGCCATCGATATCCGTACCTCACTCGCAAGTCATCCGGCATCGCAACCACGACGCGCCTGGGCTTTGCCGGAGACTGCCTCGTCCTCACTCCGAATTGACCTGTCTCAACTTGTAAACGCGCGCGGGTGGGGACAGGTTCCCCCGCACGCCTCCCCTGGCTACTGCAGAACTTCCTCGATGGCTTTCTGAACCTCGGCCTCTTCAGCTTCCTGAGCGACGACCAGCTCACTTATGAGGATCTGCTTTGCGTTGTCGAGCATGCGCCGCTCGCCGGTGGACAGGCCTTTCTCCCGGTCACGGTACGCAAGGTTTCTCACAACCTCGGCCACTGCGAACACGTCGCCGCTTTTTATCTTCTCAAGGTTGGCGCGGTACCTGCGGTTCCAGTTGGAGGACATCTTCGTCTTCGCCCCGCCCAGTATCTCGTACACCTTCTTGACGTCTTCCTCGCTTATCACGCTCCGGAGGCCGACCTCGCGCGCATTGTTAAGCGGAACCATGACCCTCATATCACCAAGCGGGATCCGGAGAATGTAGTACTTCTGTCTTTCGCCCAGGACTTCCCTCTCTTCGACGGCCTCGATGACGCCAGCCCCGTGCATTGGGTAGACCACCTTGTCGCCGACATTGAACACGGCCATGTTCCCCCCAATCACACGTCGCCGCCCCGGCCCGGGCCAGCCCGGCCCGGGCATCCGTCCCGTCGGGCCTTTCAGAAGAAAGGCGGCTTCCGTCTTCCGCGTGTTGCTATGATGCACACCAGGCACGCCGCCTGCCGCAAGCCCGCGCGGGACTCAAGAAAGGACAACAACGGAATCATAAGCACTTCTTACTTTTTCATTCTAACACGGACGCCTTCAGGGTGTCAATTGAATGCCATGTGCTAACAGTGCTGGCACATGCTGTTAGAGCACCCCGCCTTTCCAACCCTCCTCTAACATTGACAACCCACGAAACGCGTCGGTATAATTAAGTCGTGGCCGCCGGGCCGCGACGCCTTGCATGAGACTTTACGAGGCGAGGTGACACGCGTGGAGCACGTTGATGTGCCGTCTTTTCAGGAAGCAGTCTCGGAATACCTGATCAGGCACAGGAGCATTCTCGACTGCATTTCCAAGTTCGACGAGGCATCCGCGCGGGTCAACCGCGCAATAATCAAGGCAGTCACAAGTTGCGGCTGCGTGAGGATCTCGGCCTCGCGCCAGACATTCCCACCAGATGCTTCCCTGGCCGACCTCAAGAAGTACACCGCTTCGCACCTCGATGGCACCCTGTGCCCTGAGTGCCGTGAGGTGGTCGAGAGCGAGTTTGGCAGGGCGCTGTTCTACATAGCAGCCCTGTGCGACCTCCTGGACCTCGACATGGAACAGATCATGGAGATAGAGCGCAGGAGACTATCGACCCTGGGGATCTTCAGCCTCACTTAAGTTCCGAGAGATGGCCAGCAGCACGCCCACCTAGTGACAGTGCGTTAGTTCCTATCCCTTTGCCAGTAGTTGCCGGGTTGCCGCTGTTGCACTCTCTGTTTGAGTCACCGGCAACCCTCTCCCAACGGTCGAGAGCATTTCTGCATTCTCACCCAGTGATCCGAGAGTGACCCGTTGCAACGGCCGGTGAAACGGACTTTAGCTTCCTCGCCGCAAATCTTCTGGAAGCGCCTGGTCGCGCAAGCGCTGCAGGCCGTGCTTTATCGCGTGCGCCCGGGCCGCCCCGATCCCATCCACCTGGTCGAGGTCGTCAGTGGATGCCTCGAGTATGCCCTGGAGGCTTTTGAACCTGGCCACCAGGTTCTCCGAGACTGACTTTGGAAGCCTTCCGATCCTGGCGAGAGTCCGGTAGCCCCGGGGCGAGACCGGGCTGTCGAGGACCGCTGCGCCTGCGGAGTATCCGAGGACCCTCGCGACGGCACCAGGGTCGAGGATCTCGTCCTGGGGTGCTGTGTAAAGCTCACGTCTTGCGGCATCGATGGAGCGTGCGTCCGGCTTCGCGATGTAGTCCTCTATGAGCAAATCGCCCTCGTCCTCGATGTTCGCCACAAGCTCCGCGAGCTGCATCCGGACGAGACGACCCTCGCTTCCAAGCTCACAGATGTACTTCTCGATCTCCCTCGCGACGCGGCGTACCATCACCGTGCGGAGCACAGCCACTGCGACATCTGCGAGGGTCACCATGTTCTCGAACTCCAGCACGCTCAGGCTCGCCATGGTCTGATCTCGCACGCTGCGGTATTTCTCGAGCGTCTGGAGCGCCTGGTTGGCGCGGGCCAGGGTCACGCTGATCTCCGGAATCACATACCTGATGCCACCCTTGTAAAGCGTGATGACGTTCCTCTTCTGCGAGATGGCGATGACGAGCTCTCCCGTTTGTTTCGCGACCCTGTCGGCGGTCTTGTGCCGCGTGCCGGTCTCGCCGGACGGGATGGCGGGGTCCGGGACGAGCAGGGCGTTGGCGATCAGGATCCTGCGTGCGTCCCCGCTCAGGAGGATTGCGCCGTCCATCTTCGATAGTTCATACAGGCGCGCAGGCGTAAGCTCGCAGTCGAGGCGAAACCCCCCGTCCACGAGGGCCATGACCTCGGAAGAGTCGCCTACCACTATGAGGGCGCCCGTCCTTGCGCTGATTATGCTATCCAGCCCCTCGCGCAGGACGGTGCCAGGCGCGACCGTCCTGAGCATCCTGAGGAGCGTGTCTTCCGAAAGCTTTCCGTCTGTCACAGGCACCAGGCTATCCCTCCAGCGTGATCTCCAGAGCCTCGCCGACCGTGGCAACTCCCTCCACGCGCAAGCTGTCGTGGCCCTTCGCAGCCCTGGCGTTGGCAAGCGGCACTATGCAGCGCTCGAAGCCCAGCTTCGCCGCCTCGGCCACGCGCGCATCCACGCGGCTTGCCGCGCGGACCTCGCCTGAAAGCCCTACCTCTCCGATGATCACTGTCTTCGGGTCGCAGATGGCATTCTTAAAACTGGACGCAATGGCACACGCGATGGCGAGATCGCTGGCGCGCTCGTCGAGCCTCGCCCCGCCCGCCACGCTTACGTAAACATCGTGCGAGGAAAGAAGAAGGCCGGCGCGCTTCTCGAGGACTGCCAGGATGATGGCGACGCGACTTACGTCCACTCCCGTGGTGGTGCGCCTCGGGGTTCCAAACGGCGCGGAGCACACCAGAGCTTCGATTTCCGCAAGGATCGGCCTCGACCCCTCCATGCTCGCCGTGACGCAAAGGCCGCTCACCTCGCGCACCCGGCCGGAGAGGAAGAGCTCTGACGGGTTCTTCACCTCCACGAGCCCCGAATCGCTCATCTCAAACACGCCAATCTCGTTGGTCGAGCCGAACCTGTTCTTCACCGCTCTGAGGATCCTGAAGCTGTGGTGGCGCTCGCCCTCAAAGTACAGGACAGTATCAACCACGTGCTCCAGCACTCGGGGGCCCGCAAGCACCCCTGTCTTGGTGACATGGCCAACGAGGAAGATGGGTACCTGCGCCTCCTTCGCCTTCCTGAGGAGGCGCCCGGCGCACTCTCTGACCTGGGACACGCTCCCGGGCGCCGACTCAAGCTCCCGGGTGTACACAGTCTGTATCGAATCCACCACCACGAGGCCGGGACGGACGTCGTCGATGTGCTGCTCTATCCTCTCCATGTCTACTTCAGCGACGACGAGAAGCCCCGGCGAGCGCACCTGGAGCCTCTCCGCCCGGAGCTTTATCTGCCTTGCGGACTCCTCGCCAGACACGTAAAGCACAGGGAAGCTGGCGCTCACAGCGTTTGAGACCTGCAAGAGCAAGGTGGACTTGCCTATGCCCGGGTCGCCGCCCAGCAGGACCACGGAACCCGGCACTATCCCGCCGCCGAGGACCCTGTCAAGCTCGAGGGAGCCGCTGGAGAACCGGTATTCTGATGTGGACTCGATCTCTGTGATGGGCACGGGTGAGCTTGCGGCAAGCCCGCCTCCTGACGAAGCGGCCGCCGGTCTTGTCGCGACCTCCTCGGTGAGGGACCCCCACGCCCCGCATCCCGGGCATTTCCCGAGCCACCTAGGGGCCTCGTACCCGCACTCGTGGCACACGTATTTCGTCCTCGGTTTCGCCACGTCTCGCACCCTTTCTCAATGCGCTTAAGCGTACGTTCAAAGTTCTGTGGCACTTTTCCAGAGGTTGCCGGTGTTCCGCCCGGGGGACGGCACCCCAGCGCAGCACCTCGTTAGATCTGGTGTTCGGGGTTACATCTGGCGTTCGGGCTTGCCGAATCACGAGCGTCCGCTCGCGCAAGCACCGGCAACCCGGAACTCACCGGAAAACTCATATGAACTCCTGAATGAGGCTGCTGAACTTCCCCAGCAGCTGCCAGTTTGGCCGAGCACGGCGACGGCCTTTTAGCCGCCGCAGACGGCCTTCGCGAAATCCGCCGGGGTGACGCCCGGCGAGTCGATGCCAAAGTCTTCATAGAACCGGCGCAGAGCCTGCTCGACCTCTGCAGCCTCGCGCTTCACCCCAACGAGCGCTTCCTCAAGGTTGCCAAGCCTCTCTCTTGGGTAGAACGTAAAATCTCCGGAAACGGATATGTCCCGTATGGTCCCGTTTGAAACCGCGCACGTCACGGTGATGAGACCCCCGAGAGCCTTATAGTTCTGCTCCAGCACCGAGGCGCCCTCTGCGATCTTGATGTGGTCCCCGTGAACTTTACCTTTCTTGAAGAGAAACTCGTCTGACATGAACTCCTTCTCCAGCTCGCAAGCGGCTTTGAGGACCTCGGCTTCAAGCGGCGCTTCCTCGAGCGGCCCGACCCGCGCCGCAAAACGCTTTGCGAGAAGGTCCTCCACCTCCCTGCGGGGCGGCCTTTTCCCGGTTTCCCGAAGCAGGGTCGTGAGGTTCTCCTCCAGGGACTTGTAAACCTTGTCGCGGAATTTCTCGCTTGGGACCTTGAGGATGCTCGCCATGGACCTGTAATCGAAGTCCAGGATTATGTTTCCCACAAATACCATGCATTCTCCGATGTCAGCCCCGCCGAGGCCCGACACTTTGCGGCCATCCCTCGTGATCACGTCGTTCACCGGGCGGAAAACCGCATCGACACCGAGGTCCCGGTAGGTGTCCACGCAAGGGCCGGCCACAAGCTCGTAGAGAGCGGCAATCTTCCTGGGAAACGCGGGATTGTCGCGCCTCATGACGAGCTGGAAAAAGATCTGGTTCTCGTCAAGAAACGTCGTGCCGCCGCCGATCTCCCGCCGCATCACCGAAATGCCGCGTGCCCGGCAGTACTCGAGGTCGGCCACCTTTCGGGCGTCCTGGAAGTAACCGATGCTGACTATGGGCTCGGCCGGCGATACAAGTATGAGTCCTTCGCGCCCCATCCTCGCAAGGGCGTGAAAGATGAGCATCGACTGCTGTCCGGGAAGCTTCCCAAGCCGGTAGAGGCGCATCGCCCGATCCCCCTCCCTCGAAGTCACCTTCTTGTTTCGAAAAACGCCCGCAGCGTGTCCACAACCTCGGCGGGCGAGCGCAACCCGTCTGTCATCTTCTCGAACGGGCACCTGTCGGTGCCGTCCCTATTCAGGATGGCGGGGGTCGCCCTTTCGGCAACAACCGGGATACCGGCCGAGGCAAGTTCCGCAAGGGCGCCCTCCGACGCAAGCGGCGTGTATACTGCTCCCACACCACAGTAGATACACAGCATGGCGGAGGCGCGTCCCACGACTCGATCTCCCACAACGGCGCCCTTCAGGCTCTCCCCGGCGCCGATCACGGCATCCACCAGGGGACGCACGCCGCGCTCGCGCGAGCTTACGACGACCCTGCCGTCCTTCACTGCGACGAGGCCAAGGTTGCCCTTGAGGAGCATGTCGCGTGCGGTTTCGATGTCCGACTGAATCCTGGAACGACAACCCGTGCAACCCAACGTGTCAGCACTCCTGCCAAAATGAAGGTTCGCGAGGGCGGCGGCACGCAACTCCCGTCTCCCCACGAACCAATTCTACCACACATGCAGCGCCTTCGAGCATATCCTAAGTGAGGGTTTGTTAATTCCTCCGGGTTTCGCCGCAGGTGTCAGGTTGCCGGTGTTGAGCTCTCTCTTTGAGTCACCGGCAACCTCTCCCGAAGTCGACAGAACTCCTGCACTCCCAGTTGGCGGTGGATCTTCAGCCGAACACAAGCGCCCGCACAACCGGGACGGTTATGTCGGTCCAGGTGCGGAGCATCCTCCCGAGGATCTTGTCTCCCGCGACAACTCCAGCACCATACGATCCCGGGTCGAGCGACCTGTTGTCCCCAAGCAGGAAGAATGACCCCTCCGGCACCTGCACGGGCGCGAGGGTAATGTCGCCAGGGACCTTCACGTACGGTTCGTCAAGCTCCCCGCCGTTCACGAGCACCCTACCGCCCCTCACCTCGACGGTCTCACCCGGCAGGCCCACCACCCGCGCAACGGCGACATGTGCGGCAAAGCGTGGACCGTCTCCTCCAAGGCCAAGGTTTATCGATATGCCGACGATGGCCCGCCTGAGATCGCGGCGCGTGTGTTCATCGCGGCAGAACATGACCGCGTCTCCTCTCCTGGGCGGGTATGCCCTCGTGTTGACCGGGACGTATGTGGCTCCGGTGCGAAAGTCCGACTCAGCGACGAGGGACATTTCCTTCTCGAGAATCACACGGATGTCGCGGGCCACCCGCGGGTCCATGGGGTCCATCAACCCGACTGCAGTAGCGCCCCGAGCACCTACTGTTTGGAGGGCTAGCTGCGGGACCCAGGAAGCGATGTCTATCGCCGCTTCGGAAAGGACCAGCACGAGCACGGACATGAGCACACCGTACCCGTACGTCACTCTGAGCACATGGATGCGCAGGATAAGCGACCATATCGCGGTGATAAGGGCGATGATAGCGATCCCGATGAGCCATCCCAGGCCCAGGTTACCGTGGGGAGACCCTCTGAACACCGTACACCTCAAGACGATGGCCAGGAGGATGCCGATTACTATCTCGGGCAGGTGAGTGTACCCCCAGAGCCTGGCAAGATCGCGTATATCGCCGCGTCCGCCAAGTACGCGGGCGACAACATGCAGCACCGCAAGGAACGCGAGGAGAATGAGAAGACCCACGAGCGCACCGGTGAGAACATACGCGGGCAACCATCCGATGCCAGGCAGAAGGACCTCCGAGAGGTAAATGCCCGCCCCCCAGCACACAAACCCTGCAATCGCGAGGGAGGGCCAGACCGGCGCGCTCGCCTTCAGGTCACGGAGAAGGACACCGGGATGCAGTATGAACCTGGTCAACCAGAGCCAGACACCCCGCATTCTTCCATACGCCTCCCCCAACACTCAGATCCCCAGCAGGCCCACGCGAACGAGCGCCAGTGCCGCCAGCTTCGCCACTAGCCTTTCGAGACCGAAAGTGCTTGCTACGTTCAAGACTGCAAGCCACAGCACCAGCCCCGAGGGCAGGAGCGCTTCTGCCGGACGCTCGACCACTGGGCCTACCACATCGTCGACCCACGAACTCGCCCTCGCAGCTAGGCTTCGGAGCCCTCGTCTCTCGGTGGCCTTCTGCCGCGCGACGCGAGTAAGCCAGGCGGCGTCAGGTGCCATGGCAGCCTCATCGCGCAGCGTCCTCACCGCAAGGGTGACGTCCCTGAGGTCCTCCGCCATCTCCCTGCAGGCACCGCACGTCTCGAGATGGGCCTCGACCGCCTCGCGCCCCGGCCCATCGAGCCCGCCCTCGGCATACATCAGGATCTTGGATCGAAGGTCGCGGCACCTCAACGGACGACCCTTCCGTTGACGAAGTCTTCCCATACCGCATCATCCCTCGACATAGCTGCGGAGTTTCTCTCGCAACGCCCTCTTGGCGTAGAACAACCTCGACATCACCGTGCCCTCCGGGCACCCGAGCACCGACGCGATTTCGCGATACGACAGGCCCTCGATGTCGCGGAGGACCACCACCGACCGGTAGTATTCGGGCAGAGACAGTATGGCCTCCTTCAGCCTGGCACGGAGTTCCGCGGTCTCCGCCTCCCGCAGCGGACTCCCGGAGGGGTTGTGGGTGCCTGCCGGGCTACCCGCAGCAACCGGGGCCTGCCTTGCCGCGCCATGGCCCTCCGCCTCCACCAGGTCCAGCGAAAGGGCATCGCCATGCCGGCGGCGCCGTCGCAGGAAGTCGGTGCACAGGTTCATCGTGATCCGGTAAAGCCACGTGGAAAACGACGACTCCTCCCGAAACCTGCCGATGGACCGGTAAACCCTAACGAACGCCTCTTGTGTGATATCGTCGGCATCGTCAGGGTCCCCGCTCATCTGATACGCGATGCTCCAGACCCGCCGGTGGTAAGCCGCAACCATCTCCTCAAAGGCCGCTTCCTCCCCGGCGCGACATCGCTGTATGAGGGCATCGTCGGGCGTCGCCATCCCCGCGACCCTCCTCACCGCTGCCCCGCGCCGCACCCGTGTAGTTAGACGCCACAGCGCAGGGATTATTCAACCGAACACGCCTGTCACAAGGTTCGCCGCGGAGGATAAGATCCCTGTTACCAGAAAGTATGAACCGGCCGGGTCAGGGATCACCTTTACGGGTGAGGTCCCCGCCCGGCCGTTCTTCTCAGGTGCAGGGGATTGACGGTGCCCGCACGACAGGACCTCTTATGCCTGGCGCGCAGCGACCCTCTCCCTGCGTTCCACGATGATCGCGCCGTCCTTGACGGACACCGCCACGGTGTCGCCGTCCTTGATGCGGCCCTGAAGGAGTTCCTCCGAGAGCCTGTTCTCGACCATGCGCTCGATGGTCCTCCTGAGCGGGCGCGCTCCGAACTCCTTGCTGAAGCCCTCCTTCGCAAGGAGGTCCTTGGCTTCGTCCGTCACCTCCAGGTGGATGTCGTGATCCTTGAGCCTTGCCTCCACATCCTTCAGTTGCAGATCGACGATCTGCCTGATCTGCTCCGGGGTCAGAGCGCGGAACACGATGATCTCATCCACTCTGTTCAGGAACTCAGGTCTGAAGGTCCGCCGGAGCTCCGACGTGATCTTCTCCTTCATCTGCTCGTAACTGTACTCCTCATCCTCGCGCGCCGTAAACCCGAGTCTCGACTCACGGTCGATGAGGTTCGCGCCGACGTTCGAGGTCATTATGATGACCGTGTTACGAAAGTCCACCGTACGCCCTTTGCCGTCGGTCAGCCTCCCGTCCTCGAGCACCTGGAGGAGGACGTTGAACACGTCAGGGTGCGCTTTCTCGATCTCATCGAAGAGCACCACAGAGTACGGCCGCCTCCTCACCCTTTCGGTGAGCTGGCCGGCCTCCTCGTAGCCGACGTAGCCGGGAGGCGCGCCTATGAGCCTCGACACCGTGTGCCTCTCCATGTACTCGGACATGTCGAAGGCAATCATCGCGTCCTCGTCGCCGAACAATGCCTCGGCAAGCGCCCTCGCAAGCTCGGTCTTGCCGACACCCGTCGGACCGAGGAAGATGAACGACCCGATGGGGCGCCTGGGGTCCTTGAGCCCGGCCCGCGCCCTCCGGATGGCCCTCGCGAGGGCCTCGACCGGCTCGTCCTGGCCTATGACTCGCTTGTGAAGGATCTCCTCCAACTTGAGTAGGCGCTGGGTCTCCTCCTCGGCAAGCTGCGCGACGGGGATACCCGTCCACGACGATACAACCTGGGCGATATGTTCCGCCGTGACGGTGGCCTCGGCCATGCCGCGCTTGCTCTGCCACTCGTTCTTCCTTGCGTCGATTTCCTCCTTGATCTTTTGCTCCTTGTCCCTGAGGTCCGCCGCTTTCTCGAACTCCTCGTTCTTGATGGCGGCCTCCTTCTCCGTTCTGATCCTGTTGAACTCGTCCTCAAGTTTCTTGAGATCCGGCGGCGCAATCGTGGTCGCAAGCCGCACCTTCGAAGACGCCTCGTCCACAAGGTCGATGGCTTTGTCCGGCAGGAACCTGTCGGTGATGTACCGGTCCGCGAGACGCGCCGCGGCCCGGAGCGCCTCATCGGTGATCTTCACCCGGTGGTGAGCTTCGTACCTGTCGCGCAGCCCCTCAAGAATGGCGATGGTCTCGTCCACGGTCGGCTCGCCGACCATGATCGGCTGGAACCTCCGCTCGAGGGCGGCGTCTTTCTCAACGTACTTGCGATACTCATCGATGGTCGTCGCACCGATGCACTGAAGTTCGCCCCTGGCAAGCGCAGGCTTCAGGATGTTCGCCGCGTCGATGGCCCCCTCGGCGGCGCCCGCGCCCACTATCGTGTGCATCTCATCTATGAAGAGCACCACGTCTCCTGAGGCCCTGATCTCGTCAACGATGCGCTTGAGGCGCTCCTCGAACTCGCCCCTGAACTTCGTCCCGGCCACGATCGACCCCATGTCAAGGGCTATGACGCGCTTCCCACGCAGCACCTCCGGCACGTCGCCCCTGGCGACGTTCTGAGCGAGGCCCTCAACAATGGCGGTTTTGCCCACTCCCGGGTCGCCTATGAGCACGGGGTTGTTCTTGGTCCTGCGGCTCAGGACCTGGATGACCCGCTCGATCTCCTTCGTTCGGCCTATGACCGGGTCCAGCTTGCCCTCCTCGGCCATGGCAGTGAGATCGCGCCCGAACTGGTCGAGGGTGGGCGTCTTGTGCGTCTTTTTCCCCTTCGCCGTCGCGCCCGAGGCCTCTCCGAGCAGGCTCACAACCTCCTTGCGCACCTTCTCAAGGTCCGCCCCGAGACTCGTGAGCACCTGCGCGGCCACGCCCTCACCCTCCCGGATAAGCCCGAGGAGGATGTGTTCCGTGCCGATGTAACCCTGGCCGAGTTGCCTCGCCTCCGCCATGGCAAGCTCGAGCACTTTCTTGGCACGTGGCGTGAGGGTCAGCATGCGTACCCGTTCCGGGTCGCCCCGACCGACCATGCTCTCCACGGCCTGCCGGACGTTGTCCAGGTTTATGCCCAGATTCTGAAGAGCACGGGCGGCAATGCCCTGCCCCTCGCCGACGAGGCCAAGCAGAAGGTGCTCGGTGCCGACGACATCGTGGCCGAGCCTTCTCGCCTCTTCCTGCGAGAGCTGCAGGACCCGCTGCGCCCTCTCGGTAAGTCCTCCAAACATCATCATGGCTATCTCCCTTCCTTCCTGGCCCTGATCTTCTCCCTTATCAGCGCGGCCCGTCGTACGTCCCTTTCGTGGGGCCCAAGCTCCTTCCCCATTATCCTTTGCAGGTAAGCGGGCTGGGTGATGACCATCAGCTCGTTCAGGGTCTTCGCGTCGACGCCGGGAAGCAGCCCGGCCTCGACACCGAGCCTGACGTCTGACAGAAGCCCGAGGGCCTCCTGGGATGTTATGAGCCGCGCATGGGACAGCAGCCCGTAAGCCCTGTTCACTTTGTCTTCAAGCTGATCTTTCCTCTCGCGCACCAGTCTCTCGCGGACGCTGCGCTCCTGGTCGATAACCTGCTTTGTGACGCCCACAAGGTTATCCACAAGCTCGCTCTCCGACCGGCCGAGGGTCACCTGGTTGGAAAGCTGGAACACGTTCCCCGTGGCCTCGGACCCTTCTCCGTACAGCCCCCTGACCGCGATTCCCACGTTGGAGACGGCGGCCAACACCCGGCCGACCTGGCCTGTGGTCGCGAGAGCAGGCAGGTGCACCATGACCGAGGCGCGCAGCCCCGTGCCCACGTTGGTTGGGCACGCGGTGATGTACCCCAGCTTCTCGTCGAATGCATAGTCCAGCCTGCTCTCGAACATGTCGTCCACCTGGCTCGCCAGCTTTAGGGCGTCCTCAAGCTGCAGGCCCGGCAGGAGGGCCTGGATGCGGAGGTGGTCCTCCTCGTTCACCATCACGCTTATGGTCTCGTCAGGGCGTATCGCCACGAGGCGGTGCTTCGCCCCTTGCGCATGCTGTGGGCTGATGAGGTGTTTCTCGACGAGAATCTGCCTGTCGAGGGCCGGCGTTTCGGACAGGCGGATCACTGCAAGGTCCGCAAGGCCTTTCGCCGTCCGGATGGCCCTCTGAACCTGGTCTGCAACTTTCGCAAGGTCTGCCTCGGACGCCTGGTGCGGGAAGGGAATGCCGGCGATGTTCCGGGCGAGCCTCACGCGAGAGCTCAACACCACGTCAGCGGACGGAGCGTCGGCCCGCATCCATGCGCTGGACGTCCTGTCTATTATGTCCCCGAGAGACATGTCCACACCCTCCTCCTAAGACTCGCCCGCGAGGTCCTTCTCAAGAGCGCGGATCCTGTCCCGGACCTTCGCGGCCTCCTCATATTGCTCCTTAGCCACCAGTCTTGCAAGCTCGGCGCGCAGGTTCTCGATCTCCCGCCTCTTGCCTGCCGCAGCGCCCGTCCTCCCGGGAACCTTCCCGGTGTGGCGGACGCTCCCGTGGATACGCCTGAGAAGCGGCTCGAGCCTCGGGCGAAACTCGTCGTAACAATCGGGGCACCCCAGGAACCCGGTGTTCCGAAACTCCGAGAAATCCAGGCCGCAGCTCCGGCAGCGGCTGGTGACGCTGCCCGGAAGGGTCATCGGCTCCGCAAAGCCCGGGTCGTGCTGCAACAGTCCCGCAAGAAGGCTCGGGAACGAGAACTTCGGCTCCGAGAAGAAGTCAAGCTCGCCCTTCTCACGCGCGCACTGCTCACAGAGGTGCGATTCGGTCTTCACTCCGTTTATTATCTTGGTGAGATGGACGTTTGCAGGCCTCTTTCCACACTCGTCGCACACCATCGCTCACACCCCCACATCACATTATGATGCCCGGACCCCACTGGACCGGTCCACGAGACCATCCGGCAGGACCTCCGCCTCCGGGGCCAACCTCTCCGAGGGATGCCCGGGTTCCACCCGGCCGTCGCGCCGTTTCGGCGCCGCGCCGTTTCAAAGATGTGCCCACACCCTACTCCCGCAGCAACAGCATCACCATGGCCTTCAGAAGGCTCGCCCGCACCGTCCCACGGTAGCTCGGGTGGAGCCTTTCCGTCTCGCGCTCGAGAACGGCCTTCACAAACGCACGGTCACCCTCGTCGAGCAGGCCCTCGTCTTCGAGCCTCAGAAGCAGGGAATCGGCTCGCCTTTCGGTGATCTCGTCGCCGATCTCCGTTTCGATGAGGGACGCCCGGTCCTGGCTCGGCCGAAAGGACAGCCGGACTATCCGGATGTAGCCTCCGCCCCCCCTGCGGGTCTCCACGACGTAACCCCTGTCAGGGGTAAATCTCGTGGTGAGCACGTAGTTGATCTGCGAAGGCACGCACCTGAACATCTCCGCAAGCTCGCGCCTTTGCAGCTCTATCATGCCCTGCTCGGCGTTTTCGAGAAGCCGCTTGAGGTAGCTTTCAATGTAGTCTGCAAGGTTGCCCACGGTCTTCCCTTCCCGATATCCCGTGACGTTGCTGGATCTACAATGTGGTATTGCCAGGAACGACTTTGACCTTTCCTGACCTTTCGAGCATATTATAACACTTCCCTTCCCGAGGCGTGCACCCCCGAATAGCCACCACCAAGCGCCATATGCAGCCGCGATTGTGGGCTATCCAGCATCAGATCGCTGTGCCATTGTATATCGCGTCCGCGCGCGGGCGCGTGCGCTCGCATGACAGCTCCGGAGTGATCTCCCGGCACCCCGGAAGTCACCTCGTCAAGGGCTACTATGGAGCGTCATCAGGCAAGGCACGGAGCGTCCTCAAGCGAGGGCGGGCTGTGTCCGCGATGCGCAGGACACGCGCCGCTCATGGGCGAGGAGCCATTCCTTGAGCGCGAGGCCGCCCCCGAACCCCACGAGCGACCCGTTTTTTCCGACCACGCGGTGACATGGGATGATGATGGGAAGCGGGTTTGTCGCAAGCGCCTTTCCTACCGCCCTAGCCGCGAGGGGCCTGCCTATGGCGGCGGCAACCTCGCCATAAGAGGCTGTCGCACCATAGGGAATCCGGCGGGTCTCTTCCAGGACCCGTCGGACGAATGCGCTGACAGTAAGGTGAATCCGGCAATCGAAGGCGCTTCGAGTGCCCCTGAAGTATTCATCGAGCTGCGCGTGGAACTCCGCGTTCTCACCCGAAGCGGGGACCAGGACAGCTCGCGGGAACTTCACCGCCAGCCAAACCAGGATTCTGTCCTCGCTCTCGCCGGGGAGGACCACCCTCACAAGGCCTTCGGCTGTCGAGGCAAGCCGCAGCCTCCCTAGAGGTGAGTCCAGAGTGGAATGGAAAACCCGCTCGACCCGCCCACAGCCCTGCGATGCGATAGCCACAGTCAGAACCTCCATCAAAGCCCTGAGCGTGCGACTGCTCAGCCGCGCGTCCATGCTTCGACTCTCGTTCGTGCGTTCTCGCCCGTTTATTATTCGACTCGAGGGTTTTTCTCCCTTCTACCGCCTGCGGGCTTGCGTGGGAGCAACAGGATCGCTGCGTTACGGCAGTATCATCCCTGCAACAGCAACGCCCGGGCCCCCGCTGACCTGCAGCGGGACCCGGGACGTAGCTGTGGCAATGTGTGATCTCGCCTCCACTGGAGCGCTGAAGGTCCCTCGCGCTCCTGACAAAGTGGGAGGCGTTGCTCGGCTCGCGTCTGGAAGCCTCACTCGCTTGCAAGGGCTTCTATAGCTTCGATCGCGGTCATGCCCGCCCTGGCACAGGCCATGAGCTTCTCGCGAATCCACTCGTGGTCGCGGGTGCGCACGACCTCTGCAAGAGTCTCGCCCAGACGAGCCTGGGTGCTTTCGTCGAGCTCGTCGAAAGACGGCGCGCCGCTCGCATCGTGGTCGACCGATCCATCCGCTCCCTGAGCGAGGTCCAGGAAGTAACCCTGCTGCACAAGCTCGGCCATGAGGCGGAGCGTAGCCGCCAGCTTCTCCTTATCGACCCCTGCCCTGCTCGCTTGGCGCGCCACGCGAGCAACGAACTCCTCGCCCAGTCCGAGGGACTGCGCGTACTCTGCCATGTCTTCCCCGTCAAAAGAATCCTCATGCTCGTCATTATTATCATTGTCATTGTTGTTGTCGTTGTTATTGTCATTGTTGTTGCCATCGTTGTCGTCCACGTTAGAATCGTCGTAGCCGGAGCCGCTACCCGCGCCAGCCTGGCCGCCGCCACTATCCGCCCCGCCGGTTGTATCATCGCCATCGTCGTTCCCATTGCCGTCGTCGCCGCCCGCGCCATCCCCGGGATTGTCCTGGCCGTCATCATGCCCGTTCCCGGCGCCGTTGCCATCATCGCGACCATCGTCATCATGGCCGCCGCCGTCATCGCCGTCCTGACCGCCGTTGCCCGCGCCGTCCCCGCCGCCCTGGTCGTCATCCTCGTCGCCAGGCTCGCCTGGGCCCGTGGAACCGCCGTCGGCCCTGAGCGCCGGGCTGCCCGCCCCTGGGGTCCCGACAGGGCTGCTCGCCCATGCAGGAAGCACGAAGGCAAGCATGAGAACGAAGACCCCTACCATCACGACCTTCCACCATTTCCAGACCCGCCGCTTCATGGTGCACCTATCCCCCTTCTGTCCTAAGTGAGGGTGCGTTAGTCCTTGTCCCTTTGCCAGCAGTTGGCGGGTTGGCGGTGTTGCACTCGGGGACGCCGCCCCAAGCGGGGCGCGCTTCGCCAAAATCCGGCCCGCCGGGCAAGTGGCTGGATTTTGACAGCCTCGTGCAAGCACCGGCAACCCCTCCCAAAAGTCGGGAGCATTTCTGCACCCCCGCTTAGTCGCGCGGTTTGGTCTGTAGAGTCCCGCGCGTTTTCTGCTCTCATTATCAGGGCACAGCAAACGAGCGCACGTTGCGGCGGTCACGGGAGAGGTGTGTTTTTCATCACGTTCCCACAAGGAGTGAAGGCCCGCACGGAGCACAGGACACGGAGAACGGAGCGGAAAACGCGGACGGCGGCCGAAAGCGAAAGCATCTCAGGTCACGAGCTCGCGCAGGGCGTCCTCGTTCTGGATGACGAGGCGCCTGTCGTCCTCGACCGCGACAAGCCGGCTGTCGTGAAGCTCAGCGAGCACCCTTGTGACGGTCTCCCGGGTCACGCCAGCGTAGTTTGCAAGCTCCTGGTGGGTCAGCCTGACCTTGAGGCGCACGCCCTGGGCCACCCTCTCGCCATGCGCGCGCGCAAGCTGTAGCAAGGCCTCGATGATCCTGCCGCGCGCGTCGCGAAACGCAAGGCGCTCCAGGTCCTCGTTGGTCCTGCGCAAGCGCTCGGCGAGGGCAAGCGCGATGTCAGTGGCAAGCCCCGGTGTGCTTTTCATTAGAGCGAGGAATGGGTCGCGATCGATGATGAGCACCTCGCAGTCAGACAGAGCTTGTGCGGCGGCAGACCTGGGTGCTCCATCGAAGATGCTCATCTCGCCGAAAAAGTCCCCGGCCTCCAGGATGGCAAGGGTCTTCTCGCGCCCGTCCTCAGAGACCTTGTGGATCTTGACTGCACCTGCGGCGATTACCAGGAGAGAACCACCGGGGTCACCCTCGAAGAATATGGGGCTGCCGCGTTCATAACGGCGCCCGCGCGCGATCCCCGAAAGCTTTGCAAGGCTCGCCTGGTCCAGACGGCTGAAGAGGGGCACGGCTCCGAGAATCTCCACAGGTTGTTGCCTCAACTTATGCCACCTCCATTACCTGCGGGCCACGGCCATGTGTAGCCCGCCGCGGGTGTCGTCATCAGCCGTCGTCACCGTCATAGCGACCGGCGTCGCCGCCATCGCTTGCCAGACCGTCCTCGGCGTCACCGCCGGGGTCATCATCACCGGGAGGTTCACCGCCGGGGTGACCGTCAGGGCCGGGAGGCTTTCCGCCGTCTGGGCCCTGTTTGCCGGCCTTTTTGTCGCCGCCGTCACCCCCGTCATTCTCATCATTACCCTCATCGTCATCCTTGAACCGGCCCCGCCTCTCCGCCCATGCCCGCTTCTCGTCGTCGTCCATGGGTTCTGGCTTCGCAGGAGCGTGGCCTCGTTTCACACGTGTAGCGCACCCTTGAGACACGAGCACAGCCTTCCCGGCCCCGAAGACCCTGACGACCCCTGATGCGACCGAAACAGTGGTTACAAGCTCGTCGCTCACATGTACACTGAAGTGCGTCCCGCGCACGCCCACCACCGCACTGGGGGTCTCGACGCTGAAGCCATCAGCACCCGGCGCGGCAGGCTTCACCTTTGCCCATAGCCTCCCGATGAACAGCCGCAAGTACAGAAGGGAGTCGAACCGGACCTCGCACCCTGGTCCGAGCGTAACGGAGCCACCATCGGCAAGACCGAGGACCGCCCAGGAGTCGGGGCCGCACCTTACCCGGTCTCCATGGTATATGAAACAGCCCACCCCGACCTCGACCCACTCTTCGGACTTTGCAGGAAGACGCGTGCATCTTCCCTCGGCTCTCACGACTGTGGCAACCGCCTCCGTGGCGACAGCCTGGGCACGGGCCCCACCCCACAGCCCGCGTCCCGGCCACACGCAAAGCGTCGCGAGCACGAGGAAGAGGAGAAACGCCCTTGTTCGTCGTCCCGCATGCAGACCTCCACCGGGTTGCACCATGCCCCTTCCTCACCTCCAGGCGAGAAATCACAGGCCTTGCAGACTTGCCAGACCGCCCACGCCCGCGCACAAACACTGGCAACCCCACGACGGTCGGGGGCCCCGAAGCCCTCCGGGCTCCTGACCACAACTTTTCCAGAGTCTGGGCCACTCACGGTTGCCAGGGCTCGGCTGCGGGGACGCCGCCCCAAGCGGGGCATCTTGACAGGATTCCGCCATCTGCCTCCGGACGAAACTTCGTCACCTCGTCGCGCAAGCCCTGGCAATCTGCACCCCCTCGAAAACCGGCCTAGACTTCTGATCCCGCACCTAGCAGCGCGAAGGCTGGAAGAGTCCCACTCGCCGACGCCGCCACGTTGCCGCCGCTGAGGCCGAACCACTCCTGGAGTCCGCCACAGCCTGTGCATGAGCATCGGGAGCGGGTGGCGGACGGGCAAGGGGCCCCCATTTCTAGATTGACGCCGTCGGCGTACGCTTTCTGTGATCACTATCACAGAACCCGCTCCAGATCGCCCCACCGGCCATCACAGGAGTTCGTAAACGTCCACAGGCGCCGACCTGCCTCTTATCTCAACGGACCCGACCCGGCGCGCATCCACTGCCCCGTGTATGGCCTGGTACGTCCGTCCACACACAAGGACCTGGCCCGGCTGTGCCATGCCCTCGAGCCTCGCAGCAAGGTTCGCGGTGTCGCCGACGGCGGTGTAGTCCATCCGGGCAAGGGTGCCGATATTGCCCACCACCGCCTCGCCCGAGGCCACTCCCACGCCCACGCTGAGCCTGACGTCACCGCCACGGGCCGCGCCGGCGGGCCCGGCCGCTTCGGCCGCCCGCGAGCAGGCTTTGCTGATAGCAATTGCAGCCCTGGCCGCCCGAAGGGCGTGGTCCTCCTGGAGCACCGGGGCCCCGAAAACGGCCATGACGCCGTCTCCGGTGAACTTATCGAGCATGCCGCCTTCCCTGAAGATGGCCTCCACCATCATGGAAAGGTGGGCGTTGAGAACGTCCACCACACGCTCGGGATCCTCTTTCTCCGCAAACGACGTGAAGCCACGGATGTCGGCGAACACGACGGTTACTTCGAGCCGCCTTCCCCCGAGGGCTACCTCGCTGCGGTCTCTAAGGATTTCGTCCACCACCGCGGGCGAGAGATATCGGCCGAGCGTCGCCCTGATCCTCGCCCTCTCGGCTTCGGTGCGCGCATACGCAACTACGAGGTGATGCCCCAGCACCAGGGCGAGGATCGCCATGACGGGCATAGGGTCGACCCAGACGTTCACCCGGGCAAACAAGAGGACGCTGAGCCAGGCGACGCAAATGGCCATGGCGAGCGCCGCCCCGGATGCGACTTGCGGCCGGAGTCTCTGGAATGCCACCACGAGCACCACCGAAAGCGCAACGAAAAGCACCCCTGCATACGGCTTAAGAGGCTCGCGCACAAGGAGGCCGTCGAGGAGCGCTTGCACGGTATTGGCGTGTATCTCCACGCCCGGAATCGGGTTCCCCGCCGTCGCAAGAGGCGTGAAGTAGAAGTCGTGGAGCCCCTGCGCGGTTACGCCCACAAGAACGATCTTTCCCTCGAACTCGCCAGGCGCGAACTCGCCGCGAAGAACCCTGTAGTAGGGCAAAGTCTTGTAGCGCAGGCCATCAGGCAAACCGGACAAATACCGAATGAGGACGCGCCCCGTCGGGTCCATCGGAATACTCACAGGGCCTACCCGGAGTTCACCTCTGGCAAGGGAGACCTCAGAGGGCGAAAGCCCCAGAAAGACCCTGACGATCTCCACGTCAAGCGAGTAGCGCGGCCTTCCTCCGTCCATGACAACGGGAACATGGCGGCGCAGGATGCCGTCCACGTCCGGCACCGCGATCACACTGCCGGTAGCGGCCGCGCGCTCAAGTGCCGGATACGGCGGCTTTCGCGCCCCGGCGGCATAGAACACGCGGGCCCCGCGCGGAAGCACCTTGTTTTCGGCATGGAATGGAAACACGACGAGGCCCGAAGCCGCAGCAGCCCTCGCCAGAGCGTCGTCGGCCGCGGGGTCGCCGGACTCATCAGGCATCATGATATCGAACCCTATGGCTTTCGCCTTCTCGCGGGTGAGAATCTCGACGAGCCTGGCATGGTATGACCTCGGCCACGGCCATCGCCCGAGGTTTGCAAGGGACTGGTCGTCGATGGCCACAATGACGATGCGCGGCGTCGGACGCGGGACGGGCGCCACCCTGTGGCACAGGTCATACGCGGCAAGCCCCACGCGCTCGCCTGCGCCTGTACCGTAGAGGCAGGTGACCACCATCGCTATGAGGATGCCTGCAGCTATCGTTCTAAACTGCCGGGGCTCGCTGCGCCCCGCCGCGGATGTGCGCTTCATGAAAGGAATCTTCTACAGCGCTATGCTGCACTCCTGCCTTGCTGGCTCTTGCGCGTGACCATCACCATATCATTGTCTCAATCGCCGCCAAGGCGGTAGTTTTCTTACCACCTTGCGCGCTCATGCCGGCCGTTTCTTCACCACTTCGGCGAGCTCCCGCTCAAAGGTAGCGACTTTCTCGCCAGGCGCACCAAAAAGGTGGCCATCTTCTTGCCACCACGCGCGGCCGAGGTGGCGACTCCCTTACCGGTCTGCCGGGCCCGTGGCCGGAAGTGGTCAGGATTCAGCCAATCTTGCGGCAAGAATGGCGATCTGGTTACCACCTCGTGCAGCTACCGTGGTAACTCCGCAGCCAGTCTGCCGCGCACCCGGCTGGAGGTGGTAAGCATTTGGTCAGTCCCCCGCGCTCAGGTGGCTATCTGATGACCACTTCCCCGCTTGTCATGATGGTTTTTCCACCACTCTTCCCCAGTGGGCGCCAGAAGTGGTAGCAATTCGGCCACTTTCACGCCTGCCCGTGGTCAATTCGTTGTCAGTCTGCTCCGATCTGGGTCACAGGCCCTAAGTGGGGGTGCAAAAATGCTCCCGACTTTTGGGAGGGGTTGCCGGTGATTGCACGAGGGGTGTCAAAATCCGGCTGCCTAGCCGGACGGGCCGGATTTTGGCGAAGCGCGCCCCGCTTGGGGCGCCGTCCCCGAG
>JAAYXB010000078.1 GCA_012516125.1 Bacillota bacterium | reverse complement strand
GGGGTGTCACAATCACTTCTACTCTGGCAGAGTCTGGGTTACTCGCGGTTGCCGGTGCTCCGCTCCGGGGACGGCGCCCCGCTTGGAGCGCCTTGGCGAAATCCCTCCCGTAGGCAAATGGCGGAGTTTCGACACCCCGCCGCGTAAGCACCGGCAACCTGAAACCCCCTGTAAAACTGGTGCGGAGTTCTGAATCCACACTTAGCCCGCGGACGCGGGCTAAGTGTGGATGCAGAACTCCGCACCAGTTTTACAGGGGGTTTCAGGTTGCCGGGGCTGACGCGGCGGGGTGGCGAAACTCCGCCATTTGCCTACGGGAGGGATTTCGCCAAGGCGCTCCAAGCGGGGCGCCGTCCCCGGAGCGGAGCACCGGCAACCGCGAGTAACCCAGACTCTGCCAGAGTAGAAGTGATTGTGACACCACACTTAAACGGCAAGCCCGAGTCGCTCTAGCGTCTCTGCCGAAGGCTTGCCGTTTTCGCTCCACCCTCTGGCAGCATAGTAATCAGCCAGCATGTCGGCAAGCTCCACCACCTGTCCGGCGGCAGGCCCCTCCGGCATGGGCTCGGTGAGCAGCCTTGGAGCCAGAGCATCGTCCGCCTTTGTGAGCCCTTCTCTCAGGTTGAAGAGGCGCTCTAGGTTCCAGATACGCTCGCCCGCCAACACCGCTTTCTCCGCGGGGAATGGGATACCTGTCGCGGACTCAAGCATGCTCGCCACATCCGGCGCGCCCAGCGCGAACGTGGTAAAGAGGCACATCCCGACCGAGTCCACTAGGGCGGTCACGTCCTGGAACGCTTTGACCCAGGCGGCTTTCCCATCCTTGGACAGTGGATCTATCTTCTCCGGAACACCGAGGACCTCGGGCGAAATGGTGTAGCCTCTCACGTGGCAGCCGCCCCTGTTCGATGTGGCGTAGTTCAGCCCGATACCTTTCACACCGCGCGGGTCGTACGCCGGATACTCCTGCTTCTTCGCGCTCATCGAAAGCTCCGGATGGCCGAACTCTGCCGCAAGACGATATGACCCCTTCGCAAGCAGGTCACCGACGCCCTCCCGATATCCCGTCTTGCGCGTG
Source organism: Bacillota bacterium (assembly GCA_012516125.1). Taxonomy (GTDB): domain Bacteria; phylum Bacillota; class SHA-98; order UBA4971; family UBA4971; genus UBA6256. The sequence goes on along the minus strand of JAAYXB010000078.1, from coordinate 39,968 downwards.
GCCTCAACCACGGCATCAGCGTCGCCGAACCTGAGTGGGATGTCGGTCGCGCTCTTCGGGAGATAACCTTTTTCGTATAGCTCCATGGCACATGCGATCGTCGAGCCCATGCTTATCGGGTCAAGGCCGAGCTCGTTACAGAGGTAGTTGGCCTTGGTCACCGCCTCGAGGTTGTCGACGCCGCATGCTGCCCCAAGCGCCCAGATGGTCTCATATTCAGGGCCTTCGCCCTCTCCCTTGTATTTCCCGCTCTTCACGACGCTGGGCCGCCCGCATGCTATGGGGCATCCGAAGCACGCGCGCTTTCTCACGAGAAGCGTGGCGGCCAGTGTCTCACCTGATATCTTTTCGGCACCCTCGAACACGCCCGTTTGGAAGTTGCGCGTCGGGAACGCCCCATGCTGGTTGATAACGTTCACGAGGACTGCCGTCCCGTACGTGGGAAGGCCCTGCGACGTGACCGGAGACTCTTTAATCTTCTTGAAGGCCGCGAGCACAGCCTCCCTGAACTTCGCCGGGTCGGCCACCTTCACATCTCCCGTGCCTCTCACCGCGATGGCCTTCAGGTTCTTCGAACCCATGACCGCGCCAACCCCCGAGCGCCCGGCGGCTCGGCCTTTGTCGTTCACCACGCACGCGAAGAGCACGAGTTTCTCGCCGGCGGGCCCGATGCACGCGACTTTGGCGTCAGGGTCAGTCTCCGCGACAAGGATATCCGTTGTCTCCGCCGTGTTCTTGCCCCAAACATGTTTTGCGGAGCGGAGCTCGGCTTTGCCGTTGTGTACCCAGATGTATACTGGCTCGTCGGCGGCGCCTTCCACGATGATGGCGTCAAAACCGGCATACTTCAGCTCCGCAGGGAAATACCCGCCGGAGTTCGACGCGGCAATAAACCCTGTGAGCGGCGACTTCGTGACGACGTTGTAGCGCCCGGCGGAGGTGGCTGCGGTGCCGGTGAGAGGGCCTGTAGCGAAGATGATCTTGTTGTCCGGGCCGAGCGGGTCCACACCGGGCTTGAGCTCGTCATAGAGGATCTTTGTGCCGAGGCCTCTCGCCCCAAGGTAGTTCTCGGCGATCTCAGGGCACAGGTCCTCCACGGATACGGACCTCGCGCTGAGGTTAACCCGAAGGATCTTTCCCGTCCACCCGTACATCACAGTTTCACCTCCTGCAGGGCCTTCTTCAGCTTCTCGCCCACGGCTTTGCGTTTGCGCAACGAGGCGTCGTCAGCCTTCACATACTTGATCGCGTCCCACGGGCAGAACAACACGCACTCCGGCTCGCCGCCACATAGATCACACTTTACCATCTTATCCTCCGACGGGGAGTAAGCGATCGCCCCAAAGGGGCACGCAGCCTGGCACATTCTGCACCCTATGCACTTCGCATCGTCGATCACCACTGCTGCCGTTTCCGGGTGCCGCGATATGGCACCGGTGGGGCAAACGTCCTCACAGAGAGGTTCCTCGCAATGCTGGCATGTCAGCGGAAAGAAGAAGTTGTCCTCGAGAAACGTCGCCACGGTGATCCGCGCTTTCGCGGGGTTGAACGACCCTGCATGTCTAGCCGAACACACAAGCTCACAGATACGACACGCTGTGCACTTCTCGTGCTCCACTAGCAGGACCTTCTCCAAGGCACCGTCCCTCCTTCTTCTCATTTTTACTACACAATTTCTTCAAGTCGCGCTGAAATCCTTCTGTGCCGTGGAAAGCTGCTGCAAGCGCAAGTGTAGAATCGAGGCTGCTTCGAGGGCCATTTCCGCAAGAGATGGATCGTAGAGCTGCACGCGGTTGCCGCCGGAGTTCTTCGCGGCGTACATAGCTCGGTCCGCCCTGTCGAGGAGGGTTAGGGCATCCTCGCCGTGATCGGGGAAGACGGCAACCCCGGCGCTTATCGTGATCCGCAGGCTCTGGCCGTTCGGCCCCGAAAAGCTGGCCCTCGCAACCGCGTCCCTGGCCCTTTCAAGCGCAGCGCGAGCCTCGTGCTGCCCGGTCTTTGGCATCACGACGGCTATTTCGTCGCCGCCGTACCGGGCTAGGCAATCGGTGGTCCGGAATATCCTTTTCAGCGTATCCACAAGCTGAGTGAGGATCTTGTCGCCCGCAAGGTGCCCGAAAGTATCATTCACGCTCTTGAAGAGGTCGAGGTCTATCATGCCGACCGCCAGCGGCTCGTCATACCGGCCGGCCCTCTTGAGCTCATTCCGAAGGACTTCGAGCAGGTAGCGATGGTTGTAGATCCCCGTCAGAGGGTCAGTCCTCGAAAGGGCAAGGATCTCCTGCCTCAGCTTCTTTTCCTCTTCCATCAGAGTGCCCAAGAAGAAGCTAAAAAGCAGGAACATGGCGATCATGAACATGAACCTGAAGAGGTTCAGCCCTGTTAGTCCGTCTGCGAACCTCCCCGTCGCCAGGACGGCAAGAGAAAGGCCGCACGCCGCGCAAGTTGCCCCAAGTCCGACCTTGAGCCCGAACCTCAGCGTGGCCGCGAGTATCGGCAACGCAAACATGGGCCAGAAAGGGCTTGCAGGCCCGCCTGATACGTATACCACCGTTACGACTGCCACGATATCGGCGCCGGTGAGGAGCAGGCTCAGCCAAACCCTGTTCCCCCGTGCAGTGGTGGCGAGGGCGTGCCTGATCCAACCGTAAGCAAGGCCGCTCAGCGCGAGCGCGACAGGAAGGGAGCCGGGTTTCCAGTCGATCTCATCGAAAAACGCAGCGCCCAGCACTATGCACACAATGACTGCCGACATCCAGAGCCTGTCGATGACCTGCGTGTCGCGCTCCGTAAGAATGCCTTCTGGCTCAAGTCTTTCCCGGGTCACATTTCTGACCTCGCCTTGCCGTAACTCCGGGGAGCCTGCTTGCGCCTGCGAAAACATCCACGCCAATCCACCCGGTGGCAGCACTTAGACTGGTGCGTGAATGAGCTGCCTCGTTCAGAGGCGCCTGATCGCACTTTCGTTTCTATATGCTTGTAAAGACAACACCGGAAGTATGCCTGGCTCCCCCAGATGTTTAGATTGATTGTACCATAGTGTCTGGAGGAAAGCAATGGCAACCGTCACGACGGTTACCAGTAGACAACACCTCCTGGTAATGACCCAAGCCAGCAGGGAGGCAGGGATACAGGGACGCAGGGGAGCAGCTATCACTCTGTTTGAGATGTTCCAATACCCTCTACTCTCAGGGGTGACCGTGATGGCCGGGCATTGGACGTGCAAGCCAGCTTGCTGCTTCATGCGGTCCTGGGCAACGCTGAAGCGGGTACACCGCAGCCGACTGCGCGCTGGTGCAAACCCGCGCCTTGAGAAGATTCGCGCCCGGCAGAGGGTGTCAGAGATGCCCTGCCGCCCGGAGCAGGGTCTTTGGGAGGAAATCGGCAACTTGCGGCGAATTTCCATCGCTGATGTCGAACAATGGTCGCACAGGCAACGTATCCCACCCTCTACAACAACCTGCATACATGGAGGCGATCCCGTGAGAAGCAGACCTTTTTCCACCCGACGCCTGCCCGGACTCCGGAGACCGAGGATTGCGCTAAGGCCGGGCATAGGCTCAAAAGTCATGAGCTTGGTCGTGTTACTGTTACTCCTGATGGGTGGCGTAGCATATCTCGGCGTTCGGGGTATGCAGGTACAGGAGAGCATGTACTCGAAGATCCTCGACTCCGGCGTACCTCTGCAGAGACATATTGACAGCCTGCGAATTGCTACCTGGAAGAAGGCTGCGACGATCCTTTCATATGCCCTCAGCCAGGATGAACAGGTGCTCAAGGAGTTTGAAGCGGCCGATGAGGTCTCCAAGACAGAGATCCGTAACATACTCACCGTGATGCCTGACGACAGCAGCATGGCGGACTATCTTCAGGAACTCGGCGACGCCAACACCAGCTTCGCATCACGCGCGAATATCGCCAAAATGCTGGTCCAGGCCGGAGACTCCGAGAAAGCCCTCGAGTTCATCCGCACTGACGGGCTGCCGCTCATCGCGAAGCTGAGCTCCATCGCTGATCAGTGGATCGCTTCCACCAGCGAAGAGCACGCAAGACAGGTATCATCAGCGAGAAGCGAGAGCAGACGTGTAAGGATGATCCTCATTGGAGGATTGGCGGTAGCTGCCCTTGCGGGTCTCGCCGTAGGAATCACCCTCACGTGGAACATCACTCGACCGGTTTCGAGGTTGACAAGAGCGGCATCGGAGGTCGCCAGGGGGAACCTAGCACAGCAGATCCCCACGGTGAAAGGCCGCGACGAGATCGCCGCCCTGTCGCAGGCGTTTGCAGACATGCTGCAAAGCCTGAGGACTCTCGTTTCGCGGATCGGGGAGTCCTCGCGCGAGCTCGCTTCGACAGGCGAGAGCTTGTCAAAGAGCGCCGCCAGTGCAAACGAAGCAACCACCCAGATCACCGGGATCATGCAGAACGTGGCCACCGGAGCAGCGGAGCAAACCCGCCGTGCCCACGAGACGTACAGGACCATGAATCAACTGGGTGAGGCCATAAACCAGATAGCCAGGGGGGCCGAAGACCAGGTCGCGTCGGTGACAGAGGCAAGCAATACCGTCTCGCAGGTGGTGAGCGCCATCGACAGGGTGGCGAAGAGCGCGGATTCCCTTGTTCACGCGTTTGACGGAATGCGGGCTACGGCCCTCTCCGGAAAAGAGGCTGTTGGCAAGGCGATAGGCAGCATGAGAAGGATCGCAGATCTCATTGCCGAGACAGCCAGGGCCACAAAGCAGCTTGGGGAAGACTCCACAAGGATCGGTAACATCGTTGAGGTCATTGACGAGATAGCCGAACAGACCAACCTTCTTGCCCTGAACGCCGCTATAGAAGCCGCAAGGGCAGGCGAGCACGGCAGAGGGTTCGCCGTGGTCGCCGACGAGGTCGGCAAACTCGCAACAAGGTCCAGCGAGGCCACGAAGGAGATCTCCGCCATAATCGGCAAGATGCAGCAGAGCGTCGGAACGGCCGACAGATCTATGGAGGTAACAGCCACCGAGGCGCAAGGCAGCAACGTACTCGCCGGTGAGGCCGGCAGGGCGCTCTCAGACATAACGGACGCCGTCGAACATGTGGCGGCGGAGGTTGATAGCATCGTGGACCTTGTTCAGGAGATGACGTCCCATAGCTCGCTGGCCATCAAAGCCATCGAGAGCGCCGCCAGCATAACAGAGGAAAACACGGCTGCCACCGAAGAGATGGCTGCGGCCAGCGAGGAAGTGCGAAAGGCCGTAGAGACAGTGGCCTCGGTGTCCAGTCAAACAGCTGCCTCTGCAGAACAGGTCTCTGCCTCCACCGAGGAGATGGCGGCAACAATCGGAGAGATAGCGAATTCTGCGAAACAGCTCGCAGAACTCGCGGCAGATCTCCGCAAGCTGGTGGAATCCTTTACAGTCTAGCGATGCATCCCAGCACTTGACAGGGCCGGGCGAAACGTACTGTTCCGCCCGGCCTCGACTTAGTCTTCGTTTTCGCAACACTCGACTTCCTGTTGCCCCTGGCCGAGCGGGGCGATGTCAGGATCATTTCTCCGGCAGCATCGGTATCTTGATCCCATGCCTGCGCGCGGTCTCGATGGCTTTCTCGTAGCCAGCGTCAGCGTGGCGGACGACGCCTGAGCCGGGGTCCGTCGTGAGCACGTGCTCGAGCCGCCAGTCAGCCTCGTCGGTGCCGTCGGCCACCACTACCATTCCAGCATGGATGGAGTAGCCGATCCCGACGCCGCCGCCGTGATGGACCGACACCCACGACGCACCTGAGACGGCGTTGAGGAGAGCATTCAGGATGGGCCAGTCCGCGATGGCATCGCTCCCGTCGCGCATGCCCTCGGTCTCACGGTTAGGCGAGGCCACCGATCCGGTATCGAGATGGTCGCGGCCGATGACGATGGGCGCCGAGATCTCGCCCCGGCGGACGAGTTCGTTTATGGCCTTGCCGAACCTCGCCCTCTCACCGTAGCCAAGCCAGCATATCCTGGCAGGCAGCCCCTGGAACTGCACTTTCTCGCGGGCCATCCTGATCCAGCGGGCAAGGTGCTCGTTTTCGGGGAACTCCCGCAGCACCACCTCGTCGGTCTTGTAAATGTCCTCGGGGTCGCCCGAGAGCGCCACCCACCTGAACGGCCCCTTGCCCTCGCAGAATAGCGGCCGTATGTAGGCGGGCACAAACCCGGGATAGCTGAAGGCCTCCTTCACTCCGGCGTTAAACGCCTGCTGTCTCAGATTGTTCCCATAGTCGAAGACCACCGCACCGCGCCGCTTCATTTCGAGCATGGCCTCCACCTGCGTGGCCATGGATCTCATGGCGCGGTCGATGTACCGCTTGGGATCGCGCTTGCGCAGCTCAGCCGCCTCCTGCACGGAGAGGCCGGCCGGGATGTACCCGCCCAGCGGGTCGTGGGCGGACGTCTGGTCGGTCACGATGTCGGGGATGATACCGCGACGCACGAACTCCGGGTGCGTTTCGGCGGCGTTCCCGAGAAGAGCGATGGAGAGAGCCTCTCGCTTCTCCAGGGCCTTACGGGCGAGCGCCATCGCCTCGTCGATGGTGCGCGCCATGACGTCGCAGTACTTCGTCGCAAGCCGCCGCCTGATACGCTCCTCGTCAACCTCCACGGCAATGATGACGCCGCCATTCATGGTGACCGCGAGCGGCTGGGCGCCGCCCATACCGCCCAGCCCGGCCGTCAGAGCCAGCTTCCCGGCAAGGCTGCCGCCGAAGTGCTGGCGCGCGGCCTCTGCAAACGTCTCGTAGGTCCCCTGCAGAATCCCCTGCGTGCCTATGTAAATCCAGCTTCCGGCCGTCATCTGGCCGTACATGGTAAGGCCTTTCGCCTCAAGTTCCCAAAACTTCTCCCATGTGGCCCACGCGGGCACGAGCATGGAGTTGGAGATGAGCACCCTCGGAGCAAGCCGATGCGTCCTGAACACCCCTACGGGTTTGCCGGACTGCACCAGGAGAGTCTCGTCGTTCTCAAGGTTCTTGAGCGACTCAACTATGGCGTGGAACGCCTCCCAGTTGCGCGCCGCCTTGCCTCGCCCGCCGTACACTACGAGTTCCTCCGGCTTTTCAGCTACCTCCTGGTCAAGGTTGTTCATGAGCATCCGCATGGCAGCTTCCTGCTGCCACCCCTTGCACGATAGCTCCCGCCCTCTCGGGGCACGAACCACCTCTGCCACAGGTCCTCCCCCTCCAATGAGAGATTGAAACGGGCCAGGTTCCCGTTGTTCCGCGTCGCGCACGGGAGCACCTGGCCCGATTGTTCCTCTAAGCCCTGCCCGGACTCTCCGCAAGCTTGGGGGGCCTCGACGGGATGCGCCCCTTGACCCCGCCTGCCTGCTCTGATGCGCTGCCTTCCTGGTCGTCCAGGGTTGCAGCCGCAGCTGCAGGCACCGTCTCGGCTGCACCTCCCTCCTCGGACGGCGCCGTCTCCGAGAGAAGCGCATCCAGCTCGGCTCCCTCGATGGTCTCTTTCTCCTTGAGAGCGTTCGCCAGCCTCACCAGCTTATCCTTGTTGCCGGCAATAAGCTCTTTCGCCCTCGTGTAGCACTCATCAACGATCCGCCGCACCTCGCGGTCGATGGCTGCGGCGACCTCCTCGCTGTAGTCGCGGTCGTGCGCGAGGTCTCGCCCGAGGAACACGGTCTCCTCGCGCCTCCTGCCGAACGTGAGCGGACCGAGTTTCTCGCTCATACCGTACTCCGTCACCATCCTGCGGACGGCCTTGGTGATTCCGTTGAGGTCGTTCTCAGCCCCGGTGGATATCTCGCCAAGCATGATCTCCTCGGCCACGCGGCCCGCGAGCCCCACCACGACCTCGTCGAGGATCTCTGACTTCGTCAGGAAGTGCCGGTCTTCCTCAGGGAGCATCAGGGTGTACCCACCCATCCTGCCACGCGGGATTATCGAGACCTTTTGCACGGGGTTGGCATGCGGCAATAGCTTCGCCGCGAGCGCGTGTCCCGCCTCGTGGAACGCTACGAGGTTCTTCTCGCGCTCGCTCATGACCCGCCCCTTCTTCTGCGGGCCCGCCACCACGCGGTCGATGGCCTCGTCGCACTCGGCCATCGTTATCTTCCGCTTGCCCCGGCGAGCCGCCAGTATGGCGGCCTCGTTCAGAAGGTTCTCAAGGTCTGCGCCGGTGAATCCCGGCGTCCTCTGAGCAAGCACCCTGAGGTTGACGTCGGGCGCGAGAGGCTTGTTCCTGGCGTGCACCTTCAGGATGGCCTCCCTGCCCGGGAGGTCGGGCATATCGACGACCACCTGCCTGTCGAACCTGCCCGGCCGCAGGAGCGCCGGGTCGAGCACGTCAGGCCTGTTGGTCGCGGCGAGCAGGATTATGCCGGTATTCGGCTCGAACCCGTCCATCTCCACGAGGAGCTGGTTCAACGTCTGCTCCCTCTCGTCGTGCCCCCCGCCGAGGCCTGCACCACGCTGCCTGCCCACCGCATCTATCTCATCGATGAATACGATGCACGGCGCGTTCTTCTTCGCCTGGTCAAAAAGGTCTCTCACCCTTGCGGCTCCAACGCCGACGAACATCTCTACGAAGTCGGAGCCACTTATGATGAAAAACGGCACGCCGGCCTCACCCGCGATGGCCCGCCCGAGAAGCGTCTTGCCGGTTCCAGGGGGGCCTACGAGCAACACGCCTTTCGGTATCTTGGCCCCCAGGTCCGCGAACTTCTTCGGGTGCTTGAGGAACTCGACTATCTCGGCAAGCTCCTCCTTGGCTTCGTCAACGCCGGCCACATCTGCAAATGTGGTTTTACCCCGCTCCTCAACGTGGAGCCTGGCCCTGCTCTTTCCGAACGACAGCGCCTTGTTGCCGCCTCCCTGCATCTGGTTGAGGATGAACAGCCACAGGCCCACGAAGAACAGAATCGAGATTATCTGGGGCAGGACGGTGTACCACCACGGCGGCCCAGGCTTCGGGTCCGCGGTGACCTCAACCCGGGCCAGCGGCCCCTGGGCGCTTTTCAGTTTGTCGGTGACGAGGCTGATGTCAGGCACATACGTTTCGAACTCGGTGCCGTCGGTGAACCGCCCCTCCACCTTATCGTTGCCAATAATATGAAGCTGCGACACATTGCCTGCGTCGAGCTTCTCCATGAACGTGCTCAGGCTGACCTTCTTGGGCTGCTCTCTCTGACCGTAGAAGCTGCTGGCGATGGACACGGTCATCAGGCCGAGCAGAAGCCACAGGCCAAGCGTTCGTAGCGCTTTGTTCAATTGATCTCCTCCCACTGGTCATCACCACGCGTCCGGCGCGCAACTTCCGTCAGCACCGGGCCCTTTCGTTTCCTCATGAAGACCCAGAATTCAGAAATCCCCACTATACGCAAGCACATTATAGCACAGGGGCCACTCAATCACAACCGACGGCCTCTCATCCCCACCTGGCGCCCCTAAGTGAGTGAGGGTTCGCTAGTTCCTCCCAGTGCGCCGGCATCTGGTAAGTTGCCGGTGTCATATCTCTTTCAGCGACCGGCAACCCCTCCGAAAAGTCGGGAGCATTTCTGCGCCCTCACTTAAGGCCGGTTCGGCCGCACCACAAGGCGCAACACTCTGCGCGTGGACGGATTCACCCTGGCGAGATTGCTTCGCCTGACCCCCACAACCCATAGGATGTCCCTCCCGGCTACTATAACGGGTACACGATCCCGCATGTTCCTCGGGACCTTTTCGTCGATGAAAAGCTCCTTCAGCTTCTTGTGGCCGTCCATGCCGAAGGGTGAGATCCTGTCCCCCTCCCGCCTGGTCCTCACCACAAGATCCATCCCCAGTGCGTCCAGGTCGAAGTAGGCCTCACAAGCGCCCGCCCCGGCGCAAGCCTCATAGGCGTCGCCTTGCGCGCCCCTCTCGAGGACCTCCGCCTCGACGGTCACCCCAAGCTCGGGGACGAACGTCGCACCGGGCACATCCAGCCTGCGCTCGAACGGCTCAGGCGCAGCCGGGCCGCGCGTGCCCGGAACCCCCGGCATGCCATCGGCGCCAGGCTCAGGTTCGAGCTCAGTTCCGATCTCTAGAACAAGCTCATGAGGCGCTCCAGGCGCTCTGGTCTTGCGCCGCTCTTCATGCCGCGTACCAGGCTCGACCGCCCCACCAAGCTCGACCGCGCGGCGGACTTTCCTCACCCGGATCCCCCGCGGCAGGCTGGCGCTTGCCTCCAGGGAGCCGCTCCGGGCAAGCTCGAGCACCATCTCCACATGCTCGAACTCGATATCCTCTGCGCCCCGCCCGACAAGCGCCACGGCCTCGCGGATGACCCGCCGCTGGACGGCAAGGGGTTCGGCAAGAAGGCGCTCGATGCTGAGCGACACGCTCCCAGAGGACCTGCTCCGCACGATGCGCTTCACCCTTCGCCGAACTTCACAGGATATAAACGCGTCATCCTCCCTGACAAGCTCGGCGGTCCTCGCGATGCTCTCGACGACGCGCGGGTTGTAGTGGCGCTCAAGAAGGGGGATAAGCTCGTGTCTCACCCTGTTCCTTGCGTACGCTGAAGTAAGGTTCGACGCATCCACCCTGGGTCGGAGGCTGTTCTCCCGGCAATAGTCCTCGATCTCCTGTCGGGTGACCTCGATGAAAGGGCGGATGACGATGGGGCCGACGAGGCCGCTTGAGCCGCCAATGCTCTCACCATTATCGCCGTTCCCGCCGCTCTCCAGGGGGCGCACCGGGGGGATCCCTGCGAGTCCGGTGGTGCCCGCGCCGCGGACAAGCCTGAGGAGGACGGTCTCGGCCTGGTCGCCCGCGTGGTGACCGAGCGCTACCCTGGCCGCCCCCATGGAGCTTGCCGCCTGACGATAGAACTCGTAGCGGACCTTCCTCGCAGCAAGCTCCACCGAAATACGCTCTTTGCGAGCGACGGCCGCGACGTCCCTGGACTCGATGGTTACAGGAAGGCCGAGGCGCCCGGCGAGGTCCCGCACATATGCGGCATCCTCGTCGGCCGCTTCGCCACGGAGCATATGGTTAAGGTGTCCCACGTGCAAGAGGATCTCAAGCTCCTCTGAAAGGACCCAGAGGACATGCAGAAGCGCGACAGAGTCGGGGCCGCCTGACACTCCGACCAGCACCCGGTCACCCGGCCTCGTCATCTCGTGCCGCCTTATGGTGGACCTCACTTTCTCGATGAAGCCTGTCCCACTCACTGCGATGCCAGCGGCTCTCAGGACCTGTCGCCCTCCGACAGCGCAGGCCGCAAAGCACGCAACGTCCTCCTACCTTTCTTCGCAGCCTGGCACCTGTCTCCTGATCGAGCGCGCTCCTTCCAAACCAATTATACCATGCCCGGACTCCCGATGTCCCGTGCGGCTACGCATTCGCCGTCCTCGGCATGACGGCCCGACCGCGCTCCGGCATCCTCCCGCCGACCTGCGGAGCTACACGACCAGGTGCGCTAGAGTTGCGCACAAGCTTCTTCTCGGGAAACCGGCGGTACACCCGACCGACGAGGACTGTCATGTCGTCAGGCGCCCTCCCCTTGCCGTGCTGGCGGGCCCTATCGAGGATGAAGCGGGCTATCTCTTCAGGCTGCTCGGACGGAAGCCGCGAGAGGGCCGATGCAACCCACTCGCCTCTTTCTTGCGAGTGCTCTATGGAGTTCAGCAAGCCGTCGCTCACCATGACGAGGATATCGCCATCGCCCAGCTTCACGTGGGCCTTCTCCACATCTATCGCGTCGAAGATCCCGGCAGGTAGTGTTGCCGATTCGATCACCTTCACGCCGCGTGCGGTCTTTATGAAGCTCGGAGGCGAGCCGACCTTTATGAACTGGGCATCGCCCGTACCGAGGTCCACGGTGACCACGTCGAGGGTGGCGAAGGTCTCGCCGTGGGACCGTAGGAGGAGTATGAGGTTCACGGTCTTCACGGCGAACTCGTCGTCGAATCCGGCCTCCAGGAGCCGCTCGAGCATGCTGACGGCCGTGGAGCTTTCGAGGGCAGCGGCCTCGCCCGCGCCCATGCCGTCGCTCAGCACGAACACTATCCTGCCATCAGCCAGCTCAAGCACGGAGTGAGTGTCCCCTGACACAGCGCCGCCACCCCTGGCGAGCACGCTCGCCGCCGTTGCAACACCGAAAACGCGGGCCTGCGACAGGAGCACCTCGCACGTGGGAAGACCGCCCCTCGCCCCGCACCGGACCTTCGACGCCTCCATGTGGCGCCCCAATAACCGCGACACAAGGGGGGCTATAGCTTTCCTACATTCCTCCTCTCCGCAGCAGGCGCTCTTCCTTATGGTTACGTCCAGCCGCCCCCTGTTCCTCGCCACCACGCTTACCTCAGACACCCCAAGCCCGAAACGGGAAATCTCCTTCGCGATCCGTTCCTCGGACCAGGTTTCGAACTCCACGCGCTGCCATACGTCCTCCCCCAGCCCGCGCAGAATGGCGGCCACTCCCTGCAACTGGCCGGACAGCATCTGGCGGCCCTCCGCGAGACGCCTTGCGGAGGCGAGGTTCTGTCGAAACGCTCCGGTGGTGCTGTTCACGGCGGCCACCAGGCCGGGGATGTCGATGCATCGCCGCCGCAACCGGCCTTTGACTTCGGACGGATCCACGCTCCCTTTGAGCTCGGCGAGCGCAACCAGGTCGAGCACGTCGCGGAACGTCCTGTGAAACACGTCCTGCCAGCAGAAAAGGTACGACCGGCACCGGCTGCAGGCAAGCTGCGCCACCTTGTGGAGGACGTACGCAACATCCGCACGCTCCGCGAGATCAGGGTCATAGGGAGCCTGTTTCAGCATCGAGGAGAGATCGTCAAAGACCTTCGAGAAATCCCGCAGTTTTCCCGAGAGAAGCTCCTGGACGCGCCGCGCGTGCGCGTCTCCGTCCGCGGACCTGTGAGCAGTTGACGGGAGGAGCGTCCTGACCCTGTAAAGGTACCGGCGGGGAATGCACATGAACGCGATGCCCGAAGCGGCAAGCTGACCCATGAACGCCGGCACATCGGTGCCCGTCGCGACCTGGAACACCAGGAGGCCTGCGCCTGCAAAAAACCCCCCGGCAGCGGCGATCTTACCATACTGGCGAAGGGCACCCGCGACGAACCCGCCTATGGCGTATGCCCCCACGACAGGCGTTCCACCTTGCCCGGACATGGCGCACGCGAGGCCCATCAAGGCGCCGGAGGCCGCCCCCAGGGCCCCGCCGCCCGCGTATGCCATAGCAATGGTCGCAAGGCCGGCCGCCACTGCGCCGACGGCCACCCCGCGAAACCCGATCCCCGCAAAACCCATGGTTATTCCGGCACAGAGCAAGCCGAAGGACGCGACCTCCTCGAGGCCCACGGCGTCCTGGCGGGTCAGGGCCGGGCCAGCGTGCCGGCCACCCCGGCCCCAGGCGAGCACGGCTGCACCCATGGTGCCGATCACTGCCTCGAGCGCAGCCACCGGAAGCGAGGGCACGGATATGTGCACGAGGGTCTTCACGGCCCAGGGGATCACGAATCCGAGCAAGAAGACCATGCCGGGCAGAACGAGAGGCCTCGCCTTCATCCTGTCCGACATCGAGCGACCTGCAACGGCGACGAGGGCCACGGGGAGCGCCGGCCAGATGGTGTGCACGTTCACGACAGGTCCTGTCATACCGAGAAAGACCCCGATGGCGGTCAGCACGACGGCATCGCTTCGCGACGCGGCGACCTGCGCAAGATAAGCGATTCCAAACGGTGAGGCTGCGCCCAGAAGCGTCGCCCTGCCAAGGAGAAAGCCGATCAGGCTGGATACCACCGATTCGGGCGAGAGTGCTCCTAGCAGGAAAGCGAGGACTCGTCCACCATCACCGGCTCCACCGCCACCGCGACCGCCACTGCCCACCCCGTCGCGCCGGCCGGCCCGTGTGAGCAGCGATCGCCGTCTACGCGCCTGTGCGCGCGAGATATAGACTTTGCGTACCGCGGGCTCGTCCGCATCAGGGCCGCACGCCGTCCCGCACCCCGTTCGCCACAGGTCCGCAGGACCGCCGGAAGACCAGTGTATGGTGCGTCTTGCCATTGCTCGTTCCCCCTTTTCGAGTCTCACACCTTGCGGCTATTCGGCGTCCGCGAGGATGATACCACAGGGGGATGGGGAGAACCTGACGGAAATTGTACCCGCCCTGGAGGAATCGACCGACACGCCCGGCAACAAATCGCCAGGACTTGCGAGGTGCGGCAGGAACTTCCGCTGCCCTCTATTCGTACCGAAGCGCTTCGATTGGGTCAAGGTTCGCGGCTTTGTAGGCCGGGTACACGCCGAAGACCAGCCCCACGGCGGTCGCCGAGAAGAACGCCACGAACACCGCTAGCGGCGACACATAGGTGGGCCACTTCGCCAGCTTTGCCACGAGGGCCGCGCCGCCGCTCCCAAGCAGAGTCCCCATGGCCCCTCCGGCGAGACAAAGCGCGACGGCCTCTACGATGAACTGTCTCAGTATGTCGCCTCTCCTTGCTCCCACCGCCTTCCTTATACCGATCTCACGGGTCCTCTCGGTCACCGATACCAGCATTATGTTCATGACGCCGATCCCGCCGACCAGCAGCGATATGCTCCCTATGCCCGCTAGTATCACGGTGAGTATGGTCGTCACGGTCTCGGTGACTCTGAGCATACTTGAGCTGCTCATCACCATGAAGGGAGGGTTCTCGCCATACTTGCGGGCCAGGATGGCGCTAACCTGGTCCGTCGCCTCCTTGACACGGGCTACGTCTCTAGCTTCAATGGTGATCATGGCCACATCGTCATTGCCGGTCATGCGCCGCGCATGGCTTATCGGGACGTAGACCGACATGTCCGCGGTGTTATCCCCGAAGATGGTCCTCCCCTGCTCTTGCATCACCCCGACGACGACAAAGGAGAGCCCGTTTATCTTGACCTTCTCGCCGACAGGGTTTCTCTCCTCGAACAACTTACGGGCCAGGCTTCCGCCAAGGACGACAACAGGGCGGCGGCCTCTGACATCAAGTTCGGTCAGGAGCCTTCCCTCGGCAAGCGCGCCACCCTGTGTCGAAGAAAGGCCGTCGTCTGTAAAGATGGCGTTGATGTTCTGACGCTTCGTGCCGTACTTCACGACGGCAGGCCCCACCTTGGTGACGCTGACGTCGGCCACCGCAGGGCATGCTCTCCGTATGAAATCCGCGTCTTCGATGGTGAGTGGCTTCACGTGGCCCCAAAGCACTTCCTGGCGAGTGTAGTCCTGCTGGACGAAAAGGAGGTTCACGCCCATGCCCACGAATTCGCCGGTCACCAGCTTCCTCGCGCCCTCGCCCACGGACATCATGGTGATGACGGACGCGATGCCAATTACGATGCCGAGCAGCGTCAGGGCAGAGCGCATCTTGTTCGCGCGCAGGCTGCCGAGGGCTAGCCTGATGCACTCGTAGAGGCTCACCTCTTTTCCTCCTCCTTTTCCTCCACGGTGTCCCCACCCACGACTCTACCATCCCTTATCCGGATGGTGCGGTCCGTGTGCGCCGCAACATCAGGATCGTGCGTGACGACCACGATCGTCATCCCGCGCTCGTTCAAGGTTTCAAGTATACGGATGACCTCCTCCCCGGCCCTGCTATCGAGGTTGCCTGTAGGCTCATCCGCGAGGATGATAGCGGGCGCGGTCACGAGCGCCCGCGCGATGGCCACCCTTTGGGCCTGGCCTCCAGAAAGCTCGTTCGGCCTGTGTTTCGTGCGTTCGCCAAGGCCCACCGCCTCGAGCGCCTCGAGTGCCCTACGCCTGCGCTCTGCGGGCGGAACCCCCGCATATATGAGTGGCAATTCCACGTTCTCGAGGGCAGTCGCCCTCGGAAGCAGGTTGAACGTCTGGAACACGAAGCCTATCTTCCTGTTTCTCACCTCGGCAAGCTCGTCGTCGGAAAGATCGCTCACAAGCCTCCCGTCGAGGCGGTAGATGCCCCGGGTAGGCCTGTCGAGGCAACCCAGGATGTTCATGAGGGTTGACTTCCCCGAGCCGGACGGGCCCATAATGGAGACGAACTCGCCGGACCGAACCTCGAGGGACACCCCGCGCAGCGCGGCCACCTCGACCGCGCCCGTCCTGTATATCTTCTCAACGTCCTGTACGACGATCACTTCTTTTCACCTTTCTTCCCGACACTCTGCTTCACGGCGCAGCATGCACCTGGACCTCCAGGCCCGAAGTCTTCTTCTCTTCCTTCTTCTCAATCCTGCGCTTCACACGGGCGCCGTCTTTGAGCTTCTTCAAGACAGCCGCATCGCCGACCACGACCTCGTCACCCGAACGGATTCCCTCGAGCACTTCGGCTTCCATGAGGCTCTCCCGCCCGATCACCACATGAACCTCTTTCGCAGTGGAGCTTTCCGGGTCTATGACGAACAACACCTTTTCTCGATCCTTCTCAAGAACCGCCTGGAGGGGCACCACAAGGGCATCCGGCTTCGAGTAAGTAGCGATCTCGACATCGGCGGTCATCCCTGGCAGAAGCCGCGACGGCGCATCGTCCACGTCGATGAGCACCGGGAACCGGGGGATCGTGCCGTCTGTAACCGCCGCAGGCGCGATCTCGGCCACCCTGCCGCTAAACTCCGTGCCTGCGAGGGCGTCCGTCGTGAAGGTGGCTCTCTGGCCCACGGCAACAGCTGTAATGTCCGTTTCATCGACGCGCGCCCTGACCCTCACGCCGCCCCGCCGCGCCAGCGTCGCCACGGGCATTCCGTCGGTCACCACGGCTCCCCTCTTGACCGGCACGCTTATGACAGTGCCGTCACCCGGCGCGGTGATGGAAGTTCTCGCAAGCTCGGCCTCGATGAGAGCCAGGTTTGCCCTGGCCTGCTCCAGGCGGGCCCTAGCAGCCTGTCTGCTCTTCTCCCTGGAGACCTCACGCTCGTGCGCCATGGCGAGAGCGATCTCGGCCTCTTTCACCTGTGCGCGGGCCATCTCCAGCTGCTCGGCGGTGGGAGTTGCGAGGAGGGCATCGTATTGCCTTTTCGCCGAGTCCTGCGCCGCCCTGGCATTGATAAGCCTCGCCCTCGCCTCCTCAACCACGGACTTAGCGACCGCCCCTTCCTTATAGAGGGCCTCCATCGCCTCGAGATTCCTCTCTGCGTCTTTGAGAGCCGTGTCAGCCTGGGTAAGCTGGGCGCGAGCCTGAGCAACTTGGGCCTCCGACGGGCCGCGCTCCGTTTCAGCGAGCCTGGCCCGCGCGGCAGCGAGCTGCGCCTCGGCCTGCTGCACTTCGAGCGGCTTGGCTTCGCCGCGGAGGGCCGATGTGCCAAGCTGGGCGAGGTCCGCCTCCGCGGAGGCCATCGCGGCCCTGGCCTGCTGTAACTGGGCGAGGAGGCTAGACTGGTCGAGCCGGACGATCTCCTGCCCCGCCCGCACCACGTCGCCCTCCTTCACCAGCACCTCCGCGACGCGCCCGGCCACCTGCGCCCTCACCTCGACCGTGGAGATGGGCTCCACCGTGCCTTGCGCGGACACCGTGACTCGAAACTCCTTCGGCTCCACTTTCACGATATCTACTGTGTATGTAGGCTTCTTCTCGCCAACCATCTTACTGCTCACTATGGTCAGGGCCACAATGCCCACGAGCCCAACCACGACAAGGATCGTTCTTCGTCTCTGCGACAACCCAGCACACTCCCTTCGGGCAGCACCGTATACCCAACTTGTTTTGACGTCGCCCCTTCAGAACTTATTCGCCCCACAGGCACTCTCTGCCTCCTCTGCACCACGTCCTCTTCTCATGCCGCCCCGGACGGTAAAGCTATGCGGAACTCCCTCACGTCGAATCAATGTGGGCTACGTTGCGTCGAACATGAAGGAAACTGCGTGCCGCATGCGAAATACACTCCATATTGTAAGGGCCGAATCCCGGCCAAGCGAAAGCAAAGGGGAGATGCCTGAAATGACGGATATCAGCGTAAGGCCTCGAAAAGGACTCATCACCCGCATGGTAGGTGTGCTGACCGACCCGGGCGCGACGTTCGAGGACATAGTTCAAAAACCCGACGCCGCGGGGCCGATACTCTTCATCCTTATCACCGGAGCACTCTCAGCCGTGTCGATGATCTCGACCCTGGGCACCCTTCCGGAGACAACCCCGACAGGAGTCCCCATGCCCCCGCCCGCATTCACGGTGGCAAGCGGCATAATCGGGCTCATCATCGGCCTTCTGATCTGGTGGCCCATCCGCGCCCTGGTTTTCATGGGCATAGGGTCGCTCTTCGGGGGAAAGGCCACGTTCTCGCAGAGCCTGGCAGTGTCGGGCTATCTTAACGTGACCCAGGTGCTCTCCACCTTGGTCGCGGCCATCGCCTTCGCCACCACGGGACGTGCGGTAACACTCGGCCTTGGGATGGCGCTTTCTCCGGAGCAGTCGACGACGATGTGGGGAGTCGTGCTGAACTCCGTAAACGTGTTCGGGCTGATCTACATCGTCCTTAGCACCGTGGCCCTTGCTAAACTGTGGAAGGTCAGCGCCTCGAAGTCTGCAACGGCAACCATCATCCTCTGGCTTATCGTGGTGGCCATATCCGCCGGGGGGGCGCACCTTGGGCAGCAGTTCTCGGAGATGTTCCAGGTGCCGCAGTAAGGGCACCTGATGCCTGGTCAGCAGAGCAGCGCAGCCAAGAGCCGGGTGGCGGTAGACCACCCGGCTTCGTTGTTCGGCGTGTCTTTGTCCGCGCCGTCGCCTCCGTCCACTCTGTGCCAGCCTACACGAACAGGTCCACGAACCTGAACGTGAGCGTGTCAACGAGGCCCCTGTTCGTAATGCGGAGTTCAGGGATCACAGGGAGGGCAAGGAGAGCCATGGTCATGAAGGGCGATGCCATGGTGCAGCCCAGTGCCCTCCATGCCCGCGCAAGCTCCTCCACCCCGGCCCGGACCTTCTCCACCGGCTCACTTGACATGAGACCTGCGATCGGAAGCGGCAGAATGGCCAGCACCTCGCCGCCTCTCACCACGATCATCCCGCCGCCGACATCGGCAAGGGCGTTGCCGGCCGCAGCCATGTCGCGGTCGTCCATGCCCACCACGAGAAGGTTGTGGCTGTCGTGAGCGACAGTAGACGCCACCGCGCCATCCGCAAGCCCGAACCCCCGCACCAGCCCCACTGTCATGCTCCCTGACGCCCTGTGTCGCTCCACGACCGCGACCTTCGCCACGTCTTTCTCGCGAGACGCGCGCACATCGCCACGTTCGCCCACCGGGAGGTCGATCTCCACGTGCCTGGTCAGGGCACTGGCCTCCACGACCTCAATGACCCGCGCCCGGACGGTACCCCCCGCCGCGGCAGGGGCCTTGATACAAAAGTCCCCCGGCTCGAGGCGCCTTGCAAGGCGCACCGACCGCGTAGCAAACTCGGGGTACGTAAATGCAGGGATGTCGACCACAAGCCGCCCACCCTCGGCCACGACCTCCCCGTCAGCCATGACCCTGTCCGGGCGCGGATCGGCAAGGTCGCGAATGAACAGGATGTCCGCCATCCTGCCCGGAGCAATGCTTCCGAGGTCCTGGCTCATCCTGAAGCATTCGGCCGCGTTGATGGTTGCCATCTGGATCGCCCGTATCGGCGGCACGCCCTCTTCGATGGCCCGTCTCACCACATGGTTCACGTGCCCGAGGGTGATCAGCGTGTCAGGGTGCACGTCATCGGTCACGAGCACGATGTGCCTGGGATCGACCCCCGTCTCCGTGTAGCTCTTTATGGTTGGCTTGATGTCGCGCCACGCCGATCCCTCGCGCAGCTTCGCGTACATGCCCAGGCGCAGCTTGGCGAGGGCGTCCTCGGGCCGGGTGGACTCGTGGTCAGACGCGATCCCCGCAGCCACGTATGCTGCAAGGTCAGGTCCTGTGTCCGGAATTGAGTAATGCCCGGTGACCACTTTGCCGGCCCTCAGGGTCTCCTGGATCTCTTTGTGTACCCCCTCGTCGCCTGCGAGGACCCCTGGGAAGTTCATCATCTCTCCCAGGCCGGCCACCCCGTCCCAGGCCATGGCCTCGCGGATGTCATCGGCACCGATGTCCGCGCCGGCGTCCTCAAACCCCGGCGCCGCCGGCACACACGAGGGCATCGTGGCGAAGACCTTGAGCGGTAGCCCGCGCCCCTCCTCCAGCATCAGGCGCACGCCCTCTACGCCCAGCACGTTCGCGATCTCGTGGGGGTCCATGAATATCGCCGTCGTGCCGGAGGGGAGCACCGCCCTGGCGAACTCGCCCACCGTCATCATGCTGCTCTCGACGTGGACATGCCCGTCCAGGAACCCGGGGACAAGATAATAGCCCTCAGCCTCGATGACGCGCGTGCCCTCTCCGATGCACCGCGAGGCGTCCCCAACCATGGCCACCCTGCCGGAACGCACCGCCACATCCACGCCATCCTGGATCTCGGCGGTGTGCACGTTGACGAGCTTCGCTCCGCGGATGACCACGTCCGCAGGTTCGCGACCCATGGCGGTCGCCACAAGCTCGCGGCCCGCCTCATGAAGAGGTCTCCGCCCGGCCTTTCCTAACATCCGCCCTCGCCCCCTTTTCGAATCAAATGTTGCTTGGAAACTTTAAAGAATCGCTGCTACACCTCCACAACTTGCCGGTGCATGCACGGCGCAGCGTAGCGTCAAGATCCGGCCCGAGCCTTCTCCGCCCGCCTCCGGAAGAAGTCCATCGCGACCTCGGGGAACATGATGTAGGTGAGGACGTCCTCGTCTTTCTGGATGTAGTCTTTCACCGTCTCGCGCGCGGTCTCCAGTTCCGGCTCGAGAAGGTCTGCGGGCCTCGTCGTGACGACCTCCTCATCCCCGATGACCATCCTTCGGACCTCGTCAGAGATGGGAGCGGGGGGCCTGCCGTAAAGCCCCCGTACGTAGTCCTTGATCTCGCGGGACTTCACGCTGTACCGCTTGCCCGTTGCCACGTTCAGCACGGCTTGCGTGCCCACGATCTGGCTCATAGGCGTGACGAGAGGCGGGTATCCCATCTCCTCACGCACCTTCGGCACCTCGGCGAGGACCTCGTCGAGCCTGTCGAGCATGCCCTGGCTCGCAAGCTGGGCGCGCAGGTTCGAAAGCATGCCTCCAGGGATCTGCCACCTCAGAGCCTCGGCGTTCACTGTGACGGGAGCGGCGGTTTTCTGATAGTTGGGCTTGATGCGAGCAAAATGGGCGTTGATCTCCGCGAGCGCCGCGAGGTCGAGCAAAGTGTCGTACGGGGTGCCCTGCAGGGCGGCAACGATGGACTCGGTCGGAGGCTGGCTCGGGCCCAGGGCGAGCGTGGATATGGCCGTGTCCACGCAGTCCACGCCGGCTTCGATGGCTTTGAGGTACGCCATCGACGCCATCCCGCTGGTGTAGTGGCTGTGGAGCTGAACCGGCACGGAGAGCGTCTCCTTCAGTCGCCCGACCAGCTCATACGCGGCATACGGCGTGATGAGCCCGGCCATGTCTTTGATGCATATGGAATCCGCGCCCATGTCCTGGAGCGTTCTTGCAGTGTTAACGTAGTGATCGATATCATGGACGGGACTTAGCGTGTATACAACACAAGCCTGAACGTGCGCGCCCCCTCTTTTCGCCACCTCCATGGGCTTCTCCATGTTTCGCACGTCGTTGAGGGCATCGAAAATGCGCATGACGTCGATTCCGCACTCGATGGCATGAGTGACAAAAGCATCGACCACGTCGTCAGGGTAGTGGTGGTATCCCACCAGATTCTGGCCCCGAAGGAGCATCTGAAGGGGCGTCTTCCTGATCATCGCTTTCAGAGCGCGAAGCCGGTCCCAGGGGTCTTCGTCGAGGTAGCGCAGACAGGTGTCGAACGTCGCTCCGCCCCAGACCTCCAGCGAGAAGTAGCCGACCTCATCGAGCTTCTCGGCTATGGCGAGCATGTCATCGGTCTTCATTCTCGTCGCAAGGAGCGACTGGTGGGCGTCACGAAGAGCCGTCTCAGTGATCCTGACACGCATTGCAGCGGCCGGGCGCACGCCCGAATCCCCGCCGGGAACCTGGTGCATGTCAACCATCCCCCTCAATTGGCCTGTGAAGTGATCTCTTCCACCGTCACGAGCACCGCGCCTGCCCGGACGGATTCGCCCGCGCTTACGTTCACGGAGCGGACCACGCCGCAGTATGGCGAGGCGATCTCGTTCTCCAGCTTAAGGGCCTCCAGGGTCACGAGCACGTCGCCCACCTTGACGCGGTCCCCTTCCTTGACCCGGACCGACAGTATTGTGCCGGCCAGCGGGGCTTCCACTTCCCTGACCGCCCCGCTCGGCGGCGTCTGCGCCTGCGCTGCCGCCGGCGTCACGGGAGGTGAGCCACCGGCTGCGGTCGCGGGAGCGGCTGGTTCAGGCGGGCCGACCCGTGTAGATGCGGGTCCGGGTGCGGGTGTGGGTGCGGGTACGGGTGCGGCTGCCGCAACAGGCGCCTGGACTTCGGACACCTCCGTGACCTCGACGTTGTACTCCTTTCCGTTCACGACGACTTTGAACTTCCTCATCCCAGAGCTCCTTTCTGGACCTTGATGCTTATGCGCCCTGACCAGGGGCTTTCGCCAGCTTCTTCGCGGGCCATGATCGCCGCTGTCATCGCAGCTACAAGCGACGCAGAAAGGCCTGCAGGCCCGGCCTCCTCCGCCAGGCGCCCGTCCATCACACAAGCGAGGCACGCCGCGACAGCCGCGACAGCCTCGCTATCGGCTACGCCGGCCGCTGGAGCCAGGCCGGGTGCAACTTCCGCCGCAGGCAGAGCCGACACCACGGTTTCCGCAGGCCGCCGCGCCCTGCTCCTGCGACGGTTCAGCAAGAAATAGATGACCCCGACCGCGACGCCAAGAAGTACAAGGCCAATGAAAACCACGCTCGATCCGAGCGCGGCTATGTACAGGCCCCCAGCGGAATAGTGCATCATGTTTCACCCTGGGAGGAAATTCGCCAGGATGGGGGAAACTCCTTCTCACAGAAAGGACATAACCGCCGCGCCGCGCCGGCCGGGTGTGGCACGACAAAGCGGAAGGAGGAGACGAATGCTCTTTATCATCTCGGCGCCATCCGCCGCGGGAAAGACCACCATAGTGAACGAACTCACAAGGCGCGTCCCGAACCTCGCCCGCCTCACAACCACAACCACCAGGGCACCCCGCGAAGGCGAGGTGGACGGCAAGGACTATCGTTTCGTCTCTGAGGAAGAGTTCCTCAGGATGATCGACTCCGGTGAGCTGGTTGAGTGGAAAAAGACTTACGGGAACTACTATGGCGTGCCGAAGGCCGCGGTGGAAAAGGCGATTCGGTCCGACACTGATTTCGTGATAATCCTCGACGTATACGGAAGAGAGGAGTTCGCAAGGAAGTGGCCGTCGTGCGTATCCATCTTCATAATGCCTGTCGAGGCGCACGATCTTTGTGAAAGGCTTGCGTCACGCGCGGACTGCCCGCCCGAGGAGCTCAGGGCGCGGATTTCGCGCATCGACGAAGAGCTGGCGTTCGCCCCGTCGTGCGACCACATTGTGGTGAACAGGTCAGTGGAACAGGCGGTCGCGGAGATCGCGGAGATCATCGCCCGGCACCGCGCGATGCGAGGCGCACCAGTGCAATCGTAGAGGCCCCTTCCCTGAGGGGCGATAAGCCTCCCAAGTGAGAGTGCAGAAGTGCTCCCGCACTTAGACCACCACGTTCTGCGGGCGCCCCTCGATGAACCTCTCGATATTCTCGATGGTGGTCTCGAGAATCCTCATGGCTGCTTCCTTGCTGTTGAACGCGTTGTGCGGGGTCACCACCACGTCCTCGCGGCGCAGGAGCATCTGGTTGCGCACGAAGGTCCTGAGGACGTCTGCGGAGTACTCTTTCCGGAGCACGTACCCCTCCTCCATCATGAGTTCCTCGCCCTCGAGCACATCCAGGCCTGCTCCGCGCAAGATCCCCTCGTCGAGCGCCCACAAGAGGGCCTCGGTATCCACCAGCGCGCCGCGGGCAGTGTTTATGAGCAACGCCCCACGCTTGACCTTCGCCAGGGTGTCCCGGTTAATGATGTGGTGCGTGGACTCGTTGTAGGGAGCGTGCAGCGAGATCACGTCGGACGAGGCGAGAAGCTCATCCATGGGAACATATCTGAATCCCAGAATCTCTGCGATGAACCTGTCCCGTCTGACGTCATATGCCAGTGCCTCCATGCCGAACCCCCTGGCGATGCGAATGACGTGAAGCCCTATTCTGCCTGCGCCGATGACCCCGATGGTCTTGCCCTTAAGGTCGAACCCCTGAAGATCCTCCAGGGAGAAGTCCTGGCGGACCGTGCGCATGTATGCCTTGTGGATATTGCGGGCAAGCGACAGGATGAGGCCGAATGTGTGCTCTGCCACGGTGTTCTCCCCGTAGTATGGGACGTTCGTGACCGCGATCTTGCGCTTCTTGCATGCTTCGAGATCAATGTGGTCGAAACCCGTGGACCTTGTGGCAATAAGACGGAGCTGCGGCAGGGACGCGATGACATCCTTTGTCAGGCGCGAGTATATGAAGACGCAAAGTCCCTCCGCGTCCTTGAAGCTGTCCCGCTCAACCTCCTGCACGGTATCGGCGAAGAAAAACGGCTCGACATCTCGCAGACGGGTGCGGAACCTATCTTTTTCCCATTTCTCTACTTCAAAAAAAGCGACCTTCATGCGTGTATTTTGCCACGCCCACTTGCGCTCATTCATGGCTCCGTGGCATAATAAAGATTGAAAAGTTCACACGGGAGCTCGCTAGGGGTGCTGCGAAAGCGGCTGAGAAGGCGCGTTTTGGCGTCTACCCTTCGAACCTGATCGGAAGACTCCGTCTGGGTAATACCAGCGTAGGGAAGCGGCTCGCAAGACCACATCTCGACGGCCGTGGACTCCGGACGACTCCGGGCGGGTTCCACGGCCGTCTCGCACCTCGTGACGGCCGTCTCGCACCTCCTCGCAGCCATCTCGTATCTCCTGGCGAACCCGCGACACCACGACACAAGGAGGGTCCTCACATGAACGGCGTCGACTGGCGGATCGTGGCGGAAGCTGTGGCAGCCCTGGCGCTGCTTGTTGTCCTCATCAGGCTCACGAGGCCCCTGCAGGCGGGCCAGGGGCGCGGACCGGCCCAGGTCGTGACGGAGGTTGGCGTGGCCGTCGCGCTCGCGGCCGTGTTGAGTCTCATCAGGGTATTCAGAATGCCCCAGGGCGGGTCTATCTCCCTCGAAATGGTGCCCATCTTCTACGTAGCCCTGCGGAGAGGAGGCGGGACAGGCATCCTGGCCGGGCTCGTCCTCGGCATGGTGAAACTTGTCCTGGAGCCATACGTGGTGCACCCCCTTCAGTTTCTCATGGACTACCCGCTCGCGTTCGCAGCGCTGGGCCTCGCCGGGTTCTTCCCCGGGGCGCCGCTGGTGGGCGTGCTCGTGGGCGGCGCGGCGAGATTCCTCCTGCACGTTCTGTCTGGAGTGGTGTTCTTCGCAAGCTACGCTCCGGAAGGCTCAAACGTGTGGGTATACTCCCTGACCTACAACGCAACTTACATGGTGCCCGAAGTCGTGATCGCCATGCTCGTCATGCTGTTCCTGAGAGTCGGGTTCACGCGCGGGACAAGGCGCCAGCCCCACGCACGCAGGGTGTAGGTGCCGACCTGGTACGATCCCGCGGCTCCCTCGCGTTTAGCTGTGTAGTTGTGGATGGCCAGGCTCAAGACATGACCCCCTGCGCCGTGGGGAACATGGACGGCAGCCGATGGATGGCGGCCGCACGCGCTGGGCGCTCGCGCGTCTGTTCGACTCTTAAGCTGGTGGGCTCGTAGAGACCAGGAAGCGCAGGAATGCAGTCGCCAGACCACCGCTTCACGTTCCGCGTTGGCTGCCTAGGAACCACTTCCGCACGTCGCCATGCGGGGGTAGTTCGTAGACGACCAGAATGCGAGTTCACATAGTCGCGGGGGAGCCAACCGCGCGCGAAACCTGGTCGCGCAGAGACCAACTTCCGCGCAAGGTTGGACCGCAAGAGACCAGGTTCGCCTCCAGCTTGGCTTCGTGGTGACCATCCTCGCGGCCCTGCGCCCGAAGGTGGTTTCGTAGCGACCAGGACATTTCCCAAACTGGTAGCCACGTGCCCAACTGTGGGCGAATCCTGGTCGTAAACCGTCCAACTTGCCGATTGTCCGCTCGTGAGAACCGTGGGGGTGGTCTGTAGCGATCCAGAATCAGCCCGGGGCTGGCCTTCGGCAGACCAACCAGGTCCAGGGACTTGGTCGCGGCAAGACCGGTTCCCCGGGCGACTACATCCAGGTGGCCACATCGTGGCAACGCCTGCGGGGGCGGCCTGACATGGGGCCGACCAGGAGGCAGCGATAACCCCTGGGTGCCATAATGACCAGGCGCGCCCGCAAAACCAGCTCTTGGCCCTGGGGTGCCACGCCTGGTAGAGCCGAATGCCGCGACCGTGACCAGATGGTCTCGGTACACCCTCCGCCAGGTCTCCACAAGCTCCTCCCCGAGCCTGGTGAAGAGCTCGTCGATCACACTTCCCATCCCCTTGCGCGTTCCTGACACTGTCAATCTACCATCAGCCTCCAGAAGGCGCAGGCATAGTTGCGGCGGACGCTCGCCAGCAACAGCTCTGAGTGAATTTGCCGGACACCAGTCGGTATGCATACTGTGCAAATGGGGAGCATAAGGACCAGTATGAGAAGGCATACTGATATCGGCCGCTTTTGGAGAGCCGGCGCAGTATGGTGGGGCAGTAGCGTGCCGCCCGCGGCCTGAAGCGCCTTCCATACTGGAAAGGTTGTTGGACTTTACGGTTTGTTAGGAACTCACGTGCAACCGTGCACTCAAACTCAAGACACGAACAGGAGGTATGATGTCATGGAGAGCGTGAGAGAGGTTGCAACGGTACAGGGTGACAGGGTGGAGGCCAAAGTCGATGAAAGGGCCCCGGCGACGTCAGGAATCCCTGCCGCCAAAGTAGCAGGCCAGGTCGAAGTCGAAGCCAGCGAGCATGGGGACGCGGTCCAGGAAAACGCCCCCGCCGCCCCCGACCCGGAGGTGGAAGGGGTCGCCCGGGCCACGAAGCAGAGGAGGAGACGACACATCTTCACCGAGTATGAAGACAAGCTCCTGATGAAGGTGCTCGACAGAAGGCCGGGTGAACGAAAGAGGGAGCTGGAGCGCCTCGCGAGCCTCTTCGGAGTGCCGTACCTTACCTTGCGGCACAGATTCTACACGGTCATCAAACGAAGGGCCTCTGAAGGGTCCATAGGCACACTCACCGAGGTGATGGAGGACACCGAAGAAACCGTGACCGCCGGGCCGTCTCAGGGTCAGCAGATTGAGGAGAGCCAGGGCCGCCCGGCGCAGGACCCTATGGAGGAGCTCTTGACCCTTCCCGCCAGGGTGGAGCGCATCGAGAAGCGGCTTTCCGGGATGCTGGATCTCAAGGGTTTCATAGACCGGCTGATCGACATCAACAGGCAGCTCGACCGCGAACAGCAACTCCTTGAGGAACTCGCCCAGAAGGAACGCGAAATCCAGCGTATGAGGGAGGAGATGCAGAAGAAGGTCCAGCGTATAAACGCGCGCGAGGAGGAGCTGAGCGACCTTTACAGCCAGCTCGAGACGACCCTCCACCAGTTCATGAACCTGTCATCCATAGACAAGCTGAAGGTGCTAGGAGATTTCACCGTCAAGGTGGAAACGGTCATCGACCGGTTCGGCAACGTCATCAGAAGGCGCCCCGTCGTCGTTCCCTAGAAGCCGGCGAGCGGCGTGGCGCAAGTCTACTGGGACGGCGATCCCGGCCCCGAGGAAATAGAGGTACGCCTCTTTGACAGGGCGCCCGTGGACGGCCTCGACGGCGGCGGTGTACACAGCGATCTGCCCTGAGTACGCCCGGGCCGCCGCATCTGGGTCATGCTGCGCCAGCGAACCGGTCTTGAAATCGATGAGGATGAACCCGTCTCCCTCATCGATGAGGCAGTCGATGATACCCTGCACCACCACACGTTCGTGGCCGCCCATATGCGCAGGGATCTCGGGGTAGAGCGCCTTCGCATCGATGCCGAGGTAGAAAGGGACCTCGCGACGGACGCGATCTCTCGCGTTCACCACGCGCTTGCCGAGCGGGCTCGCGAAGAACCGCGCAATGGCCGCGACGTCGATGGTAGCTGCAAGGTCCGCGGTGAGGAGATCACAGGCCACCATCTCGTCCACGCGGGCCCAAATGCCTGGTGCATCGAGCCTGCCGCCGAGGTCGAGGTGCTGGAGCACGAGGTGCGTCGCCTGTCCACGCTCGGCCGGCGTGATCTCGAACTCTTGCATGAACCGGGGTCGCTCCGAAAAAGTCGCAGGCACCGGACGCACTTCGCTTGCGTCCTCCCTGCTGGACTCGGCGTCGTCGCGACCGGGCTCGAACCTTCGCTTTATCTCAGACCAGGTCGCCTTGGCCGCGCGCCCAGCCAGCGCCGCATGTGGATAGCTCCATCCGAGGTGCTCCTCGATCGCGCGTCTGAAATCAGGCGCTACCGTGCGACCGAGCGATCTCGCCGAGGCTATCTCGTCCAGGACGACGAGGCCCGCCGCGGCGCGCCGACCACTCCGTGGCTGGACCGCTTCAGGCACGTCACACGGGTTCCATATCCTGACCTCGAACCGGGCCGGATCATCGCGCACCGCCGCGTCCAGTGGCTCGCCACGCACCCCCGCAAGGGCACGGATATCCGAGCCGCCTCGGTGCCGCGCCAAGGCGCTCGCCACCCAATCGAGAAAGCCTCGGGCCGAAAGCAGGACGTCATCTGACAGCTCCCAACCGAGCCGGGAGATGCCCTCACACCAGCGAGCGGCCTGCTTTCCAAGGTCCGGCGCAGAGCCCACCAGGACGAGGCGCTCCTTTGCGCGGGTCATCGCCACATACAGGATGCGCATCTCCTCGGCGAGCGCATCCTCCCTTGCTCTCTCCCTCGTGGCGCGGTGGGCGAGGGTCGGGTATTTCACCCTGCGGTTTGTATCGCAGAAAACGGGTCCTAGCCCGGCACGAGAGTGGAAGAGCACGTCACCGGTGAGGTCCCCGAGGTTGAAATTCTTCCCGAGGTCGGCAACGAAAACCACAGGGAATTCGAGCCCCTTGCTCTTATGAATGCTCATGATCCTGACAACGTCTTCGGCCTCGCCAAGCGCCCGCGCGGTGCCGAGATCGCCTTCGGCATCCCGCAGCCGGTCTATGAACCGCAAGAACCTGAACAGGCCCTGCCGCGCGAACCTGTCGAACTGCCGAGCACGCTCGTGGAGCGCCCGAAGGTTCGCCTGGCGCTGAGCCCCGCCGGGCATGCCGCCGACGTAGTCGAGGTAGCGAGTTTCGCGGTAGAGATGCCAGATGAGAGTTGATAGCGGGACCCTCCTGGCAAGGGTCCGCCAGCGGTCAAGGTCCCTGAGGAACCTCTGGACCCTCATGGGAAGATCATCTGGGCAAGCAGCCGGGCCGCCGCCATCGGCTGAGCTGGCACTGGCAGCCGAGCTGGCGGCCTCGAGAGCCGCGTAGAAATCCCCGTCAGGTCTGCACATGCGGACGCGCGCGAGGTCGTCCGCGGTAAATCCGCATATCGGTGACCTCAGCACAGCGGCCAGGGGGATGTCCTGCATCGGGTTATCGATGACCTGGAGCAACGAGAGCATGACCTCGACCTCGGTCGCCTCGAAGTAGCCCGTGCCAAGCTCGGCGTACGCCGGCACGTCGGCCTGCCTGAACACCTCGAGGAGCACGTTCGCACGATGCCGCGTCGATCTCATGAGCACGACGATGTCCCGGTAGGACACCGGGCGGTACGCCTTCGACCTCCGATCCCACACCTGAAACTCCGGCCCCGGCCTCTCCAGGGTGCCCTTCACCATTCTCATGATTCGGCTTGCTATGAGGCGCCCCTCGAGCTCAAGGGCTTCCGCCTCCTCTGGCGTGGGCTCGCCTTCCTCTCCCTGCCCCTCTTCTCCCGTTTCCAGTCCTTCTGTTTCTCCTGTGTCCGTTCCCGCCTCTCCCGTCGAACCCCCACCTTCGTTCTCGCCATCGCTACAATCGGTGCGAGACTTGTGTGAATGGCTCTCGCCAGAGTTCCCCGGCCCGCCCGGGGATTCGTCCCCGCTGCTCCCGTGCGTAATGCCGGCGTTTCTCTCGATGATGTGCACCTCGACAGGGGAGTCGGCCGTACCGGGGTCGTCAGGGTAGTCAGCGCCGTACACGAGCTCCGCGGGCCGGTCATACGCTATCCCGGCGACCGCTTCCGAGAACACCTGGCGGAAAACGAAGTTCACCGCGTCTATGATCGCCCTCCGACTGCGGAAGTTCTTTGAGAGGTCGATCTTGCGCGAGGTGCTCGAGGGCGCGGTCGAATAAGCGTGATACCTCTCTGTGAAGAGGCGAGGCTCAGCCAGGCGGAACCCGTAGATGCTCTGCTTCACATCGCCGACCACGAAGGTGTTGTCGCCGCGCGATGCAAGGGTGAGAATGGCATCCTGCACCGGATTGATGTCCTGATACTCGTCCACGAGCACCTCTTCGTATCGCTCCGCAAGCTCGCGTGCGATGTCCGAACGCTCAAACCGGCCGCTTTGGTCGTTCCAGGTTCCAAGTGCCTGGAGGCACAGGTGCTCGAGATCCGAAAAGTCGACGAGGCCCCGCGCGCGCTTCGCCTCGGCGTAGCGATGCGCGAACGCCTTAACGATCCTTACCAGCTCCTGCATGAGTGGAGCGACCCCGCGGAGGTCCGCGACAAGGTCCTCCGGCGGGCGCGAGAAGCACGTGTTCTTTATGCCGGAAACCAGCTTCTTCGCATCCTCGCGAAGGCCCATTACTCTTTTCTTGACCACGTCGTTGCAGGTCCCAGTCCTTACAGCTTGAAGTTTCCCAAAGGCAAATCCGGCCATAAGCCCACTGAGTTCGGTAAAGTCGCCCCGTCTCGCTGCCTCCAGCATGCGCGAGCACGCGCAGATGTCCTCCTGCAGCGTGGCAACGTACGCCCCCGGCCCCTCCGGTGTGCCCGCAAGCTCCAGGGCCTGGCTCAGAAGACGATGGGCCCTCGCAAGGTCCCGGGCAATGGCCTCGAGAACCGTCCTGGTCCACGGCAGGTCGTTTATGGACGTTCCAGGCTCAATGTCAAAAGCTCGCGCGATCTCTTCGAACCACGCATCAGGCCTGGGCCGGCCGCGGGAATGGTCGTACATGCGGATCACGAGGTCTCGCAGCGCTTCGTCCCCTCGCTCTCCCCCGTACGCATCCACGAGGTCGACGAACCTCCCGCCCTCCGAGTCGGCGTAACACGCCTCGAAGAGGTCGTCCGCAACCTCGAGGCGCAGGAGGGCGGCCTCCACCTCGTCCATGACGCGAAAAGCAGGATCGATGTCCAGCCGGTAGAAGTGCTGGCGCACGATCTTGTGGCAAAACGAGTGGACCGTGGATATGTCTGCCTTCTTGACGAGGGCAAGCTGCCGGGCGAGCCTCGTGTCGTCGCTCCCGGAGCCTTTCGTGAGCAGATCGTCCAGGGCCGCGGCTATTCGTTCCCGCATCTCTGCTGCCGCAGCGTCGGTGAACGTGACCACAAGGAGCCTGTCGATGTCCACGGGGTGCGCGGGATCGGTGATGCGACCGACCACCCGCTCCACTAGGACCGAGGTCTTGCCGGCGCCTGCGGCCGCGGACACCAGGAGATTGCATCCTCTCGCGCTTATGGCTTCCAGCTGCTCCGGAGTCCACACGGCCCCTTTCGGGGTGGACTTTCCCCCGGTCACCGTGGTCATGACACGCTCCCCCCCGAAAGGTCCTTTTCAACCGCCGCCCAGAACTCATCGTTCTTCAAGTTCGTGATGGTCCGGTACTCGTTGCCGGGCAACAGGATGTCAAAACCGCAAACAGGCTTGAAGCTGCACCACTGGCAGGCCCTGAATTTGCCACGCCTGTACGGCCTCGGCGCGACCTCGCCCGCGACGATCCTCGACGAGAGTTCCCTGATCTTGCCCAGCAGGAACTTGCGGAGGACGCTATACCTACCGTGGTCGATCACGCTGTTTCCAGAGCTTTTTGCGACTTCTCCGTCCTTCGTAAGGCGGGCCGGCACGATGTCGGACGCACCCTGGACTTTCGTATCCATGAGCTTTACCACGCCTGCGTCGCCGACGATGATCCCAGTCATCTTGAGCAGACGTTTTCTCCTGTTCTCCAGGGCTTTATCGTCTACGGGACCTGGTAAGCTGACAACAGGGTCTGTGGCAGGAAAGTAAAGAGCACCGGCCGGCTTGGCGGACGCCCCAGCCAGCTTGTCTGAGTGCACCTCGGCAACGGCGAGGTAGACAAGGAGCTGAAGGGCGAGGCCGTAATAGACATCGGACAGATTCAGCGAGCGTCGGCTGCTCTTGTAATCGATCACACGCAGGTACGAGATGTCCCCGGCCTTAGCCATGTCCACCCTGTCGATCCGCCCCACAAGCGAGAGATGCCGCCCACCATCGATCTCCAGCTCAAGACCGGGAAGGCTGTCGCCCCCACCGTAGCCTCTACCGAAGGCCACCTCGCGGCGGACGGACCTGAACTCGCTGCGGTTAGCATGTTCCTTCAGCACCGTGGCGGAACGCTTCAGAATTCGAGTGAGCACCCGCTCAATATAGCGATATCTCGCCGACGACCGCAGTATCTCGTTCTGGAGACGAGGGGCAAGCTCGTCCACGATCCTCGTCACACTGGCAGCTATGTCGTCATCCGTCATGCTCGCGAGCGTGCGCTCGTCCCCCAGGTCGTCGATGAGCTTGCGAAGGGCCTCGTGGATGAAAGTCCCCATGCCGGGCGGCTCGAGCCGGAAGAGCTCGCGCTCGGCAAGGCCCAGGGTGTTCCCGGCGAAGTGGGCGAACGGGCAACGTGCAAAGTTCTCGAGCCGCGAGACGCTCGTCCTGATTGGATTCGGGTAGAGGGCGCGCACCGTGGCCTCCTGTAGCCTCTCAACCTGGCTCGTGAACGCGAGGCTTTTCAGCACGCGCGACGCCCGCAGCCGGCGTTCGGGGTCCTCCACGAGCCACTCGTAGAGGTTCAGCCAGAAAATGTCCTGCCCTTCGGCACCCCCCGAGCTGGGGCTGGTGGCGCTGGCACGGAAGTGGCGGACGAGCATGGCCGCTGCCCTCGCCTCGGACGTGATGGCATCGAGAGCTTCCTCCGGCGAGAATGAGGCCTCGTCACCCGCGAATTCCTCGACGAGTTTCGGAAACACCGCCTTGAGCTGCGCTCTGACCGGCGAGGGGCGGAGAGCGCGCCCCTCGCCGTCCGCCATCGGGTAGCTCACCCACAGGTACTCCCGAGCCCTCGTGAGGGCGACATACACGTTGTATTGCTCGTGAAACTGCGCGACGCGGCTGGTCGGCGCGAGCACGAGCCCCCTTTCCTCGAGCATCTCTCGCTCGTAGTCGGAGAAGATGGTTTCCTCGAGCACCCGCCGGGGGAAGGCATCGTACGTGGCCCCAAGCACGAAGGCCGCCCTGAGGCCCGGGTGCCTGGACCTCTCCACGGACCCGACGATGACCTGGTCGAGCGCAGGCGGAATGAGGCCGAGCGTCATTCCCTGAAGCCCTGCCTCGATGACCTCCCGGAAGCCCGAGGCGTCGGTCGTCTCGTTGCCGAGGGCCTCGACCACCTCGTCGAGCAGGCCGATCACGGCGTTCCATACCTGCTGGTGCTCGCGGGCGGCCTCGATGTCGCCCGATCCCATCGCCTCCTGCGCCCACTCCTCCACGCGCTTGCGCACATGGAGGTCGGCGAGAAGCTCAAAGAGGGCCCTTGCCATGTCGCGCACGGGCTTCGTGCCCCGCACTGTGCCCTTCACTCTGCCCTCCACAGCGCCCCCCCCAGCATCTCCCACAACCTTGCGATAGAACGCGCCCAGCGCGGAGGTGGCCTTCGAGCGCGCCTCGGCGATGGCGCGCGTCATCTCCTCATCCTCGGGGCGGAGAGCGGCGTCCTCCGCGACATCCTCAAGGCCGAAGGCGCGCCGGTACTTCCACGGGTCGCTGTCGAGCCATCGCCTGCCCCGGATGCCGCGGGCGAGCACGAAGTTCTCAAGGAGGTCCACCTCGCGGCGGGAGACCGGAACGAGGTCCGTCTTGAGGTAGCGGAACACCGGATCATAAGCCCAGTCCTCGCACACGACGTCGAGGGCCGATCTCACGAGTTCGATAAGGGGGTGATGGCCCACCGAACGTCGGCGGTCGATGAAGAACGGTATGCCGTGGTCTTTGAAGATCGGCTGGATAAGGTCGTGGTAGGTCTCGAGATCGGCCACTATCACGCCGATGTCCCGGAACCTCATGCCCTCCTCGCGGGCGAGCCTCAGGATCTCCCGCGCCGCGGCTTCTACCTCTGCGCGCGGGTTCGCTGCGGCCACGAGGCGCACTCCATGGGGTTCCTCGCCGAAGGGCGACGGTCTCCTGGACCCAAACTCGCGTTCCAAATGGCTCAGGGGCGCCGAGCGTGTGCCGATCCCAGCCCCAGTCCCAGTCCCAGTCCAAGTGCTAGTGGTACTGCTAGTCCCAGTGCTAGTCCTGGTTCCGACCCCGGTCCGGGTTCCGGTGGCACCGCCGAGCGCCCAGGGGCCGGCGGCCGGAAGGATCACCGGAGGCTCGATTTCCATGCCCAGTTTGCGTGCGAGGGCGGTCAGGTTATCGTATGTCTCCCTCGTTGGACGGAAGAGCTCCGTGTCCTGGAGAGGGCGGCCAAGGGCGTTCGGGTCGAGGCATAGCGCGACGCTCACGCGGCTTGCCGCGGAGAAGAGCGCCTCGAGGACGGAGTACTCCTGAGGCGTGAAGCCGCGGAACCCGTCCACCCAGATCAAGGCGCCTTTCGTCAACGTAGAGCGGGCGATCTTCGTGGCGGCAAGCGAGAGGTGGTCGTCGGGGTCCTGAAATCTGTCGCCAAGGTACCCCCTGTAAGCCCGCGCAATCAGCGCAAGGTCACGCAGCTTGAGGGCAAGGGCCGTCGTGCCGAAGCCTGCTCGCTCAAGGTCGGCGACCCTGGCTTCAAGGTCCTCGGGGCCAACCCGGTACATTGTAAGTTCCCTGAGAGTCTCAGCAAGGCACTCTGCGAACCCATATTTCTCGGACCCCTTCACGAAGATAGAGAGCTCGCCGGACTTCTGCAGCACGAGCGAACGCAGGACCATAAGCTTGCCCAGTTCGCCGATGTCACGACGCGCCCCGCCGCCGAGCTCCTGGAGCAGGCGGCCGGCAAGCCGCTTGAAGCTCAGCACCTGTGCTCTCATGAAGCCGGGGAGGTCGGGGGTGTTCACGAGGGCGTGTTCCACCTGGAACGTGGCCTGCTCTGGGACCAGAAGGATGATGGGAGGGCCGCACGGATCCTCGCGAAGGGCGCTGCGGACCTCATTCAAGCACAGCGTGGTCTTTCCCGTTCCCGCACGCCCCATGATGAATCTGAGGCTCACAAGCCACACCCCGCTTCCGGTCTCTTTCGCTCCCGGTCTCCTTACCGGTCCGCCCCGGATGGCGCCTGCCCGGGCGGCGCCTGGAAGAGGCCACCGAGATTGCCACCTGGTATTATGTTTTCCTTGCCGCGCTTGAAAATCCTGCACCTCCCTGGGACCACACCTCCCTCTCCTAACTCGCCCTTGACGAGCGGCGCTCATTGCGTCATTCTGATTCTGTGAGCGTGGCATCTGCCACCCCGATCGGCCTCGAGCGAGTCAGGACTGTCCGCTTGGCACGGCACCGGCGCAAGCCCACACAAGCGCCTAAGTGAAGGTGCGGAAATGGCCCCGCGCACTCTCACTTAGTCGCAGAGCGGTGCGTTTCGGAGAGGAGGAAAGGAGGAACGCAGTTGACATCGAGACCTCGACGGTTCTTCAGAGACCCCGGGATGTTCCACGTGACCATAGACCCGGAGGGACCAGGGGTGATCCGCCTCCACCTCAGACGGGCGGGAGGGCCCGTGCTGGCCGCCCTCACGAGGCGCCCCAGAAACCTGCTGTGGATCAACGGCAGCCAGCTCCTGCTCCTGGACGAGAGCTGCGCCGACATGGTGCAGGCCCTCATAGAGGTTGCCCACGAGCGCACGCGGCCGGGCACCGAGGTATCGGAGGAAACCTGGCTCGGGGTCAAGCGCGAAACTGCGCGCCGGGTGCACCAGCTGTATCCGCGCGTGCCCGTGGCCGAGATAGAGGGAGATATCGACTACCTGTACGGGCTCATCGTGGAGCTCTCACGCGGCGCGTGCCCCAGCGAACGCGGCGTCCCAGGACGCGTGATGGCCGAGGCCGAGTGGCGGGCGCCTGCCCGCGTCGATCTCATGATCTCCTCCATGGGCGGCTCAGGCTGCCAGAACGCGTGCGCCTGGTGCTACGCCTCGGATATGCCCAGGGTGCGTGAGCTCGACACCGCGTCGTGGAAGCAGGTGCTCGACCGCCTGTGGAACGCCGGGATACCGATGGTGAACTTCACCGGGGGCGAGCCCACGATGCGGCCGGACCTGGTGGAGCTCGTGCGCCACGCGGAAAAGTTCGTGACAGGACTCATTACGAACGGCAGGGCACTCGCAGAGCTTGTGGGGGAATTGAAAGCAGCAAGCCTGGACTACATCCAGGTAAGCATCGAGTCGGCGGACCCGGCGGTGCATGACGCGATCGTGGGCTCGGCGGGCGCGTGGGAAGAAACGGTTGGCGGTATCAGGGCTGCTCTCGATGCAGGCATGTACGTCTCCACCAACACGACGCTGACCAGGGCGAACGCTCGCGGGTTTCCCGACCTTCTCCGCTTCCTCGCAGGCATCGGGGTAAGGTACGTGGGCTGCAACGCACTCATCCCGGCCGGACGGGGCGTGGGGCATCCCGATGCGATGAGGCCCCAGGACCTCAAGGCCATCATTGCCGGAGCGGCGGCCCTGGCGGGTGAGCTTGGCCTCGAGTTCAACTGGTTCACGCCCACTTGTTACAAGGACCTCGACCCGGTGGCCATGGGCCTCGGGGCGAAATCGTGCTCGGCGTGCCACACCAACATGGCCGTGAGGCCCGACGGGGTGGTCGTGCCATGCCAGTCATGGCTGCACGATGAAGGGCTTGGGAACGTCCTCACGACGCCCTGGAAGCGCATATTCAACCACCCGCTCGCCCGGAAGGTCAGGACACACAGCTTTGCGCCGCCCGAATGCAGGAAGTGCGAGCACTTTGCCGTCTGCGGCGGGGCGTGTCCCCTCGAGAGGCTGAACCAGGCGCGGAGAAAGCCTGCTGCGCCGGTGCAACCTGGCCTTGAAAGCGGCAGCGAAAACAGGAGCGAAAGCAGCAGCGGGAGGGGGTCAAGATGAGGCGCACGCCTGTCCCTGTGATAGTAGTGATAGCGCTGGTATGCATCCTCGGCGTTGCGGCCGGCGTTGCAGGCCCCCGTGCGAGTTGGGCACATGCGGCCCGGGATACCGGCACATACCGGATACTCAACTACATCGTGACCATTGTCCCCAAGCCGGACGGAAGCTGGATAGCGGAGTACTCCCAGGAGTGGGAGGTGACCGGCGGCCACATCCCCTGGGTCACCGTGGGCCTTCCGGACTACAACTACACGATCCTCTCGCACGGCGGCGCAGCCGCGCAGGTCTCCCGCGCGGACTACGGCTCCTGGAGCGGGGTGCGCGTGGACCTCGACCGTGACTATGCGGCCGGTGAGACCTTCAGTTTCAGCTTCCGAGTGCAGCAGAGCGGCATGGGGCACCGCAAGGACGATGCGGTCGAGTTCGCGTTCGTCCCCGGCTGGTACGACCGCGCCGAGACGGAGCGGCTGGAGGTGCGCCTGAGGCACCCCGGAGACCCCGGGGATCTGCTGTATATCTCGCCGGAGCCTGCCGAGAGGGCTGGGGATCAGGTGGTCTGGACAGCTCGCCTGGGGCCGGGCGAGCGCTTCAGGATCACCTTCGCGTTTTCGCCTCGCCTTTTCCCGGAGCTGGAAGCCGGAGGCGGTTCGCGTTCCGGGGCGACGGACGAAAGGCCAGCGGATGGCGCCTCGGCCGCAGCAGCCGCCGTATTCGCCCTGGTCGTCCTGACCGTCATCATCTCCCTCATCATTATCATTCTCGTCACCGCTTCCCGCGGCGGCTATACAGGCAGGCGCGGGATCTACTATGGCACCTACTTCCCCGTTCCCCCGGCGGGCAGGTCCTCGTGGGGATCCAGACCGTCCTCGCGGCCGGGAAGCTCGGGTTCGTCTGGCGGATCCCGCAGGTCCGGCGGCGGAGGTGGGTTCGGAGGCAGGTCCATCGGATGCGCCTGCGTGTCGTGCGCGTGCGCATGTGTCTCGTGCGCCTGTGCGTGCGCGTGCGCGGGGGGCGGAGGGGCCGGCTGTGCCCGCAAGTTCGGCGGCGCCCGCCCGGCGCAGGCTGCGACGCGCCCCGAAGACATGGCAGCGTTTCCTGGTCCCGGTGCGACCGACGTGGAACGCACGCACAGAAGGGAACAGGTGCGGGTCCGCCGGTCCTTCCAGGTGTTATGTGCGCTTGTAGCAGCCGCGGTCTGCGTTTCGCTGCTGTCAACCGCGGCAGGATGCCGCCCCGGAGCCGGGGATTCGGCCGGCCCCGAACCTGGAGGGAGCCGCGCGCCTGCTCCGTCTGCGGGAGCAGCATCCTACAGGCCGCGCGGCGAGAGGCCGTACGACGAGAACGTTGAGGTGCCTTCCGGCGACCCGGCATTCCCGGCCCTTGGCCACTACTGGGTGGTTGACCCCGAGGGTCTCGTGGGGCTGCGCGCGGTCGAGGCGGCAGACCAGACGCTGGAGGCCTTGCGAGTCGATGGCTTCGCCGAGACCGTGATAGTGGTGCAGCGCGGCGTGAAGCACCCGCAAGAGTGGTCCACCCACTACGGGCGCTGGCTCATGCTGGGGGAACGCGATGGTCCCCGCAAGAACAACGGCCTGGTCTTTCTCGTCATCCCCGACGCCCGCCCCGAGGCGGGGCGGGTCTGGTACAGTGTCGGGCGAGGCTTGCCGCGTCTCACCTCGTCCGACCTCGGGCCGCTCATCGAGGAAGCGGCCTCTTACGCGCACGCAGGCGACCTCGACGGGGCCGTGGTGTCCATTGCAAGGAACATCGATGACATCCTTCGCAAGATCTATGGGGAGGGAGAGCATTGAGAAAGGGATGCCTCTATGGAATCGTGGGCCTGATTATCGTGGGCCTGGTGGTGCTTGCGGGGTTCTCTTGGGTCATGGGAATTCAGCGCGACATGGTCAGGCTCCAGCAGAGCGTGCTCGCGCAGGAGGGGAGGTACGGCGCGGCACTCGAGACCCTGAGCGAGAAGATCAAGGGGATCTGGGCGATAGAGAAGGACTTCCTGGAGCACGAGAAAGACACTCTAACTGACGTCATAAGGGCCCGCGCCGAGGCGCTGGACCGCGCCGGACAGGAGTTCGCGGCAGCAACGGTTGAGGGGGACCCGCAGAAGACCATCGAGGCCGCGACACGCTTCCGCGAGGCCGCGGAGGGTCTCGCGTTCTCGGTCAACGTGAACGCCCTGCGCGAAGCATACCCGCAACTCTTCTCGCCGCCCATAGTGCAGCAGACCATGCGAGGCCTGGAGGAGGCGGTGAACGAGATCCGCACCGCGCTCGACGACTGGCAGGTGGCCATCAGGAACTACAACACCTTCAGGTCGCAGTGGCCGCAAAGCTTCGTCGGCGGCGCGCTGAACTTCCCGGCTTCGTACGACTACTATAAGGCCGAGAAGGCGAAGCTCAACATGGAAGATCTGATGCCCAAGGGCTAATCCGGGCTGATCCGCCACCTGTTCGGCACAGGTCTTCGGCACAGGTCCGTGACGTGCGGAGCGGGAGGAGCTTCACGGGTGATGTATGTCACCCGTCCCCTAAGTGAGGGTGCATTAGTCCTCGCCCCTCTTCCAGTAGTTGCCGGGTTGCCGGTGTTGCACTCGGGGACGGCGCCCCAAGCGGGGCGCGCTTCGCCAAAATCCGGCCCGTCCGGCTAGGCAGCCGGATTTTGACACCCC